>JAZOLM010000067.1:0-51163 GCA_045652985.1 Alistipes sp. | reverse complement strand
ATGATTCACAGCTCGAAGATTGACTTCTTCGTAGAGGACGACCAGCCCTTGGAGGAGGCTCACTTTACCACTCCTAACGAGGTTGAGACTAAGATTGGTAACCTCTGTGCCGGCCTTATCGAGGATGGTGCAACTTTGCAGATGGGTATCGGTGCTATTCCTAACGCCGTACTCGCAGAGCTCCGAGGCCACAAGAACCTCGGTGTTCATACCGAGATGTTCGCCGATGGCGTTCTTCCCCTCGTTGAGAAGGGCGTAATCAACGGTGCTTTGAAGAATATCGATAAGGGTAAGATGGTATCTACCTTCCTCATGGGTTCGCAGAAGGTCTACGACTTCATCGACGACAACCCCGGCGTACTTATGATGGACGTAGGCTACACCAACGACCCCTTCATTATCGCCAAGAACGATAAGGTTACCGCCATCAACTCGGCATTGCAGGTTGATATCACCGGTCAGGTATGTGCCGACTCTTTGGGTCGCAAGTTCTACTCGGGCGTAGGTGGTCAGGTAGACTTCATCTACGGTGCATCGCTCTCTAAGGGTGGTAAGGCTATCATCGCTATGCCCTCAATCACGAACAAGGGTGTATCGAAGATTTCGGACGTATTGACCGAGGGTTCGGGCGTTGTTACCCCCCGTAACCACATCCACTGGTTCGTAACGGAGAATGGTGCTGTTGACTTGTACGGCAAGAGCTTGCAGGAGCGCGCCCGCCTCATCATCTCTGTTGCACACCCCTCAGCACAGGAGGCCCTGGACGAGGCAGCCTTCAACCGCTACGGCTCGCACCACCACTATATTAAGGGCTATATGAAGAAGTAAACGATTTCTTCATATAATCACAAAGGCTTCCCGAGGGAAGCCTTTGTTGCTTTCGGCATCAAAGAGAATTTAAGGAATCGTCGCTAAACTCCTTAAATTCCCTAAACTCCCTATCCTCTCTATATTCCCCTTCTTTCTACACGCATACGGTGCATTTTCTCTTTAAAACCACCCTCATCGAGAAATTGCTCGGAGAGTGATGTGAGTAATTTGTGCAGCAGATAATCCTCCTGTTTGAGTAGGATGATTGCCATATTGGCTACCGTATCAAGAGGGCGTGATTTGGCAATATCTAAAATGGATTGGCTACTACCTTCAACGCCAAGTTTGCGCATCGCAATAAACTTATCGGAGTCTTCACGCCACAGTTCATAACCATTCACACGCAGATAGTCCTCATAATCCGCCAGCAGTTCCTTAAAACTCGCCTTAGCCACATTGATAAGTTTGATACCCATCTCGGTTGAGGTTTCTGCATCTGCATTGCCCTCAATGATATTTTGCTTTCCAGACCGCGCAGCCTGAACCATCTGGTCTATTGTGCGATCACCACGCGCAAAAGCCAAATTCGCAAAATGGTAGGTTATATCGTATATTAGTTCGGCTTTACGATAACATATTAGATTTCGATGGTCTCCTTGCGGTTTGATTAGAGTTGTGTCATTCATAGGTTTCCTTTTTTACAAAGGTAATAATTATTTAGGGAATTTAAGGAATTTAGAGAAATTAGTGAATATAATCCTCCTTAATCTCCCAAAACTCTCTATTCTCCCTAAATTCACTATTATTTTTGCTCGTTCCGAAATAATTTCCTAAATTTGTAGTGCAGTTCTCGGATTGCAGACATATTTATTAGTGAAAGTGTTTCGCTAATCCTCGGAAATGAAATTTGGCGATTTTAGACGAAAGGATAACGAATGCTTGCATCACTTGTATTGGTATGCTATGTCGGCACGTTCTGTGCCTACTCCATACTGTACAGGTGTGGAGTATTGTTTATTTCCGTCGAGGCCACGCCAAATGCCTATTTCCAGATAAACGAACATCTCCACACTTTCTTTTTTATACTAACCCGTCGTAGGAGGTGAGGCGGAGAATATAAAATAAATAATGAAAAAGTTATTAGTTGCCATTTTGTTTTTTCTATCATTAAACGTGGTAAAAGCGCAGGATCCCCCAGCTTATGATATTGTGAAATTTCAAGGTCATATTGGCGTTGGCTCCATTTTTCGCGAAAATGCGGGAGGTCCAACATTGGAAATCAGTGCTGGTGCAAGAATAGCAGATGCCTTATACGTTGGTATGACTACAGGCTATAGTGCAATATTTACCAGATACAAAGAAGATGGTATTCAATATAAAAGTGATGAAGGGTATTTTCCTGTGGGTTTGAATCTAAAATGGTATTTTGCAAATGGAACTAGAGGACAAATTTATTTTGAATATATGAATGGTCTCTTTTTTGCATCAATGGACTTACGTAATTATGTCAAAGTCGGCAATATGTTCCAATTCGGTCTAGGACTTGATATTAAGAGATTTAATTTTGGTATTGGCTATAGTGGTTTATATAAAGAAGGTATTGCTAATACAGGATATATTAAAATAGGCTATCGATTTCATTAATTATCAAGTTATACCTTAGAGTATAATATATTAAAAGCTATATGGGCAAGTAATGCTTCATAAGCGTTAATACTTTTAGGCAAGCACTTACCTCTCCTTGAGGTAGGTGCTTTGCTTTTAATATAGTGGCGGTGCCACAAATATTTACATTCCCTCTAAATCCCCCTTTGACAAAGGGGGACTTGGTGCTGTTGTCGCGATCTAAGGAAGTTAGGGAAATTAGTGAGAAAACTTTTATATCCTTAAATTCCTTAATCTCCTTAATTTCCTTAAACCTGTGTGTATATCGTAAATTTTTATTAACTTTGCAAGGTGAATGTACCTATAGTACCTGGAGATAACATATTAACATTAAATAATTAATTAAGATGAAAAAATTTTTCCTTTTCCTTGCAGTCTCGCTATTTGCTTTGGCAGCATGTGAGACTACTAACAATGACGGTAAGGATGAGCCACAGACCCAGGCATCGCTCATCGTATCTACCGTACCAGTTGAGGTGGCATACTATGGTGGCTCAGGCTCTATCATCTACAAGTTTGAGAACGCCCAGGGGGGTGAGGTGCCTACAGTTGCTGCTGACCAGACATGGGTTAACAACTTCGTTATTGCCGAGAAAATCACCTTCGACGTAGACTTCAACAACACTACCGAGACTCGTAAGGCAAACATCACTGTTAGCTATGGCAAGCAGAACTTCACTGTTGAGGTTAACCAGGCAGCAGGTATGGCTGTAGATGTGGAGTTTGTTGCTACTGCACTCAATGGCGAGTACTATGGCACAGCTTACTCTGTAGATCCTAACTACTTCGCAATCCTCTCGAAGAATGGTACTACAGGTTGGAGTGACCTCTACGTTGATACATACTATCGTTTTGATATCTACGCTAAGACTCCTACCGATGCAAGTGCTCCAGTACTTCCTGAGGGTCTCTATATCTATGATCAGTACAACAATGGCGTGGGTAACACCTTTGGTGACGCATATAGCGTACGTTTGGAGACATTCCAGAGCGGCCAATTCCAGGAGACAAAGATTAAGGATGGTGTTATCGTAATCACTGAGAATAAGTTCGAGGCTATCTTGAAACTTGCTGATGGTAAGGTACACCGCGTAGTATATGAGGGTTCTTTGGAACTCGGCTACATCCCTGTCCCAGAGCCTGACTACTACTCAACACTCACTGAGGACTACACATTCAACCACGAAAATGGTATCTTGCGTGTTAACTACTATGGTGACTACTATGGTATTGGTGCCGCTAACTGGGTTGTAAGCATGGTGCTTCCAGGTGCTAAGGTCAATGGCGACTACTTCTCTATCGACCTTGTGACAAGCAGCAATGAGTTCAATATTAACAACATCTTTGGTACCTACACCTGCGCAGCTGATGACACTCAGGTGGCTAAGAATACCTTCATCGCAGGTGACTACAATGATAGCTTCTTGTACTCTTGGTACTTCGTATGTGTTGATGATACATTCGGCTCAGATGACATAGCGCCACTTACCGACGGTACTATCACCATCAGCGAGGTTGACGGCAAGTATGTTGTTACTTATGACTGTATGGACGATAACGGCCACAAGATTCAGGGTACTTACACTTGCTCAACTCTTGAGATGTACGATAGCACACAGATGTAATATCGGTAGTGTGCCCAATACGATAAAGGGAGTGTCCACTGAGGACACTCCCTTTAAGTTTGCATACGCTATAAGCCGAGTTCTGTTCGTCGCCGAAGCGACGCCCCTATCATTTATCTTGGACGACAATCACTTGCCGCCTCTAGCAACCTACCCCCCGACATCGGACGAGCAACCCTTAATTGTCGGTATACATGGTCTTGCAACCCACGAGACGCACTGCCGAGGAGTATTGCTACCCTCGCGGTGGGCTCTTACCCCGCCTTCTCACCCTTACCCTTGCGGGCGGTTATTTTCTTCTACGTTACTATACCCTCTCGAGTATCAAGCCGTTAACTTGCGTGGTGCTCTATGTTGCTCGGACTTTCCTCCCCCACACCGAGTGTGGCAGCGATAGAGCGCATATGCCGTGGCAAAGGTAGTAAAATTTCGACGATATGAGCGATATATAAATAGTTTTTCGTATATTTGTATTCATAATTATTAACCAAACCATTTAAGAATGAAACGTTCAGACTTATACTTCGCCGGCGTGATGCTCGCCATCTTCCTTCCCTTTGTCTTTAGCGATGGCCTCTATGACTGGTATAAAGATTTTAATACCACACATCCGATGATCATGGCATTCCTAAAGTTCGGCATCCTTGCCACCCTCGGCGAGATGCTTGGCTGCCGTATCTCAACAGGTAGCTACACAGCGCCAGCTTTCGGTGCTCTCCCTCGCATGGTGGTGTGGGGCTTGCTCGGCGTGGTCATCTCTATGGCGATGACCGTATTCTCTATAGGTATCCCTGGCTTCATCGCTAAGATGGGTGGCGAGAGCCTCGTTGCGGAGTTCGCTGCCGAGGGCGTCACCTTCGGTAAGTTTGTCGTGGCATTGTCTATATCGGTGATGATGAACACCTTCTTTGCCCCCGTCTTCATGACCTTCCACAAGATTACCGATACGCATATCGCCGAGCATGGTGGCTCGCTCAAGGCGCTCATAACACCAATACCTATGCGCCGCCATATCGTCAACCTCAATTGGGATCGCCAGTGGAGCTTCATCTTCAAGAAGACCATTCCGCTCTTCTGGTACCCTGCGCACACCATCACCTTTATGCTCCCTGGCGAGTACCGTGTGCTCTTCGCAGCACTTTTGGGCGTTGCATTGGGCGTTATCCTTGCCATCGGCGCGAAGAAGAAATAGTCTGATAATCAGTGCATATAAACTTGCCTTATAGCATCATAAGAAATCGTTAAGGAAAATCTATTGCAGATTAAAAAAAAGCCCTTATATTTGCACCAGAAACAAAGATAAAACGAATAAAAACAAATATAAAGAATAACACTTAAAAACGATAAGATTATGGCAAAGAAATTTATATGTACAGTATGCGATTATGTTCATGAGGGTGACACTGCTCCAGAGATCTGCCCACTATGCAAGCTCGGCTCAGAGTACTTCGAGGAGGTAGAGGAGAAGTAGACTACTAAATATAATCGACCAATAAAGACCTAAAAACTAAATTATAAACCTAATAAAAACTTTTACGATTATGGCAAAGAAATTCATCTGTTCAGTATGTGGATATATTCACGAGGGTAACGAGGCTCCAGATCAGTGCCCATTGTGCAAGGTAGGCAAGGATAAGTTCAACGAGATGCAGGAGGAGGGCAAGGCTCTTGAGTTCGTAACTGAGCACAAGATTGGCGACGGTAAGGTTGACCACCCTGAGATCCTCGAGGGCTTGAACAACCACTTCATGGGCGAGTGCACTGAGGTAGGTATGTACCTTGCAATGAGCCGCCAGGCAGACCGCGAGGGCTATCCTGAGATCGCTGAGGCCTTCAAGCGCTACGCTTTCGAGGAGGCAGAGCACGCTTCTAAGTTCGCTGAGCTCTTGGGCGACTGCGTATGGGATACCAAGACCAACCTCGAGAAGCGTATGAATGCTGAGAGCGGTGCTTGCGCAGACAAGATGCGTATTGCAGCACTCGCAAAGCAGAACAACTACGACGCTATCCACGACACAGTTCACGAGATGGCTAAGGATGAGGCTCGCCACGGCAAGGGCTTTGAGGGTCTCTATAACCGCTACTTCAAGAAGTAATAGAAGCAACCAAATAGTATAGGGCTGTCGGAATTCGACAGCCCTATTTTGTGTTAATAAGGTGCTATTTATCAGTTCTTGACCATCGTCATGCGCTCCCAGATGCAGCGGGGGATGAGTCGCCAGAAGCCGACAAGAAGCTTGTAGTGCCAGTCGAAGATGACAATGCGGCTACGGCGCCTGAACGAGCGTACGATATATCGCGCTGCGGTCTCGGCGCTCATCAGCATAGGGTAGTGCTTCTCGGGGTTTAGTATCTCGGTTGCCACAAAGCCGGGGCGTATGTCGCTCACGGTGATGGGCAGGTGTTGCATGCGGCTGAGCTGTGCGAGGGCGACCAGATAGGCACTCTGCATACTCTTTGTTGCCGAGTAGGCTGGTGCTTGTCCCATGCCCATGGTGCCCGCCACCGAGGTGATGACGGCAATATGCGCTCGCCTCTTTGCAGTGTAGTGTGGCGTGCGCTTAACATAGTTTATGAAGTGGTCGACGATGCGTACCATACCCTCGCAGTTAGTCTTCACGGTGCGTAGCTCCATTCCCTCCTCGAGGTCGGGGTTCTGACGACCTATGCCCGCGGCATAAAGCAGAACGTCGGGTGTTGTCACCTCGCGTAGCAGCTCATCGAGAGCATCTGTGGCCGACTCCTTGGTAACGTCCATAGCGCGAAATACAACTCTATCAGCGCCATAGCGCTGCTGCAGCGCCTCGAGACGCTCTGCGCGGCGTCCTGCAATGGCGACTCTCCACCCCTCGTCCAAGAGGCGCATGGCGACAGCCTGCCCAATGCCCGATGTCGCACCAATGATTATTGCTTGCTTTCCCATATTGTTGTTTTATGCTCCTTATAGATATAGCTTCACACCGAAGAAGTAGGTGCGTGGAAGTGCTGGACCATAGATATATGTCGAGTCACGACCAGCTCCCATGTCGATATCGCGCTGGTAGGCATCGAAGATATTCTTCACGCCGGCACTAACCTCCAAGTTGATAATCTCCGAGAGGTGGAATGTATATGCCGCCTTGATGCCGAAGTCCCAGAACGACTCTGTCATACGCTCCGAGTCACCGATCTCAATGCCATCGATGGTTGTGTGTGCGGCGTGCTGCACAAGCATAGGACCTGTGAAGGTGCCAAAGAGTGAGGCATTTAGCTGCTTGGTGATATAGAAGTTTGAACTGAGGTAGCCATAGTGGTCGGGCGAGCGGAACATGCGGCGCTGAGCCACTACATCCTCGCTCCACTGCTCAGGCTCAACGTAGCGGCTCTGCTGATAGGTGTAGCCGAGCTGCACGTCGAAGATGCTTGGTATGCCGAGCTTGAGCTCTGCGGTGATACCTCCAACATGAGCGCCAGAGGCGTTGTAGCGGGTCTTGTGAATATATGCATTACCATCGAAACCGATTGCGATAAAGTCCTGCTTGAGGGCAAAGACATCGTCAAGGATGGTGTAGAAACCCTCGACAAGAAGGTTTGCCTGCAGACGACCAAAGGTGTGGTAGTAGTCTGCCGAGGCGCTGAGCGAATGTGAGTACTCGGGGCGTAGGTTGGGGTCTATCTCGATGATTGATACCGAGTTGTTGAGCGCGTCGATATGCAAATCCTCGTTGTAGGCCTGTGGCGCGCGGTAGCCACTCGAGTAGCTGAGGCGAAGACCGAGGTTCTCGATAGGGCTATAACGCACATTGGCACGTGGCGCAAAGGTGGGGCGCTCCATCATGTTGTGCTTGTCGAGGCGGAAGCCGATGATGACATTCACCTTCTCGCTCTTCCACTCGTTCTGCGCGTAGATACCAAATATCGAGGTGTGCTGGTTAAGCTCACGACCTGTGCCGTTGTAGATGTCGTGAAGTGAGTTGTAGTTGTACTCGCCACCCACGGTGAGCTCGGCGGGGAGTCCCGCCTTGTAGTTGTAGGTATACTGCGCACCAGCCACCGCCGTGAGGTCAGTCGTTGAGCCATAGGCATTTGGGTTCATGTCGGTGCCGAAGTATGTCGAGCGATCGATGCCCTGCGCCGAGGCATATACGTTGAGGTGGTGGCGGATTGATGGGAAGAGATCGAACTGCAGACCGCCGCCATTGATGCTATGGTCAATCTGCTCGCATATCATCGCCATGTGAGGTGCCTCCTTGAGGTTGTCGCCACCGCGGCGGAAGTCGTGAATATGGTGATACTCAGCCGTTAGGCGCGACTTTGCCGATGTCTTATAGTAGGCGCGGAAGCCCAAGGTACGTGAGCGAAGCTTCGTCGCATCCGAGAAGCCGTCGTCGTTACGGTCGTAGGCACCGCGATCCTTAACCTGACCAAAGACGTAGGCGCCCATCTTGTAGTCGTCCGACACGAATGCACCACCAAGCGAGGTGTTGATGTCGGGCGTGCCGTCCTCCATAAAGTTAGTTGTATTCGATAGCGAGAGGGTGTTGCGTAGTGGGTCCTTGGTGATGATGTTTACCACGCCGCCGATGGCACTTGAGCCATAGAGTGCCGAGCCACCACCGCGGATGACCTCCACACGCTCAACCATCGCAACAGGCATAAGATCAAGACCATAGACGCCTGCGAGCGAAGAGAATATAGGGCGACTGTCGAGCAATATCTGCGAGTACTGACCCTCGAGGCCGTTGATGCGTAGCTGTGGTGCGCCGCAGTTGCCGCAGGTGTTCTCCACACGTAGTCCCGACTGGAAGTTCATCGCCTCCGAGAGGTTGGCAGATGCCGTGCCCTCGAAGAGCTTTGTTGAGGCGACGTTTACCACGGTGGCTGTCTCGCGGCGGTTTGTCTGGTTGCGCGTTGCTGACACCACCACCTCGTCAACCATCGTCGAAGACTCGGTAAGTGTGAAGTTTAGCTCGGTGGATACTCCCTTTGTTGCTATATATTTGTGCTCCAAGGTATTATAGCCGATGGCCGATACAATCACGGTGTGCTCGCCCTCGGGGATATTGTTTATATTGTAGTGTCCCGTAGCATCTGCCGCGCAGCCAAATGTGGTGTTCATGATGGCTACGGTAGCATAGGGGATATGCTCGCCTGTTGTGGCGTCGATGATATGACCAAAGATGTTGGCGTCGGTAGCCTTCTCGCGAGGCTTCTGATCGGCAACCTCAGTCTCCACCTCGCGCGTGTATGCGTTATTATTATAGGTGGCTGCCGAGGCGAGAGAGATGGTCGATAGTAGTGCTATAATAGTTGTTTTTAATTGCTTCATTGTTTGTGTGTTGCGTCTTTAATAGTAGTGGTTAATAACACGCATATTTTTCGGGGGGATATTGCGAATAATAGCCTCCTGAAAAACGCGTTAATCTCTGTTTGTGATTGGATCTGTTATGCCACTGCGGGTGGTGCACGCAACGATATGAAGCGTAGGTCGACAGATTGGATAGGCTCGACGATATCTGTCGCCTCATCTATATGCTTTGCAATGAGGATACACTCACTGATGGCGTTGTCGTCAACTGTGAAATCGAGATTTGCTAATTTGTTTATTAGCAAGATGTTGTTGGCGCTATGCCCATGGCCGTCGGCGTCGCCGGCATAGGGGTGTGAGTGTACGATACCCTTGCCATCGATGTCATGCTTGTGGATAAATAGGGTGGTACCACCAAGCCAGAAAAAGATGACAAGTAGTTGTAGTGCGGCAAATATGTGTCGTACTCTCTTCTGCATTGCGGCGGCAAAGATAAGAAAAAATTAGTAATTAGTAAAGAGTAATTAGTAATAATGTTGCTCCTATGGAGCAATGGGGGTAATTAGTAGAGAGTAATTAGTAATTAGTAATGTTTCGCTCCTGCGGAGCGATTAGGGAGGGGTCTGAGGGGTTTAAGGGGTCTAAGGGGAGTTTTTTTCGATAGTTTCTTGTTAGCCAGCCCCTAATACCCCTAATACCCCTTGTACCCTTTTTACCCCCTCTCCCAATCGCTCCAAAGGAGCGAAGCATTACTAATTACTAATTACTAATTTCTCATTACTCTTTACCCTTTATTCACTCCTTTTTTCCTCCCATTCACTCCCCAAAAACAGCCGTTCAGCAACTCCAGGAGGGCGATTTATTAAAAAAAATTAAAATATTTTCGCCTTATTAAATATTTGTATTACCTTTGCACTCTGACTAACTATTCTCTGTTTGTAACACAACAAGTTGCGAACAAGCGTCATCTTGTAGATGATATTGCTACGAAGGAGAAAAAATTTTGTAATAAAATAACGGATATGAGTAATGTTAATTTGACTCCCGACTACCTATTTGAGGTGAGCTGGGAGGTGTGCAACAAGGTGGGTGGCATTCACACTGTCATCGCCTCTAAGGCACCAACTGTAATGCAGCTCTTGGGTGATAAGTATATCACCATCGGTCCAGATTTTTCGCAGGATGCTGCAAAGCCTGAGTTTATGGAGGATGCCACACTATTTGCGGCATTGCGCGAGACGCTCTATGCAAAGGGTGTTCGTGTGCGCATCGGTCGCTGGATGATCGATGGCAACCCAATCGCAATCCTTATCGACTTTAAGTCGTTCTTCAACCAGAAGGACGATATCCTAAAGCACTTGTGGGATTCATACAAGGTTGACTCGTTGTCGGGTCAGTGGGACTACATCGAGCCTGTATTGTTTGGTCACGCTGCAGGTGTTGTTATCGCAGAGTTCACAAAGAGCATGGCAACTCCAGTTGCTAAGGTCGTAGCTCACTTCCACGAGTGGATGGCTGCTGCTGGCTCGCTCTACTTGCGCGACAACGCCCCATACGTAGCAACCGTATTCTCAACACACGCAACAGTAATGGGTCGTTGCATCGCTGGCAACCGCCTACCTCTCTATAACGACCTCCACAAGTTCAATGCCGACGACCTCGCTCGTCAGTTCAACGTGATGGCAAAGCACTCTTTGGAGAAGTCGGCAGCAACATATGCAGATGCATTCCTCACAGTTAGCGACATTACAGCTAACGAGTGTAAGTACTTGCTCGGTCGTGAGGTGACACGCATCACCCCTAACGGCTTTGAGAATGGCTTCGTGCCTGCTGCTGAGCGCCTCGCTGAGGTGCGTGCTGCATCACGCCAGCGCATCATCGAGGTGGCTACTGCAACATGGGGTCATAAGTTCGAGAACGATCCACTCATCGTGGCTACAAGCGGTCGCTACGAGTATCGTAACAAGGGTATCGACGTATTCTTGGAGTCGATGAAGCAGTTGGCTGCAAGCAACATGGAGCGCGACGTTATCGCTCTTGTAGCTGTTCCTGCAGCTACAGCAGGTGCTCGCATCGACCTTGCTCAGCACCTCGCTGATGGCAATGCTGCTATCGACCCAGCACAGAAGCGCTACCTCACGCACAACCTCGAGGCAGAGGCGTGGGATCAGGTATGCCGCTCTGTTGAGGGTAGCATCCTCTCAACAACAGCTTCACGCGTTAAGGTTCTCTTCGTGCCTACATACCTCAATGGCAACGACGGCATCTTCAACATGCCATACTACGATGTTCTCGCAGGCGTAGACCTCACCGTATTTGCATCATACTACGAGCCATGGGGCTACACTCCACTCGAGTCAGTAGCTTACGGCGTGCCTACTGTGACAACAACACTCGCAGGCTTCGGCATGTGGGTGGCTAAGCACTCAGAGCACGAGGGCGTAGACATCGTACGTCGCGACGACTATAACGAGCGCGAGGTGGTTCTTCAGATTACCGACGTGGTACGCAAGTATATCGACATGAGCGCTGAGAAGTATGAGGCAGCACGCCGCTCAGCACAGGAGATGTCATCTACAGCATTGTGGAAGAAGCTCTTCAAGGAGTACCGCTTGGCATACGAGGAGGCTCTCGACAACTCTGTATCTCGCACTAACCGCGTGCTTATCGATGGTGGTAGCCGTGGCGAGCAGATCAACTTCGTGCGTCAGCAGCTCACCTCTAACCGCCCATCATGGCACCGTCTCATGGTCGAGAAGGGTATTCCAGAGCGTCTTAAGCCACTCGAGGAGCTGTCACGCAACTTGTGGTGGTGCTGGACTGTTAGCGCTCGCGACCTCTTCGAGTCAGTAGACGAGGAGTTGTGGGTAAAGGTAGATCGCAACCCTATCGCATTGCTCGACAAGCTCTCAGCAGCACGTTGCGAGGAGCTCTGCGCAGATAAGGATTTCCTCAAGCGCATGGACGCAGTATATAAGGAGTTCACCGACTACATGGCAGAGAAGCCAGCACCTGAGCACGCTAAGGTGGCTTACTTCTCAATGGAGTACGGTTTGCACTCATCATTGAAGATATACTCTGGTGGTCTTGGTATCTTGGCTGGTGACTACCTCAAGGAGGCATCAGATAGAAACGTTGGCATGGTGGCTGTAGGTCTCTTGTACCGCTACGGCTACTTCACACAGCGTCTCTCGGCTCAGGGTGCTCAGGAGGCTACATACGAGGCTCAGAACTTCTTCAAGCTCCCTATCATGCCTGTGCGTGATGAGTTCGGCAACTGGGTGACTGTTCAGGTGGCAATGCCTGGTCGTACGCTCTCTGCACGCGTTTGGAAGTGCCAGGTAGGTCGTACAGACCTCTTCTTGCTCGATGCCGACTACGAGGCAAACCTCGAGGAGGATCGTCAGATTACATACTACCTCTATGGTGGCGACTGGGAGAACCGTCTCAAGCAGGAGATCTTGCTCGGCGTAGGTGGTATCCGTGCCCTCGTGAAGATGGGCATCAAGCAGGAGGTATACCACTGCAACGAGGGTCACGCAGCGTTTATCAACGTTGAGCGTATCCGCAACCTCATCTCTAAGAAGCGCTTGTCGTTCTCTGAGGCTTTGGAGGTTGTTCGCTCATCATCGCTCTTCACAACACATACACCAGTGCCAGCAGGTCACGACGCCTTCCCTGAGTCAATGATTCGTCAGTATATGTCACACTATCCTGACGTCCTTGGCATCACCTGGGATCAGTTCATCAACCTCGGTAAGACAAACCCAAGCGACCCTAACGAGAAGTTCTCGATGTCGGTGCTCGCATGTAACCTCTCACAGGAGGTGAACGGCGTGTCATGGTTGCACGGTGAGGTATCGAAGGAGATCCTCGGTAACATGTGGCCAGGCTACTTCAAGAATGAGCTTCACATTGGCTACGTGACAAATGGTGTTCACTTCCCAACATGGGTGGCATCGAACCTCCGTCGCCTCTATGCTAAGTACTTCGGTGACGCCTTCACAGGCCACACATATAATATCCCTGAGTGGCAGAACGTACACAAGATCAACGATACGGAGCTTTGGAACGAGCGTATGTTCCTCAAGGAGCGCCTTATCAAGACCATCCGCAAGCGCTATAGCGATCCTACACAGGTACGTCTTCAGTCGCCACGTCAGATGGTTCAGGTTGTCGATAGCATTAAGCCAGATGTGTTGACCATCGGTTTCGCACGTCGCTTCGCTACATATAAGCGTGCATACTTGCTCTTCACCAACCTCGAGCGTCTCTCGGCTCTCGTAAATAATAAGGAGCGCCCTGTGCAGTTCATCTTCGCTGGTAAGGCCCACCCTAACGATAAGCCAGGTCAGGACCTCATCAAGCGTATCGTTGAGGTATCGGCAATGCCAGAGTTCGTAGGGAAGGTCGTATTCTTGCAGGACTACGACATGGAGCTTGCACGCCGCATGGTTCAGGGTGTTGACGTATGGTTGAACACTCCAACACGTCCTTTGGAGGCATCAGGTACATCAGGCGAGAAGTGTGTGATGAACGGTGTTATGCAGTTCTCAGTACTCGACGGCTGGTGGGTTGAGGGCTACAAGGAGGGCGCAGGCTGGATGTTGCCTATGGAGCGTACATACGCCGACCAGCGCTTCCAGGATGAGCTCGATGCCGAGATGATCTACAACACTATCGAGGAGCAGATCGTACCATTGTACTACGACCGCGCTGAGGATGGCGTGCCACACCGCTGGGTTAACGCTGTTAAGAAGTGTGTTGCCGACATCGCATCTAACTTCACAATGAACCGTCAGCTCATCGATTACGAGGAGCGCTTCTACAATAAGCTCGCTGATCGTAAGAAGCTCGTTCTTGCAAACAACTATATGATGGCTCGTGAGATCGCCGCTTGGAAGCGTAAGGTATCTGCTGCATGGGATAATGTCGCAATCCTCGACGTTAAGCGTGCCGAGATCGACTCTGAGGCAATGTACGTAGGTAAGAAGTATCGCTTCGAGATTACCCTCGACCTTGCAGGCTTGAATAAGGAGGATATCGGTGCAGAGCTCGTTGTGGCTACACAGATTGAGGCTGGTCAGGCAGCAAATGTTGTTGAGACACGCCGCCTCGACATCGTCTCAAGCGAGGAGGGTCGCGTAACTCTTGCTTTGGACTACGCACCTGAGCACACAGGTACCTTCGATGTGGCATTGCGTGTATTCCCAGTGAATGCAAAGCTTGAGCATCGTATGGATTTTGCGCTTGTTAAGTGGGCGTAATTTCTTGAGATAAGGCAGCATCTGCGGCCTTTCAATCAAAGCCCTGAATGGAATGTACGTCAAAGTACTATCCATCCAGGGCTTTTTCATGTCAAGACCACATCTGCAACCTTCTATCAAGAAATTGTGTTGTGATTAGGGACGTTAAGGAAATTAGTGGGCTTAAGGAATTTAGTGATTTTAATAATTCTTCCCTTCACTACTCTTCGCTACACTCACCCTTAGCTACCCATAATACCCATCCCAATTGCTCCACCGGAGCAAAACCATTACTAATTACTCTTTACTCACTACTCATTGCCTCTTAGCTCTTCGAGCAGCGTGGCGCAGCCATCCTCCAGAAGGTCTAATACAAGCTCGAAGCCCTCGTGTCCCTCGTAGTATGGATCGGGGATATAGCTCCAATCTTTATGGTGACGTAGGTATTCGCTAAATCGGAAAATTTTGTTCTGTGCGTCGCGGTCGGGCGCGAGGCGGAAAAGCGCCTCATAGTTGTTGTCGTCCATCGCGATGATGCGGTCGAAACGCTCGAAGTCGACCTCCTTAACTTGGCGTGCACGGTGTGTCATCTCGATACCACGAGCCGCTGCTGCGCGGCGCATACGTGCATCGGAGCGCTCGCCGGCATGACCGCCATATGTTCCTGCGGAGTCCACCACAACGCTGTCGCTCAGACCCTCGCGGTCAACAAACATTTGTAGCATCGCCTCGGCAGCAGGCGAGCGGCAGATATTACCCAAACAGACAAAAAGTATGCGTTGTTTCATAGTCGTAAACAGTTATTCTTTACCGCAAAGATAAAACCTTTTTACAAATATCGTAATAGTATTAATTATGAAAATTGGCTGTTTGGTTGATTGTATTATATGTATGGCTCTTTTTTTTACAATAAAAACTCATTGATTAACAAATTTTTCTATCTTTGCGACAAATATTAAATCCAAGATAGACAATTAAACAATTATACTATGAAACTAAAGAGACTTTTGCTTGTTGCTGTTGCAATGCTTATGTTTGCAGTAAATGCTGATGCTCAGCGTCTTCCACGTCCAGTGCGTAATGTTGAGCTACAGTCGTTGGATGGTGCTAAGGCTCGTATTCCATGGTGGGGTGAGAAGAATCTTATGATCTTCTACGTGGATCCAGATGTGCCTAAGCAGAACCATGAGTTTATCACAAAGATTGAGAAGGAGGGTACCCTTGCAGGTCCTGAGATCGAGGGCTTTGGTATCGTAAATCTTAAGGATACAGGCTATCCAAGCAACGTCGTACGTCAGATTGCTGATGCTCGTACAGCGCGTAATGGTGCGACCATCATCTGCGACCCAGACCACTGGTTGTCAAGTGCTTGGCGTCTTGGTGATTGCAACGACTGCTTCGTGATCATGCTCGTCGACAAGGAGGGTCAGCTCGTCTACATCCACAAGGGCGAGATGTCAAGCGAGGAGCAGCAGAAGTTTATTGCAGTGGGTCTTCAGCTAACAGGTCGTAAGTAGTAGAGCATCTCTATGAATAGGGTGCTTACAGCCGTACTGCTCCTTCTTTGTGCGGGTGACATCTTCGCGCAGGAGAGGGAGAGTGTGGTTATCGATGGCACCGAGTACGACTATCGTTATACACCTATTGACCAGAGCAACACCACGTCGTGTGGTGGGTGCTCTGGTCTCTCGTTTTTAGCCCCCATCCCCGTGGGGCGCGATGGCTACATATCCTATATGATTGCCCCCGCCTATACGGCAGAGACGAGCCTTCTGTTGGGCGCCTCTGTGGGCTATAGCAAGTATCGATCTGTGGAGTCGCAAGCGGGTGGCGCAGGGCAAAAAATATGTGACATATCCCTCCTTGGAAGTGTCTCTATATCTGGGTATTATACCGTGGGCGTTGAGGGTGTGAATCTCTTGGGTAAGGGAGGGTCGCAGCGCCTACTTTATGGCATAAACGTGGGCTCCGAGCCGAGCAGAATATGGGGCGTGGAGTACGCCTCGGCGTGTGGCTCGACATACCACAAATATACCGAAAAGGAGTACTCAGCATGGTTGAAATATCTCTTTTCGGTGAAGGGTTTTATCGTGGGCGCATATGCCGATTATCGCTATGTCGAGGTGGTTAATCTCGATGATGGTGCAGCGGAGATTTTGCGCTCTGAGCAACATCGCGTATCGACTGCGGGTATAGGCGTGTCGCTCGCCTACGACTCTCGTAAACAACCTGCCTATGAGCGTGGTAGATATAGCGGCGGCGTGAGGGGCGTCTATGCCATGATTGAGGCTCTCTATCGCCCTGAGCTATTGAGCAATATCGACAGAGATATCCTTCAGCTGCGCGCCGTGGTCGACTACTATCAGCCGCTGTGGCGTGGCGGTTTAATGGCGCTCGACATCTATGGCGAGACGTCAACGCCCGGCACCCCATGGCTGTTGTCCCCCAAGATGGGTAGCGATAGCCGTGTGCGTGGCTACTACTCGGGACGCTTTCGTGGCGACTACCTCGCCTCGGCACAGGTGGAGCTGCGTCAGCACATCTGGAATGGCATCGGCGTGGTGGCATGGGGAGGTGCTGGTGTGATCCTTTCGCAAGGGGATAACATCAACTGGCAGAGCGTGTTGCCCACCTATGGTGCAGGTCTCAGATATAGCTATGAACAGCTCACCATACGCTTCGATGTCGCCTTCGGATGCGATGGACCAGCCTTTATTTTGGGGCTTAGTGAGGCGTTCTAAGAAAAAGTTGCGTAGATTTGACTACCAATGGGTAGTTATTCATAAATTTTTACTACCTTTGTCGCGTTATTACTATACCTAAGGTATAGAGTAACGCTTTTTTTTGATGATTGAAGCGACATAAGTTATACAAACAAGATATGAGAATAGCATTAGCTCAGTTGAATTTTACGGTCGGTGATATTAGGACAAACACCGAGAAGATTATCGACGCCATCAAGCGTTCAAAGACGCAGGGCGCCGACCTTGTTGTCTTTGCGGAGTTTGCCGTATCGGGAACACCCGCATATGGTTTGTTGCCTAAGACAACCTTCCTAACACTATGCGAGGAGGCTGTTGATGAGATCGCCGCATCATGTCGTGGTATCGCTGCCATCGTTGGCACTCCATATCTCACGGCCGAGGGTGCGATAAGTGCAGCTGCATTTATCGATGGTCGTGGTGGCATTGAGTATATCGGCAAGCGCCATGTGTCGGCACGTCGCGAGATGGGTTATCTTGTTGGCTCGTCGATAGGCAGCCAAACAGTGCGTGTTGCGGGTCAGGCTCTCAAGGTTGTCGTGGGTGATGACCTCAGCTTTATGGAGGATATCGACGAGGAGGTAGATATGGTCATCTCGGTTAATGCTCGTCGCTATGGCAAGGGTATCCTAACGCGTCGCTTCGATAAGGTGAGCCGCTTGGCATTTACCGAGGGTAAGAATATCGTGCTTGTCAACCAGGTGGGTGGCTCGGGCGATATCGTCTACGATGGTACATCGGGCGTGCTTAACCACGAGGGTAAGCTCCTTATGGCGCTCAATAGCTTCGAGGAGGACTTGCGTATCTACGATACAGTGAGGGATGTGGAGCCTATCGAGGTCCCCTTCACCACCTACAACGACCGCAATACGTTGCTCTACAAGGCGGCGTGCTTGGGTCTTCGCGACTACTTCCACAAGAATGGCTACACCAAGGCGTGTGTTGGTCTATCGGGAGGTATCGACTCTGCCGTTGTTGCCTGCTTGGCAGTAGGTGCCTTGGGCAAGGAGAATGTGCGTGTGCTTCTTATGCCATCGCCATTTACCCCTAACGACAGTGTCGAGGATGCAAAGCATCTTGCGGAGAACCTCGGCGTGGAGTATAGCGTGCTTCCAATCATCCAGGCGTACAACGCAATGGTGAACACCCTCAAGCCAGTGATTGGCGGTACTGAGTTCGATGCTACGGAGGAGAACATACAGACACGTATCCGTACAACAATGCTCATGGCATTGCAAAATAAGACGGGTTATATGTTGCTCAACTCCTCAAATAAGAGTGAGAACGCCCTCGGCTGGTGTACGCTTTATGGTGATACTGCCGGTACCTTCAGCCCAACGGGTGACCTTTACAAGGGTGAGATCTACGATCTTGCGCGATACATAAATGCGACATTCGGCAATGTCATCCCTGATGAGATCCTCGACAAGGAGCCATCATCGGAGCTTCGCCCCGATCAGAAGGATAGCGACTTCCTACCTCACTACGAGGTTGTCGACGCCATCCTCTTCCGTATGATCGAGAAGAAGCAGCATCGCGAGGAGATTGTCAATGCAGGCTTCGACGCTGCTGTGGTGGAGAAGATTCACACCATGGTGATGCAGAACGAGAAGAAGCGTTATCAGTTCCCACCCGTGTTGCGTCTATCACCATGTGCGTTTGGGCATGAGTGGTTGATGCCGTTGGTTAATCATTACCACGAGTAAATTTGCTGTGATAAGGGGTCATCTTCGGCGCTTTGCTTGCCTGAAAAATGCTCATTTACGCAAAGTAAACTCCGCTTTTTCAGTCTGCGACAAATCACCAAATCTAACCCCTTCTAACAACAAATTGGGTGCTGTAATAGGGCTGCGCTTTCGAGGCTCAGTTGTCTGCCAAATGCTCATTTACGCCAAGTAAACTCCGCTTTGTCAGCCTGCGAGCAGCTTCAAAATAGCCACAGCATATGACTTTGCACAAATCCCCCAATTTGCTTTTTGGGGATAGGGTAGAGGCTCTCAATAATTAGCAACCGAGTTTAGTAAAAGGGTTGAATATATGGCTGGCACAATTCAACATAGAGGCGTCGTTGAGCGCATCGAGGGCGAGAGGGTCTTCGTGAAGGTGGAGCGCGGCACGGCGTGCCAGGCGTGTCATGCCAAGGGTCTATGTGGCGAGCAGGGCGAGGACCGCATAATCGAGGTGAGGACACCCTATGCGTCGACCTTCGAGCGTGGCGAGCGCGTAGTGGTGGCGCTGTTGAAGACCAAGATGGGCTACTCGTCGGTGATATGGGCCTATGTGCTGCCCCTCGTTGTGCTTATGGCGGTGCTGTTGGGTAGTCATGCGTTGGGAGCTACGGATGGTCTCTCGGCGTTGCTAAGCATATTGGCGGTAGCGGTCTACTATGTGGTGATATACATCATGCGTAGACGCTTTGATAGAATGATAGAATTTACAATTATAAAGGAGTAATGAACGAACTATTATTAACAGTCCTTACACTCTCGGTGTTAGGTGCTCTGTTAGCTATTATCCTCTACTTTGTGGCAAAGAGGTTTAAGGTAGAGGAGGATCCACGTATTGACGAGGTGGAGACTATGTTGCCAGGTGCTAATTGTGGCGGTTGTGGCTTCGCTGGCTGTCGCGCCATGGCGGAGGCTTTGGTTAAGCGCGACGACATATCATCGTTGAACTGCCCTGTGGGAGGCTCAGCGTGTATGCAATCCATCGCCAAGTATCTCGATAAGGCGGTTGCTGAGGCTGCGCCCAAGGTTGCAACGTTGCGTTGTGGCGGAACGTGCGACAAGCGCCCCAAGAATAACTACTACGATGGCGAGAAGAGCTGTGCTGTGGTCAACTCATTGTATGTGGGTGAGACGGCGTGCGTCTTTGGCTGTATCGGCTATGGCGACTGTGTTAAGGCGTGTCAGTTTGGCGCCTTGAGCCTAAATAAGGAGACGGGTCTTGTTGAGGTAGACCCAGAGAAGTGCACGGCGTGTGGCGCTTGTGTTAGAACCTGCCCTAAGGGTCTGTTCGAGTTGCGCAAGAAGTGGCCTAAGGATCGTGCTATATATGTGGCTTGTAGCTCAAAGAACCGCGGCTCGGTAGTAATGAAGGTGTGCAAGGCGGGATGTATTGGCTGCGGCAAGTGTATGAAGACCTGCCCATTTGGAGCTATTACCGTTGATAGCTACTTGGCATATATCGACTCGGAGAAGTGTAAGCTATGTCGTAAGTGCGTCAACGAGTGCCCTACGGGAGCTATCCACATCGTGAATATGGAGCCTCTGCCACGTGAGGCAAAGCCTGCTCAGCCCAAGGCTGAGACAGCGCAGGTGAAGAGTGATAATCAACCTAAGGCTGATACCGCTAATAAAGAGTAGATTATGAAGACATTCCCAATAGGCGGTATTCATCCGTCAGATAATAAAAAATGGAGTAAGGAGTGCCCTATCGAGGTGATGGAGCTGCCAGATCAGGTTGCCATACCTATGGTCCAGCATATCGGAGCGCCAGCAACGCCCATCGTCAAGAAGGGCGATAAGGTGCTCACGGGTCAGCTAATTGGTCAGGCAGCAGGCTTCGTGTCGGCAAATATCCACTCGCCAATATCGGGTACTGTGACCTCAGTAGATATGTATGGCAATGGTCAGGGCTTGCGCCGCATGATGGTTGTCATCAAGCGCGATGGTGATGAGTGGATGGAGGACATTGACCGCACGCCAGATATTAAGCGCGACTGCAAGCTAACGCCTGCCGAGATTATCGCCAAGGTGCGTGATGCAGGTGTCGTAGGTCTTGGTGGCGCGCAGTTCCCAACACATGTCAAGCTATCGGTGCCCGATGGTCAGAAGGCCGAGGTGCTTGTTATAAATGGCGTGGAGTGCGAGCCATACCTAACATCGGACTATCGTAATATGTTGGAGCGCGGTGAGATGATCCTCATCGGTATCGAGATATTGATGCGTGCCACTGGCGTTAAGCGTGCCGTGATCGGTGTCGAGGCAAATAAGCCTGCGGCAGTGGAGATTCTACGCGCCCTAATCACCAAGGGTTGCTATGAGGGCATCGAGGTGCAGACGCTACAGACACGCTACCCTCAGGGTGGTGAGAAGCAGCTCATTGCTGCTGTGACAGGTCGTCAGATAGCACCTCCCCCAGCATTGCCAATCTCTATTGGCGTGGTGCTCTGCAACGTATCTACGACAATCGCAGTATACGAGGCGGTGCAGAAGAACAAGCCACTCATCGAGCGCGTGGTGACCGTAACGGGTAAGGATCTCAAGGAGCGTCATAACTACCTTATGCGCTTCGGCACTATGGTAAACAGAGTCGTTGAGCGTGCAGGTGGTCTTCCCGAGGGCGATGTCAAGGTTCTCAATGGCGGTCCTATGATGGGTAAGGTGATCGTTGATCTTGAGACCCCAGTGATTAAGGGTTGCTCGGGCATCACCATACTCTCGGGCAAGGATGTAGCTCGTGGTAAGGAGGGCGTATGTATCAAGTGCGCTAAGTGTGTGGCTGCCTGCCCTATGGGTCTTGAGCCATACCTCCTCAACAAGCTTGCGCGACAGAAGCGTTGGGATTTGGCAGAGGAGCATAACAACATCGACTGTATAGAGTGTGGTTGCTGCTCATATACCTGCCCATCGAATATTGCGCTACTCGACTATATCCGTCTTGGCAAGCAGGCGGTGATGAATGCTGTGCGTGCGCGCGCGGCTGCAAATAATAAGAAGTAAAATATAAAACGATTGATATAAAGATTATGGCTTCAAGACTATTTGCGACACAATCTCCACACATACACGGCGGTGAGTCTACACGCCGCATTATGGGTGATGTTGTGTTGGCACTTATTCCAGCTTTAGCAGTATCGGCCTATGTCCTTGGTTGGCGCTCGCTGATGATCACGGCGGTGGCTGTTGCCAGCTGCGTGCTCTTCGAGTTCCTCATTCAGCGCTTCTTGCTCAAGGGTCGTACTACTATTGGCGACCTCTCGGCAGTGGTGACTGGTATGCTATTGGCATTCAACCTCCCTGTGGGTATTCCATGGTGGATTGTTGTTATTGGTGCGTTGGTGGCAATAGGCATTGGTAAGATGACCTTTGGTGGCCTCGGTTGCAACCCCTTTAATCCAGCGCTCACGGGTCGTATCTTCCTACTTATAGCATATCCTGTGCAGATGACCGACTGGGTGTCGGGTGTGCCTGAGGCGGTTCAGACGCCTACGATGTTTGATGGTATTAGCGGCGCTACGGCAGCTGACTCCATGTCGGGTGCTACGGCATTGCCTGTGGTAAAGGAGTATCCAGAGTATGCTGGTAATGTGAACTTTGGCGATATGCTCTTTGGTCATATGAATGGCTCTATGGGTGAGATTTGTGCCTTGGCGCTCATCCTTGGTGGTATCTACCTCTTGTGGCGCAAGGTGATCACATGGCATATCCCTGTTGCCGTTCTTGGCACTATGGCTGTTTTCGCTGCGTGTGTAGGTGCTGGTGAGGGTGGCTCGCTCGCGTTTGAGTTGCCTCTGTTCCACATCTTGGCGGGTGGTGCGTTGCTCGGAGCCTTCTTCATGGCTACCGACTACTCTACATCGCCAATGACACATAAGGGTATGTTGATCTACGGTGTCGGTATTGGTGTTATCACCATGGTGATTCGTCTTTGGGGTGCCTATCCTGAGGGTATGTCCTTTGCGATATTCATCATGAATGCCGCTACACCTCTTATTAATAAGTACTGTCGTCCGAAGCGTTTCGGCACTAAATAGTGGATTGTAAGGAGTATGAAGAGTTCACTAAAAAATATGGTATTGGTGCTTTTTAGCATCACTGCAGTCTCGGCATTTCTCGTGGCCTTGGTCAATGATGTAACCAAGGAGACCATTGCTCAGACCGAGCAGGCAAATAAGGATAAGGCTAAGTTGGAGGTGTTGCCCGCAGCTAAGGGCACGGTGACTTACGAGGAGAAGGTCCGCGAGATTGGCGACTTTAAGGTGAGTGTTACCAAGGTGATGGACGATGGCGAGCTTCTCGGCTATGCTGTTGAGGCGCCAAGTATTATTACGGGCGGATATGCCGATTACATCTACCTCATGGTAGGCTTCGTTGAGGATGAGGCTGGCAATGCAACGATCCATGGCGTTAAGGTCCTCTCGCAGAAGGAGACCCCAGGTCTCGGCGCTGAGATGATTAAGCCAGGCAACAAGCTTGAGAAGAGCATCTTGGGCAAGAGCGCTGCTGAGTTGGTCTTCCAGGTGAAGAAGGATGACGCAAATGGCTCGTTCGACGCTCTCACTGGCTCGACAATATCGTCACGCGCCTATACTAACGCTGTTGAGACAGCCTACGCTGGTTACTTGTGGGCAACTGGTCAGCTAACAGCAAAGGATAGCGACGAGACTGCTACTGGAACTGCTGAGACAGATGGCAACAATACAGATGCTTCGCCGGATGGTGATGAACAGCTTGATGATGAGGTTGTTGATGAGCCTGTAGACGAGGATGAGGATATAGTAGAGCCTACGGAGTCGACAGGGACCTCTGAGGCTAAAGAGGCTGAGGAGATTGTTGAGGCTGAGCAGGAGGCTAAGCAAGTAGTAGAAAAAGAGTCTGAGCAGCCAGAGGAGGTTGTTGCGGAAGTTGATGAAAATAAAGAGGGGCCAGCGGCTCAGAAAGGAGACGAGATAAATGAGTAAGCTCCAGCATATAACAAAGGGCTTCTTCAAGGAGAACCCAACGTTTGTACTCATCTTGGGTATGTGTCCAACCCTTGGTGTCACATCGTCGGCAATCAATGGTGCGGGTATGGGTGTGGCCACCATGGTGGTGCTCATCATGTCGAACATGGTGATATCGATGATTAAGAACATGGTGCCTGCAAAGGTGCGTATCCCAGCCTTCATCGTCGTGATCGCCTCGTTTGTGACAATCATCGAGATGTTGATGAAGGCATATGTTCCTGCGTTGTACGCCGCTCTGGGCGTCTTCATCCCACTTATCGTGGTTAACTGTATCATCTTGGGTCGTGCCGAGGCCTTCGCCTCGAAGAACGGCATCTTCGCATCGGCGCTCGATGGTATTGGCATTGGCTTGGGCTTTACATTCTCGTTAACCATCATCGGCATGGTGCGTGAGATACTCGGCTCGGGTGCCATCTTCGGCATGCCACTCGTCGAGGGCGAGGGTCTTATGCCTCTTGTATTTATTCTTGCCCCTGGTGGTTTCATCGTCTTGGGCTACCTGATGGTTATGTTCAACAAAATTGCTAAACGATAGAGAGTATGGAGTTGATGTCTTTATTGGTGGGTGAAAATATCTCGGAGGGCGTAAAGACCGCTTTCGAGACAGGCTCGGTGAGTGTTCAGTCGATCACCCTTGTGGCCATTGTTATTGGCGCAATCTTCGTTAACAACGTGGTACTCTCGCAGTTCCTCGGTATATGTCCATTCCTTGGTGTATCATCCAAGGTTGAGACCTCGCTCGGTATGGGTGCTGCCGTAACCTTCGTTATGGCGCTCTCGGCAGTTGTTACATGGTCGCTTCAGACCTTCGTGTTGGAGCGCTTCGGCATAGAGTATATGCAGACCATCGTCTTCATCCTTGTCATCGCGGCATTGGTGCAGATGGTGGAGATTGTCCTCAAGAAGGTGTCACCATCGCTATACCAGGCGTTGGGTATCTTCCTTCCGCTCATTACTACTAACTGCGCGGTGTTGGGTGTTGCAATCATCTCTGTGCAGAAGGATTTCGACCTTCTTACCGGTGTGGTCTACTCCGTATCTACGGCTTTGGGCTTCGCCTTGGCGTTGGTGCTCTTCGCCGGTATTCGCGAGCGCTTGGAGGTTGAGGATGTGCCATCGGCATTGCGTGGCGTGCCCATCGCGCTAATCACGGCGGGTCTCTTGGCCATGGCATTTATGGGCTTTGCTAATGTAGTACCTCTTCCTTAATTAGATTTTAGTGGTGGTATCCATTGATAACATATTAGCGATTAACGATAGGGACACCTTTGAGCATTACGCTCTGGAGGTGTTTCGCTATCAGGCGCGTCATACTGCGCCCTATGCCGAGTATCTTGCGCTCATGGGCGTAGATGTAGATGGCGTGCGTAGTATCGACGAGATACCTTTTATGCCTATCGAGCTCTTCAAGAGCCGCGATGTATATTGTGGTGAGTCGGCGCCCGAGATTATCTTCACGTCGAGCAATACGGGCTCTACCGTCCCTTCGCGCCATATGGTGGCCTCGTTGGAGAGCTATCGCAAGTGCTTCGTGCGTGCCTTCGAGAGCTTCTATGGCAATCCTAAGGATTGGAGCATCTATGGACTATTGCCCAACTACCTCGAGAGGGAGGGCTCGTCGTTGGTCTATATGGTCGACCACCTCATAAAGCTATGTGGCTCGGGAGGCTTCTACCTTAACGATTACGAGCGCCTTATCGCCGATATTAGGGCGGATGCGAAGCCTAAGATTTTGCTTGGCGTAAGCTACGCCTTGTGGGATGTCGCGGAGCAGTATGCCCCAAAGTTGGAGAATACCATCATCATGGAGACAGGCGGCATGAAGGGTCGCCGCAAGGAGCTATCGAAGAGCGAGCTACACGCTATACTACGTGAGGGTTTTGGCGTGGAGCACATACACTCGGAGTATGGCATGGCGGAGCTTATGTCGCAGGCCTACTCTTCGGGCGAGGGTATCTTCACCCCTCCGCAGTGGATGCGTGTCATGGTGCGCGATGTTAACGACCCCATGGACCACAAGCCTGCAGGTATGCGTGGCGGCATAGATATTATCGACTTGGCGAACCTCTCGTCGTGCGCCTTTATCCAGACACAGGATATGGGACGCCTCATGGATGATGGTCGCTTTGTCGTTGAGGGACGCATTGCTGGTAGTGATATTCGCGGCTGTAACCTTCTGGTTCACAATATGTAATATGAAGTATAATAGCGACATACTGCGACACCTGCACGAAGAGCTGAAGGATGTTCTTCGTGAGACTGTGCGCGTGTGCGACGTGGCTGGCATCCCCTATTTCATCCAGGGTGGTACGGCCATTGGTGCTCACTTCTTCGAGGATCTTGTGCCCTGGGATGACGATATAGACCTCGGCATGACGCGCGAGAACTACGAGCGCTTCCTCAGGGAGGCTCCTGCGTTGCTCGGCGAGGGCTATGTGCTTCAGGAGTTTACCACAGATGAGAATACCCCCTTCTACTTCGCCAAGATCCGCAAGCGCGGCACTCGCTTTGTTGAGCGCGAGTGGGTTGGCTTGGATATTGAGGAGGGTATATATATCGACATCTTTCCATACGACCTTATCCCCGACAATCCTACGTTGGAGCGTCGTCAGCGCCGCAAGGTGAAGTTCTGGGTCAACTGCTTTACGGCAAAGAGCGTGTGGCTATGGCGCTGGTTTGGTAGGGCTAATAATGGCGTTGTCATGCCCAAGAGCATGGTGTCGTGCGCTGCCATCCGCCTTGTGACCCTCTTTATGTCGAAACAGCAGATATACACCCGTCTAAATAGGGAGCTTACACGCTATAATGCCACCGAGGCTTCGCGCTATAATATCGTGCGTATGCCCAAGGATATGATTGCTCGCGATGCCATTGAGCACCCCGAGCTGCGCCGCTTTGGCGATATGCAGGTGTGGGCGCCAGCGCGCCTTGAGGAGTATCTGCGCAACCACTATGGCGACATCCAGAAGTGGCTGCCCGAGGATAAGCGTCTTAACCATGCGCCCGAGCAGTTGTGGCTCGGCGAGCGCCTTACTACCGAGGAGTCGGAGCGTATCTCGGTGGTGATACCTCTATATAATAAGGCTGCGGAGGTGGAGCGCGCCCTGATGTCGGTCATCGCACAGAGCCTTGCGCCACGCGAGATTATCGTCGTCGACGATGGCTCGACGGATGGCTCGGCAGCGATTGTTGAGCGCATAGCCAAGCAGCACCCCGAGGCGAATATAAGACTTATACGCCAGGAGAATGGGGGCGTTAGTGCTGCGCGTAATAGGGGTATTAGCGAGGCCACGGGTGACTATGTCGCGCTATTGGATGGCGATGATGAGTGGCTCTCGGGATATATCGCCGAGGTGTGCCGCCTTATGACCTACTACCCCGATAGCGATGCCTACTCCACGGCGTTCTATATCGTGAATAAGGGTCGTCGAATTCTCGCTTCGGTGCCTCAGACTGAGGGTGCGATAAACCCTGCTGAGGAGGCCTTGAGGGGTCGCTATCCTATTATTCCATCCTCGGCTACCATGCGCCGCTCGACGCTTAATGCCATTGGTGGCTTCCCCGTGGGTATGCGTCTTGGCGAGGATCAGTGGGTATGGGCGCGTATCATGCAGCGTGGTGGCTCGTTCATCTTCTCCACAATGCCCCTTGTCTGCTATTCGCGCACGGCAACAAACCGCTCGGCGTCGATATATCGCAGGGAGGAGTGTAGCCACACGATTGCCGAGTTGTACGATGCTTCGCAGAGCGAGCTGCTTAATGAGTATATAGCGCGTGTGGGTATCGGCAAGGCGATTACGCAGAGCGTTCGTGGTGGCACAGAGGATGCACGCGAGGCAGCTGCGACGTTTGCCTACTCCAAACGCAACCGCCGTCAGCTGCGCCGCCTAAAGATACTGAATAGTCTACCACGCTTCATGCGACCACTCGTCGATGGAGCATATAGCGCAGCAGCGTGGATAGTAAAGAAGCGAGGTATGTAACCTCGCTTTACCATATGATAGGCTCCTTGCCTATGCTTCGTAGGTAGTCGTTTGCCTGCGAGAAGTGCTTGCAACCGAAGAAGCCTCGATATGCCGAGAGGGGCGATGGGTGCACAGCACGAAGTATGAGGTTGCGTCGTGGGTCGGCAATGGCGCCCTTCTTCTGCGCATAACTACCCCAAAGCATATAAACAACGCCCTCCTTGCGCTCGGCAATGGCGCGCACTACGGCATCGGTGAAGTGCTCCCAGCCACGTCCAGCGTGCGAGGCTGCCTCGTGGGCGCGCACGGTAAGCACCGCGTTTAGCATCAGCACGCCCTGCTCTGCCCATCTATCAAGCTCGCCCGACTCTGGTATCGGTGTGCCGATGTCGCTCTGCACCTCCTTGAAGATGTTCTGCAACGATGGTGGAAAGGGCATCCCCTCGCCAACCGAGAAGCACAAGCCATTGGCCTGCCCAGGACCATGATAGGGGTCTTGACCGATGATGACCACCTTGAGCTTGTCCAATGGACACTTGTCGAAGGCGCGAAATATATTGCTCCCCTTGGGGAATATCTCACGTGAGGCATACTCCTCCTTCACGAACTTAACGAGCTCCTCGAAGTAGGGCTTCGAGAACTCTGCATTGAGTATCTCTTTCCAGTCGTTTGCTATGCGTACATCTGCCATAATATCTATTCGGTTTACTCTTTATTGCAAAATTACACTAAAAAAACTATCTTTGCAATAGATTAACCTTAGAACTAAGAGCTATGAGACGCATATCGCTTATCGTGGTGCTTCTTGTCACCACAATCCTCACTGCCCGCGCGCAGGAGGTGAAGAGTATCATCTACCTTATTGGCGACGGCATGGGACTATCCTCTGTTTCGATGATGATGGTCGAGGGTGGCTATGAGCCTACAATCTTCGATCAGGCGGAGAACATAGCCCTGCAGAAGAGCTACTCGATGGATAACCGCGTCACCGACTCGGCAGCCTCAGGTACTGCCCTCGCAACGGGCTTCAAAACAAACAACACCTACTTAGGCGTGACTGCTGACGGAACGCCCGTAGAGTCGCTTATGGAGGTTGCCCAGCGTCAGGGTATGGCTACAGGCGTTGTCGTGACCACCTATCTTCAGCACGCCACACCTGCGGCATTCTATGCCCATATAAATAGCCGTCACGAGTATCAGGCAATTAGCGAGCAGCTTGCGGCAAGTAGCCTCGATGTAGCCATTGGTGGCGGTATGGCATTCTTTAAGGAGGTCTATGGCGACGATGTGAAGAGGTCTCTTCGTAAACGTGGTTTTGAGCTTGCAACAACGATGGATGAGGTGCATGCTACGCCAGAAGATAGTCGTCTTGTGGCACTCCTTGCCGACTACGAGGTGGGCTCTAACACGGGTTCATATCTTGCTGATGCCACAAGTGAGGCGCTACGCCTTTTGGCGGACGATGAGGATGGCTTTGTGCTTATGGTCGAGGGCTCGCTCATCGACGGCATGGGTCATGCTAACGATGCCAAGGCGCAGCAGTTGGAGATGCAGAGCTTCATGCAGGCCGTTGAGGTCGCTGTGGCATTTGCTAATGAGAACCCCGGAACACTCGTCGTTGTCACTGCCGACCACTCCACAGGTGGTCTCTCTATTGTCAGCGCCGATGCCGACTTCACCCTCTCGGAGCAGGGCGTGGAGTATCGCTGGACAACAAAGGGACACTCAGGCGAGATGATACCTATCTATCTCTATGGTGCAGGTGCCGAGAGTATCAATGGTATTATGGAGAACTCAGACTTGGGAACGAAACTAAAATCAGTAATCGAGTAGAAGAAGCTGTCTAACAAGGTTATTTTGGTGTTGCACTTGTCTTCGAAATCCTCATTTACGCCGAGTAAACTGCGGTTTCTCAGACTTCGTGCGCCTAAAACTAACACTTGTTATACAACTTCTTAGGGAAAAAGGGTCTGTCTAACGCATTTGTTTGACAGACCCTCATTTAGATTATAAGTGGCTATTGATTTATGCTGCCCTCCTCTCCGAGATATATCACCCTGACGCGCTTCGATGAGGTAAATCTAATCTCCACCTCGTCGTGTCTATCATAGCGCCAATCGTCGCATAAGGTGTAGATAGCACCGCTCTGAAAGCCACTACCCCTATGAGGCTTCAGGGTCTCGGTAATCTCCGTCTTGTAGCTGAGATATACATCCTTATCCGCTGTTGAGCGGTGGTAGAAGAGATTGAGGTATCCATCCATGTCGTACGATATGCCGCTCTCGGCATCGAGTTCCACGTTGCTCAGTTGTAGCTCGCACTCGATAGATCCCGATGGGTCCTCGTCCGTGATGGTGTAGCCGCCATCTGCGTTGCCCTTAATCTTGCAATTGTTTTGGCATATCCATGTACCACCCTCTGAGAGTAGCTTGCCGTCTGTTGTGAATTGTCCAAGCACAACCTCTCGCTCCTCATTTTTAGGTTTGTAGATATAGTGATATACTATGCGTACGGTGTCGTTCTCAATCTCCACATCACAATCATCATAGTAGACGTTCGATAGCTGCTTGCCAATCTTCTCACGTAGCTCCTCATCCTCTGTCGATAGATACCAGTCGGCGATAACAGCCTCCTCGGCTGTTGATGCTGTAGCATTGTAGCGGCGCACTACCTCCTGTGCGATATACTCGCCAACCTCGATTGGCTCTCGCTCGTAGCCATCAGTCATCTTACAGCCAGTAGCGCCCATCACGAGTGCAAGCATTATATATATGTATCTCTTCATAGTAGCTATTTTTTAGAGTTAAACCTAATGCCGAAGCCGCCGCGTGCCGAGCCGCCGACACCTGCGCCAACCTCAATGAAACCGTAGAACCTCTTGCCTATCTTCAGACCTACGAATGCGATGTCGACCATTGGGGTAAGTCCTCCATTAGCGCGCTCGATGTGCGCCATAAGACCCACGCCCACCGATGAGTACATCTCCACCTTCTCGCGTCTGAGCCAGCTGAAGCGGAAGTCGAGCAGCGCCGCAACATTGTACATATTGTAGTTGTAGAGAGGCTCGCGAGTATAGGTGTCATACTCGCTCTGCCATGTAGCGCCAAACGTAGCCTTAGCACCCACGCCCAACCATGGCTTCACCTGCTTCGAGTAGCTGATGCCAAGTGTTGAGAGCTGGTATAGCGGACCTGTGTAGGTACGCTTATCCTGGATGCCCTCCTGGAAGGGTAATGGACCAACATCGCAGCCGCAGCCGAATACCACTTTGTCTAAAAGTAGCTCAGATATAAGACCTGGCGCGCCATACCATAGTGTTATGTCGTGCTCCCAGCGTATTGTCTGAATGTTTTTGTTTGGCTTGAGTGTCACCTGCTCCACCTCGTCGGGCGCTGCCATATAGCCCGTTACGCGGTCGTAGATAAGCTGGTCGGTGACAACCTCCTGCGCCGCTGCCGTGTCAACTATTAGGAGCGTCACGGCCAATACCATATATCTATATATACTCTTCATAGCTCTACTTCACTTTATTGTTAATTCTACAACCAAAGCCCACGTTGATGACACCGCGTGCGCCATAGCCTACCTCGGCAAAGCCAAACCACTTCTTACCCACGCTGATACCCAAAAACTTGAAGTCGAAGGCGCAGTAGGGGTCGAGAAGGTTCTCCTTGCCGTTCCAGTAGCGCACCCTTCGCTCGATGCCAATACCGATGCCGGCGCTTGAGTAGAGTTGCACCATGCCCTGGCGATACCATACAAAGCGCGCTATGGGCATAATCGATATGCAATCCTCGCGTGAGGTGAGCACGCGCTCGTGCGTATACTTATTAAATATGTTGCGGTGACCTATTAGCCATGTGACATTCGCACCTATGCTACACCACTCATTCACCCAGTAGCCATACTCCAAGTTTATGGCGTAGCGGTGGCTGGGACCATAGTATGAGGAGTTGTAGTCATACTCGCCAAGGTAGTTAATCTCGTTGTTGTTGGATACCTCACCATAGTAGTCTGCTGCTCCCCACGATGTAGATAGACGTAGCTCGTGTGTGCGTGGCGCGACGGGCTTTATTGGCGAGAGGGCAAACTCGCTGTTGGTGTCGTGCGGCGTGAAAGTCACCTTGTAGGTGCCGAGCGAATCTCTAAATTTGTAGGTATGCTGTGCCGATGCCTCTTCAACACCCGTTGTAAGAAGCAGTGCCGCCAAGCACAATACCATCTGTTTAATCCCTTTCATATATTCCCTGTTTTTGTGTTTTTCGTTAATGCAAAGTTAGTGAATAGATGTGGGGTGACCAAATTTTCGGCGCTCTAATTTTTCGTGTGGCCGATGTATAAGTTATTGATAATCAGAAATGTATAGGGGGGGGGTAAATGCGAATTTTTCAACTCATTGATTTTCAATAAGTTAAATTAATATGCTGATTATTAGTGCTTTAACTGTGCATTGAGCTTGCCCGCCTCGAAAATTCGCATACTACGGCGTAGGCGCACATAGGTTAGGATGGCAGCTGTGCTAAGACCCATAATTAGACCAACAACCAGACCGTGACACCCCATATTGAAGTGGTAGGCGAGGAGTATTCCGATGGGGATATTTATCAAGAGATAGGAGCAGGTGACAATAGGCATGATGATCTTGACATCCTGCAGACCGCGCATCATACTTATCGATAGACCCTGTATGGCATCGGAGAATTGATAGATAGCAATGAGTAGCATTAGCTCGCTTGTGAGCACCACAACATTGTCGTTATCGGTGAATATCTCGGCGATGGGGGTGCGTAGCGTGACGAAGACCACAGCCATGATGAGTGCCCACATAAGACCGAGGTGGTAGGTGGCATTAATCGTCGGGCGTAGCTCCTTGCGCTGCTTTGCTCCATAGGCGTGTGCCACAACGATGGTCGATGCCGAGCCTATGGCCACGGTGATCATCCATGCTATGTTGGCGATGCTGAACGACACCTGCATAGCACCCGCAGCCTCGGCGCCAAACGAGAGCGCGAGGATCGAGGTTAGTATGAATGCTGCCGACTCCAAGACCATCTGGAACGATATGGGGAAGCCTATGGCGACCATCTTGCGTAGCGATTGCAGCCTAACGGCACCGCGCTCGAAGAAGGAGCGATATATGCGTAGTCGGCTCGAGAGGAAGAAGTAGGCGATGATGGCCACCATCTGCCCTACGCGTGAGATGAGCGTTGCTAAGCCGGCACCCTCGGCACCCATAGCCTCAGCACCAAGCTCGCCAAAGATAAATACCCAGTTGAGGAAGATGTTTAGTATGTTGCCACCGAGGGTTATCCACATCGCCACCTTGGTGTTGCCCAGACCCTCCAAGAACTGCTTGATGGCAAGGAATATCATTAGGGGTATGATGCTCCACACAAGCATGTCGTAGTAGGGTAGTGCCATATGTGCCACGGCACTAACATCCTCGCCGTCGCTCGACATCAGCGTGCCGAGCTCCCCGATAAAGGGGCGCAGGGCGAGGGCTATGATGGTGGCGACAATGCCTATGAGTGTGCAGTATACCAGGCTATTGGCCAATAGGTGTCCTACCTCGCGACGCTCGTGGCGTGCATAGTGCTCACCGACCATAGGCGTGATGGCGAGGGCGAGACCCAACGAGGCGAGGTATATCAAAAGGAATAGCGAGCTACCGAGAGATACTGCGGCAAGGGGCACAGGGTCAGAGCCACCGTAGTTGCCCACCATGGCGGTGTCGGCAAACTGCGTGGTGAGCTGTCCCGCCTGTGCAAGCACGACGGGAAGGGCAAGTGCCAATATACGCTTGTAGTATGGTATGTAGCCGCTAATCCTCATTAGTTAGTCCACTCTTTATATAGCTCGACAAAGATTGAGGCATCGGAGGTCTGCTCCTTGGTGAAGCATATAGGCTCTGAGACGAACATCTCGCCAACAAAGCCATTCTCATCCTCCGCCAAGCCGCAGAGGATATACTCGTTGCCGTAGGTGCATAGCGCCCAGTCGGGTGATGAGGTGTAGGCATACTCCAAGAGGCTCTCGCGAATCTCCTCGTGCGTATAGCTATCGTACTGCGACTTGGCGTATAGCTCGTAGTGGAGCGTTGGGGCGTCGGTGAGGGTCTCCACCTCCATCGATAGGAAGTAGTCGGCATAGCCCATCATCGAGTTGTAGTAGGAGTCGAGCTGGGCAACCTCCTGAAGGTCGTATGCCGAGAAGTTGACCTCGACAATCTTGTTCTTGCCCACGCCATCCTTGGCTGTGGTGAAGCGATAGATGAACAGATCGGAGGTTGGCGCGCCAGCATAGTAGCCACACACAGCAATCACGAACTCTGTATCGGGTGGTAGCTGGTCGATATGCTCACTATAGATGCCCGAAAGCTCCAGCGGCGCATACTTCGACATAACATAGTCCAACTGCTCCTGCTTATCGCCCTCGGGGAGGTTCGTGGCGTACATCATAACCGCCGTGTAGGTCTCATCCTTCGATGGGACAATCCTAATATCCACCGAGCGTGGGCGTATGTTCGAAAACTCAACCTCAAAGGTCATGTCCGAGCGCTCCACAGTACCTGTGGTGAAGTACTCCACCTGTGGTTTCGACACCATCATCGGCACATCGCCCTCGTCCGATGCTATGGCGTAGATAAGTGCCATATAGCGGTGGTTGGCGTTGAGGGTCTTGCTAAACGATGCCTCGCCCTTGTAGCCAAGCTGCTGCATAATCTCCTCGGCACTCCTCTCCTCGAAGTAGTAGAGGTGGTCGGCAATGTAGAAGAATGCCTCGGCAACCTGCTCCTCGTTCTTCGCGGTGAACTCCATGCCCTGCTCGATATATCCCGCCTCGCTATCCTCGACAAGCTGCACCATATAATATCCCTCCCATGTCTCAGGCTTTATGTCGAATGTCACCTCGGGACCATTGGCAGTAATCTTTGCATCGAACGCCTGCTCGCTAAATTCGGGTAGACGCTTATCTATAACGGTGTGATATACAGGTGTTATGCGATTGTAGTCGTCGCCCGAGGTGTAGACACCATAGGCATATACGACATACTCCTTGGCTGGCGAGAGGTCCTGCCAGCGCTTCGTCTGTGTGCCCTGCATGATGAAGCCACTCTGCTGCAAAAACTCCTCAAGGGTGGTATCGTTGATATATGAGCGGAAGAAGCCCTCGTCGGCAACTACCAAGTCCTCCGCGTTGTTGATACCGCGGTCGGTGAAGTAGGCCTTCTCGGCCATCATCACGATATAGGGTATGGTATCGTCGTGCGACGTGACCTTTGCGCTACACTCCGAGTAGCCGATGTTCGTAATCTCGATTGTTAGCTTCGCGCTGCCAGCTCCTGCCTGGCGAACAACAACTTGGGGCTTGGTGTCGGTCTCTGCGTAGCGAAGTTCGATTGTAGCCTCGCGGCTCTCAGCCTCGTAGTTGGGTAGCACGCGGAAGCTAATAACTCCCTTTTTGCTGTTGTCGATGTCGCAAATCCAGTCAGCCTCAGTCACTGCAGCTGGCATCATCGTGCCGATATACCTCTCGAGGTGGTACTCCACCTCATAGGTGCCACCTATATCTGTGGCCTCGATAAGCGTAGTCTTGGCACTAAAATCGACATTGGTAGGAGACTCATTGTTACATGATACTCCGACCAAAAGCGCGATAACGAGATATATGAATTGTCTCATATGTTACAAATAGACGAATGAGGGCGTTGAGCGCATCACGGGGATTGCGCCATTCTCCGAGGCTACGGCAAATACGTAGACCATATACTTTCTGCCAGCCTCCAAGGATACGTTCAACTGAGTGGTACCCTTGTAGCAGTTGGCCTTTAGGAACTGCTCGATAGATGATCCGTTGCCGAGAGCCTTGCGGGCATTGTCGTAGAAGTATGATGCGAGGTTCTTGAATAGTCCGTCGGTAGGGTTGTTGCCTGGTGTGACGTAGTACAACGAGTTGTCGGGCGCAATCTGAACATTGTAGTAGCCATCCCAGTTGTTAGGCACGATGCTGATGCTCGTCATGTTGCCACTTATCTGCGAAGTGATTGTGAACGATACGTTCTCAATCATATTAGGCATAGGCAACTCAATCATTGTCTGGTGCATAGGCGTTGTGAGCGTGTACTCATTGCCGTGGAACGTAACGCCATAGCTATATACAACATACTGCGAGCCATGCTTCATGCCGGCAAACGAACGCTCGGCGTCACCGGTGTAGATGAGCTGAGGGCTCACGCGACCCATAAGCTCCTCGAGGGTCATCTGGTTACGCTCGGCGATGCTGCGATAGTTAGCCATCTCCGCCTCGATGAAGACCTTCATATCGGTAGTTCCCGACTGCTTGAAGTACTCCGCATCGATGATGTTTGCCATGTATGGCATACTCTTGTCAGTAGGGATATACTTGACGGTGCAGCTATTGTAGGTTAGCTCTACGGTCTCGAAGCGGAACTTGTTGAGAAGCTGCTTATCCTGCAAGATGTTCACACGCACACTCTTCTCCATGCCTGGGTAGTTGATGACAACCGACGTGAAGCGCTCCTCATCAACATTGCTTGCCTTGATGCTAAGCACGATTGTAGTGGCTGTTATCTCCTTGAGCGACACCCAGTCTGCACTGCACACAACCTCAATCTCTGCGCCCTTAACGGGGTTCTTAATGGCGTAGAATAGCGGAATGTCGCCACCGCCACCACTAATATTTAGCTCATAAGTGTCTAACTCAATTACCGGCGGATTGTTTGGGTCAATCTCGCCCTCTGTCTCGCAGCCTACAAACATCACCGTCATGGCCGCCATCATAAGTGTCAAAAAAAACTTCATTGTCTATCTCAGTTTAATTTATTTCAATAAATTATGGCGCAAAGATATAACAAAATTGTAAAATTAGCTTTTGTTATACAACTTCTGACAAAATTGGGGCGTCCAAAAAACTTGATAGACGCCCCAATTTATGCTAGAAGAAATCCTTTGCAAGACCACCCTCGCCCGTCTCCTTGTAGATGGATGGTAGGTCGTGACCTGTCTGCTTCATCACCTTCACCACGCGGTCGAACGAGACGCGGTGGTGACCATCGGTATACATCGAGTAGAGGTTAGCATCAAGTGCGCGCGCTGCGGCATAGGCGTTACGCTCGATACATGGTATCTGCACAAGACCACATACCGGGTCGCAGGTCATACCCAAGTGGTGCTCCAAGCCCATCTCTGCGGCATACTCGATCTGCGCTGGTGTGCCGCCAAAAAGCTGATTAGCAGCGGCTGCCGCCATGGCGCAGGCGACACCCACCTCACCCTGGCAGCCCACCTCGGCACCCGAGATTGAGGCGTTGTGCTTGACGATATTTCCGATAAGACCCGCCGTTGCCAAGGCGCGATATATGCGTGTCTCCGAGAACTCGCGCGTCTTCCATAGGTGGTACAAGACGGCTGGTAGAACGCCCGATGAGCCACACGTTGGCGCGGTGACAATACGACCGCCAGCGGCATTCTCCTCACTCACGGCAAGAGCATACGAGAAGATAAGACCTCGTGACTTGAGGCTCTGTGTGTAGCCCGATGCACGCACATTGTAGCGCATGGCGCGGCGTGCAAGGTTTAGTGGACCAGGGATGACGCCATCGGTCTCGATACCTCGCTCCACTGCCTCGCGCATGACGCGCCACACCTTAGCCAAGAAGATCCATATCTCCTTGCCCTCATGCATCTCGACATACTCCCAGAAGGTACGACCATTGTTGCGACACCACATCAAGATGTCGGTAAGGTTTGTGTCGGGGTAGATGTCGGCACTCTCCACAGGTGTGCTATTCTCCTCGGCAAGAGCACCGCCGCCAACGCTAAATACGGTCCAGTCCTCCGTGACGTTGCCCTCGCTGTCGAGAGCCTCGAAGCGCATACCGTTGGGGTGGAAGGGGAGGAATACGGATGGCTCCCACACGAGCTCCACCTCGCCATGTGGCTTTAGCGTATCGAGGATCGCCACATCGGTAAGGTGACCACGTCCTGTGGCAGCAAGGCTACCATAGAGCGTAACACGAAATGAGTGACACTCGGGATTGCGGTGTTGGAAAATCTCGGCGGCACGGCGTGGTGCCATGGTATGGCTACTCGATGGACCTGTACCTATGCGATATAACTCCCTAATACTCTTCATAATGTTCTGCTTTATGCTTTTATTATTAGTGCAAATATAGCGAATTTTATAAATCATCTGCATTTAATAGGTGAAAAATCAATATCTTTGCCATGACAATCTATGCATCACATGGCAACACTCTATTTCCACATACCATTCTGCAAGCGTATATGCTCCTACTGCGACTTCTACAAGGTGGGTGCCATAGAGCTGCTGCCCCGTGTTGTGGGGCAGATGCATGGGGAGTTGGAGGAGCGTAGTAACTTCCTAAGTGATAGGGCGCTGAGCTCGATATATTTCGGTGGTGGTACACCCTCGCTGTTGTCCCCCGATACCATAGAGTCGCTTATCGGTCACGCTCGCGAGCTCTTCGACTGCTCGGCGGTTACGGAGATCACTATCGAGGCTAATCCCGACGATATAACACCCTCGTATGTCGAGGCGTTGGCACGCACATCGGTCAATCGTGTGAGCCTCGGTATTCAATCCTTCGACGACGAGGTGCTTCGCTTTATGAATCGCCGCCATACGGCTGAGGGTGCAGAGCAGGCGGTGCGACTATTGCGCGAGGCGGGATTCGACAACCTATCTATTGATATTATCTTCGGCGTTAATGGCTTCGCGAATGACCACCTCGGAGAGTCGTTAAGGCGTGCAATAGCTCTCAACGTCGAGCATATCTCGGCATATCACCTTACGGTTGAGGAGCGTACGCGCTTAGGACTTTTGGTGCGTAAGGGGGAGTATCAACCTGTGGATGAGGAGCGCTCCGAGGCGGAGTTCCTGCGCGTTCACGAGGTGCTTACGGCTGCGGGGTATGACCATTACGAGGTGTCGAACTTCGCGCGTGAGGGTCGCTATGCGCAGCACAATTCGGCATATTGGCGTGGTGTGGAGTATCTCGGCATAGGCGCTGGCGCACACTCCTTTTCGGGTGATAGGCGCGTGTGGTGCGACTCCTCGGCAAAGGAGTATAGCGAGGGTAAGTTTCGCTATGAGGAGGAGGAGCTCAGCACTATGGACCACCTCAATGAGTATGTGATGATCTCGCTCAGAACATCGCGCGGCATTGACATGGAGCTTATCGAAGAGCGCTATGGCGCCGAGCATCGTAGGCGTATCGAGCAGTGTGGCGCGCCGTGGTTGGAGCGTGGTGCGTTGCAATATGCTGATAATAGGCTTGTTATACCTGCAAGGTGTTTTTTGCTCTCGGATGCAATAATTGAGTCATTATTTGCCTGATTTTTTTTGTAGTTCAAAAAAAAATTCATAACTTTACTATCCAAATAGTTACATTTTTTATTCACGATTACAATGTGTTGGCGTAATGGTTTGTGCATCAACGTGTTGTATCGCAGAATGTTGTATTCGCAAACAAACTAATAAATATATAACTATGTCAGGACTAAAATTCGACAAGCGCGAATTGGGTAACTTGGAGTACTCGCTCGATAGAGAGATGCTCGCTACGGATCGTCGTGGTGGCTATATGAGTACTACCATCGTTTGCTGCAATACTCGCAAATATCACGGTTTGATGGTTGCTCCTATCAATGAGAGTGATCGTACATATGTTTTGTTATCGTCACTCGATGAGACTATCGTTCAGCACGATCAGTCGTTCAACCTCGCTCTGCACCGCTTCGACGGCGTATATGAGCCCCGTGGACACAAGTATGTTACCGATTTTGAGTACACACCAACGCCAACAATCACCTATCGTGTGGGTGGTGTGATCCTTAAGAAGGAGTTGCTCTGGATACACAATCGCACGCAGCTCATGATTCGCTATACGCTTGTTGATGCTCACTCTGACACAACATTGCGCCTACGCCCATTGCTCGCATACCGCGATAAGCACGCCCTCTCGAAGGCGAATATGGATGCCGATGGTCGCGCATATCCTATCACTTGCGGTGTTAAGTGCCGCCTCTACGATGGCTTCCCATGGCTCCATATGCAGCTCGACAAGCAGGAGTCGGAGTTTATCGCTGCCCCCGATTGGTACTACAACTTCGAGTATCAGAAGGAGTTGCGTCGTGGCTATGAGGGTCATGAGGATTTGCTAACCCCTGGCTACTTCGAGTTTAACATCAAGAAGGGCGAGAGCGTGATATTCTCAGCTGCAACCGATATGATGGCAACACCAGAGACCATCACCGAGGTGTATGCAGCATCGTTGGCACGTCGCACACATAAGGTTGACTTCCTCAGCTGCCTCGAGCACTCGGCACGCCAGTTCGTTATCCGTCGTCCTGGTGACCGTACGGAGGTTGTTGCTGGCTACCCATGGTTTGGTCCATTCATGGAGGATACCTTCATGGCATTGCCAGGCTTGACACTCACACAGGGACATAAGGAGGATTGCATAGCAGCGCTCGAGACTGCCGTTAGCGACATCAAGGCAAGCGGTCTTCTTGAGGGTCGCTATGTGCCATCAACCGTAGATGCCCCATTGTGGTTCTACTATACGCTCCAGCAGCTCGAGGGTCACATCACACAGAAGGAGATATGGGCGAAGTATGGCGATGTGATGAAGGGCATCTTGGAGGCATACCGCGCAGGATTTTATGAGGATATACGTCTGCACGACAATGGTCTTGTTTGGGCATGGGCAGATCGTCCTTTGACATGGATGGGTACTATTGTTGATGGTCAGGCTTTAACACCTCGTCGCGGCTACCCTGTGGAGCTTCAGGCATTGTGGTATAACGCCGTATCATACACTCTTGCACTCGCCAAGAAGCAGGGCGACAAGGAGTTCGTCAAGGCGTGGAAGAATATTCCTGAGAGGACTAAGAAGTCGTTCGTCGAGAAGTTCTGGTTGGAGGAGGAGGGCTACCTCGCCGACTATGTGAACTACGACGAGCAGAACAAGTATATACGTTGCAACATGGTTGTCGCTTGTGGTCTTGACTACAGAATGCTCGACGATGAGAAGATGGTGCGCACGATAATGACAGTTCGTGATCACCTGCTCACACCTCGTGGCTTGCGTACTCTGTCGCCACGCAACATCCACTACAAATCAAATTACAACGAGGACCAGCGCTCGCAGGATCTTGCGTCGCGCAACGGCTCAGCATGGGTCTGGCCATTGACATTCTACGTGAAGGCGTGCTTCGCACTCAGCGGTGAGCGCTACTACAAGGAGGCAAAGGCGTTGTTGGATGCCTTCGATAGTGAGCTTCAGACCAAGTGTGTAGGCTCTATCTCTGAGCGTTTCGAGGGCGATCCTCCACACGGACCACGAGGCTCGGTATCTCATGCAACATCCGTGGCAGGTCTGCTCCTAATCAACCAGATGGTTGAGAAGTATGCTCCTAAGAAGCCTGCGCGTAAGAGTTGCAAGAAGAGCGCTCCCGAGGTTGAGGTGGCGGAGGAGAAGCCTAAGCGTAAGTGCGTGCGTAAGACAGTTAAGAAGTAAAACGTAAAAAAGAGATATAGTATGAGAGTATTAATGTTCGGTTGGGAGTTCCCGCCTCATATTGCCGGAGGTTTGGGTACTGCTTGCTACGGTATGACGCAGGGCTTGGCTCGCAACGATGTGGAGGTTATCTTCGTGATGCCCAAGGCGTCGGGAGATGAGGATCAGAGCTTTGTTAAGGTTGTAAATGCCAGCGACATCGAGGCGCGCTACTGCGACTCAAGCATCGAGGGCGCTGACGACATCATGCGTAAGATCTCCTTCATCCATATCGACTCAAACATGGTCCCATATATCTCACCTGAGGAGTGGGCTACCTACCGCGAGGGCTATGAGCGCACAGGTAAGAAGTTCTGGGAGCGTAAGGGCGATAGCTGGACACAGCGCTACACCTTCTCGGGTAAGTATGGCGCAAACATCATGGAGGAGGTTGCTCGCTACGCTGTTGTCGCTGCCGAGGTGGCGCGTCAGCTCGAGGGTCAGTTCGATGTTATCCACGCCCACGACTGGTTGACATACTTCGCTGGCATCGCTGCAAAGCAGGTGTCGGGCAAGCCTCTTGTGGTGCATATGCACGCAACATCTTTCGACCGCTCGTCGAGCGATAATATCGATACTCGCGTCTACGAGATCGAGCGTGCAGGTATGGCTGCTGCCGATATGGTTATCGCCGTGTCTAACCTTACGCGTAATATCGTTATCGACAAGTATCACATCGAGCCAGAGAAGGTCGTGGCAGTGCACAACGCTGTGCAGTTCGCCGAGAACGACAACCCAGTGCCCGAGCGCGGTGTCGACGATAAGATTGTCACCTTCCTCGGTCGTATCACCTTCCAGAAGGGTCCCGACTACTTCATCGAGGCGGCAGCTAAGGTGCTCGCTCGCGTGCCTAACGTACGCTTCGTCATGGCGGGATCGGGCGATATGATGAACCACTGTATCCGTCGTGTTGCGCAGCTCGGTATCTCGGATCGCTTCCACTTCACGGGTTTCCTCAAGGGCGACGACGTGCAGAAGATGTTCCAGCTCTCGGACGTATATATCATGCCTTCGGTATCTGAGCCATTCGGTATCTCGCCATTGGAGGCTATGCGCTCGAATGTGCCTACCATCATCTCGCACCAGAGTGGTGTTGCCGAGGTCCTCGACTATGCTGTCAAGGTGAACTACTGGGATGTGGACGCTATGGCTGACGCCATCTACGGTCTTATCACCTACCCAGCCCTTGCCAAGATGTTCCAGGAGAAGGGTATGGAGGAGGTGAATAACCTCAAGTGGTTCAATGCTGCTACCAAGATTAAGGATGTCTACCAGCAGGCTATCGATAAGTGTAACAAGTAAAAAGTAAGATATATGAAGACTGTTTGTTTCTATTTTCAGGTTCACCAGCCTTGGCGCTTGAAGACCTATCGTTTCTTCCAGATGGGCAACGATCACAACTACCTCGACGACTTCACCAACCGCGCTATCATGCAGAAGGTGGCTCGCGAGTGCTACTTGCCTATGAATGCCCTTCTATTGAGCCTCATCGAGCAGAATGAGGGTAAGGTGAAGTGCACATTCTCAATCACAGGCTCTGCTGTTGAGCAGTTCAAGGCATACGCCCCTGAGGTGTTGGAGTCATTCAAGAAGCTCGCTGCTACGGGCTGCGTGGAGTTCCTCGCTGAGACATACTCACACTCTTTGTCATCGCTCTACTCTGTTGACGAGTTCAAGCAGGAGGTGAAGCTCCACACAGCGATGCTCAAGGAGGAGTTCGGCGTGAAGCCTACCGCCTTCCGCAATACCGAGCTTATCTACTCTGACGATATAGCGAATGCTGTTGAGGGCATGGGCTTCAAGACCATGTTGGCTGAGGGCGCTAAGCATATCCTCGGCTGGAAGTCACCTAACTTCGTATATAGCAACGCTGGCGATAATAAGCTACGCCTGCTTCTTCGCAACTATAAGCTATCTGACGATATCGCCTTCCGCTTCTCTAACGAGGGCTGGCCAGAGTGGCCTCTCACTGCCGATAAGTTCGCACAGTGGGTAGCATCGGAGAGTGGCGACGTTGTCAACCTCTTCATGGACTACGAGACCTTCGGCGAGCACCAGAAGGCCGTCACCGGCATCTTCGACTTCATGAAGGCTCTGCCTAACGCCCTTCTTGCTAATGGCGTTGAGTTTGCTACCGTGAGCGAGGCTACAAAGAAGCACCAGCCAGTGGCTGTCCTCCACTCGCCATATGCTATGTCATGGGCCGACGAGGAGCGCGACGTCACAGCATGGCTCGGCAACGACCTTCAGAACGAGGCATTTAGCAAGCTATATGCCCTCGCTCCAAAGGTTAAGAAGGCAAAGAATAAGGACTTCGAGTATGTATGGCACTTCATGCAGAACTCCGACCACTTCTACTATATGGCTACTAAGTGGTTCTCTGATGGCGATGTCCACTCATACTTCAACCCTTATGGCTCAGCCTATGAGGCATTTATTAACTATATGAATGTGTTGGCTGATTTTGAGATTGAGCTCAACAAACTTTAATTTGCCGAGATAAGGCAGACATCTACTGCCGCTAACAAAAATAAATGAGACAGGGTAGTACGCCAAGTACAACCATGCCTCATTTTTTTTGCCAAGCGTTGTATATACAGCCTTCTATCAACAAATTAAATTTCTTGTGATAGCGGCGCATCAGCGACGCTTCAGTCCAAATGGCGAATGGGAAATACGTCTTAGTATGTCCCATCCGCCATTTCTCGTGTCAGCGCCACTGCTGCACCACTCTGACAAGAAATTGGCTTACGCACATGTCGAGGCCAAGCCTAACCCTTTCTGACAAAAAATTAGGTGGCGAGGTATTGTTTATAATGGGGTCTTAGGGATTTAAGGGGTTTAAGGGGTGTTTTGATGATAACGACTTGATAGCCTGCCCCTCATACCCTTCAGATCCCATATACCCCCAAGCAAACAAATTAGTGAATACATCGATAGCCCTTAATCCCCAGTGCACACAGTAACCCATTTTACCTCGCCAAACAAAACATTTTTGGTAATCAAAAGAAAAAGCATTAACTTTGTAGGGTTATAGCCATAAATAGATGACGCTATGAAAAAGATACTCAACATCAGCTACGAGCACTGCGCATCGCTCGATGAGCTCTCGGCGGAGGATCGCGCCCTTGTGGCCGAGGCGCAGAGTGCTACAGCAAATGCCAATGCTCCATACTCCAACTTCCATGTGGGTGCTGCCGTGCGCCTGCAGTCGGGTCGCACTTTCCACGCCTCGAACTTCGAGAGCGAGGTATATCCCGCAGGACTGTGTGCCGAGCGCTCGTTGCTCTTCTACATCGAGGCAAACTATGCCGACGACCCCATCGTGGCATTGGCCATAGCATCCGACCCCTCGGAGCGTGAGTGCTACCCCTGTGGTCAGTGTCGCCAGGTGATTGTCGACGTGCAGCGCCGACAGAAGCAGCCCATGTGTGTGATAATGTCGAGCGCAACAACGGCAACCGTCATCGAGGATGCTGAGCTACTACTACCCTTTACATTTAAGTTATAGAGAAGATATATGTTTACGATTAACGACATACTCTACGAGGATAACCACCTTATCATCGTAAATAAGCACGTCGGCGACCTTGTGCAGAGCGACCCCGATGGCACGGAGGCCATTGAGGATCAGATAAAGGCGATGATAAAGATTCGCGACCACAAGCCCGGCGCGGTATTCCTCGGCGTGGTACACCGCATAGACCGCCCTGTGAGTGGCGCTGTGGTATTCGCCAAGACATCGAAGGCATTGGCGCGTCTCAACGAGATGATTCGCAACAAGGAGATAAAGAAGACCTACTGGGCAGTGACCGAGGAGCGTCCCAACGAGGAGGAGGGCGAGCTACGTCACTGGATAGCGCGCAACGCCAAGACAAACCGCTCGCACGCCTACCAGCGACCCAAGGGCGATGCCAAGGAGGCGATACTCAACTACAAGGTACTTGCAGCATCGACAAACTACACACTCGTGGAGGTAGACCTAAAGACGGGACGTCACCATCAGATACGCGCACAGCTATCGGCCATAGGCTGCTCCATCAAAGGCGACTTGAAGTATGGCGCAAAGCGCTCGAACAAGGATGGCGGCATATCTCTACACTCACGCCGAGTAGAGTTCCTACACCCTGTTGGTGGCAAGCCAATCAAGGTTGTTGCACCAACGCCTAAGGGCGACGGTCTATGGGCATTTTTTGAGGATGCTGGGCTATGAGAATGTTGATACAGCGCGCAACGGAGGCGCGATGCCGCATCGATGGTGAGGTATTCTCCGAGATTGGCGCGGGCATGGTGGTCCTCGTGGGCATTGGTCATGACGACACAGCGGAGGATATAGAGTGGCTCACCAAGAAACTCGTCCAGCTACGCATCTTCGACGACGAGGCGGGAGTGATGAACCTCTCGGTGCAGGATGTCGAGGGCGAGGTGATGATAATCAGCCAGTTTACGCTTCACGCCATGACCAAGAAGGGCAACCGCCCCTCGTGGATTAAGGCTGCGCCCGAGGCTATATCGAAGCCACTATACGAGGCGTTTGTGTGTAGCGTGGAGCAGGCACTTGGCAAGAGTGTTGCGCGTGGCTCGTTTGGCGCCGACATGCAGATTGAACTTACGAACGATGGTCCTGTGACCATATGGATAGATTCTAAAAATAGAGAATAATGAGATTTTTTATGCCATTTATCGCGGCCTTGATGTTTGTCGTTGGCTGCGAGAAGGATGCAAACGATTTTGCTTGCAACATCGTTGATACGGAGGTTGAGAGTGTCGGCGAGGACTTCGTTGTCCTCACAGCAACTATCAACGCCTCGGACTATGCTCAAATCGAGCGCGTGGGCTTTATGATTAAGAGTAGCGGCATGCGCAACTGGGAGAGCTATACGGCTGAGAGAGGGCGTATGATAGAGTTTCGCATCGAGGGGCTCGAGCCTAATACCACATATGAGTATCTCGCTTTTGTAAATGCAGCTGGTGATACATGGACTAAGGGCGGATCGTTCAAGACAGGCGCTAATGGCGTGGAGCCTACTCCAGATCCCGAGCCAGATCCTGAACCAGACCCAACACCTGACCCTGAGCCCGACCCTGAACCAGATCCAGAGCCAGACCCAACCCCTGATCCAGAGCCAGATCCTGCAGGTGGCAAGACCTATCGCTCGCACTGGTATGAGTTGCCAATAGAGTTCGATAGCAACAACGACGGTCGTGACGACGAGAACTCTACATACTACTATGCTCACCACCTATGCGCTGGTGGCGAGAAGAATGCTCAGCGCAATGGCACGGCGCGTAACTACACCGTATGCTTCTCATCGGAGCACCACTGCCCAGTATGGGTGGCGGCGCCTCGCCATAAGAGCTATCAGAGTGGTGCAAGTCGCACCGATGCCTACACGCAGGATCCGCAGATTCCATCCGACATCCAGTATCACAAGAAGGATGCCGACAGCGGTTGTAACAATGGTCATATGCTCGGCTCGGCAGATCGTCTCTCGTCGACAGCGACCAATAAGCAGGTATTCTACTTCTCGAACATAGCACCACAGTATTCAGACACCTTTAATACGGGTGGTGGCGCGTGGAACAACCTCGAGGATCATATCGACGACCTTGTATGTAGCGACACGCTATATGTTGTCATTGGCGCATACTTCGACAAGTATACCGACAAGTATGGCAACACGGGCACGCCCAAGAAGATATCGTTTGGTGGTCGCTCAGACGTGTCGAAGCCTACGATGTTCTACTACGCCCTGCTACGCACCAAGTCGGGAAGCTCGGGCAAGGCAGTGAAGGATTGCTCGGCATCGGAGCTTCAGTGTGCAGCCTTCGTGATATGCCACGAGCAGGATAAGGGTCACAAGCCACAAGCGAAGGACCTTATCTCTATCGAGGAGCTTGAGAAGTTGACAGGCTTCACCTACTTCGAGAATGTGCCTAATGCACCAAAGAGTACGTTTAACGCTAACGACTGGTTATAGTTTATGCTTATAGCTTTGCAGAAACGTCGCGAGAATATCGCCGAGTATATCCTCTACCTATGGCAGGTTGAGGATCTGTTGCGCGCCATGCAGTTTAGCCCCGAGGCGATATACCGCACACTTGTGGATCGCATAGAGGGTGCCGATGAGCAGCAGAAGGAGAATATCTTTAACTGGTATATGCAGATCGTAGAGCTCCTACGCAAGGAGGGCAAGGAGGAGAAGGGACACCTTGAGCATACGCTACACCTCATCAATGACCTGCACAACCTCCACCTGCAGCTGCAGAAGCTCCCCGTGGGCGAGCACTATCGCAGGACATATATGCCTCTCAGCCTCGAGCTGCCACGCCTGCGCTCGTTGTTAGACGATGAGCAGATGAGCGATACGGAGCTATGCTTCCGTGCGCTATATGCTGCGATACTCTATCGCATCAAGGGCGAGCGTAAGAGCGCAATCGAGGATACATTGGCAGTGATATCGCCAGCCATAGGTGAGCTTGCGGCGATGTATGGCAAGGTGGAAAGGGGTGAAATAGACCTCTTTGAGGAGTGATTTTGAGGTGAAAATGAAATTATTTTGCAGAATTGTTTGCAATTAAGAAAAAAGGTTGTACCTTTGCACCTCGCAGATGAAGCGTTAAGGATAGTAATAACGGAACAAAAACAATAAAAAACAGATACGACTATGGCAATGAAAAGAACTTACCAGCCTTCTCGTCGCAAGAGAATCAACAAGCACGGTTTCCGTCAGAGAATGGCTACAGCTAATGGCCGCAAGGTATTGGCAGCACGTCGCGCAAAGGGTCGCAAGAAGTTGACCGTATCAGACGAGGCAACATTCAAGTACAACTAAGCCGAGAGGTTTAGTGTAGAGGGTGCGGGGGATATGCATATATCCTCCGCACATTTTTTATGCGAAGTCATCTGCTCGGCTCTTTTGAGATCTACCTTGCCTGCCAAATGCTCATTTACGCAAAGTAAACTCCGCTTTGTCAGTCTGCGAGTAGCTTCAAAATAGCCACAGCATATGACTTCGCGTGATAAGGAGGGTGCATCTGCGGCGGTTTGGCAGTCTGCGACAAATCACCAAATCTGACCCCTTCTGACAATAAATAGATAGCTGTGATAAGGGGTATGATGTTTAGGGAAATTAGTGAAGTTAAGGAACTTAATGAAGTTAAGGTGTAAAAGATATAGTCGCTAAATTCACTAAATTCCTTAAACTCCTTAGATTCCCTAACCCCACAAGACCCCCAAATAACTAAAGAGGGTGTATCGTGCGATACACCCTCTCTCTGTAACTACGTAGCCCGAAGCCTATTTCTTGCTCTTTGGTGCCAAGATCATGTTCATCTTCTTACCATCGAGCTTTGGCATAAGCTCTACGCGTGCAAACTCCTCCAAGTCGTTGGCAAAGCGCAACAACAAGATCTCGCCCTGCTCCTTGAAGACAATCGAGCGACCACGGAAGAATACGTATGCCTTAACCTTTGCGCCCTCCTTGAGGAAGTTCTCGGCATGCTTGAGCTTAAAGTTGTAGTCGTGGTCGTCGGTCTGTGGACCAAAACGAATCTCCTTGATGACAACCTTAACCTGCTTTGCCTTAATCTCCTTAGCCTTCTTCTTCTGCTGGTAGAGGAACTTCTGGTAGTCGGCAATACGGCATACTGGAGGATCGGCCTTTGGAGAGATCTCAATAAGGTCGAGTTCCATCTCATCAGCGAGGTGGATAGCCTCCTTGATGGGTAGCACGAGGTTGGGCTCAACGTTCTCGCCTACAACACGCACTGTAGGTGCTGTAATCTCGTCGTTGATGCGATTAGGGTTCTCCTGCTGCGGACGACGACCACGCTGCTGGTCGCGCTGCTGCTGGTTGTTGTTTTGTTGCTGGTTATTCCCCTGCACCTGTGGGCGCGGGCGGAATGGAAATTGTCCTGCCAAATTGGTTAATTGTTAGTTAAACTTATGTATTGCTTTATTCTTACTTATTAGCCTCAATCTCCTGAGCCACCATATCCTTCATGAACTTAGCGAACTCGTCGATGGTCATCTGACCCTTGTCGCCCTCGCCCTGTGCACGAACAGATACCTTGCGCTCAGCAGCCTCCTTCTCACCTACGATGAGTAGGTATGGGATGCGCTTGAGCTCGTTGTCGCGGATCTTACGACCGATCTTCTCGTTGCGGTCGTCGATCTGTGTGCGGACATCCTGTGCGTTAAGCTCGCGTACAACCTCCTCGGCATAGTCGTTGAACTTCTCCGAGATAGGAAGAACGACAACCTGGTCTGGGGTGAGCCACAAAGGGAACTTACCTGCGGTGTGCTCCAACAACACAGCCACGAAGCGCTCCATAGAGCCGAATGGCGCACGGTGGATCATGATAGGACGGTGTAGCTTGTCGTCTGAGCCCTTGTATGTAAGGTCGAAACGCTCTGGGAGGTTGTAGTCAACCTGGATAGTACCGAGCTGCCAGCTACGACCCAATGCATCCTTAACCATGAAGTCGAGCTTAGGACCATAGAATGCTGCCTCGCCAAGCTCAACAGTGGTCTTAAGACCCTTATCCTCACAAGCCTTGATGATGGCTGCCTCAGCCTTCTCCCAGTTCTCGTCAGAGCCGATATACTTCTCCTTGTTGTTAGGATCGCGAAGTGAGATCTGCGCTGTGTAGTTGTCGAACTTCAAGGTGCGGAAGATATACAATACGATATCCATTACCTTCTCGAATTCCTCCAAAAGCTGGTCGGGACGAACAAACAAGTGAGCATCATCCTGTGTAAATGAGCGTACACGGGTAAGACCGTGCAACTCACCAGACTGCTCATAACGATATACGGTACCGAACTCAGCCAAGCGAACAGGAAGATCCTTGTATGAGCGTGGCTTTGAGCGGTAGATCTCGCAGTGGTGAGGACAGTTCATAGGCTTCAACAGGTACTCCTCACCCTCGAATGGAGTGTGGATAGGCTGGAACGAGTCCTTGCCATACTTAGCATAGTGGCCAGATGTCACGTAGAGATCCTTGTTACCGATATGTGGGGTGATTACCTGCTGGTAACCATAGTTCTTCTGAATCTGACGCAAGAAGCGCTCGAGGCGGTCGCGGAGCTCTGCGCCCTTAGGCAACCACATTGGAAGACCCTGACCTACGCGCTGCGAGAACATGAACAACTCGAGATCCTTGCCAAGCTTACGGTGGTCGCGCTTCTTAGCCTCCTCCAACAATGCGAGGTGCTCGTCGAGCATCGACTTCTTAGGGAATGATACACCGTAGATACGTGTAAGCATCTTGTTCTTCTCGTTACCACGCCAGTAAGCACCTGCGATAGAGGTGAGCTTAATAGCCTTGATATAGCCCGTGTTAGGGATATGTGGACCACGACATAGGTCGGTGAAGGCACCGTTGGTGTAGAATGAGATTGTGCCATCCTCGAGGTCGGTGATAAGCTCTACCTTATACTGGTCGCCCTTCTCGGTGAAGGTCTT
>JAZOLM010000066.1:0-74190 GCA_045652985.1 Alistipes sp. | reverse complement strand
AACCATCTCTGATTGCCGCTTTGTGACTCCGCCAGGATTCAAACCTGGAACCGCTTGATCCGTAGTCAAGTACTCTATTCAGTTGAGCTACGGAGCCATTCCTTTGCTTTTGCGAGTGCAAATGTATAACAAATATTTCATCTGTGCAAATATTTTTGTAAAAAAAATTAAAAAAAATGCAGCGGTAAAAACCGCTGCACCCTTTATCAGCTGTTAATCAGCATATTACTTGATATACTTTGCAAGTGTGTTTTCAACATCCTCACCACGCAAACCGATAGCTACGATAGTGCCATCAGGTGATACAAGGTAGTTTGATGGGATATACTCTACGCCGTATGCCTCAGCCGAAGGGCACTCGCGACCTACATAACCCCATACATTCACCCATGTCATGTTATTATCCTTTACGTAGTTCTTCCATACATCCTCGCGACCGGGACCACAAAGAGATACACCATAGATCTCGAAGCCCTTAGAGGCGAACTTAGCGTATGCATCCACGAGGTGTGGAATCTCGCCACGGCAAGGACCGCACCATGTAGCCCAGAAGTCGATGAGCACCCACTTGCCCTCTGCGAGGAGGTCAGATACGGCTACTACCTCACCTGTGTTGGTTGTAAGCTCGATATCCACATACTTGTCACCCACGTTGATAGAGGCGTTGCTCTCGGGTGTTGCGGCCATAGAGGCTGTAAATGCCATAATGCCACAAATCAATGCTAATACTTTTTTCATCGTTATAAGATTTAGTTTGAGTTATTTACTTAATATGCTCCGAGAGGATCTTATCTACATCCTCGCCGCGTAGGTTCTTTGCCACGAGCTTGCCCTCTGGTGAGTATAGGAAGTTCGCAGGGATGCCTCTTACGCCAAATGGCTCGGCAACATCCCATCCGCCATCTTCGGCGCTGCCCCATACGTTGATCCATGTCATGTTGTTGTCAGCGATGAACTGCTTCCAGCGCTGCTCGGTGCCTGGGTGGTCGAACGATACACCGTAAATCTCAAGGCCCTTAGCTGCATACTTGGCATATGCCTCTACGAGGTGAGGTATCTCGCCACGACAAGGACCGCACCATGTAGCCCAGAAGTCGATAAGCACCCACTTGCCGCTCTTGCAGAGGTCCGATACGCGGACCATCTCGCCCTCGGCATTAGGAAGCTCAAGGTCTATAAGCTCAGCACCAATCATCGTAGCCTTGAAATTCTTGTATGTCTCGAGGTTTTCGAAGCGTGTGTCTATCTTGTTGAAGATCTCAGTTGCCACAGCCTCATCGCCACCATAGCCAACATATGTTGATAGGAGACCGAGTGATAGTGAGTTGTCGATATTTGCATTCATGAAGTCAACCATGCTCTGAAGTACAGCCTGATAATTAGCCTCTGCCTCCTCCTCAGTTGATGAGTTATACATGACCTCAATCAAGGCACTAATCTCGTCGGCATATGTAAGCCACTTGTCAGTCAAGGCAGAGCCTACTGGCTTTAGCTCTCCATCCTCATATACAAAGTGAACAGCGCTACCATCAGCGTAGCACCACGAGCGAAGCTCTCTGTTAACAATGATGTTTATTCCATCACCATCGTATGTGTTGATGGTTGTGGCAAACTTGCCGTTCTCGTCGACGTTCACCTCAATGCTACCATCCTGATACTCTATTGTTATTGTTGCAGGAATCTCGTCAAGAGCCGACAAATCACCGCTAATCTCATTAGATAGCATCTCTGTAGCAATCACCTCCTGAGTTGTCTCCTGAGCCACCTCCTGAGTTGCCTCCTGAGTTGTCTCCTGAGTTGTCTCCTGAGCCACCTCCTGAGTTGCCTCCTCGGCCTTCTTCTTCTCGTTGCCGCCACATGCTACAAGCACTGCAGTGCAGCACAAAAGCGCAAATAATCTCTTCATAATTCTCTATAGTTTTAAGTTCATATCATCTGTAACGCGTTGACTACATATATTATTATGTTAACGCTTTACTCTGTCGGGGTTCGATTTTATGAAGCTCTCCCACGATGAGCTTCCCTTGCGCGACTTGCTGTCACCACCCAACCCCTTGCGCTTCTCGCCTGCCGTGGCGCGCGTGAGGGCGTTGTTTGCCGTCATCCAGTGGCATAGGGCAACAGCCATGCCATCCGTAGCGTCGAGCTTGCGCGGCTTGTAGTCGGTGCCGAGCATGGCGTTTATCATCATCGCCACCTGCTCCTTGGATGCCTGACCGCGACCCGTTATCGCCTGCTTGATGCGCGAGGGTGCGTACTCCTCGATGGCAATCTCGCTGTTTACGCTAAGCACCGCCGCGATGGCAACGCCCTGCGCCCTGCCGAGCTTGAGCATCGACTGCACGTTGGTGCCGAAGAATGGTGACTCGAAGGCCACCTCCGAGGGCTCGTAGCTGCGCACAAGGGCGCTGACCCTCTCGAAGATGTGGCGTAGCTTATGGTGCGCATCGCCGATCTTATGCATATCTATCTCGCCGAGAATAAGGGGCTTGGGCTTGCCGTCGACAATCTCGATGACGCCATAGCCCATATAGTTTGTTCCGGGGTCAATGCCCATTATTCTCACCCCTGCGGCCATCCTACTCCTCGAGCTTATTTAGGCGTTTCTCCAACTCGCGTAGCTTCTGTGCCATCTCTGGAAGATTCTTGAATACGGCAAACGAGCGGTGATACTGCACGCCAGGGAGTGCTGGTGAGCCGAAGCGAATCTCGCCATCGGGCACGCTCTTGTCGAGACCACTCTGTGAGCCAATCTTACAGTTGTTGCCCACAGTGATATGGTCTGCGAAGCCCACCTGACCACCTACGAAGCAGTTAGAGCCAATCTTCGTAGTGCCGGCGATGCCCACCTGTGCCGACATGACGGTGTTCGAGCCAATCTGCACGTTGTGACCCACCTGGATGAGGTTGTCGAGCTTAACGCCCGAGCGGATGATCGTAGAGTCGGTCTTAGCACGATCGACGCAGGTGTTAGCACCAAGCTCCACGTTATCCTCGATGATAACGTTGCCGAGCTGTGGAATCTTGGCAAAGGTGCCATCCTCCTTTGGTGCGAAGCCGAAGCCGTCGGCACCAACGACAACGCCAGCGTGAAGGATGCAGTTCTTACCCACGACGCAACCCTCATAGATCTTTACGCCTGGATATATCTTTGTGCCCTCGCCGATGGTTACATTGTCGCCGATGTAGCACTGTGGGTATATCTGCACATTGTCGCCCACCTGTGCTGTGCCCTCGATAACTGTGAAGTCGCCGATGAAGCAGCCGTCGCCAACCTTCGCACCCTCGTGTATTGAGGCGAGCTTCGAAATGCCCGTCTTGCGAGGACGTGTGGCGTTGTACATCTCAAGGAGGTTGAGCACGCACTGACCGACGTTCTCCACCTTAATAAGGGTTGCCTTCACCTCCTGCTTAGGCTCGAAGGTCTTGTCCACAAGGACGATAGATGCCTCGGTGGTGTATATATACTGCTCGTAGGCTGGGTTTGTAAGGTAGGCGAGTGAGCCTGCCTTGCCGCCATCGATTGATGATACGGTAGATACCGCAACGTTCTTATCTCCAACAATCTCGCCGCTAAGCAATCCGGCGATCATCTCTGCTGTAAACTGCATATATTTAATTGTGAATTAGTAATTTCTATTGTGTGTCTATAAGTACTCTTGAAGTGTTATGCCCTCGGGAAGTAGCATCTCGGTCTTGTGCCCAAAGGCGTGTAGCTCACGAACAAGCGACGAAGATATGTGCTCCACCTCGGCGGGGGCTATAAGGACTATGGTGCGTAGTTCGGGGTATATTGCGCGATTTGCATGGTCCATGGTGCGCTCATAGTCGAAGTCCGTGGCGTTACGCACGCTGCGTACGATGGTCTTGGCACCCACGCGACGCGCCTCATCGCCAGTGAGCGTGGTGTAGAGGGTGACCTCTATGCGGTTGTCGCCTGCATAGACCCTCTCTATAAGGCGCTTGCGTGCCTCGACGCTAAGCATACCGCGCTTGGCAGGGTTGTGACCTATGGCGATTACGACCTTGTCGAATATGCGCAATGCCTCCTCCACGACTGCCGCGTGACCTCGCGTAAAGGGGTCGAACGATCCTGGGAATATTGCAATTTGCTCCATGCCTTTCACATATATAATATGCAAAGATAGTAAAATTTTTCATAATTTTCCATATTTTCCCATATATTTTGACTTCGCGCAATTACTTGCGCTTGCGGCGTTTAAGCTCTATATACTCGGTGTAGACGAGCCGCGTGTGTGGGTTGGAGGAGACTATCTCCTGGCGTATGGCCTTTGTGCCAAAGCGAATAAACCAAAATTTGCGAGGCACGCGGTGCACCACCTGATAGAGTGTGTCGACGCTCTGCAACGAATATGTTATGCTGTCGAGGTTTATGATGCCGCGTATGGTGCTCCACCTGTCGCCACCCTCGAAGATGCGTATAGTATCGCGTATGGTGTCGCGAAGGATGATGGTGTCGCGCAGGGGTAGGGTAGCAGTGTAGCTACTCTCGGTGGCACTCAGGGCGTAGCTCTCGGCGCGGCGTAGCTTGATGCCTAACTCCTTGATGCGCTCGGCATCCCTGGCGCGGTGCTCGCGAAACTCGTCGAGCTGAAGCTCCAACACCTCGACCGAGGCTGCCGACTCACCGGCGTGCGTTTGGTATAGTCTCACGTCGCTAAGTAGTGCTTGTTGATTGCGCTCAAGACGCTGATTTTCATCGTGTAGGCGTGCGATGATAAAGCCGCAGACAATGGCGGCTGTGGTGGCTACTAAGGCCACCATGATAAGTGCTCTTTTCATACTCTTTTATTGGATTTATTTAACGTGACGAGGGAGTGTCACACGGCAAATATAACCCACGAAAAGGGCGTAAGTTTCTACACTTTTTAGAAGAGGTGAAAATAAATTTTGAATTTTCAATACGACATTGTGAATTATTTTATACCTTTGTATAATATATCGGACTTTGCATATTGAAGATAACAATTATACAAACTAAAATTTCCAACTATGGCTACTAAGTATTCAGGTAAGACTCGTATTGAGAGCGACCTTATTGGCGAGATGGAGGTGCCCGTTGAGGCTCTCTATGGTGTGCAGACATTGCGCGGTATTGAGAACTTCCCAATCAGCCGCTTCCACCTCTCGGACTACCCATTGTTCATCAACGGCTTGGCAATGACTAAGCTCGGCGCTGCTGAGGCTAACCACCAGCTCGGTCTTCTTACAGACGAGCAGTTCGATGCAATCTCTAAGGCATGCCTTGAGATCATGCAGGGTCAGCACCACGATCAGTTCCCATGTGATATGATCCAGGGTGGCGCTGGTACTACTACCAACATGAACGCTAACGAGGTTATCGCTAACCGTGCCCTTCAGCTTATGGGTCACGAGGCTGGCGAGTATCAGTACTGCTCACCTAACGACCACGTTAACTGCTCACAGTCAACAAACGACGCTTACCCTTGCGGTATTCACCTCGGTCTCTATGCAACTCACTTGGTCTTCATGAAGCACTACGATGCCCTCATCGAGTCATTCGACAAGAAGGCTAAGGAGTTCGCTAACATCCTTAAGATGGGTCGTACACAGCTCGAGGATGCTGTGCCTATGACTCTCGGTCAGACCTTCGGTGCCTTCGCTCAGATCTTGCGCGAGGAGAAGAAGAACCTTAACTTCGCTGCTGAGGAGTTCCTCACAGTGAACATGGGTGCTACAGCTATCGGTACAGGTATCTGCTCAGAGCCTGAGTATGCTGAGAAGTGCATCGCTGCATTGCGCCAGATCACAGGCTGGGATATCAAGCTTGCTGAGGATCTCGTGGCTGCTACATCTGACACCTCATGCATGGTGGGCTACTCATCAGCTCTTCGCCGCGTGGCATGTAAGCTCAATAAGATCTGTAACGACCTCCGTCTCCTCGGCTCTGGCCCTCGTTGCGGTCTCCATGAGTTCGACCTCCCAGCACGTCAGCCAGGCTCTTCAATCATGCCAGGTAAGGTTAACCCAGTTATCCCTGAGGTGATGAACCAGATCTGCTACAAGGTTATCGGTAACGACGCATGTGTTGCTATGTGTTGCCAGGAGGCTCAGATGGAGCTCAACGCTATGGAGCCTACAATGGCACAGTGCTGCTTCGAGTCTGCTGAGATCATGATGAACGGCTTCGATACCCTCCGCGTAAACTGCGTTGACGGCATCAAGGCTAACGAGGAGCAGTGCCTCAAGTATGTTCAGGATAGCTTCGGCGTGGTGACAGCTCTTAACCCAGTTATCGGCTATAAGAACTCTACAAAGATCGCTAAGGAGGCTATGGCAACAGGTCGTCGTGTCTACGACCTCGTTCTCGAGCACGGCATTCTCACTAAGGAGGAGCTCGACATCATCCTCTCACCAGAGAATTTGATTAAGCCTGTGAAGCTTGACATCAAGCCAAGAAGATAATTTAGCGTGATAAGGGCGCATCTGCGCCACATCCCTAAAAGTAATCATCCTCGGGCTGTACGATTAAGTACTATCCCGAGGATGCTTCTTTTGTGATGCGCCACATCTGCAACCCTTCTGACGCTAAATTGGGTCGTGGTGCTAATGACTGTTGTGTATCTGCAGCCTTCTAATCGAAAATAGGTCGCGGCGCTAATGACCGCTTATTCAAACCTTTTAATCAACAAATTGGGTCGTGGTGCTAATGACTGTTGTGTATCTGCAGCCTTCTAATCAGTAATTGGTCGTGGTTCTGATACGATAAATCCCCGAATGGAACTACCATTCGGGGATTTTGTCGATGCGTCGTCATTGCGCCACGATCTCAATAAATTACCAGTTGAGGATCTTCTTGAAGTCGAACTCCTCAGGGTTAGCGACATACGCCTTTGCTGCCTCATAATCAGCTGGGGTGATGTAGTGCATCAAGTTGTCGATAACCTGGTGGATCTTATCGGCGTTGATGTCCACAAGGCGTGGTGGAATCTTGCCTGTCTCAGGATCCTGCAAGTCGCGCAAGTAGAGAGGTGATACGTAGCCCTCCTGGCTGATATATACCATACAGCCGGTCTTACCCTCAGAGAAGAGCTTGTAGACACCCATACCGAGCTGTGAGCAGTAGACAAGGTCGAAGGCACATGGAGTCTGGCAGCGTACCTCGTAGCCGATCTCCACTGGGCGTGACTTAACCTTGATGCCGAGCTCCTTGCAGCGCTTCTCCAACAAGGTGTTGAACATCTCAGCCTTAGATACCTTGCCGAGCTCTGGGTGACCGTGGTCGTCGTATGAGAAGTTGATACCCGACTTGAGGATCTCCTCCTGGTCGAGAGCGTGGAACACACCCTCCGATACCATCGCTGCACCGTAGTCCATGTTGAGGAGCTTACGCTTGATGATAGCCGAGATGATAAGGCTGATGATCTTGTCGATGGTGATCTTTGTCTTGTTGAACATCTCAGGGATGATGATCATAGGGTAGTGGCATGCAGATGCGATACCGAAGGCAAGGTGACCAGCCGAGCGACCCATGGCAGCAACTACGAACCAGTTAGCCGAGGTGCGAGCGTCGTTATACACCGCGCGACCGATTACCGAGCCGGCGTTCTTTGCTGACTGGTAGCCGAAGGTAGGCATACCTGCTGGCAATGGAAGGTCGTTGTCGATAGTCTTTGGAACGTGGATGTTAGCAATAGGATACTGCTTCTCCTCCAAGAACTTAGCGATGCGGTTAGCTGTAGATGCTGTGTCGTCGCCACCTACGGTAACCAACAACTTGATGTTGTTCTGCTTGAAGAACTCGAGGTTGAAGTTCTTCTCGAAGTCCTCGTTCGATGGCTTGAAGCGGCTCATGGTGAGGTATGAACCACCCTGGTTGAAGATGTAGTCTACGCGGAACATATCCAAATCCTCGTAACGTGGGTTTGGGTTGAAGAGTCCCGAGTAGCCATAGTGCAAGCCGATAACGCGATAACCCTTAGCAAGGAAGGTCTTGGCAACAGAGCCCACAACGGTGTTCATACCAGGAGCAGGACCGCCACCTGTGAGAATAGCAATAGCCTCTTTCATAGTGATATATGATTTTAATTAATAATAGTTGCAATTGATTGTACAAATATACTAAATATTTTTATTAACGCATCAAATATTTTGCTACTATTGCATATTTTATAATAAATAGTTATTTTTGTAGTAGATAAATATATGTGACTATGAGAAAAATAACGCTTATCATACTTGCGCTTGGCATTGCGCTTAATGCTCTTGCGCAGTCGCCCTTCAATGGTAGTATCGTGCGCAACGATGGCACAGGTGTCAAGGCGCGCATCAATGTTATGGGTACCGATAAGTTCACCATGTCGGACCGCAAGGGTCGTTTTGGTCTTACCGATGTTGCCGAAGATGCCGTGCTGCAGATTGTTGCAAAGCGTGATACCATCGTCGTGGAACTCAATGGTCGCCGTAGCATCGATATCGTCTGGGATAGTCGCGTTAACATCTATCAAGCAACGGAGTCAGAGGAGTTGATGAACTATGGCTTTGGCTATGTGAAGCGTCGCGAGAGCACCGACTTCTCGTCGGGTATATCGGGAGATAGGTTGCGCTCGATGGGTACCTCTAACCTCGGCGATGCCATTGTCAAGTGCTATCCCGGCTTGCGCTATATCAATGGCGAGTTGTGCCTACGCACGCAGAACTCAGTAAATAGCAGCTCGGCGGTCTTGGTGCTATGCGACGGCATAGAGACCAACCTCGACTATATAAACATCTACGATGTCAAGTCGGTGGAGGTTATCAAAAGCTCCAATATGTATGGCTTTAGGGGTGTGCATGGTGTTGTGCTCGTGACGACAATGACGGGTGCCGATGCGCTGAAACGACAGAGATAAGATTGTAAATATATAAGTGATTATGAAGAGAGTATTGTGGGGTATAGTGTCACTACTATCTATTGTGGTGCTGACATCGTGCGAGAATGAGCATCCCGAGATTGTTGATGGAGGCTATGTGGAGAAGGAGGTGGAGACCATAGAGTTCACCAACGCATATTTCGTATATGGTGGCGATGAGGTAGGTCTCGCAGGCTCCGATTGCTGGGTTGTGAAGCTCTATACCGACATGGAGATAGATATGTATGGTAACCTAATAGGTCCTGGTCATGCAATGCAACTAATGCTAAATGCCCCATATAACGAGGCCCAGGAGCCATCGCTCGATAAGCTCCAGGGAGAGTATTTCTCGCAGAGTAACTCGGGAGATTATAGCGCTGGCACATTTATCTATGGATATATGAACTACTTGGACCTACCTAATGGCCGTGTCGAACTGCCCGATGGAACGTTCTATGCATCGATTGCTGAGGGTGAGACCAAGATGAATGCCGACATGTTGGATGATGGCAAGCTGCAGATAACCGTCGAGGATGATGGCACGGTAAGCATTGAGGGCACCTTGGTTGGCAAGCAGTGCCGCAAGCGTAAGTTCACCTGGAGGGGTGATGCCGACATACGCTCCGAGGTTGTTGAGCAGACACCCAACTCGCTGTTGACTGACGACTTGGAGCTAACATCATTCACTAAGGCTCATTTCGATGATCGCGGAGACTACTTCTACTTGGGTAATGAGTCCTATCGCGATATCCTCATCTTCTTGGCTGATGACACTATCGAGTTTGAGTGGGGTAAGCCCGTAGGCTCAGGCAATGTCTTGCGCCTCGAGTTGCTTGTCCCCTATGATACCGATATCCGAGATGGTATCCCTGCTGGTACCTATCCTATGCTTGTGCGTAATCAAGATACCTCGTTCAACAAAGAGGATATAACCCCCTACCATGCTGTCCCTGGACTCCCCAATCGCTTTACCATACCCTATTGGTCGGGCTGTTGGTTTGTGGAGTATGAGAATGGCGCTTGGAGTGATAGCTATGCTCGTATCGATGGCGGTGAGGTTACCGTTGAGCGTGATGCAGATGGCACTCATCGCTTTATCTGCAACCTCGAGGATTGCTCCGACCCACGATTTAAGATCACGGCCGATGCTACCATCGCTAATGAAAATATTCTCGGCATTGAGGATGACAAACCTAAGGAGGAGCTCGAGAAGAATAGCTACTCGATAGATGGCGAAGTGGGCATGCTCAATAGCGTAGCGTTGGAGATGCTTGGCGAGGATATATACATCGTGGGAACGCCCGTAGAGGGCATAGCCTCGGCTATGGATATGTTCGAGTGCGAGGAGTATATCTACGCAGCAGTAAGCCCAACGCTTGTGGGTAGGGAGGTAGACCTTATGTCCGAAGACAATGCCTATACCATCATCTCTATGCTCAAGGGCGCTGTCATTGAGTCGCTCTCGCCAGATGACACCGAGGAGATATCTGCTGGCTCTATGCAATTTAATTATGAGGATAATGTAGCTGATGTTAGAGGTGAGATAACCCTTGCCGATGGCACCCTGCTTGAGTTTCGCCTATCGGCCGAGAAGCAGATGGTGATAAACGAGAATACCATCGCGCGTGGCTCCGAGGAGAAGCCTCTGCGCTCGGCATTCTACATGGAGGAGGATGGTCTCACATACCTCTACTTCACCCCTGCGGGCATCGACTACTTCCAGGAGCTGGAGGTCGCAACATGGTATCTATACTTTGTCTTTGATACCACCCTTACTAATGGTGTGAAGCATAATATCTCGCCAGCAACACTCGAGATGTTCGGCATGGTCGATAATCTCGACCCAAGCAATAGCTTTGATCTTACAGCCGAGGATATGGCAGTTGCCTCTGGCGACTTCACCATCACACGCCACGCTGCAGGTGACTATCTATCTATAATAAACATCACGGTGCAGGGTGTTACCTATAAGGTAGTATTCGACGGTATGTGTATATCGGCAAGCTACGTGCCTGACGAGAAGAACAACTACTTTATATATAATGATAAGGAGTATGTAATGTACTCGGCGACGCTAACTGCCGGGGAGTCGCTCTATAAGTTTAGCTTCATGAACTCGGGTGGTAAGGCTGTAGAGCTCACTGCGCCACAGAACTTCTTCAATGGCAATTCATACGGCTTCTCGCAGAGTGCCGACTTCACTGTGGTCTACAACCGCCGAACATATAGTAAGGCAAATGGCGATAGCGGCACGATGACGGCGATATATAATGCAGAGACGCAGCATCTCGAGCTATACTTCACCAATTACAATGGTATGGAGTTTAACTATAAGGGGGCAGTTGAGATTAAGTAAAGTGAGTGTGTGCGTAGCACTTAATATATAACAATGATTATGAAGATATTACAACATATTATTCTCATTGCGGCGATGGTCGTAGCGATGGGATGTGAGAATGAGGGTGTGGAGACCCCTGAGCAGCAAGAGCCAGCATATGGTTACCTTGAGTTCGGCGATGAGCAAATCCCCGTAGAGTTTGTAAGACCGTCATATGGAGGAGATTGGTTGTTGGTGATGCTATCGCCCAAGAGCGATAGATCGGAGCTCACGACAAATGCAATTATAGGTCTACGCACCGAGCTTTTAGACCAGGAGTGCGATGTGGAGCGCCTCTACTGCATCGACGACTATATGGTGGTCTATGAAGATCCGCAATGCTACTACGCCCCCTTTAGACCTCTGCAGTCGGGAACAATCTATATGTCGAAGAGCGATACCAATATAAGCGTGGCGCTCGATGTGGTGCTCTTTGATGGTACTCCTTTGAGATACGAAAATAGTAATCTTCCATTAGAGTAGTGGTCTTGTGTGCCGCGAGTAAAAAATAAGGGTGTCACGATTGGTGACACCCTTAATCTTTTTTGCCATTAACTATCGGCGCTGGCGGCGCTGCTCGCGGTTGAGCTGCTCCTGCTGCTGCTTGAGCATCTCCTCGTAGCGCTGCTGGAAGCGTGACTTCTTCTTAGGCTTAGCGGCATTTGCCAACAAACGCTCACGCACCTTATTGTCGTCAACCGAGCGACGGATGATGTACATGATAAGCATTGTGAACATCTGTGATAGGAAGTAGTAGTAGCACAAGCCTGATGAGTAGCCATTGAAGAAGAATAGCATCATCACAGGCATGAAGTATACCATCATAAACTTCATCACGCCCGCACCTGGCTGCCCCGCTGTTGTTGCTGCCTGCTGCTTGTAGCTATAGAACGAGTAGCCGAAGAGCGAGATAGCCATTAACAGTGCGAAGAGGCTCACGTGGTTGCCATAGAATGGGATAGAGAATGGAAGATCCAAGACGCTATCGTATGACGAGAGGTCGTCAGCCCAGAGGAAGCTCTCGCCACGAAGCTCGATACTTGCTGGGAAGAAGCGGAACATAGCCCATAGGATAGGCATCTGGATGAGAAGTGGTAGACAGCCACCCATTGGGCTTACACCCGCCTTGCGGTAGAGCTCCATGAGAGCCTGCTGCTTCTTCATGGCATCCTCCTGCTTAGGATACTTCTGGTTGATCTCCTCCATCTCAGGGCGTATAGCGCGCATCTTAGCCGTAGACATATAGCTCTTATAGGTCAATGGTAGGATGATGAGCTTAACGATGAGGGTGAGGATAAGGATGATAAGACCGAAGCTTAGACCGTGATCCTTCAACCAGTTGAACACTGGAATGGTGAGGATGCGGTTGAGCCAGCCGATAAGCCAGCCACCCATAGGGATGATCTCCTCGAGGTTGTTCTCCTTGCCGCCAAAGGCAACATTCTTCATCACGTTATAGTCGTTAGGACCATAGTAGAATGCGAACTCGTAGCTCTTCTCGCCATCATTAGGGATGATGATACGAGTGTCGTACTCCTTCACAAAGTCGCTTTTCTCGCTACCTGTCTTAAAGCCAAGACCTGCGTGCATCACACCATTAGTGATAAGTGCCGATGTGAAGTACTGCTGCTTAAGAGCGATCCATGAGAGGTTACGGCAGTGCATGCGCTTACCGTCGCTGTCGATCTCATCGCTCTCCTCCTCCTCGCGGTCGTAGAACATGATGGTCGACGCCATATTCTCATTGGTGAAGCTCTTCTCGTTGTGCATAGACTGATTACCCCAGCGCAAGATAATCTCGTGATCGTGCCATAGGTATGGGGTAAGGTTGTGCTGATTGAACTCGAAACCAACGAGGTAGTCCTTGCTTGGGTCGCCAGTCTTGTTGATCGTATACTTATACTCAATATAGCCTGGCTCTACTGGTGTTACACTACCATCCTCTGCGATGATAGACTCCTGCTCATCCTCAAATGGCAGACGCATAGTGATAATGTAGCTATCCTCAGTCACCTCCTCGTCTACTACATCGAAGCAGTAGTCGTTGGTGTTGATTGGATCTACATCTGGGCCCTGGGTGTGGATGTCGAAGCCGAAGCGTGCTGAACCTGGGTTGATGAGGTTGACGCGCTCGGTGCGCTCACCCTCCGCATAGCGGTAGTACTCCTTAAGCACAACGCTTGTGATCTTACCACCAATAGGGCTGAAGGTAACCTCGATAAAATCGTTCTCATACTTGATAGGCTCTGCGCTCATGCCAGCTCGCTTGATAAGCTCATAGCTGCCATGATACTGCAACTCAGCCTCCTTAGCCTCCTGCTTCCTCCTTGCCTCTTTCTCTGCCTCGGTGAGGTTTGCCTCATCCACTGCCTCCTCCTCATCAGCATTATCCTCAGTCTCCTGATTAGCAGCATTCTCCTGCTTGATCTTGTTGGCCTTCTCCTGCTCATTGCCCATGTAGAATGTGTAACCTACGAATACGGCCACCATCAGTAGCAGACCAATAATAGTTTTTTTGTCCATTTCGTTCTCTTTATCTCCCACCCCCTACGGGTGGGCTTTAATAGTGTTATTACTTGTTTGATATCTTTCCTCTAACGTCTGTGTCGCTCGATTATTTTACCTCATCGCGATATTTGAGCGCCTCCTGAACAAAACGCACGAACAATGGATGAGGATTTGCTGCTGTTGAGTGGTACTCTGGGTGGTACTGCGTACCTACGAACCAGCGGTGCGATGGTATCTCGACAACCTCCACAAGACCAGTGTCTGGGTTCAAGCCCACAGCCTTCATGCCTGCAGCCTCGAAGTCGGCGAGGAACGTGCTGTTGAACTCGTAGCGGTGGCGGTGACGCTCGACGATATTCTCTGCGCCGTATGCCTCGCGTACGTGTGAGCCCTCTGCCAAGTGGCAAGGATAGCCACCAAGACGCATTGTGCCACCCTTAGCCGTAACCTTCTTCTGCTCCTCCATAAGGTCGATAACGGCGTGCTTGGTCTGCACCATCTCGCTTGAGTGAGCGTCTGCCCAGCCGATGACGTTGCGCGCAAACTCAATCACGGCGCACTGCATACCGAGGCAGATACCGAAGAATGGAACGTTGTTCTCGCGAGCATAGCGCACAGCAACGAGCTTACCCTCGATACCGCGGTTACCGAAGCCTGGGGCAACCATGATTGCCGACATCTTGCCAAGCTGCTCCTTAACATTGTCGATAGTCAAGCGCTCAGAGTTGATATAGTGTAGCTTAACCTTAACCTCGTTAACGGCACCTGCGTGGATGAACGACTCGCTGATTGACTTGTATGCATCAGGAAGCTCAGTATACTTACCTACAAGGGCGATGTCAACAACGCTCTTAGGGTTCTTGATGCGCTCCACAAATGCTGACCACTCGGTCATATCTGGCTCCTGGTCCGACTCCAAGCCGAGCTTCTCCAAAAGTACGCCATCGAGGTTCTGCTCATGCATGCGCAAAGGCACCTCGTAGATTGTTGGCACGTCGATAGACTGCACCACAGCCTCAGGCGTAACGTTGCAGAAGAGAGCCACCTTGCGACGTACATCCTGGCTTAGGTCGTGCTCCGAGCGAAGCACCAAGATGTCGGGCTGAAGACCATACGAGAGCAACTCCTTAACAGAGTGCTGCGTAGGCTTGGTCTTAAGCTCACCCGATGCCGCCATGTATGGGATGAGTGTTAGGTGTACGAGTACGGTGTTCTGGTAGCCAAGCTGATAGCGAAGCTGACGAACAGACTCGATGAATGGCAACGACTCGATATCGCCCACAGTGCCACCAATCTCAGTGATGATGACATCGTACTTCTTGGTTGCGCCCAACAACTGCACACGACGCTTAATCTCGTCGGTGATGTGAGGGATTACCTGCACGGTCTTGCCCAAGAACTCACCGCTACGCTCCTTGTCGATGACGCACTGGTAGATCTTACCTGTTGTCACGTTGTTGTTCTTGGTGGTCTGTATTGAGGTGAAGCGCTCGTAGTGACCGAGGTCGAGGTCGGTCTCTGTACCATCCTCCGTAACGTAGCACTCACCATGCTCATAGGGGTTGAGCGTGCCTGGATCCACGTTGATGTATGGGTCGAGCTTCTGAATTGTTACCGAATAGCCGCGTGCCTGAAGTAGGCGTGCGATAGATGCCGAGATGATGCCCTTACCGAGTGAAGAGGCAACACCGCCCGTAACAAAAATGTACTTTGGTTTAGATAGTTTCATATCCTATATGTTTTTTTGCGTTTCTCAAAAGATATTATGCCTCGTTGTTCTTTTTAGCCTCCTCGCTGTCGATGAGCTTAATCTTCTCGATTACCTCAGCCATCTCGCGTCTTGCACGAGCAATCTTTTCGCGAACGTCGGCGATGAGCGCCTCGGCATTCTTAGACTTTGAGAAGAAGCCAATGTTATTCTCCAAAACGGCAATGTCCTGCTCCATCTGGCGCACCTTGTTGAAGAGCTTCTCACGCTCGTTGCGTAGCTGGTTGCCACCCTTCATGTTCGATACGCGCTCCTTGAAGCGGTTCATCGAGCGGTCGCGCTCCGATGAGCGGAGTGTCGAGAACATACCATCAACAATCGCCTTATACTCCTTCTGCAAGGCATCCTTGTGCTTGATAGGCACAAAGCCTATCTGGCTCCAGCGGCGCTGGAACTCCTTAACAAGGTCGAAGCCACCAGCCTTGATGTCTGCTGCGCGCATCTCCTCGAGAAGTGCCTGCTTCGCCTTGAGGTTCTCCTCGTGCTCGCTGTCTACAGCTGAGAAGTGCTCTGCCTTGCGCTCGAAGAACTTGTCGCAAGCGGCGCGGAAACGCTTCCAGATGGCGTCTGAGTGGCGGCGTGCCACAGCGCCTGTCTTCTTCCACTTTGCCTGCAAGGCGATGATCTCGTCAGTGGCGTGCTTCCAGTCCTCCGACATGGCGAGGGTCTCAGCCTGCTCGCATAGCTCCTGCTTGGCGAGGAGGTTCTGCTCCATCTCGCTCTTCTGACCAGCGTAGTACTCGCGCTTAAACTCGAAGAACTTGTCGCAAGCGGCGCGGAAGCGCTCATAGATACGGTTATTATCCTTCTTAGGTGCGTAGCCAATGGTCTTCCATACCTTCTGGATCTCCAATAGCTCATCACCCGCCTTGTTCCAATCCTTGCGTGAGAGGAGTGGCTGTGTGAGTAGTGCCTCAGCCTTCTCGCAAAGCTCGCTCTTGAGGGCGAGGTTCTTGGTCTGCTCAGCCTTGAGGGTCTCGAAGTGCTCCTGGTGGCGCTTGTTGATGCGGCTCGATGCCTCCTTGAAGCGCTCCCATAGTGCCTCCTTGAACTCGATGGCTACAGGACCTGTCTCGCGCCACTCGTCGTGAAGCTTCTGAAGCTTGCGGAATGCCTCGACAATCTGTGTCTCGAGGGCCAATGCCTCCGCCTGCTCGCAGAGCGACATCTTAACCTCGTAGTTCTTCTTGAGGTCGAGGTCGCGAAGCTCCTTGTTAATCTTGATGAAGTTGTAGAAGTTCTCAACATGGAGGTTGTATGTCTCCCACAAATCCTTCACGTTCTGCTGTGGCACCAAGCCAGTCTCCTTCCACTTTGTCTGCAACTCGCGGAAGCGTGTGAAGGTGGTGTTCATGGTCTCGTCAGAGTTGATAAGCTCCTTGAGCTCCTCGATGATCTGAAGCTTTATCTTGAGGTTCTGCTCCTTGTTTGCCTCGATCTCGGCAATGTGCTTGTCGCGCTGCTCGCGGTATATCGCAAATAGCTCCTTGAAGCGCTGCTCGTCAGCGTCGGGTGTTGCGACAAATGCCTCAGCCTCGCCACCTGCCTCGATGAATGCCTTGCGCTCTGCCTCAACACGGGCACGGTGCTGCTTGTATAGTGCTATCTTGATGGCCTCAACTATGGGGCGCAGTGTCTGCACAGGCTCTGCCTCTATCTTCTTGGCAAAGAGCTCAACGAGCTCCGCCTCGCTCATGCCTGATAGGTCGTCGTTCGCAACCGCTGCTTCCTCCTGCTCCTCGGCGGTCTCCTCGCCAATCTCGAGTCCTGCTGCGTCTGCAGCAAGTGCTGCCTCCTCCTCGGCAAAGGTCTCGCTCATCGATGGAGTCTCGTTGGTTGCTGCCATTTCATTGGCGCTTGTGCTTGTCATCTGCGTATCTTCGGCAGTAGTGCCGACAGGCTCCACGGGAGCCGTAAGGTTAATCTTTTCAGTAGCCATCGCTTACTTGTTTTAAGGTTGATTTATCGCGCGCGTCGCGCACATATTTCTGCAAATATAATAAATCTTTTCTAAAGATGTTCGCTATCGTCCAAATTATTTATTTCTCGCCACTATTTCATTGTGGTGAAATGTGCTAATATTGGTTATAATAGCGTATTGATAAAAGGGCTAAAAAGTAATACCTATGACTATAAAGTGTGGGGTGGTTGTTGGTGGTTGAAAATAGTGGGTTAAAAAAAGTCGAAAATTATTGGAAATTCATACGATTTTTTATTAACTTTGTTACGTTTTTCAGAACATCTCTAAATGTAGGACATTAACAATAACAATTATAAACTTTACGAAGATGGTAATTCTTGTACTAAATTGTGGTAGCTCGTCTATCAAGTATCAGGTTCTTGACGTTAACGACACACAGGAAACGCTTCTTGCTAAGGGTTTGGTAGAGCGTATTGGTTTGGCTGAGGGTGATCTAACTCACAAGCCACAGGGTAAGGATAAGTTTGAGCTTCACTGCCCAATTCCAGACCACACAACAGGTATTCGTCTTGTGCTCGACGCGTTGACAGACGAAAAGCATGGCGTAATCAAGTCGCTTGACGAGTTGAAGGCTGCTGGTCACCGTGTAGCTCATGGTGGTGAGTTCTTCACCGATAGCTGCCTTGTTGACGATGAGGTTAAGGCTAAGATCGAGTCTTTGTACTCTATCGCTCCTTTGCACAACCCTGCAAACCTTGAGGGTATCCTCTCAATGGAGAAGGTGTTGCCAGGTATCAAGCAGGTGGCAGTGTTCGATACATCGTTCCACCACACAATCCCTGCAATCAACTATTTGTATGCTATCCCTTACGAGTACTACGAGAAGTATCGCGTTCGTAAGTATGGTTTCCATGGTACAAGCCACAAGTTCGTTGCTCGCGTAGGTGCTGAGATGTTTGGTCTCGACTTTGAGAACTCGAAGATCGTCACTTGCCACATCGGTAATGGTGCATCTGTGACAGCTATCAAGAATGGTAAGTCATTCGATACATCAATGGGCTTCTCTCCACTCGATGGTCTTGTGATGGGTACTCGCGCCGGCTCTATGGATGTTAGCGCTGCGACATACGTTGCTCAGAAGGAGGGTATGACTCTTGCAGAGCTCGACAATATGCTCAATAAGAAGTCGGGTGTTCAGGGTCTTACAGGTATCTCAAGCGATATGCGCGATATCGACGCTGCTTACGACGAGGGTAACGAGCGCGCTATCATCGCTCGCGATATGTATGGCAACCGTATCAAGAAGTTCGTTGGTGAGTATGCTGCCGAGATGGGTGGTGTTGACCTCGTAATCTTCACTGGTGGTGTTGGCGAGAACTCACCAGAGGTTCGCGAGTACGTTTTGCGCAACATGGAGTTCATGGGCATCGAGTTCGACGAGGTACGCAACCGTGGTAAGCGTGGCACAGACTATGAGATCTCGAAGGAGGGCTCACGCGTGAAGGCTGCTGTTATCTGCACCGATGAGGAGCTTGTAATTGCAAAGGACACTTATCGTTTGACAAAGTAATCAAAAGGAAATAACTATAAACATAATAAAACCAATTACTACTATGATTAAGCATTTGGATGAGCTCGTAGCGGCAGGTGTCGCTCGTGGTAAGAAGAAGATGATTGTGGCTTACGGTCAGGATACTCACTCTATCGGTGCTACCGATATGGCTATCAAGGCTGGTCTTGCAGAGGTAACCCTTGTTGGTGACCCTGAGGAGATTAAGAAGTCTTGCGAGGCTGAGGGTGTAGATATCAACCAGTATACTATCATTCCTGAGTCTGAGGATGTTAAGGCTGTTGAGATCGCTGTTAAGGCTGTTCACAATGGTGAGTACGACGTTTTGATGAAGGGTGTTGTTCCTACTGATAAGTATATGCGCGGTATCTTGAACAAGGAGTGGGGCTTGTTGCCACAGGGCACTGTTCTTAGCCACGTTACTGTATTGGAGGTTCCTGCATACCACAAGCTTTTGGTAGTTAGTGACGTTGCTGTTCTTCCATGCCCATCTTTGGAGCAGAAGAAGCAGATTGCTAAGTATCTTATCGCTACTGCTAACAACCTCGGTATCGAGCAGCCTAAGGTTGCTTTGCTTGCTCCATCAGAGCAGCTTCTTCCAAAGGTTGTCAGCTCAGTAGAGGCTAAGGAGCTCTCTGACCTCGGTCAGGCTGGTGAGCTTGGTAACGCTTTGTTCCAGGGTCCTTTGGCATTGGACGTAGCTATCGACGCAGAGTCAGTTAAGATTAAGAAGCTTACTGGTCCTGTTGCTGGCGATGCTGACTGTATGTTGTTCCCTAACTTGGAGTCTGGTAACGTATTCTTCAAGGCTTGCTCTAAGTTTGGTGGTGCTGAGCTCGCAGCTATGGTTGCTGGTCCTACTGCTCCATGTGTATTGACCTCACGTGGTGACTCAACAAAGACTAAGTTGTACTCTATCGCTTTGGCTTGCTTGTCAGCAAAATAATCGTAATCAAAAAAACTGTAGACATTAATTATGGCTTACAATATTTTAACAATCAATCCAGGTTCGACATCAACAAAGGTTGCTTTGTTCTGCGATTTGGAGCAGGTGAAGACCCTTACGTTGCGTCACTCTGCTGAGGAGATTGCACGCTTTGCCTCAGTTGCCGACCAGCTCGAGTGGCGTTTGGAGATTATCCTCGACGCCTTGAAGGCAGACGGCATTAAGCTCGAGGATCTCAACGCTGTTATTGGTCGTGGTGGTCTCATGCGCCCTATCGAGGGTGGCGTTTACCGCGTTGGTGAGACTATGATTGCCGACCTCACAGCTCCTAAGCGCCAGCACGCCAGCAACCTCGGTGCGCTCATCGCACGTCGCATTGCTGACCAGGCAGGTGTTGAGGCATATATCGCTGATCCTGTTGTTGTTGACGAGTTGCAGGATATCGCTCGCGTGAGCGGTATCAAGTCGATTCCTCGTCGCTCTATCTTCCACGCTTTGAACCAGAAGGCTATCGCTCGTCGCTATGCTATGGAGGAGGGTGAGAAGTATGAGGATTTGAACCTTATCGTTGTTCACATGGGTGGCGGTATCTCTGTATCGGCTCACGAGAAGGGTCGTGTTATCGACACTAACAACGCTCTTGATGGTGATGGTCCAATCGCTCCAGAGCGCGCAGGTACCATCCCTGCAGGTGACCTTGTAGACCTCTGCTTCTCTGGTGAGTACGACAAGGCTGAGATCAAGAAGTTGCTCGCAGGTAAGGGTGGTCTTGTTGACCATGTAAACTGCAACAATGTTCAGGAACTCAACGAGGTACGCGCTGCTAATGGCGACCAGGAGGCTCGCTTCATGCTTAACGCAATGTCTTATAGCGTTGCTAAGTGGATTGGCGAGATGGCAGTAGTATTGAAGGGTAAGGTTGACGCCATCCTTCTTACTGGTGGTATCGCTTGGAACGACTGCGTAAACGACGTTATCGTTGACTACTGTAAGTTCATCGCACCTATCAAGATCTATCCTGGTGAGAACGAGCTTCAGTCGTTGGCTGAGAACGCATTGCGAGTGTTGAAGGGTGAGACCGTAGCCAAGGAGTACTAAAATTTACCGTGATAAGGCATCATCTACTGCCGCTAACAAATTATTGAAGCAATGGGCGGTACGTCTAAGTACAGCCCATCGCTCCAAAATTTGCCGAGCGTTGTATCTAATGCCTTCTAACGATAAATTACGTGCGCTAATTTAAGTGCTAAATTTTCGCTAAATTTTTTAGGCGATGAAAATTTTGATTATCAACGGGGCGAACCTCAATTTGTTGGGGCAGCGCCAACCCGAGATATACGGACGTGAGAGCTTCGAGGATTACCTCGAGGCTCTTCGCGCTCGTTACTCGGAGCATACCATCGATTACTATCAGTCGAATGTTGAGGGTGAGATAGTTAACGCCCTGCAGCAGGCCGATGGCAACTGCGATGGTGTGATACTTAACGCGGGTGGATACACCCACACCTCGGTGGTCATACGCGATGCTGTGGCTGCCATCCGTGTGCCTGTTGTCGAGGTGCACATATCATCAATCCTTGCTCGTGAGCCTTTTCGCCACCAGTCGATGATTGCCCCTGTTGCTAAGGGCACTATCATGGGCTTCGGCATGGCGTCGTATCGCTTAGCCATAGACTACTTTATCGGATAGCGATGGCTGAGGAGAGGTTGGAGCGCCGTGTGGCGACAGGTGTGGCGTGGAGCTTCTCGGAGAAGCTCCTGACGATGATCATTCAGATGGTCGTCAGCATCGTCGTTGCGCGCGAGCTTATGCCCGAGGACTTTGGTGTGATGGCGATCATGACCTTCTTCACCTCCGTGGCGCTGACGATTGTCGATAGCGGCTTCTCGCAGACACTTATTCGCAAGAGTGACCCCACGGATGCGGACTATGCCTCGGTGCTCGGCTTCAATCTCATTACTGCTATTATCCTCTACGTGGTGTTGGCGGCATTGTCGGTGCCAATCGCCACGTTCTACGATCAGCCGGTCATTGCCGATGTGGCGCCGGTACTCTTTCTCTTGCTCCCCATCAATGCCCTCTGCGTTGTGCAGACGGTGATGTTCACGCGCGAGCTACGCTTCAAGCTACTCTCCGAGATTGTCTTCTCGGCATCACTCATAAGTGGTGTTGTCGCCATCGTCATGGCCTTTATGGGGTGTGGCATATGGGCGCTCGTCGCCCAGCGCCTTCTGATGATGGCAATCAAGGCGCTCGCCTTTTGGTATATACGTCGCTGGCGCACTACGCAGCCCGCCTCTATGGCGTCGTTACGCGCCATGGCCCCCTTTAGTTTGAGACTCCTTGCCACGGACCTTGTGGCATCTATATATTATAACGTAGCGCAGCTCTTCATCGGCAAGGTCTACTCTACGCACTCGTTGGGCTACTACTCGCAGGCGCAGAAGCTCAAGGACCTCCCCGTCCTCTCTACTGTCCAGGCGGTGCAGGGTGTCACCTATCCGGCGCTCTCGCGCATGGGCGACGATAGGGGGCGTCTTGCGGAGGAGTATATGCGCATTGTGCGTATGCTCGGCTTTGTGATATTTCCTGCGATGCTCGGTCTTATAGCCATCGCCCCCGAGATGTTCATGCTCCTTTTGGGCGAGAAGTGGATGCCCACGGTGCCCTACTTCGAGATATTGGCTCTCGCGGGTCTTACCTATCCTCTTGCTGTGGTCTCCTATAATATATTAAAGGTGCTTAGCGATGGTCGTGTAATCTTGCGCTTGGAGATTGTCAAGCGCGTCATCATGACCCTTATCCTCGTCTATACTATTCCTCAGGGCATCGAGTCCATAGCGTGGGGTATGAGCGCCATGGCGTTGGTGGAGTTCTTTATCAATGGCTTTGCCGCTTGTCGCTATCTTAGGATTGGCTTTGCACGCGTTATGCTATCAATTGCACCATCGCTTCTTCTTGCCGCCACGATGTTTGTAGCCTTGTGGTATGGTCGAGATGTTGTTGCCGACCTGGGTGTTGGCACGCGCCTTATTACGATGATACTATCGGGCGCTTTGATATATGCGCTATTGTCGCTTATCTTTAGGCTTCGCGCCCTTAAGGAGATAAAAAAACTGAGAGGATAGCCATCCCCTCAGTATCTTAAAAGTGTGTGAATCCCCTCAGCTCCATCTCTGTTGGGCTGCCGTTTTCTAACCACCTAAGCTCCATATCTTCGGTTATGTGACCTATGGCAGTTAGCACTGTGCCAGTAGTAGCAAATAATTCGCGTGCTACATCTTCGAACTTCTCCTTATCTATCGTCAGTAGTAACTCGTAGTCCTCGCCGCCGGTTGTTGCGTAGCGTATGTCGTAGTCGGTTGGTATCTTCTCCAATTCTATCGTCGCACCGACGTTAGATAGCTCCATGATATGCTTTATGTCCGAGGCTATGCCATCCGATATGTCCATCATGGCGTGCACCTCCTTTCGTGTGCCGAGCCATAGACCCTCCGCGGTGCGTGCCTGAGCGCGGCGGTGCGCCTTGGCTGCGGCGGTGTTGATGTCGCCAAACATGATGTCGACAAGCCCCTTCGACGATATGCCGAGCTTGCCCGTCACGGCAATGATGTCGCCCACCTCGGCTGCCGAGCGACGCTTGATATTAGCCATCGGCGCACGACCTATCGCCACCACATTGATTGCAATCTTATCCTTCGATGCGGTAGTGTCGCCACCAACAAGTGCCACGCCCTCGCGCTCCGATGCCTCGTGGTAGCCGCGCATGAATGCCTCGCTCCACTCGCCCTGTGCCGACTCTGGCAGGGCTATGCTTAGAAGCGTAGCCACAGGCTTTGCACCCATAGCTGCCACATCCGAGATGTTGACCATAAGGCTCTTTATGCCCACCTCCTCGGGCGTGGATACCTCGCGTAGGAAGTGTACATCCTCAATAAGCATATCTGTTGTCATCACCAGCGCCTCGTCACCCATGGGTAGTACCGTGCAGTCGTCGCCAATAGGCTCGAAGCCGTGGTGGGGTAGTGTGCCAAACATTGTGGCTATGTCGCCAATAAAACCAAATTCAGACTTTTTCATGCTACAAATATAGGTATAAACCTATTAATAAACAAAACGGAGTGTCATTCTATGACACCCCGTCTTGAAACTTTCGATATTTTTTCTACTCTACCTGGAAGCGATATACAGCGCGGGCAGTATAGACGCTATCCTTGGTTGGGTCGAGACATACTACGCTGTCGTCCATGAAGGCGATAACCTCCACCAAGTCATCTGAAGTCTCGTTCGATGACCAATAGTATGTCTCAACGAATGGCTCACCACCGTTGTCGGTGATAATCTTGTTCCACTCGGCAACAGATGTAGCGTCGAAGTCGCGCTCACCATTGGTGATTGCCTCCCACATCCAATTTAGCTCCTTTGATGATGGCAAGAACCAGTCAGCGCCGTGGTCCATACACCACTTAAATGCTGGGTAGTTGTTGATATCCATACCATAGTAGTTGAATGGATCGTAGGTGTTCCATGCGCCCTTGTCGCTGATGCAGTTGCACCACTCATATTTTGTAGACCACTGCAAGTCCTCCTCATCCAACGAGAAGAGGTAACACCATGTTAGACCCTTGTTATCGGTCTTGATGGCGTAGATAACACCCTTAACGCCGTCTACCTCGTAGATAGAGCCAATCTCATACTTGCCTGCGAGTTCTGGGTCGTAAACCTCGACTGTTGCGCTTACGCCAGTGGTCTTGCCGTCGTAGCGAGCACGGAAGTTGTATGAGCCGATGGTTGTAGATGAGAACTTCTTGCTCTCGATGACCTCCTGTGTTGCGGTGTTGTAGATCTCTGCCTCGGCAGTCACGTCATCCTCGCCGTACAATACTGTGAATACCGCCTCCTCCGAGCCATCAGCCTTGATGCGGTTAGGCGTAGCCTTAATCTTAAGCTCCTTCTCCACAGGCTTCTCCATCTGCTTTGCGGTGATTGTCACCTCGTTCGATAGCCACTTGCCGTCGTACTTTGCCTGGAACTTAAACTCGCCAGCAACATCCGTAATGAAGGTGTTACCCTCCAATGCAGCGTCGTAGTTGAGGTTTATAATCTCGTAGCCCTCTGTTGCCTCTGCGCCATCAACCTTAACGGTGAAGGTCACCATGTCGGCAGCGTCGGCAGTGATCTCTGTCTTGTCGGCCTCGAGGGTGATGATCTTCTCAGCCTCGGTAGCTGTGATTGTCACAACCTCCGATGCCTCATTGCCATATACCGCCTTGAACTCATATGTACCAGGAGTGGTTGTTGTGAAGGTGTTGTCCTTGAGTACTGAGTTATCCTTCAATGAGACGATGATAATCTCGGCATTAGCCTCGCCATCAACTGTCGCGGTGAAGGTCACTTTGTCGGCGCCATTAGCCACGATCTCTGTCTTGTCGGCCTCAAGTGTAGGCTTCTTTGCCTCCTGAGGGGTGTCAGGAGTTACGGTTGGCTCGCACGCTGCAAAACCCAACGCGAGGGCTGCAACGGCGAATATGTTAAATAGTCTTCTCATCTTCGTAACTGTTTAGTATTACTGTGCGTTGTCGAACATCTCAGGTGTCACGCGTACTGCGTACTGAGTAGGAGTGTTCTCCTCGTTGATTACCTCGAAGAAGAATACATAGTCATCCTTATCTACGCCAGGGAACGATACTGTAGCACCCTCAGCGGTCTTTGCAGCCTCGAGTGTTGTAGGCTCAACAGATGTTCGGAACATAAAGAATGCCTGAATCTGTGACCAGTCGTTTGGATCCCAGTACTTAGCAAAGTCGTAGTTGTTCCACAACTGTGCGCCCACCTTCATATCGATAGCATTCTTGTCGGTCTTAACAAGGAAGTTAACGGCATACTTGAAGCCATCCTTAACGATTACAGCGTCTGATACCTCAAGTGAAGCAACGATATCTGTTGAAGGAGATGCAGTTCTGAATGGTACTGCAACATAGTTGTAGTCGTAAACCACTGTTGGGTCAACGGTTGTTGGGTCAACATAGAACAATACCACAACATAGTCAGTGTCGTTCTTCAATGTCTGGTATGCAGAGATTGTGTGTTCGCCTACGCGGCCGAGCATATCCTCCTGGATAATATCGCCAAAGCTAAAGCCCTGCTCTACAGCGAGGTTGTTAAGACCGAAGTAGCTACGCATAACGATGTTTGCCTTTGCCTCAGTAGCCAAAGTCTCCTCGTATGACTTCTTGGTCCAGATGTAGTATGTCCAGTGAGCATCATCCTTAGCTGGAGTAACTGTGAGGTTGAAGTTTGTGTGGTCGGTAACGAGGTCCGATGTTGCAAACAAATCCTCAGGGTTTACCTGCGCACCCTCAGGAGTTGTGAACGCCTTGCGGAAGAGCTTCAACTCATCCTCCTGGTTGTGCATAGCCTCCCAATTCTCGAAGTTGAATGCTACGGCAAGATATTCGGTCTCGGCAGAGAGCGAGCACTGAAGAGTTGTGTAACCCTCGGTGATCCACTCACCGCTGTTAGGGTTCTCAAGGATATACTCGAAAATCTGATAATCGTCGTTGTAGATGCCAAAGGCGTCGAGCTCCATCTTTGTGATCACGCGGAAGTAGTAGCGGTTCGATCCGTTAGGTGTTGCTGTTGCAATAGCCGAGTTAGCCTTGATATCCTTAATCTGGATGTCGATGTTGAACTCCTCGGGAGAGACGATCTCTGCTGGGATCTCTGGAGTTGGATCTGGAGTTGGCTCTGGTGCAGGCTTCTCGCAGCCCATCACAAAGAGTGCAGCAAAGGCTACAGCGAAAATCGAAAATAGTTTTCTCATGGTTTTGTTGATTAGTTTTGGTTGTTATTAATTTTAGTTATATTTCAAATATAAAGTGGTTATGTTACACATAATCTCGGCTACAAAGATAGTAAAACATTTCTAAATGACAATCGTGCATCTTAATTTTGTGTTATGCATATATTGCATAAATATCGAAAAATATTTGCAGCATAGCAACCAATTTAGTATATTTGTTGGCTAAATAGAGTAGATTATGAAAGTGAAAGAATCAGTTGGCGAGGCGATGAACCCCAAGGAGCATCGTATGTCGCTTATCAGAAAGATAATACGCAACGAGTATATCTCCTCTCAGGAGGAGCTCATCGGTCGCCTTATGGAGATGGGCGTTGATGTTACCCAGTCTACACTCTCGCGCGACCTCAAGTCGTTGCACGTCGCTAAGGTGCCACACAAGGAGAAGGGCTATATCTATGTGCTCCCGAACAACACCCAAAGCGATATGCACATATCGACCAACATCTCCGATAACATCACAGGCATCGCCTTCTCGGGTAATATGTGTGTCATAAGCACCAAGCCGGGCTATGCGAGTGCCATATCTGTGCCTATCGACAACCGCGCAATAAGCGAGGTGCTTGGCACAATCGCGGGCGATAACACCATATTGCTTATCCTTCGCGAGGGCTTCGATATGGAGGAACTGATGGAGCAACTCTATATGCTCTTCCCATCGCTCCGCGCACTCTAAAATATCTTGGCGATACTATTATTTAGGAGTTGAAATAATACCTATAATTGACCCCAAAGACTTATACAGGCTTTTGGGGTCTGTTTATCTGAGTGATAGAAAACCCCATCTTTGACCCTCTATAAATGTGGCATGAAGAGAATAAAACAAAATATATTATGAGAAAAACGCTATTACTATTGGGGCGCTCGGCGCTGCTAATTCTGCTTCTCGTGTCGAGCGGACTTCTGAAAAGTAGCCCTGCGGCGCAGATTGAGCATGCTCCGCATGAGAACCCAACAAATGCCATCTACCACTGGAAGACGGTCTTTAACCCCAATGCCGAGGAGCTTGCCTTCCTCAAGGATCACAACATTGGTCGCCTCTATATCCGTATGTTCGATATAGGATGCGCCCACGACAATACCTATAACAAGGTGATGCCAGCGCCCATAGCCACCACGCGCTTCGATGCCCCTATCCCTGAGGGTGTTGAGGTGGTTCCTGTGACCTATATTACGCTCGATGCTCTGCGCCTTATGGAGGGCAAGGAGTGCGATTATGCACATACCATAGTCGATAGAATTGTCGCCATGATGAGCTATAACGAGTGCGGTGAGATTAGCGAGGTGCAGTTCGACTGCGACTGGACAGCAACCACCGAGAGCATCTATTTCGCGTTGTGCCACCATGCTAATGCCTATCTCGATGAGATGGGTGTCGACCTAAGCATCACCGTGCGCCTTCATCAGCTTAACAACTGCGATGTCCCCGAGGCCGACCGCGGTGTCTTGATGCTCTATAATACGGGGGCCATCAAGAACCCCGATACGCGTAACTCGATCCTCGATGTTGCCGATGTGAAGCCCTATCTGAGAGGTACGACCTATGCTCTTCCGCTCGACTACGCCTATCCGACCTTTGGCTGGGGTGTCAAGTTCCGCGATGGTATCTTCCACTCGCTCGTTAGCGACCCTGCCACAGCAACACTCTCCGAGGGTGAGACCATGCGCGTGGAGCGTGCATCGGTGGATGAGATACTTACCGTGAAGCGCTGGGTCGAGGAGTCGCAGGGGGCGCCACATCAGTGCAATATCGTCTACCACCTTGATAGTGAGGAACTAAAAAACTATACATACGATGAGATTTCTAAGATTTTTAGCCGTAATTAGCCTTGCACTACTACCCGAGGTAGGTAGTGCGTGCTACAATCCGTGGTTCTACACGAAGAGCCCAACGATATATCGTGTAGAGGTGCCCGCCGACGAAGAGCTGCTCTCCAAGAAGAGGGCAAACCTCCTTGAGTGGCAGGCGATGACCTCCAAGGATATATCCCTCGAGGATATCGAGGCGGTGGTATACACCATGCCGTTGGATGCCTATGAGACATTTTATGCTGCAAAGAGCTATGGCGGCACAAACGCCTTTGCCCACTGGATTAAGGATAACGACCCAGCCATCATGGAGTTTCTCCTTCTGGCAAAGCGTAACGAGTGGATACGTTTTCAGTACAACTCGCTGTGGTACTACCCATCGATGAAGATTGGTGGTCCTACAACGCTCGAGGAGATTGTCACCACCTCGCTTGCCAATGACGACGAGCGCCTACATTCGCGCTATATGCTTCAGGCGATGCGTGCGCTCTATACGCTCAACCGCTATGAGGAGTGCGTCGAGATCTGGGATAGGGAGTTTGTCAACCTCCCCGAGGAGGATGCCATGCGTCGCCATGCCTACCTATATATTGCTGGCTCGCTCTATCGCCTTGGCAACGTTGATGAGGCGATAAGACGCTATGCCGAGGTGGGCGATATCGACTCTATAATCTATATTGCCGAGCTTGAGAACTTGGAGATAGCGGAGTTTGAGCTCTTGGAGCTTCTTGCTAAGGCTAACCCTAATAACCCCGATGTGTTTACGCGAGTTAAGCGTTTTATTTACGACGAGGAGGGCTATCTCTTCTCTCGTTGGGAGCCATCGGGAAATCGAGCTATCAAACCTGAGAGCATCGAGCTATGCGATATGGCGATGCGTCTTGCGCGCGAGGGCTACAACCCAGTATTTTGGTACTATACAGCATCCTATATCTACTATATGATGGATATGCAGTCGGAGGCATACAACGCCCTTGCCTTGGCACAAAATGCTTCGCCCTCGCCCTATATGAGCGACTCGTTACGCGCGTTGAATATTTTGTATGATGCGCGTTATCAGAGGCTCGGTAAGAGGTACGACCAGCAGCTGCAGCGCGACATAAAGTGGCTCATACAGACCAGCTTCAAGTATACCGATGAGATAGACTCAGAGTTTGCCAAGCAGGCGCAATTCTACGTCTTCCCAACGAATGCCTACTACTGGAAGGCGATGACGCAGTATGTGGTAAATGAGGTGCTCGTGCCACGCTACTTGGAGCATGGTGATACGGTGCGTGCCCTCCAGCTTGCCAATATGTCAAGTAACTATATGATCACCGACTCGACACTTCTCCATGTGGAGTATTACGACCCTGAGGCGAAGGAGTGGGTGGACTATGGCTATGACTATGTAGCATCATATCGCAGGCTCATGGAGTTGAACGACCTTGACTATGGCACCTTCTTCTTCTATGTTGCCGATGGCGTAGATCCCGATGCTATGGCCGAGTATATCGAGCGCGTGAAGAGCCCTAAAGGAGAGCTCGACAAGCTGCTCAATAAGTGGAGCTATGTCAATATGGATTATCTCAACGACATCGCCGGCACGCTCTACCTGCGTAGTATGCGCTATGCCGATGCGGAGCGCCACCTAAGCCTTGTTAGCTACGACTACTTCGAGCTTCTTAACGTCAAGCAGAAGTACGACCCATTCTCGTTTAAGAAGAGCAGGGCGCGTGTCGATGACTTCCGCTTGGAGTTCGCGCGTAAGATGAACTACTTGGAGCAGGATATTATGCGCACCACAGAGCCTAACCGTCGTGCTCGCCTTATGATAAGCTACGCCATAGGTCTCAATAACTCCTTTACACGCTGCTGGGAGCTTACACACTACTATGTTGGTAGCTTGCCACATGTATATAGAGACCGAGCGTGGAAAAACGATGCGCAGACTACAGCGGCACGCGTGAAGGCTAACAGCATGGTTAACGAGGCGTTGGCAACCATCACCGACCCTAACTATGCTGCCGAGGCCAACTACCTCTTCAATAACTTTAAGACCGTAGGCACGCGATACTCACATACCTACTATGGTCGCTTAGTGCGCTCGAGCTGCGATAACCTCTGCGATTACCATTCCGAGAGAGGTATTCTGCCTGGAGGTTATTACTTCTAACGGGTGGTTTAATATGATATAAACAACAACGGGGACTTGAAAAAGCCCCCGTTGCTGTTTATATATTTTCGTTTAGTATAGTGTCACGCTGCCGCCAGCTGTGTAGTAGCTGTAGATGTTGAACTTGCCATCGGTGTCAAGAACAACGGCAACGAGGATGTCACCACCATATGTTGAGTTGTACTCCAGCAACGCCTCATACTTAGGATCCCAGTCGCTACCGCCATCCTCATACTTGAGTGGGTAGCCCACCTTGCCCTCCTTATATGAGCCTTTGACCTTCTTGGTGTCGGCATACTCCGAGAATGCGTACTTCACCTCATCCTCAATGGAGGTATGCTTACCGTTGTAGCGAATGAGCCATACCTTCTGAGCATTTGCCGAGCGGCTGTCGGTGTTTACAGTGAGGCTGATGCGGTCATCAACCTTGTTTGTGATGGTCACCACCAAATCCACAGTGCCTGTACCTGTGAGGTCGATATTTATCTCCTCCTCGATAACATCAATTGTGGTGTAGTACTCGGTCTCAAGACCCGCCATCTGTGCCACACATACCATCTCGCCAGCCTTGCCCTCCTGATCTACGGCTACGGCATAGAGGTAGTAGTTGCTTGCTGGGTGGTAGATGTCGACAACGGCTGTAGCCACGCCATCCACAATCTCGTACTCCTCGCGGTAGTTCTGGTAGTCGTTGGCATCCATGATATACTCGAGGTTGTCGGCATACGCTGAGTGGTCTGACGCAGGAGCTGCGTAGAGGCGCACCTTTGTGGCGTTGTTGTCCACACCAAGAATTACGGTGAGTGTCTCGTGCGATGTCTGCTCAAGGATCTCGGCAGAGGTGATCTTAGCCACGCCGGTGAGCGATGGGGTCTTGGTTGTGAACTTCACGAAGGCTACACTACCCACCTTACCATCCTTGATAGCTATTGCGTAGGCGTAGTAGGTGCCACCGATAGTGAGGTTACCAACAGGACGTGTCACAGGCTTGCTGTAGAGCGAAGGTATCGCGTGGGTCATAGAGATTAGATAGCTCTTAATCTCCTCGTCGCTCTTACCCTCAAAGTCGAATGGGTTGTCGGTGTCGACCTTGGTAACGGTAGGATCCATGCAGCCGATGATAATCTTGCACGCCTCGCCAGCCTCGACATTTATTGTCGCAGAGGTCTCTGCGATGTTGCTAACCTCGATGGCTACCTCCACATTGCCGTTGAGAGTAGCTGTTGGAGCCACGAACTCCTTGGTCACAACGCTATTTAGACCCTCGCCATTCTCGCAATATACGGCGATGGTGTATGAGGTGCCAGGAACAAGCATGATACCTGCGTTCTCGTCGCTTGTGATGAGCGAGTTGCGCACCAAATCCTGCTCCGAGAATGTGCGGCTCTCGGTAGCTGAGTTGAAGACTGCAAATGGGTAGTCCTCATTTGGATTTAGCGATGACTGCGCCTGCTCGATAAAGATGTTGCGGTCGAAGGCGTCGGTATGAGCAGCACCTGCCACATACTTCACGCAGTGGCTCTTCTTGGTGATCACGGCATCCAGCGAGTATGCTGTGAGGTTCTCGATGGCGATCTCCACGCCTGGCGACATCATTGCAAACTCAGCTCTCTTCTCCTCGCCCTGAAGGATTGCATTCTCAGCACGGAAGGTGAACTGATACTCTTTGTCATACTCCACAACATAGCTCACTGTGCGTGGCTCGTTGTCCATGTAGTATGTCCACGCATCGGGCACATCGGGATATACATCACCGTATGGACCCCAATACCAGTGGTCTGTATCCTCCGAAGGTGTAACCTCGAACGATACTGTCATCGATGCCTCGTCGAACATAGGCTTCGATACGGTGATTGTAGGGATTGCAGGTGAGAAGTATGCCTCGGCAATCTCCACCTCGCTTACGATGTTGCCACATGTAGCATATGCGTGGATAAGGGCGGTCTTGCCCCACTCGTATGGGAATGAGATAGCCTGCTCGGTGTTACCCTCTACGGCTGTCCACTCCATTGTTTCAGCCTCCTCCTCAGAGTAGGCAACGCCCCAATACCATACCGATGTGGCCTTCGATGGATAGATTGTTGTCTCCACCGTCATTGTCTCCTCGTTGAGTGTAATCTCGCCAATAGTCAGTGTCACCTCACCCGCGGGCATCTGGCAGAACTTCTTCTCTGCGATGTCGCTCTTGCCAGCCTTGTTCTCGGCATAGGCGGTGATGGTGTACTCGACGCCATACTCCACCTTAAACTCAATCTCCTGGGCTGCAGCGCCCTCCACCTTGGTCATCATAGCATCCTCGGTGTCCACGCCACCCTTAATCATCCAGTACCACGCTGTGGTATCTGTCGAAGGTGCAATCATCACCTTGGCAGTCATGGTCTCGGCATCGAATTCGGGCTCCATAATGCCGATTGTAGGCTTGTTTACTGGAGTCTCCACAGGCTCCTTGTCGCAACCAACGCCCGCGAAAGCAAGGCACATTGCAACAAATGCAAAAGTTAGTTGTTTTAGTCCTCTCATAATATATAGTGTTTTAGTTTAGTTCGGGAATTTTCTCTATGCGGCGCAGTAGCATATGCTCCTCATCGGTCTGCCATGCCATCTGCTCGCCACCTTGTAGGAACGCCACGGTGTAGTTGTGGTTCCAGTCGCCCACACCATTGTCATACTGCCCCGATAGGGTGAACTTGCCGTTGTTATCCTTGATTGTGAAGCTGCCCGCCTTGTGCTGAACATACATCGAGCCGAGGTTGTCCCACATTTCGAAGCGGCGTGTCTCGCCCTCAAACGTAATATATAGGTATGTCCCCTCGGCAACACCCTCGCTGTTCCACTCCGTTAGCTCCCATGCTCCAGTTATCGCTTCGTAGGTGACATCGGGTTGTGGCTGTGGCTCTGGTGTAGGTTGTGGCGTAGGTTTCTCGCAACCCACAAAAAGCATTGCAAATAGTGCAATTAAACTAATTTTTTTCATATAAATCTCTTTCTAATCTTAACTTAACCTTTATTGTGCGCTCCATGGCTGAGGCATCTACACCCTCGACAATGAACATTGTGTTGAGGTCACTTCCAACGCTACTCTTAGGCTTGTAGCTAATCACAATATAGCCCTCGCCACCAGCCTCAATAACCTCTGGCTCGGTGTGTAGCGTGAGACCCTCGATAGTCGATGGTGCCGTGAGCCTCACGGGCTTTGTTGAGGTGTTCGCCACGGGAATACGCTCCTCGCAATGCCCCTCGATTATCACCTCCTTACGCGTTAGCCTTAGCTCTCCCATGCTCTCGGGAAGGTGTAGCCAATCGTCGTCGTTCTCAATAACGCCCTCGAGGGTTAGTCGCTCGGTGGGGTGGTCGCTATCAAGGGTTGTGTAGACCAATATGTTGTATCTAAACTCCCCCTTGCGCTTCTCGGTGTTGAGTAGACCGCTAATGATGATTTCGCTGTTTGGCATCACCTCCTGTGGTCGTGTCCCTACCCTCAGGCAGCTGCACGACGAGCCTACCGTGGTGATGGTTATCGGCTCAGCGGTGTTGTTGCGAAGCTTGTATTGCACTCGCACCACCTCGCCAGCCTCGATAGTGCCGATGTTCTTGTGTCGTGCCTCTACTGTAAACACCCCTGCAGCCACTTTTGATGGCGTGGGGTTAACTAACGAGTCGAGCTCTTGGCGTGTGGGAAAGTGGCGCTGCGCCATAGCCATAGTAGGGTAGCAGAGCAGCACCAATGTTATTAACCCACGCCAAAGCATACTACAACCAACCATTATCGTTAGCACCCTTGCGCACGGTGATGGTCACCGTGTAGCTCTTATCGGCCTCGATGGTGAGCGTTGTCTGACCCTCGCTTAGGGCAGTGACTCTCAGCGTGTCGCCATCGAGCTGAGCCTCGGCAATAGCCTCGTTCGCCACCTTCACACTCTTAGCACCCTCTATATTATAATATGTAAGGTCGAGCGATAGACTCTCCGCAGGTGCGAGGTAGAGGTTTGGAAGACGCATATCGCGACCAGCGCTATCGATAGCCTTCAATAGCGCGCCGGCATCCACCAAGTTACCCATCTTGCCCTTGTACTCCTCAAGGTTCATCTTTATAGGTGTTGCACCTGCCGAGGTGTGACGCATGTAGTAGAGCTTCTCACCTGTGAAGTAGTCGTCTATATTGCGACCTGTCGAGTACATCAAGTCGCGGAACTCCTCCCATGTGAAGTGGCGCTTCTGCTGCTTGGCGTAGGCAAGACCGAGTGCCGCAACGCCCGACACATGAGGACACGCCATAGATGTACCCTCGTAGTAGCCGTAGCCGGCAACGCCATTGATAACGAGTGTTGAGAATATGGCGCCCTGCTCTCTGAGGATGCCGTTCTCGTCATACGAGTCGTCGTTCTGGCCTGGTGTGCCGTAGTACTCAAGGTCGCCACCAGGGGCGCATAGAAGCACCTCAGAGCCGTAGTTCGAGTAGGATGCTGGGGTGTAGTCAGCGGCGATTGCCGACACCGAGATACACTTGGAGTATGCCGCTGGGAATGATGACTGAGCCGCGTACTCGTTGCCCGAGGCGAAGATTGCAAGACCACCATCTATGACGCCATTAGGCGAGCCAGCATTGTGGATGAAGTAGTCGAGTGCCTCCTTCTCGAGAGGGTAGAGTGCCGCCCACTCCTCCTCGGTAGCAGGACCTGGCGTGTAGCCCATGATGAGGTTCGACTTCGCGGAGTTGTAGCCCCATGAGCACTGCAGGATGACTGCGCCATTGTCGGCAGCATACTTCATCGCGCGTGCCTCCATGGCCAAAGAGCATGAGTTCATGCCATCGAAGAGCTGCAGGGTCATAATCTTGACACCCCCCTTACCCTTGCCGCCGCCGGCGATGCCAGCAACGCCAATGCCATTGTCATTCACAGCAGCGATAGTTCCGGCAACGTGCGTGCCGTGGCCAGTGCTTCCGTTCGATGTCCACGAGGTGATAGGTGTGTTGCGCACGAAGTTGTAGCCATACTTATCATCCTTGTAGCCGTTGCCATCGGCATCGACACCTGCGTTATACTCCTCGCCCTCGTTGATCCAGATGTTGTCCGCAAGGTCGGGGTGGCTCCACATTACAGCCTCATCCATCACCGCCACGATGATATCCTCATCGCCGGTGCATAGCTCCCATGCCTCCCCGCAGCCGGCATCAGCGCCTGCCACAACACCTGCCCACTCCTGTGTAAATGGAGCGGTGCCATCGTTTATATAGCACCACTGGCGATAGATCTCGGGGTCGTTGAATGTCCAATTGGTGCTTCGTGTGGTATTGCCGTTCGCCTCCTCGCAGCTTATGAAGCGTGGCTCCGAGGCGGGGTTGTATGCTCGCTGTATAGGGCGGTTGCATTGCAACTTGTCCACCTCGCCGAGCTTCGATAGACGCTCCATGGCTGAGGCGAGATCCTCCTCGGGGTCGAAGCGCACGATATACCAAAGATGTAATCCGCTCTCGCGTGTGCGCTCCTCGTGGCGCTCGTCAACGGGGAATACGCGCTCGAAATGGTAGGCATCGAGGATCTCCAACACCTCATCCGTTGAGGGTATGCCCGAGCGTGTGGCAACGCCTCCCGAGCGTGTCATCGTCTGATCGAGGATAGCCTCCATTTCGGGCTTAAACTTGATGATCACCTCACCCTCGGTAGCCCCCTCGGGGACCACGATATTGGGCGTTGTCACCTCCTCGGGTGCGATAGGTGAAATATCTTCATTGACGCATGCCGCGGTAAATAGTGCCGCAGCTATATATATGTACTTACGCATAGTTTACTCCGCTATTTCGTCCTTAAACTCATATCTTGATCTGTATAGTGGGTAGGCCTCGAAGTAGTACTCTGAGGATGTTGGAGTATTCGTGAAGCCCACTAAATTGCCCTCACTGTCGTAGCCCTTCTCCAGCTGTGGGTATACCAACACCTCCGAGCCCCACTCCATAAGGTTGGGGTGGTAGAGTAGCCAGTCGGGGAGCTCACCTGTCATAAAGTTGAGGTTTATGCGCAATGAGCGTACGTTAGGCAATACGCGAGGTAGCTGATTTTCGACTGCCCAGTTGAGCGTGTCGCCGCGATTAATCATATCCTCGGCGGTGTAGGCGCGTATGCCGCTCTCGCCATCCTTGAAGTCGGGCAGTGCCCCCTCGATGTAGTTGTAGGATAGTCCCAACTCCTCGAGCCTCTCCCATGTGAGCAGTCGGCGTACCGCGTCGTTGTTACGCATATTGATATGTATACCTGCATCGCCCGATATGGCGCGTAGGTCGGTCACTGCGGCGCGGCGGTTGCTGGAAAGGTCGAGCGATACGAGCTTGGGGAAGTTCTCCGCGCTGAGCACCTCGGGGATCTCGCTTAGGTTGTTCGAGTTTAGGTCGAGGCTCTCGAGCGTGTCGCCCAAGTCGGCAAAGTTCTGAGGCAGCGAGACAAGACCCATGGCGGCAATGCGCAAATCCTTCAGGTAGTCGAGTGTCGCCACCTCCGCGCAGAGGTGAATATCCTTGAGCATGGCGTTAACGTTGCCATAGAGCGACAATGTCTCAAGGTATTTTAGGTGCTTAATCTCCATAGGTATATCATCCTCGGTGTTGAAGTAGCTAAGGTCGAGATCTCGCACACGACCTATCGCCTCCTTGCATGGAAGAGTCTCATCGTCCGCCTTCCATAGTCGCAAGCACTCCCAGTTATCCATGCTCTCGTCCGTGAGCACGACACCCTCGACCCAGCACTCCATCTTGTTATAGATGGTTACCACAGCGAGTGAGTCGCCCTGGCGATTATCCTCAATCTTTGGACCCGCCTGCTGGCGTATCTTGATTGTTGCAGGCTTATCCAAGGTCTCGCCACCCTTGGGGATGAACGATAGGGTAGTTTCGCGCACCTCGGGGTCGGAGTTCATCTTCCAATCGAAGTGTATGCGTGCCTTGCGTGGTCGCGCACCGCGGTCGAGCGTAAGCTCCACGTCATCTACCACAATCCACTCTGCGTCGCTCACTACATCAAACTCCACGTTGGACTCAACATCAAACTCCACCCAGCGGTTGGCGCGGATGTCCGAGGCATTGATTATCACAAGGTCGGTGTCGGGGGTTATGGCGTGTTTGAAGCCATCCTGTGTGATAGCTATCTCCTTGAGTATTTGTCCTGCAGACATGAAGCGTACGGTTGTTGTGCGCTCATCGTTGATAAGTGTCGAGTCGACCTTTACGATGCACTTAACCTCGCCACGACCATTGGCGGGAGATATCATAACCCAGGGTACGTCGGCCTGCGCTGTCCACTCCTTCTCGGAGCGAATAAGGATGCTATGCTCGCCACCCGAGGCCTTAGCCTTAATCTCCGAGCTATCGCTCTCGAAGCCTTTGATGGTCTCGGTGGTATCGTTTTGGCAGCTACCCATAACAAGGGCAGCGACCATCAATATATAAAACTTTCTCATGCTTAGTCAAGGTTTAGTGCGTCACATCCACGGATATTCTGCGTAGAGTCGTATACAAGCTCGTAGTAGCCCATCTCGATATATGGGCATACGCTCGAGAGGTCGATCGAGATATTGGGGTTGTCCTTGATCTCGAAGAGTAGAATGTAGGGCGAGATAACGTCGTCGATCTCGCGAAGGTCGTTCGAACCCATATATAGCGCTGCCATCTTAGGGTGCTTGCCAATGCCCGTAGGCCAGTCGCTAAGGGTGCGGTTACCCTCATCATCGCGCTGCTGGCGTATGCTGATGACCGTTAGCGCCTCAATCTCAAGCAGCTGGCGTGGGAACTCCGAGAGGGCGTTGCTCGAGAGGTCGATACCATACAAATATGGGATGTTATCCTTTGAGAAGTCCTTTTGGGGGAGCTCTGCCAATCTGTTGAAGCTGAGGTCTATTGTCGAGAGCATCGCGCTATTAGCACCTATCAGCGTGCCCTCCTCCAAGGTGCGTAGACCGTTGGCGCTGAGCATCAATACCTCGATGCACGACCCTGAGCCGACAAGTCGCTTAGGGAGTGTCGTGAGGCGGTTGTTGGCGAGGTTGAGCGTGCTGGCATTAATACCGCGCCACTCATCGCCATTCTCCAACTCCGTAATCTCGTTTGACGAGAAGTCGGCAGTAATCATCGTGTAGATCGAGCGTGCCGAGAAGATGTCGGGGAGCTTCGTTAGGCGGTTGTTCGAACATGAGAAGGTCTCCATCTGCGATAGACCGCAGTAGTAGTCGCCCTCGGGGATGATAATCTCGCTGATGTTGTTGTAGTCAAAGAGGATAGACGTTGGCGAGATCTCCTTGCCTAAAGAGTATACCCTCTCAATCTTGTTCGAGGTGCAGTCCAAGTAGCTGAGCTTCACCATGCGCTTCAAATATTCGTGTGAAGGGGTCTCCTTGAGGTTGTTGAAGCTGAGGTAGAGAATCTGAATCTCATCGCCCGACTCACCATCGATTATCGCCTCCCAGTCGCTCTTGAGCTGCTCGCCCGAGATACCGTAGTTCATCGCCACGTTGAGCGACTGAATCTTTGGTAGGTTGGTGAGCATGTCGAGGGGTAGACGCTCGAGCTTGCAGCAGTTGTATATCTCCACGTCCATCAGAAGCTCGAAGTTAGCCCAGCTCCACGATGCCTGCTCCTCGTAGTATGGCGACTCCTCATCTATCTCCATGAGGAAGTCGTCGGCGGTAATAGGGGCGTTGGCAATGAAGAACTGCTCGAGCTTTGTGCATCGCATAATGGCGCGTGAGATACCCGTAATACCGTTTGTTAGGTTGCCAAAGGCTACATCCTGCCTCTTTGCCGTGTAGAGTGCATCTAACTCCTCATCCGACATCAGGGCGTACTGAAGCTCGGGCGTAAGGTCGTGGCGCACATCGCGTTTGATGACGCGGTTGTGGTAGTCCATGGCGCTGATGCGTCCCGACTCGGTGTCGCTATAGCCACCAATAAGCTCGTTGTGGTTGCCGAGGTAGAGGGTCTGCAATTCGGTGAGCTGACCTATGGCGTCGGGCACTGCGCCCTTAGCACCAAAGCCCGAGATATTAAGACCCACAACGCGACCATTGCCGTCGAGAGTGACGCCGGGCTGCTCACCCCACATATCTATATCCTTGTTGAAGTCCCAGTTCGTGCCTGCGTAGTACTCCTCGCCATGGAAGGTCCAGTTAGGACCATCGAGCGCAAGCCATATCTCGTATAGCGCCTCATAATCCTTGATGTGCTCGGCAGTAGCTGAGAGGATGATAGGTACGTTGGTGGTTGTCGTCTCGTTATCCTTGATCGAGAACTCCACCTTGATCTCCTCTATTGAGGCTGTCTCAAGTCGGTTTTTGCCCTTAGCGTCGGCGTAGGTGGTGTAGCTTGTGACAACATAGTTGCCCGCCTCCAACCAGTACGTAGCCTCGCAGGTCATATATGCCGAGAGAGCGTTACGATCGTACAACTCCTCGTCGTATGCCCCCTCTACGTAGGTCTCGTGATAGGTTGTAGGCATAGCCTTGAAGGTGGTTGTCTTGCTCGAGAACTTGTTCTTCACGGTAATATCCACCGACTTAATGCTCTGGAAAGGGTAGGCACCTTCGGCGTCGCCGCGCGTTGTGAGATCCTTCACGAGGGTGAAGCCTACAATGCCGCGCTCGACTGTTGGTATGCCAATCTTCTTGATCTGAAGACCCCCCTTAACGACGGTGAACTCGCCGGCATTACCTCCCGACAAGATCTCCTCGTCGAGGTTGTTGTATATCTTGTAGCCGATGATGTTGTATGTGCCGGTCATCAGACGCAACTTCTCGCTCTGTAAGCCCCACTCTGCCGACTGGGCGTCGTAGCTGCTTACAGGTAGTGTCTGTGTGATTGTCGAGCCATCCTTCTGCATGATGATGGTTATCTTATGCGCCTCGGATAGCCACTCAAGGGCATCGGTGGCACGGCTCTCCTCCATCTGTGCCTCCTTCAAAAGGCGGAATTGCACGTAGCCATACTCCGCGTCGAGGCTCTCGCTCTGCTTCTCGCAGCCACTAAGCAGCGCTGCGGTTACACATAGGAGCACCCCCCATAGTAGTGTTAGTCTCTGTCTCATGTCTCTGTTTGGTTAGGGGTGTTGCTTAAATCTCTTCAGATGGTGGTGTTACAACCAAAATCTTCTTTACCTCGTTGTTGACCTTGAAGAGGACAACCATATTCTCGTTGTTCCACACCTTCTCCTTAGGACCCCAAAGGTGAATTGCCATGCGCTCGTTGGTGTCCTCACCCATGTAGAACTCGCCCTCGCCCATCTTGAGCAGTCTCTCGCCGAGCCATACCTCAGCGCTCGCAATACCCTCATCGTAGGTCGCCGTAGTCCAGCTCTCGATGCGTGGATCTACAATGACGCCAGGGCTCTTGCCCTCGACGGGATTAACGAAGTCGCACTCATAGATCGTCTCGCAACCATACTTCTCGGCGAGTGCAGTGTCGTTGTATGGTAGACAAGGGATCTCAAGCGTGGTGATAGAGTGGTAGGCATGCATACCCTCGTACTCGGCAGCCTCATTAAAGTCGTGCTGAACGAACTCGGCAATGATATACTTGGTGTAGTCCTCATTTACACATTCGAGCGATATGCCCGATGAGTCATCGGTGGTGATGATATCATCCTTGTAGCCCTCGCCACGAATGTTATTGTCGATCTTGCTTGGAAGGGCTATGACCATGCCGTAGCGTGGTGCGCCAGAGTGCTCGTCAATGGTGAGTGCCTGGCTCTGCTTGTCGAAGTGCATCCAGCTATTGCGGTCGCTCTCCTTGTACTCAATATAGTTTGGAATACCGCGCTCGATCCTCTTCTCGAAGTATACAATCGTATAGGTGTTATCCTGTGCGGTGATGGTGTACTCCAACTTGTCGCTGAAGGTCACTGTCGCGCCACTCACTGGGTCGGTCTGTCGGAAGCTCTTGCCATCGAGCGATACCTCCCAGCCATAGTAATACTCCGTAGGACCTACGAACGTAAGTTTATCTTTGCCCATGCCATCATAGGTTACTGGGAACTCAAAGGTGTGCTCGCCCTTTTCATCCGAGAAGATGATCTTGTGACCGTCGGCCTCCGTGATCTCGCTCTTCTCGCGCTCGCCATCGTTTACTATGCGTAGCAATACCTCGGTCTGCTCGCCTGGTGCGCCTGTGATAGAGTTGATAGTCTCAATAGTGCCGTTCTCATGCTTTACAGCCACCTCCACCCAATCAGGGATGTCGATTGCTGCGTAGCGGAAGTTGCCATCAATGCGTGTTGTGATCCAATCGACATATCCGAGCTTAAACGAGCGTATAGGGGTGTCGGTAATGTCGTATAGCTTGATATATAGCTCCTTAGGGTGACGCTTGATGATGGCGATGATGCCCTTCTTACCATCCTTTGTCATGGTGATGTTAGCCGTACTCCACTGGTTGCCATTATTCTCGTCGGTGATGTTGAGCGTAATGGTGTGACCTCCTGTGCCACCCGCCATCTCCTGAAGGTAACCTCCCGAGGTGGCAAACTGACACCATACCTGGTCTGAAGATATCGACCAGTCGCCAGTAACGGTGAAGGATATCGTTGGCTTATCACCAGCCTTTACCTCCTTTTCGATAACGTTTGGGATTGGCTCAATAACCTCCTTCTGGCATGAAAAACCTAAAATTGCGATAATCGCAATGGCAATGATACTCTTGAAATTTTTCATATCTATTTTGTTTATTTTCGTTAGATAATGCTCTATAGTCCCTCACGCATTATGCGCTCAGCCTCGTCATCTGATATCCACTCAAGGATGTGTCCGAAGTAGCCCACTGTGCCCACCTCCTCGACGAACATCTCAGAGTAGAGTAGCAGGAAGTTCTCGCAGGTGCTGTAGTATGATATATACTCCGTAGGTGCGCTGCCCATCATTAGCTTGCCGTTGCCGTAGATAGTGCCGAAGGCCTCGCCCGTTGAGCCAACAACCTGTGTGCCGCATAGCATGGCGATAGGGGTCAGGCGATCGTTGTCGTATAGCCTCACGCGAATATCATAATCCTCGTAGAACATATCCTCTATAACAATGACGCCCTCCTCATTCTCGTCAACATGGGTGTGTACGAGGTGTGAGTCGGTGTTCATATACTGCATAGACCATGTCGATGTTAGCACGGCATATCCCTCGAAATTGTTGATGTCGAAGGGGCAGCAGCGTTGTAGCTGAATAGAGATTACCGAACTATTTCGGTTGCTCATATTCTCATCATCCACGATAAGTCGTAGCTTAACCTCGAGGGGGATGTTGGGCGTGATTGCATCGGCAATACCCTTGATGCGTAGCGATGTGGCCTGCTTGCCAGCCTTAATCTTTAGGGTGTGCGACTCGATAACGAAGTGCAGATCCTCCACGGCGCTACTCTCCGAGGCTATCACCTCCACGCCAATGTTGCAATCCTCCGACATCTTGTGAGTCGCTGTAATCGGAATCTCAAACCACTCCTCGTTGTCAACAACACCGATGGTCATTGTCTTTTCGGTGAATGTTATATAGTTTGGACTCTCGTGTGGTGGCTGCTCACTCTTGCACGCAAGCAGGAGTAGTGCCATGCCAATAACTGCAAAATGTTTAATGTTCATGCTCTATTGTAGTTTGTGTTTTATACGATGTATTGTTTAATCCGTTGTTAACCCCACAAAGATAGAAATAAAATTCTGATAAACAAAGTTTATCGGCGTAATAATCAGTGCGTTTATCAAAGTGCGATAAACTATTTATATTCATCCATAATTGCTTTTTTGTCACCTTTATGTCGACTTCGGGGGTAAATTGGGTATTTATACTACCGCCGGCGCACCCATTATTTAATACCTTTGCACTGCAAAAATCAGGGAAGCTATGAGTAACTATTTCGATATGCTGATGCAGGATGTGCGCCTTGAGGAGGGGCTCAAGGCGTGTATGAATTGTGGCGTTTGTACCGCAGTTTGTCCTGCCGCAGAGTTCTATAACTACGACCCTCGCCAGATTGTCGCCATCGTTCAGACGCGCGACGATGAGGAGATCGAGCGACTCTTGAAGAGCGATACCATATGGTATTGTGGCGAGTGTATGTCGTGTCGTCCGCGTTGTCCTCGTGGCAATACGCCGGGCTATGTCATCCAGGCGCTGCGTACTCTGTCGCAGAAGTTAGGACTCTTTGTCGAGAGCGAGAAGGGGCGTCAGCAACTCGCCCTTAAGCGCCTTATCGGAGATAATATCTTGGCTACGGGTTACTGCCTAACACCGAGGAATATACGTCCCGAGATGCACCCCGAGCAGGGCACTGTGTGGGAGTGGATATATGAGCATGACGACGATATCTTTGGACGCTTCTCCGACTGCTATGGCAAGGAGGGCGCTGGTGCGTTGCGCCGCATAGATGATGAGTCTATGCATGAGATACACCGCATTTTTGAGGTGTCGGGAGGCAAGGAGTTCTACGATACCATCGAGCGCCACTCGGAGCGCAAGGCACGCGAGATGGGCTACGACGGCGCCACCGAGGAGTATATGATGCACACCTATACCACAAACTCTGAAAATCACTATTAGCATATGTCACGAAGAACATCATGGCAGGAGTATCAGAAGGATATCGCCGACGATAGATACTACTATGCGCGTAGCTGCATACGTCAGAACTTTTTCCCGGGTAGTGAGAGGGCGTTCCTCGATATACTATCCAAGGATTTGGGGCGTGATATCTACGACGACCCACTGCACACCTCATGCACGGGCATCGGCTACCACTCCGATGTCGTCCCCTTGGAGACCATTATGACGGTTGTGGCGCGCCAGTTTGCACTTATGGCAGAGGCTGGCTATGAGAACTTTGTCTCCTCGTGCATAACATCGTTTGGTATCTACAACGAGGTGCTGGCAACATGGGAGGAGTTCCCCGAAACGGAGGAGCGCACGCGTCGCTTCTTGAAGGAGGCCACGGGGCGCGAATTGGTCAAGCCTCGCTCCATAGCGCACACCTCGGATATTATATTCTATCATCGTGCCGACATAGCTCGCAGGGCGAAACGAATGCTCGTCAATGTGCATACAGGTGAGCCACTTAGGGTGGTGGAGCATATCGGTTGCCACTACGCTAAGATATTCCCCAAGTCGGGCATCGGTGGCTCGGAGTTCCCATATGTCCTTGCCGGTATGATTGAGGCGTGGGGTGGCGAGGTTGTGGATTATCCCGAGCGCCGCCACTGCTGTGGCTTCGGCTTCCGTAACTACTTGGTACAAGCCAATCGTGGCTCGTCGATAGCCAACTCGCATAAGAAGCTCGAGAGCATGGCGCCCCATAAGCCCGACTTCATCGTGGCTAACTGTCCTGGGTGTGCGATGTTCCTCGACAAGTGGCAGTATGCCATAGCCGAGATGGAGGGAGTTACATTTGGTGCCGATGGCAAGGGTATCCCTGTGCTCACCTATGAGGAGATGGCGGGGTTGGTACTCGGCTACGACCCCTGGGAGCTCGGCATGCAGATGCATCAGGTCGATGTAGAGCCGCTGCTCGATAAGCTCGGTGTGAAGTACGACCCGAGTGCAAAGTTCTTGGGCAAGGACGGTAAGTATATAGGCAGACCTGCCGATGCTGCGGTGAACTGCGATCATGCGCGCCCTATATATGAGAGAATGAGAAGATAATCAACAATATAAGTAGGTTAGGATGGCAAAACGAGTTGTTATTGTGGGTGGCGGTCCTGCAGGTATGCAGACAGCCCTTGAGCTAAAGGCGCGAGGTCTTGAGCCTGTTATTGTTGAGCGAGATATCGAGCTTGGCGGCAAGGTGCGTGGCTGGCATAAGCTCTTCCCATCGTTTACGCCTAAGGATGAGGTGATGATGCCTATCTCGGAGCGTATCAAGAGCGAGCGCATACGCTGCTTCTTGGGCCAGGAGGTCAAGCAGATAGCTGCGGATGGCGTCACGCTGCGCTCCAATGAGCGTATCCCTGGTGAGGCGGTGGTTGTGGCGACGGGCTTCTCGCTCTTCGATGCCCACCGCAAGCAGGAGTATGGCTATGGCATATACGACAATGTTATAACCTCCGTCGACCTTGAACGCATGATGAATAGTGGCAAGGTGCTGCTTGCTGATGGCTCGGAGCCACGACGTATAGCGATACTTCACTGTGTAGGCTCGCGCGACGAGAAGGTGGGGCAGCACCACTGCTCCAAGGTGTGCTGCATCACGGGCGTTAAGCAGGCCATAGAGCTAAAGCGTATGTTCCCTGCGGCCGATGTCTTCAACTTCTATATGGATATTCGTATGTTTGGTCCTGGCTATGAGGAGCTATACCGTGAGGCGCAGCAGACCTATAACGTGCACTTCGTGCGAGGACGCATATCGGAGGCTGCCGAGACCATAAATAAACGAATACAGATTAAGGCGGAGGATACGCTGACGGGTCGCCCACTGCGCATGACGGTGGATATGTTGGTGCTCCTCGTGGGTATGAGTGCCAACTATGAGAATGAGAGCCTTAGCGCCTCGTCGGGGCTCGCACTTGCGCCCAATGGTTACTTCCGTGCTAAGGACTCCTTCCTCGGTGCCGTGCATAGTAACGTGGATGGCATCTTCTATGTGGGTGCTGCAACAGCCCCCAAGAGCCTTGCCGACACGCTCGCCGAGGCGTCGATGACCGCTTCGGCCGTGGCGGAGTATGTTAATAACAAGTATAAAGCGTTGTAGAGATGGCAAACCTAAATTTCGGTTATGGCATTAGCCGACCTCGCGCCATCGACCTCGATAATAACGACCTGCGTAAGAGTCGCGATATTATCGCCGAGATGCCCGAACTGCAGGCGTGCATCGGCTGTGGCTCATGCACAGCATCGTGTACGGCGGGTAGCATCACCGACTTCAATATTCGTCGACTCCACACCTCGGTGCGTCGTGGCGAGTATAAGGGTGCCTACGATGATTTGAATAAGTGTATGCTGTGTGGTAAATGTCGTTTAGTCTGTCCGCGAGGCATTAATACTCGAGGGCTGATAATGCTTATCAAACGCAAGCTTGGCGATTTTTAGACAGCAATGTTGTAATTATCAACGCATTACTAATTACTAATTACTCGTTGAAATGGTTTTCTATGCCCCTTTTACCATACCATTTATCGTTGGCGCACTCATCCTCTTTGCGGTGATTGCCATCAAATGGAGCTTGTGGCTTCTGCGCCTGCCGCGTGGCGATAAACGTCTGATTAGACGAAATATAATCTCGGTGAATACCATCAAGGCTATGTGGGAGGTGGTGCGCGAGTCGTTGCTCCATGTGCGCATCTTCCGCGTCGACCCCATGCTCGGCTTTATGCACGCTTCGTTGGCCTTCGGCTGGTTTCTGCTCATCGTCGTGGGGTGGATAGAGACTATCGCCTACCTCGGCATGGAGTGGGTGCCGCTCCAGGGGCACGTCTTCTTCAAATACTTCATGCCTATAAATGGTATGACGCACCACAATCCACTCTTCGAGCAGCTTATGGATGCGCTGCTCTTGGTGGTGCTCATAGGTGTTGCCCTTGCGTGGTTTAAGCGCCTGCGCTCAAGGGCTCTCGGTATGCGTCGCACGACGAAACACCTTCTCTTCGATAGGGTGGCGCTCTCGGCATTGTGGTTTATCTTCCCTGCGCGCCTTGTGGCGGAGAGCATGACCGCGGCGCTCTATGGTGGCGAGGGCTTCCTCACGGGTAGCCTCGGCGCTCTGCTTCGTGATAATGTGCCCCACGACACCCTAATGGCTATGTACGACCCCTCGTGGTGGGCATACTCATCGTTGCTGTGCCTATTCTTTGTGGCATTGCCCTTCTCGCGCTATATGCACATCTTCACCGAGATACCCCTTATCTTCCTACGCCGCTGGAAGCTGCGCCCCATGATGCAACGCAAGTCCTACGACAACTTCGAGGTCGAGGCGTGCTCGCGATGTGGCATATGTATAGACCCCTGCCAGCTACAAGAGGATCTCGGCATAAACGATACGCAGTCGGTATACTTCCTGCGCGATAGACGCTATAATATGCTCTCGCTCAAGATTGCCAATAACTGCCTTATGTGCGGTCGCTGCGAGGCGAAGTGTCCCGTGGGCATAAACCTTAACACTCTGCGCCTTAACTCACGCGCCAAGCGTCGTAACATCCCCCACGAGGGACGCTTCAAATACCTCGCAGGCGTGGATCGCTCTGTGGGCGAGGGTAGGGTAGGCTTCTTTGCTGGATGCATGACCTCGCTGACACCCGCCGTGCTGCGCTCCATGCGTCAGATCTTCGATAGCGTGGGCGAGGAGGTGTGGTATGCCGATAGCGAGGGAGGTGTCTGCTGCGGTCGTCCGCTGATGCTCTCGGGCGAGACCGACGCGGCACGCAAGATGATGGAGTATAATGTCGCACTCTTCCGCAAGCATGGCATTGCAACCCTTGTCACCTCATGCCCCATATGCTTGCGCGTGTTTAGGGAGAACTATAATATCGAAGGCATTGAGCTGCTGCACCATAGCGAGTATATCGACCGCCTGATAACCTTGGGGCGTATCCATCTGAATAGCGATGCTACAAGGTATGCCTACCACGACCCCTGTGAGCTTGGTCGTGGCATGGGCATCTATGATGAGCCGCGCCGTGTGATTAGCGCCGTGGGCACCCTCCTTGAGCCTAAGCATAGCCGCCGCGATGCGCTGTGCTGTGGCGCATCGTTGGCAAATACGGTCATCGACGACCAGCAGCAGCTGCGCATAGCTGGGCGCATGACCGCGGAGCTTGAGGCAACGGGATGCGATAGGGTGGTGACGGCGTGCCCACTATGTAATAAGGCTATTGATAGGGTCTCGTCGGTGACGCCGATGGATATTTGTGAGGTCGTAGCAAAAAATATTTCCTCAGCTAAGTAGCTTATTGATAGGCGGTTGATGACTTTTTGGTGGCGGAAGATGCGATTTATTTAATTAAAAATTTGCATAAATACTATTTTTGTATTATCTTTGCACTCGCAAACAAGGAAAATGGGTCGCATAAGACCATTTAATGATACATCGCGGGGTAGAGCAGTTGGCAGCTCGTCGGGCTCATAACCCGGAGGTCGGAGGTTCGAGTCCTCCCCCCGCTACCATAGAGGACAAATCATTAGATTTGCCCTCTTTTTTTATGGTAGCGGGGGGAGGACTTGTGTCCTCAGTCATATCTACAATCCACCCAAACCCTCCTTTGAAAAGGAGGGTTTGTGGCAAGGCTCTGCCTTGCATTGCTTTGCAATAGAAACAACAAATCCCAAAGATGTGACTCTCTGGGATCTGTTAGTTAGTTAAGTTGTGATTAGCGTACGCCGAGCACGATGGCGGCATCAATGGATAGGTTTATGCAGATAGCTCGTGCAACCTGCAAGGTCGGTTCTCGCTTGCCCGAAAGGATCTCATTTAGGCGCGATGACGATACTCTACACCTCGTCGTTCTACGCACGCTTGGCTGACGAGTCCACAAAGTTGTGGCACCTCGGTCCGGTCGCTATGTACGAGGAGTATCAGGCAGACTTGTACGATTAATTTATTCTATCTTCTACTACACTATACAACATCGGCAGCCTGGGGGAGAGGGCTGCCGATGTTCGTTATGTGGGTTGTGTGTTGGGTTACTTTGTGCCTGTGGAGCCGAAGCCGCCAGCGCCGCGCGCCGTCTCATCGAGGCTCTCGACAGCGCTCCACTCGACCTTCTCGTAGCGAGCGACGACCATCTGCGCAATGCGCTCGCCAGGGTTGATGGTGAACGACTCGTTAGAGAGGTTGACAAGGATCACCTTAATCTCGCCACGATAGTCGGCATCGATAGTGCCGGGTGTGTTGAGCACAGTGATGCCATGCTTCGCTGCAAGACCGCTGCGTGGGCGTATCTGCGCCTCGGTGCCCTCGGGTAGGGCGATATAGAGCCCTGTGGGCACCATGCTGCGCTCCAGGGGTGCAAGGGTAATGGGCTTCTCGATATTCGCCTTGAGGTCCATGCCCGCAGAGTTCACCGTGGCATAGGATGGCGCGTCGTATGACGATTTATTGACAATCTCTACCTTCATATTCTAAGTGTTGTTATGTTCGACTCAACAAAGGTAGGAATAATTTTCGACTTGCAAGAGATTAGATAACAAAAAATGCCGTCGCGGAGGGGCTCCGAAACGGCATTTTTAGTCTACAGCCGAGGCTGCAACAAAACTACGAGGCGAGGTTACGATACTCGTTGTACTTCTTCATCACCTCGCGGACATAGCCCAGTGTCTGCGCGCTACCATTGAACTTGCCATACTTGACAACATCGCGGTTGTAGTACTCAGGCTCTGACATAAGCTTTAGGTAGCCACTGATAACCGCCCATGAGTTAGGGTCGGCACCCTCGCTACGTGCCAGGCGGCAAGCGTCATAGATATGACCTATGCCAGCGTTATAGCTCGCGAGGATGATGCTCAGGCGATCCTGCTCGGGTGTCGAGGATGGGATCTTGAGCAGGTCGTCAAGCTCATTGAGCAGCATACCCGCAAGGCGGATATTAGTCTCCGTCTCGGCAATAGTCTCAACAGGGATGTTGAAGTGCTTTGCCACAACAGGACGTATCTGCATAATGCCTACCGCACCCTGCTTCGACACTAAGTCCTCTCTAAATCGCGACTCGTGATATGCTATGGCACTCATAAGTCGCCAGTCGTATCCCTGCTCCGTGCCTACCTTCTGCATGATAGCATCGAAGCGCGAGATGGTGTACGTCAACTCTGCCGTCTCGGCTAGCTGAGCGTCGCTCGTTTGGGTGGGCTCTGCCATCGCTACTGCCTCCTCCTGAGGGGTGCTCTCCTCTTGGGGTGTTACCTCCTCCTGGGTGGCGCTCGCATCAACCGTAGTGTCGATGTCGCGTGGCTGACCCTGTGATGTCTCATACACCGTAATTGAGGCTATGAGGAGCATCACTAATGAAAATAATTTTAACATTGTTTAGCAGTTTGTGGGCTGCTATCGGGCTCAATACGCACCTTAGTCGTAGAACGACCACGAGATACCAAGCTTGAACATTCGAGGGTTGAGAGGGTAGTGAGCTACCTGGAAGTACTCACCATTGCCAAACAAGTTCTGATTTAAATGTTGCAGCTTGAGCAATATACGCATGCGCTTCCACTTGGCAGATATAAAGAGGTCGAGATAGGGGTAGTTGCCCACCTTCACCTCGCGCTGGTTATAAAATGCCGAGAGTGCAGGGTTATAACTTGGCGCATAGTACGACGTGTTGAAACGTCCGTCAACGCCAATCTGCACACGCAACACATCGCGCTTAACCCAAAACTCATAGTAGTATGAGAGGTAGGCGCTGAATGTAGGTACGGGAAGAACACTCTCATTGGATGTGAATTGCACCAATGCCCTGTGATCTAAGTGGAGTCCCGCGATGCGGAAATCCTTGCGAGCATACAGACTCGTGAGGCTAATAGTACCCGAGTGCTGGGCAACGTTGCTATGGCTGTCATAGTATATCATATTGCCTATGACACCCTGCCATGCTCCAATCTCCAGCGCAATGTCGGGAACCGAGAAGTTAACCTCAAAGCGAGTCTCAGACTCCTTGTTGAAGGAGTTAAACCACGTGTAGTGGTTTGAGAATAGATTCTCCTGCCAGTAGCCTGGCGAGCGTAGCTCCTGACGGAAGCGACCGCTGAGAATCAGGGGACGTCCAAGGATGAAGGCTCTAAGGGTGATGTTGGCACCTATAGAGAGATCACCACCACGATAGCCCGAAGGGTAGTACTTCACATCAGCACCCCAGTCGGCATATCGTTTTATCTTACCGCCCGTCGAGCCATATACATACCACGACGTGCGTCTATCTTTTGTTATCTTACCCGTAAGGTAGTCGTCAAGGCGTAGGTAGGAGTAGGTGTGAAGATCCACGCCTATACCTGCGTCGATGGTCGATACCGCACCATTACGATCCCATGGCTGCACCTGCACAAATAGCTTGTTCGACAGCAGGCGCTCCGAGATAGAGTCACGCGTCTTCTCAGGGTTGATATACCAGTTATCGTAGTAGGAGTGGGTCGTGGGGATGTACTTGCCATCCTCCGTAACCTCGCCGCGGTCGTTGGTATATGTGGTGCGCTTATCGGTATAGACCTTTGACCATGAGTTATACTCTATCTGGTGACCGACATATACTGCAGGTATATCTGCCAATGAGAAGTCATGCTCGGTGACGCGCTGCAGCGGTATGGCATATGCCTGACGAAGCACTACGGCATGGTTGCGATAGTGGTTCTCCGCCTCCGCCTCCGCCAGTCGCATAGGCACACCCGAGGGCATCTCGAAGATAGTATCGGCAATCGCCCACTTGCCCACAACACCACCATTCTCGCGGGTGTTGATGTTATTGTGCATATAGGCGGCGTGTACCGAGTAGCGCTTGCCAGTGTGCGCCACGGCAAGCGAGAGTACATGGTTCTTCGTACGCTGCCAGTCGTACTGTCCCATGGTGCTGCGCGCCTTATAGTTGATGTTTGCCGATGTCGATGGGGATATGTTCTGTGAGTGTACCAGCTCGAAGTGCTCCTCACGATAGCGCTTCTGTCCCGACTCTAAGTAGGTCATGTTCGTAAGGGGCTTCTTGCTGTTGTAGTATGGCACATTCTCGGGGCGTGAGGTGTATGCGTCATAGCTACGTGCGAAGGTGAAGTCGCCACCCTGACGACGATCGAACCAGTTTATCGCCTGTGTAGACTGTCCCAAGCCACCAAGCGCCATGTCGCCCACACCCTTGCGATAGAAGACATAGTCGAGGCGCCAGTCGTTAAGCGTGGTATCCAAAGGCATGATGTTCACGCGGTTATAGTCCCTATCTAAGGTCCACTTCCAGTTGCTCAATGCTCGTGTCTCATCGTCAAAATAGTAGGACTCCAACGGACGTCGCTCGCGCTTTTTCTTGGTGTCGGTAGAGTCTGCTTGCTCGCCCTCTGTGCCCTCTGTGCCCTCACGCCCCATGTTCATATCGTTCTGCGTGGGGTTGCCATAGATGTCCACACCTTGACCTCCGCGCTGTGCGCGTGCCAAAGCAGCAGCGTCGATCTGGGCGTACGATGCTTCGGGTAGCAGTGCTACCAAGGTGCATATTGTGGCTATTATGGTCAGAAATCTACGCATCGTTCTCTGTTAGTTGCGGACAATGAGCCAGCGCAATGTTGAAAGCATGATGTATATTGCTATGATGGCAAGCACTGAGTATGCTGGCACAGCAACGATTATTACGAGTGATAGTAGTAAAAAGGCATATCTTAGCTTGTTGCCATTAATGCCGAAGCCCTTGAATTTCAGAGAGAACATACGTATTGGGCTTATTAGAAGCAACGATGCAGCGACGCTGATTAGCAGGATATGCTCCTGATAGAGTGTGGCGTGTCCCTGTTCCGCCAATACGGCAAGCGACATTAGCATAAGGGCGTTTGCAGGCGTTGGAAGACCCGTAAATTCGCTACTCTGCGTGGTGTCGATGTTGAACTTCGCGAGGCGCAATGCCGAGAAGGCTGCGATTATCAATGTCACATAGCATAGCGGCTCCATGATGTCGGTCGATATGTTGTATAGGCTGGTGCTATGTGAGTAGATGTCGAACATCACTACGGCTGGCGCTAAGCCAAACGATATGTCGTCGGCAAGCGAGTCGAGTTGCACACCTAATGGCGACACCTGACGCAGTAGTCGCGCTACAAGTCCATCGAAAAAGTCGCACACGGCAGCTGCGACGATTAGCCAGAAGGCTGTCTCGTAGGCGTGGAAGCGTAGGGTGAGTATTATTGCTGCAGCACCTGCTAAAAGGTTGGCAAGTGTGAACATATTTGGTAGTGTGAATAGTCTGATATTCAACGTCTTGTTATTTCCCATATCCTAATATTCTGGGTGTTATCCCCCGTAAAATTATTGCCATATATTTTGCAAAGATACAAAAAATTTTTATCTTTGTGTAAATTTGTAAAATTTAACATCGAAAAAACTCATGGATAACAACCGTTATTGTGTGATTATGGCAGGCGGCATAGGCTCTCGTTTTTGGCCTATGAGTCGTCAATCTTGCCCAAAGCAGTTCCTCGACATACTTGGTACGGGGCGTTCGTTTATCAGACACACATATGAGAGATTTGCCAAAATTATTCCTAATGAGAACTTCATTGTTGTAACGAATAAGCGCTATAAGGAGCAGGTTTTGGAGCATATCCCTGAGTTGGATGAGAGTCAGGTTTTGTGCGAGCCTATAGGTAGAAATACGGCTCCATGTATCGCCTATGCGGCGTATGCACTGAAGAAGAAAAATCCAAATGCTGAGATGATTGTCTCGCCGGCGGATCATCTGATACTCAACGAGAACGAGTTTATATCTATCGTGGAGAATGCGCTCGATTTTATCTCCGAGAAGCGAGTGCTGATGACCATTGGTATTAATCCTACGCGTCCCGAGACGGGCTACGGATATATACAGCGAACTACCTCTGAGCGTATCAGCTCGGTGAAGTGTTTTACCGAGAAGCCTAACCGTGAGATGGCGCAGGCATTTTTGGATTGTGGTGAATTTTTGTGGAACTCGGGAATCTTCATTTGGCGCCTTGCGGATATTCTCCAAGCTATTGAGAGGTATCTGCCCGAGCATAGTGCTCTCTTTGCTGCCGTCGAGGATGATTTCGGTACGGAGCGCGAGGAGGAGTCTATAAAGAGGGTCTTCTCGCAGTGTAAGCCAATCTCTATCGACTATGGTGTTATGGAGAGGGCGGATAATGTCTATGTCTACTCGGGCGATTTTGGTTGGAGCGACGTGGGAACGTGGGGTTCGGTCTATCAGCAGTCGCGCAAGGATCGCTATGCCAATGCTTTGAGTAGTGATGATATTGAGGTTTATAATACGCGCAATTCTCTGATTACCATGCCCAAAGGTAAGGTTGCTGTGGTGAGTGGATTGAAGGGCTATGTTGTGGTTGACACAGAGGATGTGCTGATGATATGCCCGATGAGCGAGGAGCAGAACATAAAGAGCTTTATCGAGGATGTGAAGTTTAAGTCGGGCGAGGAGCACGTGTAACGAGGACAATAGTTTTGTGAAATCGGCGTTTTTCTTAGGGAAGACGCCGATTTGGCTTTAGCTTTGTCAACAAAATGTTATAAACAATTTATGCGGATGTGCTTATTTCTTTGAAATAAATTTGTATATTTGCACTCATGAATTAGCGTATAGTATGAAGAAAAAAGATAAAGATTTTGACGAGTTGGGCTTGGTGCCCGAGTTGTTTGATGGTAAGCATCAGGTGATACCTATTGTTTCGGGTGGTGATGATATTGTCGAGGATGTTAAGATTCCCGAGATATTACCCATCCTAACACTGCGTAGCTCGGTGATTTTCCCTGGTTCGGTGACCCCTATCACGGTTGGTCGCCCTAAGTCTATTGCTTTGGTGCGTGCCGTGGAGGCTGCTGATAGTCTGCTTGGCGCGGTGCTTCAGATTGATAGCTCTGTTGAGGATCCTCAGCCAGACGATATGCATAAGATTGGTACGTCGGCTCGTATCCTTAAGATTTTGGAGATGCCTAATGGCAACCTCACGGTGATACTCGCCGGTTTGGAGAAGATCGAGGTTAACGAGTATGTCGCTACACAGCCCTATTTCAAGGCTAAGGTCACCCCTATGCAGGATACGGCACCCGACCCTAAGAGCGTGGAGTTTATGGCGCTTGTCGACTCTATCCGTGAGGTGGCGCTAAACATCATCAACATATCGCCATCTATGCCTAAGGAGGCGGCGTTTGCTATTAAGAACCTCGACTCGAGCCGTGCTATCATAAACTTCATCTGCTCGAATATGGAGCTTAGCGACGACGATCGTCAGCGACTACTTGAGGCTCCGGGTCTTATGGCTCGCTCGCGTCGTCTGTTGGAGATCTTGGTGCGTGAGCAGCAGCTCGCCGAGCTGAAGAACGATATTCAGAATAAGGTTAAGCAGGATATAGATAAGCAGCAACGCGACTACTATCTTCAGCAGCAGATGCGCGTCATCCAGGATGAGTTGGGTGATGGCATGGATGCCGACATCGAGCGTTTGAGGGAGGAGGCTAAAAAGAAGAAGTGGTCGAAGGCTACCTCTGAGCTGTTCGATAAGGAGGTTGCGCGCCTTGAGCGTCTCAACCCAGCTGTTGCCGAGTACTCGGTGCAGATAAACTATTTGCAGCTCATGCTCGACTTGCCTTGGGATGAGATGACCGAGGATCGCCTCGATTTGAAGGCTGTGCGTGAGCAGCTCGATAAGGATCACTTTGGCTTGGAGGAGGTCAAGGAGCGCTTGTTGGAGCACTTGGCGGTCATCAAGCTTAAGGGCGATTTGAAGTCGCCAATCCTCTGCTTGTATGGTCCTCCGGGAGTTGGTAAGACCTCGCTCGGTCGCTCTGTTGCCGAGGCTATGGGGCGTAAGTTTGGTCGTATATCGTTGGGCGGTCTGCATGATGAGTCGGAGATTCGTGGCCACCGCCGCACATATATCGGTGCTATGCCTGGTCGTATCATCGAGACTATCAAGCGCTGTGGTGCCTCTAACCCTGTGATCATCCTCGACGAGATTGACAAGGTGTCGCGTTCGAATCACGGCGACCCATCGAGCGCCTTGTTGGAGGTTCTCGACCCTGAGCAGAATACAACATTCCACGATAACTACCTCGATACGGAGTATGACCTTTCGAAGGTGTTGTTCATCGCTACGGCGAACAATGTGAACAACATATCGTCGGCGTTGCGCGACCGTATGGAGATGATTAACATCCCAGGCTATATCCTCGAGGATAAGGTGCAGATTGCTGAGAAGCACCTCATCAAGAAGCAGCGCGAGGCACACGGCGTGGCGGAGGATAAGCTCGATATATCGAAGGAGGCGATCGTAAAGATTATCGAGGACTACACTCGTGAGTCGGGTGTGCGTAGCTTGGATAAGAATATTGCAAAGATTGCCCGTAACCGCGCTAAGGCGATAGCCTTTGAGGAGGAGTTTAAGACCTTGCTCGAGTGCGGCGATTTGGAGGCGGTGCTCGGCAAGCCAAAGTTCAAGAACGACCGCTACGATATAGCTGGTATGCGTGGCGTGGTGACAGGCTTGGCATGGACCGAGGTGGGTGGCGACATCCTCTATGTGGAGTCTATCCTCACGCCAGGTAAGGGTAAGTTGACGCTTACGGGTAACCTCGGCGATGTGATGAAGGAGTCGGCGACCATCGCCCACGAGTGGGTCATGGCGCACCACGAGGAGCTCGGCATCGACCGCGAGATGTTCGAGAAGTGGGATCTTAATATCCATGTCCCCGAGGGTGCGATACCTAAGGATGGTCCTTCGGCAGGTATCACGATGGTGACATCCATCGCCTCGACATATACCGGTCGCGAGGTCAAGGAGCGTATCGCCATGACGGGTGAGACTACGTTGCGTGGTCGCGTTACGGCCGTGGGTGGCATCAAGGAGAAGATCTTGGCTGCCAAGCGTGCCGGCATCACCGAACTCATCCTCTCGGAGGAGAACCGCAAGGATATCGAGGAGATCAAGGCGGAGTATATCGCTGGTCTAACGTTCCACTATGTAAATACTAACGATGAGGTGCTACGCTTAGCCCTCAAATAGAAGATACAACAATGAAGGTACTTGTTATAATCCCCGCTCGCTATGCCTCTACGCGCTTCCCCGCCAAGCCATTGGCAATGTTGGGTGGTAAGCCCATTATTGAGCATGTCTATCGCCAGGCTATGAAGGCTGCGAGCGATGTTGTTGTTGCCACTGACGATGAGCGTATTATGGCGTGCGTCGAGGGCTTTGGTGGTCGTGCTGTGATGACCTCTACGGAGCATCAGAGTGGCACGGATCGCTGCTATGAGGCACTGCAACGTGTGGGCGAGGAGTATGATGTGGTGGTGAATGTGCAGGGTGATGAGCCATTTATACAGCCCGAGCAGATAACATCGCTTATCGCCTGCTTCGAGGATGAGAATACCGACATTGCCACCATGGTGAAGCCCTTTGCGGTGGAGGATGGCATCGAGGCGTTGGAGAACCCCAACTCGCCAAAGGTGGTTATCTCGCGCGAAATGAAGGCTATATACTTCTCTCGCTCGGTAATCCCCTATATGCGTGGCGTGGAGCGCGAGGAGTGGCTGAAGCACCATACCTACTACAAGCACCTTGGCATCTACGCCTTTCGTAGCAGGGTGCTGGCGGAGGTTACATCACTGCCACAGTCGTCGCTCGAGCTTAGCGAGAAGTTAGAGCAGCTACGCTGGTTGGAGAATGGCTATACCATAGGCGTTGCAACAACAAATAGGGAGACCATCGGCATAGATACGCCCGAGGATTTGGCGCGTGCCGAGGTCTTTATGAGTTCACGATAACATACAACTAACTACAACCTAAATATGAGTACTCCTAAGATTATTGCGGGTCCTTGTGTCATTGAGTCGGCAGAGCTTCTCGACGAGGTGGCGCGCACCATTGTTGCTATTAACGATAAGTTGGGCACCAACATAATATTTAAGGCCTCATTCGATAAGGCTAACCGCACGTCGATATCGTCGTACCGAGGTGTCGGTATGGATGAGGGCTTGCAGATGCTCGCGGATGTGCGCTCTAAGTGGGGCTTGCAGATACTCACCGATATACACGAGGCGTGGCAGGCAGCACCTGTAGGTGAGGTTGTCGATGTGTTGCAGATACCTGCCTTCCTGTGTCGCCAGACAGACCTGCTTGTTGCTGCAGCGCGCACGGGCAAGTGCGTGAATATCAAGAAGGCGCAGTTCCTCTCGGGTGAGGATATGAAGTACCCCTATGAAAAGGCTATGGCGTCGGGAGCTAAGGAGGTATGGCTCACGGAGCGTGGTAACATCTATGGCTATAATAACCTTGTTGTCGACTTTAGAAATATCGCAGATATGCGTCAAATAGCCCCCACCGTGGTTATGGACTGCACGCACTCGGTGCAGCGTCCAGGTGCGGCAGGTGGCAAGACGGGTGGCAATCGCGAGTTTGTGCCCGCCATGGCGTTGGCAGCCAAGGCATTTGGCGCTAATGGCTACTTCTTCGAGGTTCACCCATTGCCAGACAGTGCACTTAGCGACGGTCCTAATATGCTCTATTTGAAGGACCTTGAGAGTGTTGTTGTATCACTTCTTAAAGATTAAGACCATGACAATCATCGAGCAGGAGTTGTTGACCATAGGTCGCAACACCATCCGCACCGAGGCGGAGGCGCTAAATATAATGGAGCAATCCTTGGGCGAGGAGTTTGTTCGCGCCGTGGAGGCAATCCTAAACTGTAAGGGTAAGCTTATCGTTACGGGTATGGGCAAGTCGGGACATATCGCGAGCAAGATAGCGGCTACGCTGGCAAGTACCGGCACGCCGAGCTTCTTCCTGCACCCTGCCGAGGCGTTTCATGGCGACCTCGGTATGATATCTAAGGGGGATGTCGTCCTTGCGCTATCATACTCGGGTGAGACCGACGAGATTCTTAAGATTGTCCCCTTCGTACACGAGAATGGCAATACGCTCATCGCCATGACTGGCAAGGCACAGTCGTCGTTGGCGCGTAATGCCGATATACACCTCGACATCATGGTGCGCCAGGAGGCGTGTATCCTACGCCTCGCGCCAACAACATCCACTACAGCACAGCTCGCTATGGGTGATGCCTTAGCCACAGCGCTCATGCATGCTCGCGCCTTCTCGGCTATGGACTTTGCGCGCCTGCATCCTGGCGGTAGCCTCGGTCGTCGCCTCTTGATGACCGTAGGACACGTCATGCGTAAGGATGATCTGCCTGTTGTTGCTCCCGACTGCTCGGCAACCGACATGATACATCGTATCAGCAAGGGCGGCTTGGGTCTTATCATCATTGTTGACGATGGTAAGATCTTGGGTATTGTCACCGATGGTGATGTGCGCCGTGCCATGGAGAAGTATCGCGCCGAGTTCTTCAATATACGCGCCATAGATATCGCTACACGCAATCCAAAGACTATATCTGCTACGCAGAAGCTTATCGAGGCGGAGAAGCAGATGACCGAGTTCAAGATTAACTCGCTGCTTGTCACCTCCGACGGTGGTGCTTTGGAGGGCGTTATCCAGCTCTACGACATAAAGCTATAATAGCGGCAAGGATGAGACTTAGAGAGTTTGTTGATAAGCTCGAGAGTAGTGGTGAGCTTATACGTGTTAAGACTAAGGTTACGAGTAGCTTCGAGATAGCCGAGATTACCGACCGAATATCAAAGATGGAGGGTGGCGGCAAGGCGCTGCTCTTCGAGAATACAGGTACCGACTACCCCGTATTGATGAATATGATGGGCTCGGATAGGCGTATGGCCATGGCCCTTGGAGTTGACGATCTCGATGATATATCAAGGCGTATTGACAACCTGCTTAAGAGTGCTATGTCGCCTAAGAATACGCTAATGGATAAGCTGCGTATGCTCCCTCTGTTGGCGGATGTGGCAAAGTGGTTTCCGCGTAAGTCGTCGGGTAGGGGAGAGTGCCAGCAGGTGGTATGGCAGGGCGCAGATGTAGACCTTGCAAGGCTGCCTATCCTCACCTCGTGGCCCTCGGATGGTGGTCCCTTTATCACCCTTCCTATGGTCTGCACGCTCGATCCCGAGAGCGGTATCCCGAATATGGGCATGTATCGTATGCAGATCTTCGATTCTAAGACTACGGGTATGCATTGGCACCGCCATAAGACGGGTGCTCGTCACTACGATGGCTATAAGCGCCAGGGACGACGTATGCCTGTCACGGTCTGCATAGGTGGCGACCCATCATATATATACTCTGCCACAGCGCCTATGCCCGATAATATGGATGAGATGCTGCTCGCGGGTATGCTACGCCGTAAGCCGGTGAAGCTTGTCAAGTGCTTGACCAACGATATATGGGTGCCTGCCGACTGCGACTTTGTCCTCGAGGGCTATGTAGACCCTGCCGAGGAGCTCGCCGTGGAGGGTGCTTTTGGTGATCACACGGGCTTCTACTCGCTAACCGATCTATATCCTCGCTTCCATGTTGAGGTTATCACCTCACGTCGCGATGCCATATATCCTGCAACCATCGTCGGCATACCACCAATGGAGGATGCCTATATCGCCAAGGCTACGGAGCGCATCTTCCTTGCCCCCATACGCCTTGCCGTGCAGCCCGAGGTGCGCGACCTCTTCATGCCTATGGAGGGCACGGCGCACAACATCGCCATGGTATCTATCGCCAAGCGCTATGAGGGACAACCGCTGAAGGTGGCTCAGGGTTTGTGGGGCGCAGGTCAGATGATGTTTAATAAGTATATGGTCATCGCTCCCGAGAGTGCTAACCTACGCAGTGGCGCAGATATGTTCGAGCTGCTGAGGCGCATAGAGCCAGAGCGCGACCTTATCTGGTCGGAGGGTATCCTCGATGTCCTTGACCATGCAACACCCACGACGGGTTACGGCTCGAAGCTCGCCATCGACCTCACGCAGGTGGATGTTGCCAAGGAGCTGTCGTTTGATATTCCCAAGGAGATAAAGCCAATGTCGGGAGTGGCTACATATAATGGCGACTTTGTCGAGTCGTTGGGCTTGCTACTGCTCTTTGCCGATGGGGAGTGGCGCGAGAGGGTAGCTGTGGATGAGTATCTTCGCCTGAATGGCATTGCAAATATTCGCTATGTGGCGCTCTTCGATGGTAGCACTGCTGAGGAGCTGACCCCCTCGGATCTGTTGTGGCTCGCTGCGGCAAACACCGACCCACGACGCGATATAGAGGTTAGGGAGGGTGTTGTAATCATCGATGCTCGCTCTAAGCGCCCGGGCTATGGTCGCAATCCACGACGCTTCCCCAATGTGGTGACCTCCGCTGTTGAGACCATCAATCTTGTTGATAGCCGCTGGGCGGAGTATGAGATTGGTGATTTTGTGGAGTCGCCATCGCGCAAATATCGCAGGTTGTTGCTATCTGATAATGCTGAGTGGTAGATATGAGGGAGGATGCGAAGCAGCGTATTAGGTCGCAGATTATTGGCTTGGCGGTGGTCGTGCCAATAATCGCTATTGTCGTCTATGTGTTATGCTTTGCTCCGCGCAAGAGCGAAGAGCCCAGCCCGATAGTTGAGCATGGGGAGCAGATCGTTGTTCAGGGTGATACCGTGACACAGAATATCACCTATCGCACGTTCGACCCCAATAAAGATAACCTGCGCGCGCTTCTTGAGGCGGGACTACCGCGCAAGGTGGCGGTGGGCATTATACGTTGGCGCGAGAGCGGCAAGGTATATCGCATCAAAGAGGATCTCTTCGAGCTCTACGACATGAGCGACTCGCTATATTTCGCCATCGAGGAGTATATATACATAGGTGAGGAGTATCGCTATAAGAGTAAGGCGGAGAGTCCTGCCGAGCAACCCAAGGAGCATGTCAAGCGCGAGAGGCACGCCATGAGCGTCGAGCTGATACCCTTTAGCCTCGATACAGTATCTATAGATTATCTGCGTGCCGTGGGATTCTCCTACCGTGAGGCGGAGCTTGTCATCCGCCGCCGCGACATGATTGGTGGCTACCGCTGCTTCGAGGAGTTCGAGGAGTGCTACAGCGTGGATAGCATCATGGCCCAGCGCCTTAAACCATACCTCATCTTCCCCGAGCGAGTAGAGCAGCGCCCCACGCCAGAGATATACCCCATAGAGCTTAATAGTGCCGACTCGGCGACACTGCGCAAGGTCGTTGGCATTGGCGAAAAGAGCGTCATGCCCATCATCCGCTACCGCGAATTACTCGGCGGATACTACTCTCCGACGCAAATTTCTGAGCTCGAGGTGGTCACAACAGAGAATTTTCGCAAGATTTTACCACAAATTTGGTGCGATAGTGCTAAAATTAAAAAAATAAATATTAACTTTGCCAGCCCAAATGAGCTGACGACTCACCCATACTTGTCGAGCCGTATGCTTAAGAGGCTAATTAAACAACGCGAACTGAAAGGAGGTTGGAGTACCATAGAAGAGATGATCGAGGATAAAATATTCACCGAGGATGAGGCAGCACGCATAGCCCCATATCTCTCGTTTGGTACGCAAGCCGACTAAAGTTCCAGACTCAATCCTACGGCAACAAGGTTGTCTAAGATATAAAGAAGAGGGTCACAACACGCCCAAAACTGTTGAACAAAAAAGAAGTATTATAAAATTAAAATAAAGAGAAAGATTATGATTATCATGCCTGTTAAGGAGGGAGAGAACATCGAGCGCGCCCTCAAGAAGTTTAAGCGTAAGTATGAGCGTACTGGTGTATTGAAGGAGCTTCGTCGCCGTCAGTACTTCACAAAGCCTTCTATCGCAAAGCGTGAGGCTATGCAGCACGCTATTTATGTGGAGCATACTTACCGTCAGGAGGAGTAATTTTTGATTATAAGGCAGCATCTGCGGCCTATTCAAAAAAGTAAGATACCTTGGGCTGTACTTCGAGTACTATCCCAAGGTATCATCTTTTTCAATAGACCACATCTACTACCTTCTAATCAAAAATTGGGTGTGGTGTTAATTGGTGTCTGTAGTTCGTGGGCTGTACCTTAAGTACTATCCCACGATATTTTTTTATTACGATAGAACAAATCTACTCCTCTAAAATCAAAAATTAAATTTCAATGATAAGGCAGCATCTGCGGTAATGTGTTACTATGGGTTTCTATGAGGTAATATGTGTCGCATCGTAACTCATTTTAACCTATCTTAACACACAAATAAACCGTCCAGGGTATCTCTGTTTTTTGTCGTATCGCTTGCAGAGAAGCAATTTTTTTCATACCTTCGTAGTACGAAACCAATGACGATGAAAAACACTCTCGACAAAATAACCTCGCGTGGTGCTACGGCGCTGACCGATGAGGAGCTAATCGCGGTGATTATTGCCAATAATCCACAAGATGATGAGGCGGTAGTCGTGGCGCGCGCCCTAATGTCGGAGTGTGGCTCCACGGTGGATCTCGCGCGCATAGACTTCTCGCGCTTGCGTATGGTGGCGGGGCTTGGTCGTCTGCGTGCAGCGCGCCTGAAGGCGGCAACGGAGCTTGGTCGTAGGGTCTCGTCGGCAGACAGCCTTGCTGATGAGCGCATCACCTCGGATGTCGATGTCGTGCGTATCATGGAGCCCTCCCTCGCATCCCTATCGCATGAGGAGTGCTGGGCGTTGTACCTTGCGTCATCGGGTAGAGTTTTGGAGCGTATGCGAATAAGCCAGGGTGGCGTGCAGGCAACGGTCGTGGATTGCAAGCTTATTATTAAGCGCGCATTGGAACTGCTTGCCACACAGATTGTTCTTGTTCATAATCACCCCTCGGGAAGTGCCGAGCCGAGCCGTCAGGATATGGAGCTCACGGAGCGCGTTGCGGAGGCAGTAAAGTTTTTCGATATCCGCCTTCTGGATCATGTTATCATCGCCCATGGCGCGCACTACTCATTCCGCGCAGTGGGTTTAATAAAATAGCATATTGATCATTCGAAGATACGATATGTTTTCAATTACTCTCCTCGTAGTTTCGGCTGCGGGGAGATTTTTTTTGTGTTTTTTTTAGGGACGACAGGGACAATGACGAAACTCGGGTATCACGTTTTTTTCTCTGCTCTCTCTAAAATTTTCCTAAAATCTCACCACCGACCCCAGCCCACGACAGCGCTCGCGCTACGCATTCTACCCCTCGAAGCATCTCATCGCCATATTTTCGTAGTTAGCCTTTCGTATTTTGGCTTTTTTTTGCTATCTTTGCGGGTTGAATATACCGTAGGTATATAACGTGGATAATGTAACAAAAAAACTATATAGATTATGACACAGGAAGAATTGTTTAAGAAGCTTATTGCACACTGTAAGGAGTATGGTTTTATATTCCCATCGAGTGAGATTTACGACGGTCTTGGCGCTGTATATGACTATGGTCAGAATGGCGTTGAGCTAAAGAACAACATCAAGCGCTACTGGTGGGACTCTATGGTGAAGCTCAACGAGAATATCGTGGGTATCGACGCCGCTATCTTCATGCACCCAAAGACATGGGAGGCATCGGGTCATGTGGGCGCCTTCAATGATCCACTCATCGACAACAAGGACTCTAAGAAGCGCTATCGTGCCGACGTGCTTGTTGAGGACTGGATGGCAAAGCAGGAGGAGAAGATTCAGAAGGAGGTAGACAAGGCGAAGAAGCGCTTTGGCGAGGCCTTCGACGAGGCTCAGTATCGCGCTACATCACCACGCGTATTGGAGATTAAGGCTAAGATGGATGCCATCCACGAGCGCTTTGCAACAGCTCTTAACGACAATAACCTCGACGAGCTTAAGCAGATTATCATCGACTGCGAGATTGTATGTCCTATCTCGGGCACTCGCAACTGGACCGATGTGCGTCAGTTCAACCTCATGTTCTCAACACAGATGGGCTCTACTGCCGATGGTGCTAACACCGTATATCTCCGTCCTGAGACTGCGCAGGGTATCTTCGTGAACTACCTCAATGTGCAGAAGACAGGTCGTATGAAGCTCCCATTCGGTATCGCTCAGATTGGTAAGGCGTTCCGTAACGAGATCGTTGCTCGTCAGTTTATCTTCCGTATGAGGGAGTTCGAGCAGATGGAGATGCAGTTCTTCGTGCAGCCAGGCACCGAGATGGAGTGGTGGTCGAAGTGGAAGGAGACACGTATGGCATGGCACCGCGCCCTCGGCTTCGGCGATGAGAACTACCGCTTCCACGACCACGACAAGCTCGCTCACTACGCTAATGCCGCTACCGATGTGGAGTACAACTTCCCATTCGGCTTCAAGGAGGTGGAGGGTATCCACTCACGTACCGACTTCGACCTCGGTCGTCACCAGGAGTTCTCGGGCAAGAAGATCCAATATTTCGACCCAGAGCGCGGCGAGAGCTATGTGCCATATGTCGTTGAGACCTCTATCGGCGTTGACCGTATGTTCTTGCAGATTATGTCGGCGGCATACTGCGAGGAGAAGTTGGAGAATGGCGAGGAGCGCGTAGTATTGCGCATCCCTGCAGCCCTCGCCCCAACGAAGGTCGCCGTGATGCCTCTCGTAAAGAAGGATGGTCTCCCAGAGGTAGCACGTCAGATTATCGAGGATCTTCAGTACGACTACAACGTTGTATACGACGAGAAGGACTCTATCGGTAAGCGCTACCGTCGCCAGGATGCTATTGGTACTCCATTCTGCGTAACCGTTGACCACGACACATTGAACGACGGCATGGTAACCGTTCGTCACCGCGATAGCATGCAGCAGGAGCGCATCAAGATTGAGGAGTTGCGCAGCATGATCGACAAGGAGGTATCGTTCCGCGAGTTGTTCAAGAAGATTAAGGCTTAATGGCTCGTATTATCGCCATAGACTACGGCACCAAACGCACAGGCTTGGCAGTGACCGATCCGCTGGGCATCATAGCCCAGCCGCTGGAGACGGTGGAGACCAAGCAGCTGGAGCGCTACCTCGCCGACTACTTCTCAAAGGAGGAGGTGTCGACGATTGTCGTCGGACACCCTCGCCAGATGAGTGGCGAGCCGTCGGTGACCATGCGCTACATAGTGCCACTCATGGGTCGCTTGCGCCATACCTATCCCAATAAGCAGGTGGTGAGTTACGATGAGCGCTTCACCTCGGTCTTGGCGCAGCGCACAATACGCGAGAGCGGCATTGGCAAGATGGCGCGTCGCGATAAGGCGCTTGTAGATAAGGTCTCGGCAGCGATAATACTTCAAGATTATATGGCATCCCAGGGGATGTAAACAAACGAAATAGTGTAAATTATGATCTATCCAATTGTGATATATGGCTCGCAGGTGTTGCGTAACGAGTCGGAGAACATAACACCGGATTATCCAGAGCTCAAGAAGCTCATCGAGGATATGTGGATTACCCTCGGCGAGGCTGAGGGTGTCGGTCTTGCTGCACCACAGATAGGCAAGAACATCCGCCTCTTCATCGTCGACTGCACACCATGGGGCGAGGATGACCCATCATTGGCAGACTTTAGGCGTGTCTTCATCAATGCCGAGATCTACGAGAGCTCGGAGGAGACATCGCTCTTCGAGGAGGGCTGCCTCTCGTTGCCAGGTCTTCATGAGAATGTGCGCCGTCCGGTGACCATCCGTATGCGCTACCTCGATGAGAACTTCGTGGAGCACGACGAGGAGTTCACAGGCAAGCCTGCGCGTGTCATCCAGCATGAGTACGACCATATCGAGGGTCGCGTCTTCACCGACCACCTCGCACCATTGCGTCGTAACCTCATCAAGAACAAACTTCAGAAGATGGCGCGTGGCTCCTACCGCGCAGCCTATAAGACACGTCGATAAGTTGGGATTATGGCTGCTATCGAGGCACGATATACGTTTGAGGGTGTCGACCTCGCCTATACGATGATGGGCGAGGGCGACACCATCATCTTGTTGCATGGTTGGGGCTGCGATGCCTCAATATGGGGCGCTACGCGCGATATGCTCGCCGAGTACTACCGCGTTGTGGCTGTCGACTTTGCAGGCTTTGGTCGTAGTGCCGAGCCTAAGGAGGTGTGGGGTGTCGAGGAGTACACACGCTCCATTGAGGCACTTGTCAACCACCTCGGCATAGAGTGCCCAACGCTTGTGGGTCACTCATTTGGTGGTCGTGTGTCGATACTGTATGCCTCGCGTAATAGCGTTAAGAGTGTGGTGCTTACCGATGCTGCGGGTGTAAAGCCTCGTCGCTCGATGAGCTACTACCGCAAGGTCTATACCTACAAACTAATGAAGCATACGCTACCATTGCTTATAGGTAGTCGTAAGGCGCAGATGCTCCTCGAGCAGCGCCGCTCGCGCTCCGCTTCGTCGGACTACAATCGTGCTACGCCTATGATGCGCGCCATACTCTCGAAGTGTGTAAACGAGGATCTGTGCACCTATATGCCTAAGATTAAGGCTCCCGTATTGCTCTTCTGGGGCGATAGGGATACCGCAACGCCAATCAGCGATGCACATAAGATGCGTCGCCTTATCCTCGATGCGGGGTTGGTCGTTGCCGAGGGCGCAGGTCACTTTGCTATGTTGGAGCAGCCCGAGTTGTGGATGGGTGCGCTCAAGTCATTCCTAAATATCAAGAGCGATGAGTAACATGATGCATATCTTCTCTGTTGTGTGGCTCATCTACCTGTGGGCTACTACGCGCTACTCGGTGCAGATGTTCCAGCAGAATAGCTACCGTGTGGAGCGCTATAACCGCTGGCTGAAGCAGACGGGTGAGTGGCACTCGCGCATGAATGTGGTGGCGCTGTTGAGCGCCATAACCTACGCCTTCACGTCGCACTGGATAGCCTTGGCGATATTCGCCCTCTGGATGTTGGTCATCGCCGTTGCCGAGTTCTCGATAAAGTATAAGATCGCCCTGGCATATACCATGCGTGTGCGCCGTCTTATCGCCACACGCCTCATTCTTAGTGCTTTGGTGGTTGCGCTGGTGCATATCTTCGCTGTGGAGTATACGCTCATGGCGATGATGCTCCTCACGCTCGACTACTGGACAGTTGTTGCCAACGCCATTAACCGACCTATGGAGGCATACATTACGCGTTGGTACTATAACGATGCCAAGCGCATACTACGCAGTATGCCCCATCTGAAGATTATCGGCATCACGGGTAGCTTTGGTAAAACATCGACAAAACACTTCCTCTATCGCGTCCTGTCGGAGAGGTATAACGTGCTCATGACGCCTGGTAACTTCAACACTACGCTCGGCGTTGTGCGTACCGTGCGTGAGCACCTCAAGCCCCACCACGAGGTATTCATCGTGGAGATGGGCGCAAAGCAGCAGGGCGATATCAAGGAGATATGCGACCTTGTTGAGCCACATATGGGTATCATTACCTCGGTGGGTGAGATGCACCTCGAGACCTTTGGCTCGGTGGAGATGGTTGCCCGCACCAAGTTCGAGCTTATTGACGCTCTGCCCGAGGGCGGTTTCGGTGTTGTGAATATCGACTCGGAGGCGGCGTACAACCATATTAAAAATCGCGGTCTAAAGGTTGCAACATATAGCGTTGACAGTGCTAAGGCGGACTATAGAGCTATGGATATAAGCTATGCGGCGAGCGAGACATCGTTTGCTGTGAAGTGTGGCGATAGGGTAGATGCAGGCTATGCAACGCATATCCTCGGTCGTGGTAATATCCTAAATATCACCGCAGCACTCGCCGTGGCTGAGCATATGGGCGTTAGCGTCGAGGCACGCCGTCGCGCCGTGAAGCAGATCGAGCAGGTGGAGCACCGCCTAAGCATGCGTCGCTCGGGAGGTATCACCATCCTCGATGATGCCTATAACTCAAATCCTACGGGTGCGCGCATGGCACTCGAGGTGTTGTCGCAGTTTGCCACCGAGGGGTGTCGCTATGTGGTAACTCCCGGCTTTGTAGAGATGGGTGCCAAGCAGTATGATAACAATAGGCTCTTTGGTCGCGACATCGCGCAGTCGAAGGCCGATGCAGTATATGTGGTCAATGAGGTAAACCGTAAGGCTATCGTTGAGGGTCTTGCCGAGGGTGGCTATCCTAAGGATAGGGTACACACTGTGGCATCCTTTACCGAGGCTATGGCGGAGCTTCAGCCACGCCTTAAGGTGGGCGATGTGGTGCTCTATGAGAACGACCTGCCCGACTCATTTAAGTAACTAATATAAAACGATATAACGATGAAGATTAACGTAGGTGTAATTTTTGGTGGTCGCTCGGTAGAGAACGAGATCTCGGTAATCACAGCGGCACAGACCATGGCAGCGATGAATCAGGAGAAGTATAACATCGTGCCTATATACATCTCAAAGGAGGGTCGCTGGTATACCGGCGAGCAGCTCCGCACAACAGATAACTACCGCGACATGAAGGCGCTTCTTGCGAGCGTCACGGAGGTATATTTCCGCCCTATATATGGCGATAACAACCTCTACCGCGTGCGCAAGCCAATGTTCGGCAGCGAGGTGGAGACAACCATTGATGTTATCCTCCCATGCTTGCACGGCACCTCGGGTGAGGATGGCTCGTTCCAGGGTCTTATCGAGATGACGGGCATCCCTTATGCCTGCCCTAACCCTCTCGCCTCGGCAAACGGCATGGATAAGATCACCATGAAGATGATCCTCAAGGAGAGCGGCATCCCTGTTGTCGACTATGTATGGTTCTCGGATAAGGAGTGGCTCTCGGAGCGTGAGGCGTGCTGCGAGCGTGCCAAGGCGTTGAGCTACCCACTTATCGTCAAGCCAGCAAACCTCGGCTCGTCGGTAGGTATTAAGGCTGTGCACAACGAGGAGGAGCTCATCGAGGCTACGGATAATGCCATTAAGTACTCGAAGCGCATCATCGTTGAGCGCCTTGTTGAGAAGCTCAAGGAGATTAACTGCTCGGTATTAGGCGACTACTACGACTGCCAGGCATCGGTATGCGAGGCTCCAGTGCGCTCGGGCGAGATTCTCAGCTATGAGGATAAGTATCTCGGTGGCGGCAAGAATAAGCCATCGGAGGGTATGCACTCTACCGTGCGCGAGATTCCTGCCATCCTCCCTGAGGCAACAACAGAGTTTATCCGCACCACAGCATGTAAGACCTTCCGCGTCTTGGCGTGTGATGGCGTGTCGCGCATCGACTTTATGATTGATGAGGCCAATGGCGATATCTTCGTTAACGAGATTAACACCATCCCTGGCTCCTTGTCCTTCTACTTGTGGGAGGCTACAGGCATCAAGTTCGACGAGCTTGTCGACCGCCTCATAGCTATCGCCTTCAAGCGCAAGCGCGACTCGGAGTTCAAGACAACAAGCTACTCGGAGAATATCTTCGCCTACCAGGCTAAGCATGGCGCGAAGCTCGGTGGCGCAAAAGGGACAAAGAGATAATCCTATAGCGACATATAACCTAAAACATAGACTAAGAGAATGACTTCACTATACGACAACATAATTTTCGGCCCTATCCGCTCGCGCCGCCTTGGTCTCTCGTTGGGTGTCAACCTACTCCCAATAGAGTCTAAGTTGTGCAGCTTCGACTGCATCTATTGCGAGTGTGGCTGGAATGCCGATAACCCAGGCAAGAAGCGCTTTAATGCGCGCGACGATGTATATAATATGCTCGACGAGACCTTGCAGAAGATGGTTGCTGCAGGCACGCCTCCCGATGTGATAACCTTCGCAGGTAATGGCGAGCCTACGATGCACCCCGACTTTGAGAATATAATCAACGACACCATCGCCCTACGCGATAAGCACTGCCCAGCAGCCAAGGTGTCGGTACTCTCGAACGCCACGCAGATACACCGCGAGGATGTGCGCCGCGCGCTGGGTAGGGTAGATAACAATATCCTCAAGCTCGACTCGGCATTCGATGCCACCGTGCAGCTTATGAACAAGCCTCAGGGTAACTACACCGTAGCACGCACCGTGGAGCTACTCAAGGCCTTCGAGGGTAACCTCATCATACAGACCATGTTCCTACGCGGTGAGTATCTTGGTCAGAGGGTGGATAACACCACCGAGGAGGAGGTGTCGGCATGGCTTGAGCTTGTCAAGGAGATAAACCCTAAGCAGGTTATGGTCTACTCACTCGACCGCGATACCCCTTGCCAGACGATATACAAGGTGGAGAAGGATGAGCTACGCGCCATCGCTGATCGCGTCGAGGCGCTCGGCATAGCCGTATCCGTTGCATAAGAAATTAACTAAAACATATTATAAAGATGGAATTTGAAGGTAAAGTATTGGAGATTCTCCCACCCGTATCGGGTCAGTCGGCACGCGGCACATGGGAGCGTCAGACCGTAGTTTTCGAGCAGCCTAACAAGCAGTATGGCAAGGAGCTCGCAGTGACATTCATGAACAAGGCGCAGGATGTAGCATCACTTCGCGTTGGTGAGAGCTATATGGTATCATTCGACATTGAGTCGCGTAACTACCAGGGTCGCTGGTATACCGATGTTCGTGCATGGCGCGTGCAGCCACTTCAGCAGAACGCTGCGCCAGCAATGCCCGATATGCCTCCATTCGTTGAGGAGCCAATGGCACCATCGGCATCATCTGCCGGTGTTATAGACGACATGCCATTTTAATTTGTTGAGATAAGCCGCACTCTGCGGCACATCCCTAAAAGTTGACCACCCGGGGCTATAGGTTTACTACTATCCTCGGGTGGTCCCTTTTGTGATGCATCGCATAGCACGGCTTCTATCAACAAATTTAATTTCCTGAGATAAGGCAGACATCTACTACCGCTAACAAAAATAAATGAGAAAGGGCAGTACGCTTTAGTACAGCCCTTCCTCATTTTTTTGCCGAGCGTTGTATCTGCAGCCTTCTATCAACAAATACTATCTGTTGCGGTAGACCAATCCTTCTAACAAATAGTGGCAAAAGCGCTCTATTATATTGGCATAACTTTTATTCGAGCATATCATAAATACGTTATAATCTTTATGTTTAATATGCTTATATATGGAAATATTTACTATCTTTGTAGAAAGATTAACTATTAATAACCCAATATATGGAACTTAAGAGTGGTGTACTACTTCAGGGTGGCAAATATCGCATCATAAGTCATCTTGGACGAGGTGGCTTCGGTATGACCTATCTTGCTGAGCAGGTTATGGCAAAGCGCAAGGTCTGCATCAAAGAGTTCTTCCCTAAAGATTTCTATAAGCGTGAGAGTGATACTGGCGTGATTACTCTATCATCTGATGGCTTCGCTGCCACTATGAATAGGTTTAAGACTAAGTTTATCAAGGAGGCACAAACCATTGCGGCTCTCGATCACCCTAATATTATTGCAGTACACGATGTATTCGAGGAGAATAATACTGCCTACTATATTATGGACTATGTTGATGGCGAATCTCTTAGTGCAATGGTAAAGCGTCGTGGTAAGCTCAAGGAGGATGAGGCTGTTGAATATATAATAGAGGTTGCTACAGCCTTGTCACATATTCACTCGCAGCAGATAATGCACCTCGATGTAAAGCCAGGCAATATTATGGTGCGTAAGAAGGATGGCCGTGCAATATTGATTGACTTCGGTCTATCTAAACACTACGATGTGGTAAGTGGTGAGGCAACCTCCACAACCCCTGTTGGTGTTAGCCATGGCTTTGCACCTCTTGAGCAGTATAAGCAGGGTGGTGTTAGCTCCTTCTCTCCTGAGACAGACATATATTCGTTGGGCGCAACATTGTACTTTTTGGTTGTTGGTAGCGTACCACCACAAGCTGCAGATATAGCCGACGATGGTCTTCCAGCATTACCTAAGTCGCTTTCTTCGAGTGTACGTGCTGTCATTGAGCGCTCTATGTCTGAAAAACGTAGGGATAGGCCACACTCTATATCTGAGTTCTTGAATATATTGAACAGTGATACCACCGTTGTCAATTCGCGTGAAGATGAGAGAACTGTTATAACATCGCAGAAGTCGGCCCCCGCTCCTAAATCTGCGTATAAGGCTACAAATATCCCGACATCGAGCTACGCGACCAAATCAACTAATAGGCCCGCGGCTACACCTGTTCAAAAACATAAACCCGCTAATAATAAGGCGGTAGAGTGGCAGCCTAGTAGCGCATCACTTGCTATTCTTGAAGAGAAAGCCAAGGCAGCGCGTCGTCGTAAAACCATAAAGATAATACTAATCATTATAGGCGTTATTGTAGGCGGTATAGTATTATATTATGTCGTTAAGGCTATTATAATGATTTTAGCAATTGTGGCTGTTATTGCATTCTTAGGTGCGGGCTCTTCAAAAGATTAGCGTACCTATAAATTCGCCGCTGATGCTTTATTCACATTATATTCTTAATGTGCATAAAAATTTGGTCGTGGTACTCCCGAAACCCGTTTAATTTATTGTGTTAATGCCGCGTGTTTATAGGATATGAGAGGTATAAAAAGGCTGGAAGCAACTATTTTTTATTGATAGCCAGCCCCTTGTACCCCTTATACCCTTGATACCCCTTGTATCCCTTAGTTAACAATTTTAATGAATTTAGCGGAATTAATCACTAATCTCCTTAAACTGGCTCGCTGAAAATTTCCAGTGAAAGGAGCATTCTCAAAAGCATACCTAACCATCCCATTAATAAACCATGTCATCCTGAGGAGGCGCAAATCAATTAGTAAAGAGTAGTGAGAAATTAGTAATAGTTGAGCGCCATCAGCGCTCATAAATTTTGTTACTAATTACTAATTACTACTGGTGCGATAAATTTCGCAAAGCAGTAGTTAATTGATTAAATATAAGTTAGTTATAAGCGTTCTTTGATTTTTTGATTTGAAATTGTTGATTGTATTTTTGTGGGATAAACCCTAAAATTATGCATT
>JAZOLM010000065.1:0-5883 GCA_045652985.1 Alistipes sp. | reverse complement strand
GGTCTGGTCATCACAGCCATCGGTCCCAGCAAGCTGCGCGTGAGCGCTGCCGACCTGCGCATCGCCGAGGTGGTGAAGATGGACTTCGTGGAGTATGTCAATGCCGACGGCACCCTGCAGCCCATACAGACCATCAAGGTCAACACCAAGGAGGCGGGTATCGTGGAGCGCATCGTGGCCGACGCCGGCAGCATGCTACAGGCTGGCGACACCATCCTCATCCTCACCAACCCGCAGCTGGAGCGCACCATCGAGGACGAGCGCGACGCCTACAACAAGCAGTACAACTCGTACCGCGAACGCCTCATACAGATGGAGCAGCAGAGCCTCACCCTGCGCCAGCAGACGCTGCAGACGGCCTACGACCTGCGCCGACTGGAGAAGCAGATCACGCTCTCGCGTGAGGAGTACCGCATGGGCATCAAGAGCAAGGCCGAGCTGGAGCTGGCCGAGGACGAGTATACCTACCGCAAGCAGTCGGCCGAGCTGCAGATGAAGAGCCTCTTGCAGGACTCGGCGATGAACGTCATCCGCCGCGAGATGCTCGAGGCCGACCTCGCCGCCGAGCAGAAGAGGCTGAGCCGCAGCATCGAGCGCCTTGCCGACCTCGTCATCACGGCACCCATCAGCGGACAGCTGAGCAGCATCGACGTCAACCCCGGCAAGCAGATCGGTGCCAACACAGAGGTGGGCGAGGTGAAGATTATGGACCGCTACAAGCTCTCGGCACAGCTCAACGAATACTACGTGGACAAGCTCACACAGGGACAGCCCGCTACCATCGCCTACGAGGACAAGGAGTATAGCCTCGTCATCAGCAAGATCGTGCCCGAGGTGCGCGGCGGCACCTTCTCCATCGAGATGCTCTTTGCCGACTCCGTGCCCGACAATGCCCGCATCGGCAAGAGCTATCAGACGAAGATCGAGCTCTCTTCGGCCGTGCCTGCCGTGCTCGTGCCCAAGGGTAACTTCTACCCCTACACCGGCGGCCGTTGGATATACCGCCTCAATGCCGACGGCACACGCGCCACACGCACTGCCATCAGCGTGGCTCGCCAGAACCCGCTCTACTACGAGGTCATCGACGGCCTGCAGCCTGGCGACCGCGTCATCACCTCGGGCTACGATGGCTTTGGGGAGGCGGAGGAAATCTTGATAAATTGACTTATATCAAAAAAATCTCACGCGAATCTCGCAAAAAACGCGAAAACAGGTTCTATGAATATTATCTCACACAGATCTCACGAAGCACGCATCGTTTCACTCGCGTATACCATCCGGTGCGCAAACACTCGGCAAAGCCGACAAGCTGCGAGCCTTCTGCGATGCAGCCCATTTCGTGAGATTCGTGAGATCTGTGTGAGACAAAAATCAGCGATAAAAGAAAATTTCGCGCTTTTCGCGAGATCTGCGTGAATCAAATATTCAACGATAAACAAAACAGCTTTATGAATACAAGAAACATTATCTGTGCCGCAATGGCATTACTCATGAGTATGACGGTAATGGCGAGCAACTGGCGTGTGAGAGCCGTCAAGGAGAAGGAGGTGAAGACCATCACCATTGAGCTGCGCGATGCCGAGGCATTCAGCCTGATAGACCTCAACGTGGCTGGCGACCTGGAGTATACCCAAAGCCTTAACGGAGAGAGTGGTGTGACGCTCATCGCCAGCGAGGACCTTGCCGATAAGGTAGAGGCCACCATCCATCACGGCCGACTGGTAGTAGCCTACAAGCGCGGCACGAAGCATCACTTCACCGCCAACTCGCAGCTCAAGGTCATCGCCCACAGCCCTACGCTCTCTGGTGTCAGCGTCAATGGAAGTGGCGACGTGATGCTCCGAGGACCCATCCGCACCGAGTCACTGGCGCTCTACATCAACGGCAGTGGCGATGTCGAGGCACACGACCTCATCAGCCAACGCGTCAGTGTGAATATCAACGGCAGCGGCGACGTGCAGCTTGCTGGCAAAGCCCGCGAGGCACATTACGACATCAATGGCAGTGGTGACATCGACTGCGACCAGCTACACTGTCTGCACGTCAACGCCGCGATCAATGGTAGTGGAGATATCGAATGTTATGCCTCCGAGTCCATCAAGGCCAATATCAGCGGCAGTGGCGACGTAGACTGCAGCGGCAATCCGAAGGTGGAGCGGTATCATAGAAGATAGGCGAGTCCTTAAATAACTGTTATAAGTTTGCGCAAAACCTATAAGGCTCTCAAAGTACGTCTTCGCCTATTCTTTTCGAACCTTGTAGATTGTTGCGAGTGGGGGTGTGGGGCAAATAGATGAATTTATCAGCACATTTAGGTTTGAATATTGGGTCATTTGAAAAAGAATGTCTACATTCGCCTAATCTATTAGCAACAAACTTTGAAAAGTATGAAAAGAATCACTTCAATCTTATTGTCTGTGGCGTTTACCGCGACTTTTGTATCGTGCGACCCTATGATATGGGATATAGCTCCTATCAACATTTACGTTAACGTATATAATGCTGACGGACAAAACCTATTAGACTCGATTACGCCGAACAACTTTGTGGGCAAGGAGATTACAGCCGAGTGGATGGGCGAAACCTACACAGCAGACAGTTTGTCTTTATCGGAGAGAGGGGCTGTGACAAGAATGTATCTCGCTGAAATGCACGGTTTGATGTATGTGACTAAGGATGGCAAACCTATGCTTTACTTTGGTGAGCTGAACGGACATGCAACGTATGACGACGAACCGCTCACTCTGCATTGGCCCGATGGTAGCACGGATATTATCCGTGTGAAAGCTTGGGCGAAAGAAGGATATAGAGATGTGAAGCTATATCGCAGATTCACATTCCACTCATGGGATGTAATCAAGGATACTAGCAATCCTATAATAAGATTAATAAAGGAATAATCATTATACACAAATTCCAATAAAAAATTATGAAACGAATTATCAACAGCTTGGTGGCACTGACCGCTCTCTTCTCTTTGGCCTCTTGCGATAGCGATAACTTTCTCTTTAACGATATAACCCTGTCGCACCTGACTATTGAGTGCATAGTCGACGAGGCAACTGTATCTACATTGACGGGCAACGAGTATATCCAACATACCTATATCTGCAGTGGCTTTATAGAGGACTATACGGGAGAGTGCCGCATCGAGATATGGGGCAATGAGGACGACCAGATATTCGATGACTGCAAGATAAAGGCAGCGGGCGACAACACATCCTTCGCGTTTAGCTTCACCACCAAGGATGAATATCTCGATCGTTCCGGCTGGAACTTCATCGTCAAGGTCTGCAAAAACGATGGAAAAGTTCTCTATCGGACGATGATTGCGGCCATGCATCCCGATAAATGATAATATATTGTTGTGAGTACATAGAGCAAACCGCTCGAGTACTTGCTCTTGGTCAGCAAGACAAATGACAAATACGCGCGTGAAACCCCATCGGGTTTCACGCGTTGCTTTTTACTCATCAGCATCGAAATATGCCGTATCTTGAGGGCTTATTGCCCAAAAGTGTCAAAAAAATGGACACTTTTCACTAGAGAACGCATTTTCTTCATTTTTTCTTGCAAAGGTGCTTGCGCGAACGATTAACTTCGCAGAGGAAAAACAAAGAAACCGAAAAAAAATAAAACCATACGACAATGAAAGAATTCTTCAAGAACCTCGGGCGCTATAAGGTGTCGTCTGTGCTCAACATCCTTGGGCTCGGCATCGCCTTTGCGGCGGCTTATATCATCCTGGTACAGGTGAACTTTGACCTTGGCTACAATCGCTGCTTCAAGGATGCGGAGAGGATATATCGCTTGGAGTTCAAGTCTGTAATGGGTGACGCAACCAAGAAGATGCCACACGTGTCGCATTATGTGGGTGAGGCTGTGGGCGACAACAATGCCAATGTGGAGGAGTATGCTTGGGCATTCCCTTATCCTCAAAACTACGATTTGAGGGTTTGTAATGAGGAGCCTCAGATTCCTGTGACGACATCAGTACGTATATGTTCGCCCAATCTCCTCAAACTTTTCAATATTCCATTCATTGCAGGGAGTTACGAAGAACTCGGAAAACCTAATTCTGTGATAATAAGTGAGAGCCTTGCCAAGATACATCATATTGAAGTGGGTGAAGCTATAGCTTTGGGGAGTGGGTACTTAAGCAACAAAAACGTGCAAACTGTCAGAGGAATCTATCCTGATTTCCCAGACAATTGTGAGTTTGGGAATACCGAAGTATTCCGACTGACCGATAAAGATGCTCTGGCAAACAAAGAAGAATTTGCATTCACCTATTATTATAAGGTGTATGATGCCGAACAGAATAATCAGATGCTGGCCAATGGTATGCGCTTGATAGCATGGGATTTCGGTGAGGCATACGAAGAGGTAAGAGAAGCCTACGAGAAAGACGATCCTAATACTTGGATGGAAGTTGGTAATGACTTTATGCGACTAACCCCTATTTACGACATCTATTTCACCAATGATGTAGAAGGTATGATTGGATATAGCGTAGGAAATCGATTTACGACCTATACTTTGATGAGTATAGCCATGCTGATATTGATAATTGCGTTTATTAACTTCTTCAATTTCTTCATGGCAATGGTGCCACGCCGCATACGCCGTGTGAATACGGAGAAGGTATTTGGTTGCCCCACACGCCGTTTACGCATAGGATTCGTATTTGAGGCCGTAGGATTGGTTGCACTCGGACTTCTGCTTGCTACGTACATCGTCTTTATGGTAGCACCCGAACTCATGGGAATGCTTTCTACCTCAGCCATGCTGAAAGACAATCCGGTGATTGCACTGCTCATCGTAGCGTTGGGACTCGTGCTCGCTGTGGTCAGCAGTGTTTATCCAGCCTATTATATTACTTCAGTTCCACCAGCCTTTGTGCTGAAAGGTTCGTTTGGCAATACGGCTGCTGGTCGTCGTATACGTTACGTACTTCTGACCATTCAGTTCGTTATCTCCATTGCGCTTATCACCTGCACGCTCTTCATCCGCCTGCAACACTCCTATATGATGCGCTACGATATGGGCTTCAACAAGGAGAATGTGCTCGCGGTCAATCTCGAGAGTGCACCTAAATCGCGATGGGACTTTAATGCACGCCAGCAGTTGGCTGGCGAGTTGAAATCTAACCCTATGATTGCCGATGTAGCCTTTGCTGTGGAAAACTTTATCGAGCCTGTTCGTTCCACGCATAATAGGGTAAAGGATAATGATGAGCATGTGTTCTTTCAAGCCTATTATGTATCATACAACTTCTTGCCTTTTATGGGTATCGAACTGATTGAGGGTCGCGACTATATGCCTGAAGATGAATTGCAAGCAGATAAGCAACTTTATATCTTCAATGAGTTGGCACGGAAAGAATTTGATTTGAAGATTAATGAAAACCTAAACGGCGCTACAGTTATAGGCTTTTGCAAAGACTTTAAGTTTCGCTCCTTGCAATATGAAAATTCACCCTTTGCCTTCTGCGTAAGAGAACATACGGGGTTTATCACGCATTGCTATGTACGTACTATGCCTGGAGCAGATATAGAATCTGTACGTAAACATATCAAGGATTGTGTCACTAAGATGGGTGATAATGCGGACAAGATTACCATCGAGTTCTTCGACGAAGAGCTGGGACGCCAATACGAGAAGGAGCGCGAGCTGAACCGCCTGATCACCATCTTTGCTCTCATCTCCATCTGCATCTCGCTGATGGGAGTCTTCGGCCTCGTCTTCTTCGAGACGCAGTATCGCCGTCGCGAGATTGCCGTGCGCCGCGTCCACGGGGCGCAGATAAGCCAGGTGCTCGGTATGTTTGTCGGCCAATATGTGAAGATGGTGCTCGTGGCTTTCCTCTTTGCCGCTCCCGTG
>JAZOLM010000064.1:0-122738 GCA_045652985.1 Alistipes sp. | reverse complement strand
TCCAATAAGTTTTTAGACACTCCCCCATTGTTCGAAGTTGTATAACAATAGTTAGTTTTAGGCGCACGAAGTCTGAGAAAGCGCAGTTTACTCGGCGTAAATGAGCATTTCGAGGACAAACTATTTGTTGTCAGAAGGGGTCAGATACTTTCGCTCGGCGAATTTCGAGGCGATGGGCTGTACTTTGGCGTACTGCCCATTGCTGAGATAATTCGTTAGCGGCAGTAGATGACCCCTTATCACAACAAAGAACGAAGAAATAACCTTGTTAGACGGCTTCCATACTCGCTCTACACAGCCTTAATCAAAGTACTTTTCTGTTGTACCACAGTGACGACCATCGATATAGATATCCACCTTGTAGATACCCTTACCGAAGTTCTCGCCATCGTAGAAGATACTTACTGGCACCATATTATTCTCGTAGTCCACCTTACGCATTGCCGATGCCATCATCTCGGTGCCCTCGTAGTTGAATACGATCATGTCGGCAGGTGCAAGGATATAGCCATCAGGGTTGGTGATACATATATATATACTCTTCTCGCCTGGCTCAGCAAGGGCATTTGCAGTAAGCTCGAAGTCGACACGTAGGCGGCGTGCCTGGCGCATACGCTTCACGTTGTTGCTCTTATCGTTCAGTGGTGTGACGTTAATAGCGCTCACCTGGATTACCTCACCCTGGCGCACCTTTGTTGTAAGCTCCTCGGCACGCTCCTCCGCCTGGCTCACAAGCAACTCCTGGGTCTTTATCTGCTGTCTCATAGAAGTATTCTCCGTCTTAAGCGTTGTGGTGACACCATGCAACGAGTCTATCTGGCGCACATACTGACGCATGATGCCCTTGAGTGTCTCCACCTCGCTCTGGTAGCGACGCAGCTGCTCGCGAGTGTAGCTATTAGAGCTCTCGAGCTCCTTATACATCTCTACAGCCTCTTGGTAGCGCATTGCCATAGAGTCGTTATCGTTCTTATACTTCTCAAGCTGGCTGACAAGCTCCTCGGCATTCTCGCGTAGCGCGTCAATGTCGACCTCCTCCGCTGATTGCCTATCGTTGGTAATAACGTTAACTTGCTCAACCACCAACTTATAATCCTTGGTTAGCTTATTGTGGTCTTGTACCTTAACGAAGTATAGTATGCAGACAACTATAAGCATGGCAAGAAGAATGAAACAACCAATCATAAAGCCTTGAGCCATACGCTTATAGCGCTGTATATCCTCCTCATACTCCTCGACTGTGCGAACGCCGTCGTCGTAGCTATACTGCACATTAGCGCTGATACCCATAGCGACGTTGCTCTGCTCGGGCGCGCTTATCTCATCCTGCGTCGGAGGCGTGTCAACAGTTGTATCCTCCTGGCTATGGCTGTCGTTCAGCGTCTTTGTTGTCTGTCGCTCGGCGAGAATCTCGTTGAGGGTTTTGGGCTGAGCAGTTGCGCTGGGTACAGGGCTCTCCACAGCTGGCGCAGGGCTCTCCGCCACGGGAACCTCAGCCTGCGGAGTATTCATTGAGGGTGCGGGTGTGGGCTGCTCTTGGGCGATCTTCTCGCCACATATAGGGCAAACCGCAGAGCGGCTTGAGGCGAGGTTACCACACTTCGAACATCTAATTAATGCCATAGGTTATATCGGGGTATAAATGTTTATTACTTATTTGGTTGCAAAGATAACGTTTTTTGTGATGCGATATTATGAAATATCGGAAAAATCTATTCGCTCGCGACGCTTATGTCTATCGCGCAGCCCTCGCAGTGCCATATGCTCGGGGCGCTCGAGTGCAGCATCCCTATCAAGTATGGCTATTGCCTCGTTGCGCGTCACCTCCATGATCTGCGTGTCGGTGGCGAGGTTGGCGATGTTGAGCTCAAAGGCGTCGCCACTCTGCTGTGTGCCATGTATGTCGCCTGCGCCACGTAGCTTGAGGTCGAGCTCCGACAGCTGGAAGCCATCGTTGGTCTGACACATAGCATCAAGGCGTGCGCGTCCCTCCTTGGAGAGCTTGTCGCCCGACATGAGTATGCAGTAGGACTGCTCGCCACCACGACCCACGCGACCGCGTAGCTGGTGCAGCTGCGATAGTCCGAAGCGCTCGGCCGATTCGATGACCATCACCGTGGCATTGGGCACGTCGACACCCACCTCGATGACCGATGTGGCGATGAGGATGTCGGCCTCACCGCGCTTGAACTGCGTCATTGCCGCCTCCTTATCCTCGTTCTTCATCTTGCCGTGGCACACCGTGATGCGGTATTGTGGCAGTGGAAAGTCGCGCGACATCGACTCGAAGCCGTCGTAGAGATCCTTGTAGTCCATCTTCTCAGACTCCTTGATTAGCGGGTAGACGATATATACTTGTCGCCCCTTGGCAATCTCCTGTCTGAGGAAGCCAAACATCTTCAGGCGCGACGAGTCGTAGTAGTGATATGTGCGTATAGGTTGTCTGCCTGGGGGTAGCTCATCAATCACCGAGACCTCAAGGTCGCCATAGAGTGTCATTGCTAAGGTGCGCGGTATGGGCGTTGCCGTCATCACAAGGATGTGTGGCGGCTGCTGGTTCTTTGTCCATAGCTTTGCGCGCTGCTCCACGCCGAAGCGATGTTGCTCGTCGATGACCACATAGCCGAGGTTGGCAAACTGCACCCTATCCTCGATGAGTGCGTGGGTGCCTATGAGTATGTCGACCTCGCCTGTGGCTATGCCCTCGAGTGCCATGCGTCGCTCCTTGGCCTTCGATGCGCCGGTGAGGATTGCGATGCGCACATTGGGTAGTCCCTCGGCAAAGCGCATCATATTGGCATAGTGCTGGCGTGCGAGAATCTCCGTAGGCGCCATGATACATGCCTGGTAGCCGTTGTCCACAGCCAGGAGCATCGACATAAAGGCAACCATCGTCTTGCCACTACCCACGTCGCCCTGCAAGAGGCGGTTCATCTGCTTGCCCGAGACCATGTCGGCGCGTATCTCCTTGATTACACGCTGCTGCGCCCCCGTAAGGCTGAAGGGTAACTTCGTGTGATAGAAGGCATTGAAGTTGTCGCCCACGCGAGGAAAGATAAAGCCTCCGCCACGCGTATGTCGCTCGCTGCGACGCGCCTGTATGGTCAGCTGCACGCCGAGGAGCTCGTCGAACTTAAGGCGATACTGCGCCTTGCGCAGCAGCTCTGCCGACTGCGGAAAGTGTATGTTGTAGATCGCCTCACGCAGGGGGATAAGTCCATTGCGGCGGCGCATATCCTCGGGCAGCGGATCGACAAAGGCAGCGCTATCGTTGGCAACCAACTGCCAGGCGTTGTGCACAATGTTGTGCATGCCCTTGACAGTTATGAGCTGCGATAGTGCCTCTGTTGAGGCATATATACCCTGGTAGCCACTCTCCACCTTGCGCGATAGCGCCTGCTCAACGGTCTCCACCTCGGGGTGGGCGATACTCATCCTGCCGCGATAGAACGATGGACGACCGAAGACGATATACTCGCGGTTGAGCTCTATGCGCTTATCTATCCACTTGATGCCATGGAACCATAGCAGCTCGGCGCACCCTGTGCCATCCGTAACCTCGGCAACGAAGCGCTGCTTACGTCCCTCGCCAGCCACGGAGCGCCCCACAATGCGGCAGCGTATCTGCACATAGGTGCTCTCCATGCTCTCGTCGATGTCGGCAATATGGCGTGTTGTACTGCGGTCGATATAGCGATAGGGGAAGCGCATGAGGAGGTCGCCAATAGTGTGAACACCCACCTCACGAGCAAGCAGGCGTGCACGGGCCTCGCCCACGCCGCTAACATACTTTATATCGCGCCCCAGCAACTCCGACATGACGGCTATACCTCTCTTAGATGACGGTTATAGAGCGTACGGGAGCTATGCGCTCAAGGCGTGCCTTGCCACCAAGCTCCTCAATCTCAACGATGAAGACAAACTCCTTAACCTTGACACCATACTCCTTGCCGTCGACCTCGATCTTGAGGCTCTGCAACGACTCTGCCAAGCCCTCGGCAGTGCCACCTGTGGCGAGTACATCATCGAGGATTGTCACCTCGAAAACATCGCCCGTAGCCTTGCCTACAGCGATGTCGCTAAGGCGGTAGTATAGCTTGTCGCTGCCATACTCCTTCTCGATGACCACCTCTCTAAGGTCGCCCTCGGCAAATGGGAGCTTACCGCTCTTGCGCACAGGAACGATATTCTCGACGTGTGCTGCGGTGGTGAGTAGTGGCGCAGCAAAGAGGAAGCCTCGCGCCTCTGGTGCTATGATGTTTGCTGTTGTGCAGGCATCGCCCACGCGCTTCATAAGCTCGGCGAAGACAGCCTTATCCTGCAAGAATGGGATGATGTCGACAAATATGATGCCCTCCTTTGGGAAATCCTTGTAATATTTTAGTACCTCTTTCATTGGTTTTATGTTGTTAATTTAGGTAAATCTCAACGGTAATCTCCTCCTCGCCAAGCACTACTCTCTTGGTCTGAAGCTCGCCATTGGCGTTGTAGTAGCGTAGCTCATACTCCGTATTCTTGGGCACAAGCACCGAGAACATATCGTTCATATCGCGATGCTCACCAGCCGTAAGACCGCCACCCATCTGCTCTGTGCCGCGGAACACATCCACGCCCATCGCTACACGATCCTCCGAGTGCTCCTTCTGACCCTCTACCTTGTAGCCGGCAATCTTGATGAAGGTGTGTGTGCCAGCCTCAAGGTGGCGTGTATACTGGTCATAGGCAAGCTCAATATAGCGGTCAGTGACATTCTCGGCACCGATATACTTAGGCAACTCCTCTACGCTGCGACCCTCGACATCGCCATCCGCCCATACCATTGGGAACCAGTCGTCGGCCTTACCAAAGCGTGTGGCATAGATAGCGTATGTGCGATCGTCGGCCTTAGCCTTCGATGCGTCGGCCATGAACCATAGGTGGTCGAGCTGCGATGGAAAGTAGTACTCCGTAACTCGCCACTCGCCGTCGAGCCATACCTCAGTCCAGCTGTGGTTACCGCGATTGTCGTGCCATGAGGCAGTACCTGCGAAGCGTGCTGGGATACCCACAGCGCGGTAAGCATCAACCAGCAAGATGGCAAGACCCGTGCACGATGCCATGCCCTGACGCATAGACTCGCGAGGGCTCTGGTTTGTCTTCTCGCGTTTTGTATTGTAGTCTACACCCGTAAGGCGTGGTATGTTAGCATTCACGGCGCAGATGGCGTCGTACATTGTTTCGCAAGTATCTACGGCTGGCGAGAACATCTCGTAGAGCTCCTTACGCCATGAGTCGCGCACCTCGTCGACAACGTGGTGAGGAAGCACATCGCGCTGATAGAGATCCTCGGGGAGGCTCTTTGCCCACTCATACTTCTCGCGAGCTATGCGTGCGTAGTGCACATTCTCCGCCAAGAGATCCAACGACATTGTGTCGCGGTCGGCAGCCAACATATTGATGATCAGATACTCCATGTCGGCACGCTCTGCCTCAGGGGTCTTAGCCCAAAGGTCGCGCAGCTCAGCCTCGCGTACAGAGCTCTTGATAGCCTCCTCAAGCTCTGGCGATGGCACACTCTCTGAAACCTCTGCGCTCTTTGGCGCAGCCTCTGGCGTAGCCTTATCCTTGTTCTCACTCTTCTTGTTGCTGTTACCGCTACAGCCCATAGCAACTACCGCCATGGCGAGTAGCGCCAATATCTTCATACTCTTCATACTATCTGCGTATTAGGGTTAATATCTTTGTTACCTCCTCTTCGTCGACAGTTCTAATTGAGAACTCGTCGACTGCCGTTGTGCCACCCATCGAGATACGTGGGTTGCGATACTTCATTCCGCCCATGATGGTTGTCTTGGCGCTGAAGTGCAGTGCATCGACACCCGTAGCTGCGAGTACCTCGGCGTTGGCAGCCACCACGCCACTACCAGCCATAATCTCAATGCGTCCTGCCGCAATCTCCACGGCACGGCGTATGTTGTCGATGCCATCTATCGCCTTGTCGTAGCCACCCGATGTGAGTATGCGGTGGCAGCCTGCGGCGATGACATCCTCCACTGCCTGCTCATAATCCTCGGTCATGTCCACAGCGCGGTGGAAGGTGCACTCCATGCCCTTGGCAGCCTCCACAAGGGCGCGTGTGCGCTCCACATCTACCCTACCCTCGGCAGTAAGTATGCCGAAGACGACACCTGTGGCGCCCGCCTCGCGCGCGCACGCGGTGTCGCGCAACATTGTCTGAAACTCCTCGTCGGAGTATAGGAAGTCGCCGCCACGTGGGCGTATCATAACACTCTGGTCAATACCCTCAATCTTGGCTACACGCTCAATGGTGGCCATCGATGGGGTCACGCCACCCTCGGCAGGTGAGGCGCACATCTCCACGCGGTTAACACCGAGGCGTGCCGCAATCTGGCAGGCCTCCACGGAGTAGGCGCAGAGCTCAGTCTTCAAATTCTTAAAGTTGTTCACTATCAATAAGCTTATTAAGTACGGCATATACCGTCAAGCCCGCAACGGAGCGTATGCCGGTCTTATGCACAATGTTTTTACGGTGTGATATTACGGTGTGGGGCGAGATGTTAAGCTCCGAGGCTATCTCCTTGTTGGTGAAGCCCTTGGCAACAAGAATTAGCACGTCGCGCTCTCTCTCCGATAGCTCGTGGCTCTCCTGGGTGCTCACCTGCGAGGGGGCATCCACCGCCTCGCTTACGATGCGCACGATATCCTCCTCGCCCATGTAGAGGCTTATGCCGTGGGCAAGGCGACGCATCATGTCGCCATCGTATAGCGAGCACTGCACGCCCACAACAACGACATCCGACAATTGCTCGCCTATGTCGTAGCCGCGCAACAGGGCAGCATCCGCCACGACGACATCTATATCGGCACTACGTAGTCGTGGTGCCACCTCCTCCATGCTGCGTCCCATAAGTACAACATCGGCCTCGCCACCACGCTGTAGTATGGCGGCTATGCCCTCGCCGATGATGGCGGATGGTGTTGCTATGGCTACTCTGTATCGTCTCATGGCTACTCGTTTTTAATGATGCCATCCACGAGTGGGCGCAGCAGGAACATCTCTATGTTGCTATGCGTGCGTAGGTCGTCGCGCAGGGCATATATATCGTCGAGCATGGCGCAGCGCACAGGCGTGGGCACCGCCTCGGGAAGGCTCTTGAAGATGAGCGCCGCGATGTCGTTTGTCCTATCGTCGATGTCGCCATGGGGGCGCTCCAAGGTGGCAAGGTCGCGCACGCGCTCCTGCTCGGCACTCTCTATTGGGGCGAATATGTTGCGCTCCTCATCCTCGAAGTGCGCCGTCACGTAGCGTGTATACTCCTCATAGAAGGTGCTCAGCACGCGCTTCGAGAGGTTGTCGCAGTGCGAGAGTATCTCATCTAAGTGGCGCGCCACGTGTGGGAGCATATATTGAGCGTAGTAGCGGTGTGAGGCGCGCAGATAGCTCACCACCTCCGATAGCATCGCCTCGCTCAATGAGCGCCTATCAGGGCGGTACGTCGCGTCGATATGCATCTTGCAGAGCGTCACGAATAGCTCGACATTATGCCCATCGCGCTGGCACATCTCGGCGATTGATATGTCGCCAAAGGGGAGTGTTATGTTCAGTCGCGAGAATATAGAGACAAGCGACGGGTGTGCGTCGATAAGCTCGAAGAGCTTCATATCTGGCTCTATATTACTATACGACATATTGTTATGTATGGTTGTCATCCTCTATTTTTATATAGGTATATTATTACTATGCAAAGTTAATAAATATTTTCGAATAGTCAAATACCAATAAATAGGGGGTCGCCAAGGAGCTAATTACCTAATTATGGTGATTGTCCGCATTAATATATTGCCATATCTTTGCAACATGAAAACAGCACCATCCCACAGAGTGGTGATGGGATAGATTAAAGAGATAATATTTTTTAGTTTTTATTGGGTTGGCTCACCCTCGCCATAGGGTATGAGCAGGATGGTGTCCAGAGGCTGGGCACCATTTTTCTTTGTCGGGTAGAAAAGAAAAACCCTGAGTGGAAATCCACCCAGGGTTTGGTTGATAGGTAGCATTTGCTACCCTATCTCATAAATTAGAAGTTCATGCGCTCAGCCTTAACCTCAAAGCCCTGCTTAGAGAGCTTGTTATTGTTGTTAGCCTTCTTTGTGAAGAGTGGCTTAGCGTCAGCCTTCTGAGCCTCTACGCTGCTGGTGCCATTCCACCAATTAGCGAAGTCCTCTGGGTTTGTGCGAGCACCATCGTATGATGTGCTAATCTCGTGCTTAGCGATAGGGCTATATACACCATCCATATCGATTACCATAGCTGCAACGATGTAGAAGCTATCGTTATCAAGGATGCAGTAAGTCTTGTCAAGGTTCATTGAGCCGTACTGGTTGATGCTCCACACAAGACCATCCTTGTACTGCTCGTCATTGTAGAAGTCGTTGCGGCCTGTCCAGTTGTAAACACTACCGAAGAATGCAGACCACTCACCCTCGATGCGGTACTCAACAGGCAAGATGAATGTGCCTGAGTAGAAGTCACCAGCGAGGAACTCCCAACCTGGAAGCTGTGCAAGATCCTCAGCTGCGTAGTAGCCATTGTCAACGAACTCGATAGTTGCAGCACCAAGACCTGACTTAGTTGTGAAGTTGCAAGTCCAGATCTGTGAAGTAGTTGCTACACCACCACGTGAACCAAATGCGTAGAGAACGTACTCAACACCCTGCTCAAGACCGAGAGCTGTCTGTGTGTAGTCACCAGAGATGTACTCGTAAGAGAGGTTAGCGAGCAAGTACTGCTGGCGCTCAGCGTCGGTGTCACCATAAGTAACCCAGTCTGAAGCCTTCTCCCAACCAGCGATGTAGTAGTCGTCGTTAGTTGTTGTGAAGCTAATCTCAGCAGTCTCAGCAGTAACCTTAGATACTGATGGAGTGATCACGTTGTCAGACATAGCTACTGACCCAGTGTTGATCTCAACGATTGTAGGCTCTGAGCAGCAGAGACCGTGCTCGTCCATAGCAAATGCGAAGAGGTAGTATGGAGTCTCTGCCAACAACTCGAAGTCGAACTGGCTACGTGGAGTACCATCCTCGTATGTACCCTGGCAGTTGTAGTAGTCAACGATATCTGAACCTGACATGTTGCCGTTGTTCATCATATCCATAACAGCCATTGACCAGTAGTACTTAACAGCCTCCGCAGGAGTATTTACGCAATCCAAAGAGTCGATGTAGTCCTGTATCATAGCCTTGCTGAGCATATCGAAGTAGTAAGCACCCTCGTAACCCTGTGGAGTTACGTCAGCTGATACTACACAGCCGTCAACAGTGTGCTCTACGTTGAATGTAGCAGGGACATAGTCTGGAGACTTTGTTGTAATCTTGAAGAAATAAACATCTGAGATCAAAGCACCTGTATCATAGTCGAAGTAGTAGAGGTAGCAAGTGTAAGGGATACCTGAAGCACCTTTTCCTGCAGTTACACCGCGCTGGTCACCAACCTTACAACGATCCTGCATAATCTGAACTGCAGACATGCCATACCACTGACCCAACCAACCGAAGTAATAGAAATCGTCCTCGTAGAAGTCCTCACCTGTCTCGAAGCCTGAAGCAAGGATGTAGGTAGGATCTGCTGACATAACGATGTATGGAGCAGTCTTGTTATCTGGGATGATGTCGATAGTGTAAGAGAAGTAGTCAACAGTTATATTCTCCAATTTGAAACCTGAAGTCTCCTTAGCACCCTGCTTTACAACGAAGATTGCATCCTCAGCATAGCGATACTTTACAGTTACCAAGCACTCACGAGCCTTGTCTGAGTTGTTAGCATCAACAGAGAAAGTGAGAACACCCGAGATGCTGGTGTTGAAGTTGTTAACCCAAGACTCAGCAGCCTCAGCAGTGATCTTCTCACCATCGTGAGCGTTCTCGATCTCGTAGATCATGGTGTATTCACCACCAGCCAACGAAGCCTCAACCTTGTTTGAGTTGAGCTTGATGATTGAATCCTTCTGTACGGTTGGACCATCTGGAGTAGGCTCCTCCTGAGGACCCTCCTGGCAACCTACAGCAAGCGTCAAGGCAAAGAGTGGCAACATTGCCCACAACAAATTCTTGATTGTCTTCATAGATTAATTAAAATTTAAGGTTATTATAAAATATTTAATGTTTGCAATTATTAAAATAATTTAATAAAAAATACTCCTTCAGGTGACAAATATACGAATAATTTGCAAATTTGTATATGCTCAATCGCTTTTTTAGTAGGAAATCAATCTTTATTTGGTCGTTGGCAAGAAAAATCATATATTTGCACAATAAGCAATAACTAAAACAAAGATATCTATGAGAATTATTACCAAGTTATTTCTACTGTTCGTTGCAACCTTGGCAATGACATTTGTCGCTTGTAATGAGAGCCTGGTAGATGAGCCAGTCAACACTGAGCTTAGCGTTACGCTCGAGAAGAGCACGCTTGAGATTGATGGCAATGGAGGCGAGCACTCTGTTGGCTACACTATTGAGAATGGCATCAACGGCATCGACATCGTTGCCGAGGCGGATGTCGAGTGGATTAGCAAGTTCCGCACGGCAGAGGGTCGCCTATACTTCACTTGCGACAGCAACTTTACGGACAGCGAGCGTAACGCCATGATCGCTGTGCGCTACCCCAACTACAGCACCCAGACAATCAAGGTCAAGCAGCTATCAAGCAATGCCCTAACATTCGAGATGGAGGTATGCGACATAAAGACCACAAGCTGTTCTACAAAGCTATACCCCTCAGACAAGCAGACGCCCTACATTGTATATATGGCCGAGAAGGATTATATCCTAAACAGCATGATTAGCAACGAGCAAGAGCTATTCGAGGATGACTACAACTACTTCACCTCGATGGCCGAGAGCATGGGTGCGTCAAACCTCAAGGAGTTTATGAAGGAGTACGACATCTACTACACGGGCGACTCATACATCGGCTGGACAAGCATGGTGCCCGACAGAGAGTATGTCATCTATGCCTACGCAATCAAGTTCAACGAGGATGGCACAGACTACACCTTGGCATCTGCCGTAACCCACGAGATTGTCATCCTTCCAACGCAGATCTTCTCGGACATCGAGTTCGATGTAAAGATCACCGTTGACGGTCCAAAGGCAACCTACGAGTTCGAGCCTATAAACTGGGATGGCAAGTACTTCATCGAGATCTATGCCGAGGGTGAGTATATGTATCGCCCTGAGGGCACAACACCAGATGACGACTACTGCAAGCAGGTGGCAAACAACTGGATTGGCCTCATAACCATGTATATGCAGTCGGGCTATAGCGCCGAGACACTCATGGAGGTTATGTGCTTGCAGGGTGCAGATAGCTACGAAGAGATCCGCGAGGCGAGCACCAACTATTGCATGCTATTCTACGGCATCGAGATGGTTGATGGTCTACCACAGGTGACCACAAAGCCATACTTTGCACACTTCAGCACCGAGGAAGTGAAGGCGTCGGATATGACCATCGATATCAGCGTCGAGAACTGCTATGTTCGTGTTGCCGACATCTGCATAGCTCCATCCAACGACATGGAGCAGTACGTAGCTACGTTCCTCAAGAAGAGTGACATCCCTGCAGACATGACCACTAACGAGGAGATTATCAACTGGTTGCTCGGCTTCAACCTCGACAGCAACACCTATAAGGGCACTATCGACACTACACTCGTAGGTCTTGAGCCTAACACCGAGTATGTGGCGTTGGCATTCGGCTACTATGGTGGCGTTGTCACTACAGACCTCTTCCGCTACGACTTTAAGACCGAGCCTGAGAGCGAGTGCGAGAACGACGTCGTTGAGGTGAACATCACTGGTCCTTATAGCCTTTCGGCGTTGGAGACAGCCATGCCTGATGAGTTCTACCAGTATGGCATGTTCGAGTCTATGGGCTGGTATGCTATGTGCGCCGAGATTGAGACCGTGCAGCCTGAGGGATACGTATTTATGAACATTTACACCGCCGAGGAGATTGTGACAAGCGACATGAATTATATTAAGTCAGACGTGGTGCAGTACACCTCACCTCGCAACTGCTTGTTCGTTGGCGAGAACGACAAACTCTACGTCATGTGTGCCGTAACGATGGACTATAAGGGTAACTACAGCGATATGTGGGTATCTGAGCCATTCTCATTCTCGTTCCAGAATGGCACTCGCCCAGTCGACGAGCTTCTCGAGAAGTTGGGCTACACAGCGCAGGCACAGGCAGCTAAGCCCCAGCAGGCAACACTCAAGATGTTGAGTTTGTAACACTGGTAATAACAAAAATAGGGCGTCATGTTGGCGCCCTATTTTTGTTTACAGATGAAAGGAATGATAGGAGCGCTTCGCTTGATAGAAACGATATTCAGCGAGAGCCAGGCCAATCACGCGCAAGCAATCCCATCGCTCCCATCACCCCCCCCATTGTTCCTACGCTCCAATACTTAAACTCGCGCGAAGCGCTCTTTACTTTTCACCTTATAAACCCCGTCATGCCGAGGAGGCGCAACCGAGAGGGTCATGAGTAGTACTTGCTCTATGCACCGACGTGGGCATCTACCGCTGTTTTATAACGCTATGGATACTGAGGGTAACTCTATCAGCAAGGCAAATACACAAAGGTAGATTGCCACAGAATTGCATAGACCACTATTACGTATCAGCAAGGTTCTCAGATGCAATTCTTCGCAATGACAAAGTTTATAAACCTGCGGTGCAGACACCATAGCTTTCACCTCTTACTGCGATACTGCTTGGGAGATAGTCCCGTTGCGCGCTTGAAATATTTACCGAAGAAGCTCTGGTTGGGGAAGTTGAGCGACGTGGAGATCTGCTGTATGGTCATATCCGAGGACTGCAACATGGCGCGAGCCTCGAGGATGACGTGGCGCTCGATCCACTCGCCTGCCGAACGTCCCGTATGCTCCTTGACAACCTTCGAGAGATACTTGGGCGTGATGCATAGCTTGTCGGCATAGAAGCCTATGAGTCGCTCCTCGCGATAGTGCTCCCTGACAAGGTTCATAAAGCGCTCGACAATGCCATTCTTAAAGGCCGATGTGTTGGTATCGTGCTGCTTCATGCGGCTGACACCTCCGTAGTAGAATACGCGTATCATATTCTCGATGACCTGCAGACGGAATGGGTTATCCTCGTCGGAGGCGGCATGGTGCAACACGGTGAAGAAGAAGCGCATGGCATTGACCTGGCTCTCGTCGAGAGGCTGCGCCGGGTGGTTATACATCTGCAGGTAGTTCTGCTGCCAGCCGGGGAGGTTGATCATGTCGATAAAGCGCTTGGAGAGGGCTATGATGATTGCCGAGAAGTTCTGGCTTGCTGCCATAGGCTCGACAATCTGTCCCGGCATGATGGTGATGAGCGAGGGTGCCTCAACCTCGTAGTTCTCGAGGTTTATCTTAAGGTTGCAATGTCCCGCTGTGCAGACGATAATCGCCGCGTGCTCATACTTTTCGGGGGAGCAATTCATCGGCTCGCCGCCCTTATATGTTGCAAGAGTGAGGTCGTTGCCCACAACAATTCGCTCCTCGGGCATCCTGCTAAGTAGATTATCTATAATAAACTCCTTCATATTTTCTGCCTGTTTTGTTTGTGCAAAGTAATCGATTAAATCTCTAATGTCAAAACCATATTCGACCTTTTGACCACGATAACTGATATATATAGCTCAATTTCCTTGCGTTAGTAAATAAATAGGCTAATTCCTTAAACCAATCGGAATTGGGTGCAAATAATAAAAATTTTGCCTTTGTTGAAAACTTATTCTACGAATAGTTGCTCATATCACACAATTTTTCGTATCTTTGGTAAAAATTTTGTGATATGGCACTATTTAAGGTTGAGGGCGGTAGACGTCTCAAGGGTGAGATCATGCCGCAGGGAGCTAAGAATGAGGCTCTTCAAATCATATGCGCAGCGTTGCTAACACCCGAGCGCGTGGTGTTGCACAATGTCCCCATCATCTCAGATGTTATGCAGCTCTTTGAGCTATTGTCGGCAATGGGCGTTAAGGTTGAGCGCCTTAGCGACGACTGCTTTGCCCTGCAGGCCGATAACATCGACCTCGACTATCTGCGTACGGCAGACTACCACAAGCGTTGCCGTCGTCTGCGTGGCTCGGTGATGATGATCGGTCCACTTCTCACCCGCTTTGGCGTGGGCTTCATGCCTAAGCCTGGTGGCGACAAGATTGGTCGTCGTCGCTTGGATACCCACTTCCTCGGCTTCCAGAAGCTCGGCGCGCAGTTCAACTTCGATGTCAGCGATGAGTTCTACACCGTGGAGGCGAAGCGCCTAAAGGGTACCTATATGCTCCTCGACGAGGCGTCGGTTACGGGCACTGCAAATATCGTCATGGCAGCGGTATTGGCCGAGGGACGCACAACAATCTACAATGCAGCGTGCGAGCCATACTTGCAGCAGTTGTGCAAGATGCTCAACCGCATGGGTGCCAAGATCTCGGGCATCGCCTCTAACCTACTCACCATCGACGGCGTTGAGTCGTTGGGTGGCACAGAGCATACGATGCTCCCCGATATGATCGAGGTGGGTAGCTTCATCGGCATGGCGGCAATGACCCGCTCGGAGCTCACCATCAAGAATGTGTCGTACGACAACCTCGGCATCATCCCAGCACAGTTCGCGCGCATGGGTATTCGTTTCGAGCAGCGTGGCGACGATATCTACATCCCACAGCAGGACAACTACTCTATCGAGAGCTTTATCGATGGCTCAATCATGACCATTGCCGATGCTCCATGGCCAGGTCTCACGCCCGACTTGCTCTCTATCTTCCTTGTTGTGGCGACACAGGCCAAGGGCTCGGTGCTTATCCACCAGAAGATGTTCGAGAGCCGTCTGTTTTTCGTCGACAAGCTCATCGACATGGGTGCGCAGATTATCTTGTGTGACCCTCACCGTGCTACGGTTATTGGTCACGACCACCAGCATCCGCTGCGTGCTGCCAACATGACCTCGCCAGATATTCGTGCCGGTGTGGCGCTACTTATCGCCGCTATGAGCGCTGAGGGTACAAGTACAATTCAGAATATCGAGCAGATAGATCGTGGCTATCGCGACATCGATAACCGCCTAAATGCTCTGGGTGCCAACATTATCCGTTTGGACGAGTAATATAGACTATATAGATTTATGTTTTTAGAGAATAATAAGCATAAGGGTTGGATTGAGGTTATCTGCGGCTCGATGTTCTCGGGAAAGACCGAGGAGCTTATTCGCCGCATGAAGCGAGCTCAGTTTGCCAACCTCAAGGTTGAGATTTTTAAGCCATCTATCGACGTGCGCTACTCCGAGGTGGAGGTGGTGTCGCACGACTCAAACGCCATTCAGTCGACCCCTGTGGAGTCGGCACAGAACATCCTGCTCATGGCATCGGACGTAGATGTTGTGGGCATCGACGAGGCGCAGTTCTTCGACGAGGGTATCGTTGACGTATGTCGCCAGTTGGCAAATAGCGGTATTCGCGTCATCGTGGCGGGCTTGGACATGGACTATATGGGTGTTCCCTTTGGTCCTATGCCAGCGCTTATGGCTACGGCGGAGTATGTGACAAAGGTGCACGCCATATGTGTTCGTTGTGGCGACTTGGCACACCACTCACACCGCCTTACAGCGGATGACAAGCAGGTGGTGTTGGGTGCTCACGACACCTATCAGCCCATCTGCCGCCACTGTTTCAATGAACTAATGAATAAGAGATAGAGTATGCAGAAGGCTGTAGAGAAGTGTGTGGAGGTACTCCGCGCTGGAGGTATCATCCTCTACCCCACCGACACGGTGTGGGGCATCGGTTGTGACGCTACGAATGCTGAGGCTGTGGCCAAGGTATATGCCTTGAAGCGTAGCGATGATAAGCGCTCGATGTTGTGCCTTATGCGCGATGCCGATATGGTTGTGCGCTATGTGAACAAGGCACCGGGCATCGCCTTTGAGGTTATGGAGCTCTCTGACAAGCCACTGACCGCCATCCTACCAGGTGCTGTGGGCGTGGCAGCGAATATCATCCCCGAGACGGGAACACTCGGTGTGCGCATCCCTCAGCACGACTTCTGCCAGGCGTTGTTGCGCAAGTTCGGCAAGCCTATCGTATCCACCTCGGCGAATATCTCGGGCGAGGAGACGGCAAAGCGCTTGAAGGATGTGGCGCAGGAGATTATCGATGGCGTTGACTACGTTGTCAACCCACGCTTCGAGGGTAAGCCAACACTCAAGCCAAGCTCTATCATCGCCTTTGGCGAGGGCTCAGAAATTGAGATAATACGTCAATAGTCATGGCAAAGAAGCTCGTTACACCTGTGCAGAAGCGATTTTCGGATGTGGACTCCTTCATGCACGTAAATAACATATGGCAGCAGAGCTACTTCGATATGGGCAAGACCGACTTTTATACTAAGGTCCTGGGTATCACCGGAGTATTCGACAAGCTGCGTATCATAACCGCCTCGACACATACCGACTACTTCGGTCAGGTGCGCCTGATGGATGACATCGTAGTGACCACCGACGTGTCGCGCTTAGGCAATAAGAGTATGACGCTACACCAGCGCATCATGCGTGGCGAGGAGTGCCTCACGGAGAGCTCATCGGTGATGGTGGCCTTCGACTTCGAGACGCAGCAGACGGTGCCCATGCCCCAGGAGTGGCGAGATAAGCTATCAGAGTATTTGATTGATAATGCGAAGTAAGATATGAAGAGAACAATCATAGATTTGTTTGAGGAGTCGGTGTCGAAGTATGGCGCCAAGGAGTTCCTCTTAGAGAAGCATAACGGCAAATTTGAGCCTACAACGTACAACGACACCAAGAGCCTCGCGCTGAAGATTGGTGCAGGTCTTGTGGCCATGGGCATTGAGCGCGGCGACCGCGTATCGATCCTTGCCGAGGGTTGCAACAACTGGATTATCTCGGAGCTCGGTCTGTTGTATGCAGGTGCCGTGAGTGTGCCACTATCTATTAAGCTGGAGGAGAGCAACGACCTTATCTTCCGCTTGCGCCATGCCGACGTGAAGCTCCTCTTCGTATCGCGCTACCAGCTGCCTAAGGTGCGCCGTATCGTAGCCGACCTCGCCGACTTGAAGCATATCGTGGTGTGGGGCGAGGATGAGGCGAACCTCAAGGATGGTGAGGTTACGTTGCAGAGTGTTGTGGCACGCGGCGAGGAGTATCTCAAGGCAAACGAGGAGAGCTTCATGGCCATAGGTCGCTCATTGCAGAACGACGACTACGCCACAATCACCTATACCTCAGGTACTACAGCCGACCCTAAGGGCGTAGTTCTCACCCATCGCAACTATACGGCAAACGTGGAGCAGGCGCTATCAGTGGTATCCATACCATCCACATGGCGCACGCTCATCATCCTGCCGTTGGACCACTGCTTCGCGCATGTCGTAGGCTTCTACATCATGATCGCTTGTGGTGCTTCGGTGGCTACCACTGAGGTGGGTCGCACACCAATGGAGACACTCAAGAATATACCTATTAATATCAAGGAGGTGCGCCCACACTTCCTACTCTCGGTTCCTGCGTTGGCGAAGAACTTCCGCAAGAGCATCGAGACCACTATCCGCAAGAAGGGCAAGACCACGGAGCGCCTCTTCAAGCTCGCTCTTAAAACCTCGTATGCCTACCAGGGTGATGGATATAACAAGGGTCGTGGTCTTAGATGGATGCTATGGCCTGCGGTGGCACTCTTCGACAAGATCCTATACTCTAAGGTGCGCGTAGCCTTTGGTGGTGATTTGCAGTTCTTTATCGGTGGCGGTGCGCTCCTCGATAGCGAGCTTCAGCGCTTCTTCTACGCCATAGGCATCCCTATGTTCCAGGGCTATGGACTTTCGGAGGCGACACCCGTGATATCGACCAACTCACCACGTCCTCGCAACCATCGCTTTGGCTCGTCGGGACGCCTTGTGCAGCCTCTCGACATCAAGATTATGGACGAGGAGGGTCGCGAGCTGCCTGTGGGTCAGAAGGGTGAGATTGTCATCCGCGGCGAGAATGTCATGGCTGGCTACTGGAAGAACCCAGAGTCATCGGCCGATACGGTGCGCGATGGCTGGCTCTATACGGGCGATATGGGATATATGGGCAAGGATAACTTCCTCTATGTCCTGGGTCGCTTCAAGAGCTTGCTCATATCGTCGGATGGCGAGAAGTATAGCCCCGAGGGTATGGAGGAGGCGATGGTCGACAAGTCGCCATATATCGACCAGATAATGATCTATAACAACCAGAGCCCATATACCATCGCTCTTGTTGTGGCATCTAAGGAGAACCTTAACCGTGTGCTCGACGAGCGTGGCATCAAGGGTGAGGAGCGCGCCAAGGAGGCGGCGAAGATTGTCGCTGCGGAGATTGCCAAGTATCGCTCGGGCGGCGCCTATGCCGACGAGTTCCTCGATAGATGGGTACCTGCGGTTATCGCCCTTGCCAACGAGCCATTCACCGAGCAGAATGGTCTTGTGAATAGCACCATGAAGGTTGTGCGCAACAAGGTGGAGAAGCACTTTGCCGAGGCTATCGCCCATGCCTACACCGCCGAGGGTAAGGCTGTGGACAACGAGCGCAATATTCAGGCAATGAAAACATTGCTTGGCAAGTAACAGATAGGATAATATGAAAAAAGGCTGCTCATTGGGCAGCCTTTTTTCATATGTTTGATGTTTGATTATGGGCGATTTTTGTTCTTACGCTCACGCTCAGCCTCTTTCATCTTGCGCTCTTGATAACGCTTGAAATCCTTCTCGAGACCCTTCTCTACATCCTTAACACTCTGTTCCATTGTCTCAACCCATCCAACAATGCTTGGAGCATTATCACGAACAGCCTCCGATGCAACACTTACATAGTTATCTGCATTGCTGATATGATCCTGAACAAGGTTCTTGGTAGTGTTGCTAAACACGAAGCCAACAGCGAGCAGACCAGTAGCTACAAGGCTTAGTAGTGCGCTTTTGCACTCCTTCTGTGCTACGGCAAAGCCAACCACAGTAAGCACAATAGTAATCAATGGTATATTCCACTCCAACGCAGTGGTATACATACGGTTGATAATTGTCGAGCTATCAGAGAATGCAGTAATTAAGCTCAACAAACATATCAATAGAGCTAAAACTGCAGCGGCTAATGCATAAACATTATATTCGCCATTCAGAAAATTACAACTCTTCTCAGCGATTGGGTTGCCACACGATGGGCAAGTGGTATGCGAACCTACGACAGTCGCACCACAATGGTTACATTTTCTCTCCATAGTAGTAGTTGTTAATAGTAAATTAAATTGTGTCAGTTTATACAAAGGTAGCAATATTTCGCAAAACAACGAATATAATGGCGAGTAAAATCCCCTAAAAACAAAAAACGAAGCTGTTCGCTTCGTTCTTGTGGGCCCAGAGGGGCATGATCCCACGACCTTCGGATTATGAGTCCGCTGCTCTAACCAACTGAGCTATGGGCCCTGCAAATCGTTTTTGCGTGGCAAAGATACAAAAAATTTGTTATCTCAAAACCTTTATCCTATTTTTTTTATTTTTTGAGCCAATTTAGATAGCGCCCGACACTACCTAACAACAATCTCGTCGGTGAACAAAAATCCCGAGTAGTCGCTGCGGTGAGCATGGTAGCGTATGTAGCGCACCTTGGCAACACCCTCCCAGCCGAAGCTCATGAACGAGGGGACATCGGCAGGCACAACCTCGTGGTCGATGACCGCCAGCACCTCGAAGTTCTCGCCATCCACAGAGCCGAAGATTTCCACTTTGCAAGGCATAAATACACCAGGACCGCAGTACTGCATAAAGTCGGCACTCACAGAGCGTATCTTCCTCACCTTGCCAAGGTCGATAGTCACATCGACACCAGCACGACCAAGGAAGCCCTGCCAACGACCATCAGCATAGGTCCATGTGCCACGCAGACCATCTACGAGGGCGATATCACCTGAAGCAGCATACTGCGGAGCATAGTAGCGCGACGGTGGGTTGTAGGTTACACTCTTGCCAATGGCAAGGTGGTCGACACTCTCGCGCGACTCGGGGCGCTCGCCAATCTCGCTCTTTAGGTCGAAGGGGGCATATCCCTCCTCCTTCATGCGCTCGACAACGGTTAACGCACGCTCGCGGAAGCCTGCATAATCCTTATGCTCGGCAGATGACCAGCCAATCTCGGCAATGGCAATGGCGCGTGGCCAGAGCATCATCTCGTAGTGCTCATCCGTGGGTATAAACTCTGCCCAAAGGTTTGCCTGCACACCCTTGATGTGGCTTGCCACCGCTGCATCCATGCTCTCGGGCGCAGGGTCATAGGAGTAGACCTTCTTGAGGGGCAGGTAGCCACCGATAGCCTCGGGCTGTGTGGGTGGCGCATCCTGTGGCGCATCGATATAGCAGTAGGCGTGTGGCGACATTATGACATCGTGACCAGCAGTCGCAGCAGCTATGCCTCCCTCCTCGCCACGCCACGACATCACCGTAGCGTTGGGGGCAAGACCACCCTGCAATATCTCATCCCAGCCGATAATCTGGCGTCCCTTAGAGTTCAGATACTTCTCAATGCGATGTATCATATAGCTCTGTAACTCATCGACACTATTGAGGCCCTCCTCCTGCATACGGCGCTGGCAATCCTCGCATAGCTTCCAGTTCTCCTTGCTCGCCTCGTCGCCACCAATATGTATGTACTCCGAGGGGAATACCTCCATCACCTCATCCAAGATAGCCTCCATCATGGCGAATGTCTCCTCCTTGCCGATACACAGCTCACCCTGACGCTCAGGCTGATGCGTACATCTTAGCTCGGGGTATGCCGCCAGCACCTCGTCGGAGTGACCAGGCATCTCTATTTCGGGGATGATGGTTATATATCTGTCTGCCGCATAGTCGACCAACTCGCGAAGCTCCGCCTTGGTGTAGTAGCCACCATAGGCACCCTCCGAGCCCTCCTCGACGTGCTTACGCTCGCCATACCACCACTCCTTCCATGTTGCTGGTGTGCGCCACGCTGCATAGCACGTAAGACGTGGGTAACTCTCCACCTCCATGCGCCAGCCGGCAGCATCCGTAAGGTGCAGGTGCAGGCGGTTCATCTTTAGGCGTGCCATCATATCTATCTGACGCTTGAGGAATTCTACCGAGCGGTAGTGACGCGACACATCGATAAGCACGCCGCGATACTCGAAGCGTGGGTGGTCACCGATAAATACCTGATCCCACACGCCATCGGGGTTGCTCTCCACCATCTGACGAAGCGTCTGCATGGCATAGAAGGCACCCGCCGCATCGTAAGCATCGACAACAATACCCTTCTGCTCGATATTAATGTGATACTCCTCCGCATCTTGTAAATTGCGGTTTATCACGATATTGAAGAACGCACCATCCTCTGCTCGATTATCGACAACCTCGAAGTTAAGACCCGTCTGCTCCGCAGCAGCAAGGAGTCGCTCGCGATCCTCGCCCTCAAGATTTGTATAGAGCTTGAGCCTCTGCGTAGCATCAAACGGCGCAGTATATGGCGACTTGCTCACCTGGTAAGGCACTGGGGTGATTTCCTGTGCCTGCGCCTGAACTACTGATATTGTCGCTATTAGCGCGACCATTAGATATAGATATACTCTTCGCATAATCATTGAATTTTCTACAAAGATAGCGATTATATCATTAATAAGCAAGCGCACTTCCCTGCATGTGGTATGGTAGTTGAGTTAGTCTGAGCGAACACTATTGTAAAACATCTGAAACTATGAAAAGATTATTACGATTATGCACAGTTGCTTTGCTCCTCATGGTGGGTGCACAACGCGCCGATGCGCAACATGTTGCCATCAAGACAAACCTCCTCTACGATGCTACGGGCACCGTTAACCTCGGCACCGAGATCGGCTTGGCGCCACGCTGGACCCTCGACATGTCATCGAGCTTCAACGACTGGAAGGTATACAACGGCAGAGAGTGGAAGCACTTCCTCACACAACCCGAGGCACGCTACTGGTTCTGCCACCGCTTTGCCGGTCACTTCATCGCCCTGCATGCCCACTACGGCAGATACAACATGGGCAACATCCAAAACAGCATTAAGTTCCTCGGCACCAACTTCGGGGCACTGAGCGACAACCGCTTCGATGGCTGGCTCTTGGGTGCCGGCGTGGGCTACGGATATGCTGTGGTGCTGAGCCGCCATTTCAACCTCGAGTTCGAGCTCGGCGTGGGCTACGCCTATCTGGAGTACGACAAGTACGACTGGAAGACGGACAAGCTGCTCAGCCGCCACGACAACCACAACTACTTCGGCATCACGAAGCTAAACATTGGTCTTTCATACATCTTCTAAAACACTAATTATGAGACGTATAATACTATTTATAGCGCTACTATGCCTCACCCCTATGGCGTGGGCACAACGCAACGATGCAGCACACATGCTCACAGGTATGCGCATCACAAATATGACCATCGAGCACGACGGCGATATGCTCTATGTCGGCATGCGCATGGAGCTCGACCATACACATATAAAGAGTCGCCACGCGAGGGTCTACACCCCAATTCTCTACCACGGCACACGAGCCATTGAGCTGACCTCGGTCGGTGTCTTCGGTCGCGAGCACTACTTTGTGGACACTCGTCAGAAGTTACGCGTGGAGCAGATACCCGAGGAGTGGCGTCTGCGCCGCAAGGATCTACCTGCCGTGGTGACCTACTTCGCCGCCGTGCCATACCAGCAATGGATGAATGGCGCAACGCTACGTGTCGAGGCGCTACTATATGGGTGTGGCGACAGGGTTGCAGCCCTCGGAGAGGTTATCGTGGGCGAGTATCGCGAGTGGGTGTTCAACCCCGTATATGTCGATGCCAAGCCCGTTATCAGCACCTCAAACTGCGTGGCGAATGCCTATGTTGACTTCCCACTTATGGACGCAACGATAGAGCCAACGTTTGGCGATAATGCCGTACTACTCAGCAATATGTCGAAGTTCTTCGGCTCGTGCAGCTGCAACTCGGCTTGCGACATGACCACGATAGAGATCACCGGCTACGCATCGCCCGATGGCGCTTACAATGAGAATGCAAAACTTGCGAAGGAGCGTGCCGAGGCGCTACGCGACTACTTAGTCGCCACCTTTGGCGTTAAGAGCGATATTATCACCCTCAACTCCGTAACCGAGGATTGGGCGGGTGTCGTCAAGTGGCTCGAAGCATCGTCGCTCAAGAACAGGGAGGCTATACTCGCAATTATCAACGGCACGATGAGTCCCGATGAGAGGGATCACGCCATAAGCACGAAGTATCCTAAGGAGTATGAGCAGATGTACACGGAGTGCTACCCTGCCCTGCGTCGTGCGACATATAGGGCTGACTACAATGACCATTGCGAGAGGTTGGATGCCGCAGCCAAGAGCATCAACGCCGCTAATGCAGCCATGCGTAGTGGTGATATGGCGAGTGCCAAGCGCTATCTTCAGACGGCAGGCACATCACCACTTGCAGACTACGCCCGAGCCCTCTATGCCATACACATGGGCAACCTCAAGGAGGGCATGACGCTGCTTAACAGGGTTAAGTCGAGTGTTCCCGAGGCGGCACAGCTGCTCAAGGAGCTATCGTGGTAGCGCGAAGCGAGAATATGAGTGGGGGTTGGCTATGGTCGACCTCCATTTTTACATAGTTTGTGCTTGCTATGACCGCAAAAAAATCCTATCTTTGCATAAGGAAATATAAACAATCAAAGATATGAGAACGGCAAAGATTTTGAGCGCCATGCTACTTATGGTAGCTATATTGGTGGGCTGTAACAACCACACAACAAAGGGTCTGTATAAAGCGAGTGTCGACTATAGAGTTGTCGATGGCGTTATCATCCTCGATGAACCTGAGCGCGTGGCAGATCAGAGCTCGGTATTGGAGCTTCGCACCGAGCCACTCGAGACGGTGCGTGTAGGCTTCGTGGGTCTTGGCATGCGCGGACCAGGTGCCGTGGAGCGCTTCACATATATCGAGGGCGTGGCTATTAATGGTCTGTGCGACAAGTATGCCGAGCGTGCCGAGGCGTGCCAGGCATATCTCGACAAAGCAGGGATGCCCCGCGCAGCGGTATACTCGGGTGATGAGGGCTACAAGGAGCTTTGTCAGCGCGACGACATAGACCTTATATATATAGCGACCCCCTGGCAGCTACATGTCGAGGTGGCGGTATATGCCATGGAGCATGGCAAGCACGTTGCCATAGAGGTGCCCAGCGCCAACACCGTTGAGGAGTGCTGGCGATTGGTGGATGCTGCCGAGCGCAACAGGGTGCACTGCACCATTCTGGAGAACTGCTGCTACGACCACTTCGAGCTCACGACACTCAACATGGCACAGCAGGGTCTCTTCGGCGAGATTATACACGCCGAGGGTGCCTACATCCACAACCTCGAGCCCTACTGGCAGCACTATGCCGACAACTGGCGCTTGGAGTACAACCAGGCAAACAACGGCGACATATATGCCACACACGGCATAGGTCCTAACTGCCAGGCACTCAACATACACCGCGGCGATAGGATGGACTTTCTGGTGTCGATGTCGACAAAATCTATCAACGGCGCGAAGCTCACCAAGGAGCTTATGGGCGAGGAGGAGTGCCGCCAGGGCGACCAGATAAACACGCTCATACGCACCGTCAATGGCTGCACCATAGATATGCAGCACAACGTGATGACACCACGCCCCTACAGCCGTATGTATCAGCTTGTGGGCACCGAGGGTTATGCCAATAAGTACCCCGCTGCGGGCTACACCTTCAAGCGCGAGCAGATAGAGAGCGTTGCCAAGAGCGACGAGCTCCCCGACATCGAGAACCTCAACCACCACGCCTTTGCCCCTGCGGAGGTGTCGCAGCAGATGATGGAGCTCTATCGCCACCCTGTGCAGCTGCAGCCTGTCAACGGCATGACCCTGCAGGAGTACTCCCTAAGCATCGGTGGTCATGGCGGCATGGACTATATCATGGACTACCGCCTTGTATACTGCCTACGCAATGGTCTGCCCTTGGATATGGATGTCTACGATGCTGCGGAGTGGAGCGCTATGGGCGAGCTTACGCGCATATCTATCGAGAATGGCAGCAAGCCTGTCAAGGTGCCCGACTTCACACGTGGCGAGTGGAACAAGATTGATGGTCTAACACACTACTTTGCAGAGTAATATGAGGGAGCTATACGCCATTGCTGAAAAGTTTGCCTTCGCGGCACCCGTCAAGGATATCAAACCCTTGGGCGAGGGATTTATCAACGATACATATATCGTCACCACCGACAAAGGGCGCTACATTCTACAGCGCAAAAACCATAATATCTTCCCCGATGTTGCGGCGATGATGGACAACATAGCGCGTGTCACCGCCCACCTTAAGCGTAAGGTCGAGGCGGCAGGGGGCGACCCCATGCGCGAGGTGCTAACCGTGGTGCCCACGACCGACAACAAGCTATATTATACCGATGGTGAGAACTTCTGGGCTGCGTGTCTCTATATCGAGGGCTCTGTTACGCACGACAAGGCTGATACCCCACGCCTCGCCCATATGGGTGGCAAGGGTATAGGTCGCTTCCAGGCGATGCTTACCGACTTCGACGAGCCATTGGCAGAGGTGATCAAGGGCTTTCATAATATACGCTGGCGCTTCGAGCAGTGGGACGCAACGCTTAGGGAGGATATAGCGGGTCGCAGGGCGGAACTCGCCGAAGAGATAGCGTGGATAGAGTCGCGCCGAGAGAGGATGCTCGCCTTCTGGGAGATGGTCGAGCGTGGCGAGTTGCCGATGCGCGTTACGCATAACGACACCAAGCTGAGCAACATACTCTTCGACGAGCAGGATGAGGTGTTGTGCGTTATCGACCTCGACACGGTTATGAGTAGCACCTCGCTCAACGACTTTGGCGACGCCATACGCTCCTATACCAACACAGGCGCGGAGGATGACAAGAACTTAGACAATGTCTCGATGGATATCGCCACCTTCCGCCACTATGCCGAGGGCTACCTCTCGGAGCGTAACGCCACGATGACACCCTCGGAGAGGGAGTGGTTAGCATTCTCGGCGTTGTATATCACCTATGAGCAGGTACTACGCTTCCTGATGGACTATATCGATGGCGACAGATACTACAAAACGGCATATGCCGAGCACAACTTAGTGCGCACACGAGCGCAATATAGGCTTCTGCAGAGCATGGAGGCACAGTATGCCGATATGCAACGAATTATCAGGGAGTTAACGGTAAGATAAATAAAAATAGCACTCATAACCGAGTGCTATTTTATTTATGGCTATAGTCTGTCGAGTGCCTCTCTAATCAATAGACAACACTCATCAATCTCTTGGGTGGTGATGGTCAGTGGCGGCGAGATGCGGAATGCCGTATCGCAATACAAGAACCAATCGCTCATGATGCCCACCTCCTTGAATATCTCCATCAACGCGTAGAGGTACTCCGACTTGCCCAGCTCCACTGCAAGGAGCAATCCCGAGCGGCGTATCTCCAACACCTTTACATGGTCGCGCAGCTGCGCCTCGAAGCGTGCGCCCTTAGCCTCAACGCCCTCGACAACACCATTTTGCGTCATATAGTCGAGTGCCGCAAGTCCCGCAGCGCAACATACGGGGTGACCGCCAAAGGTGGTTATATGTCCCAAGCAGGGGTTATGCGTAAAGGCATTCAATATCTCGTGGCGCGAGGCTACACCACCCAACGGCATACCTCCACCAAAGGCCTTAGCCAGGCACATCACATCGGGCTCGATGCCATACTTCGCCGCAGCAAACATAACGCCCGTACGACCCATGCCTGTCTGTATCTCATCGAAGATAAGTAGCGCACCAACCTCGGTGCAACGTGCGCGTAGCGCCCCGAGCCACTCCACATCGGGTAGTCGCACACCCGCCTCGCCCTGCACAACCTCACACAAGACACCTGCCGTGCGCTCGGTAATCTGCTGAAGGTCGTCGAACGAGTTGAAGTTTATGGACTTAACATCGGGCAACAAGGGTCTAAACTCCGCCTTCCACTCCTCGCCATCGGGGGCACCCATCATCGACATAGCGCCATGCGTAGAGCCATGGTAGGCGCGCTTCATGGATATGAGCTCCGTGCGCCCTGTATATCGTTTTGCAAGCTTGAGCGCCACCTCCACAGCCTCAGCACCCGAGTTAACGAAGTAAACACAATCCAACGCCCCTGGCAGAAGCTCCGCTATGCGGCGTGCATACTCTACCTGTGGACGCTCCACCATCTCGCCATATACCATCACGTGCATATACTCCGCCGCCTGGCGCTGCACAGCCTCGACAACGGCACTATTGCCATGTCCCACATTGCTCACCGAGACACCCGCCACAAGGTCGAAATAGCGCTTACCCTCGGGGGTATAGAAGAACGAGCCCTCGGCACGCGCCACCTCAATCATCATTGGCGAGGGCGAGGTCTGCCCCACATGCTCCAAAAATTGCTTGCGTAAAATCATAGTTGCTAATACTTTACCGTTAGCTTACCACTCTGCTCCGCCTTGCGTAGGATACCCTCGAAGTCGCGCACCGACGACATTGTCCAGCGTGTGAGCAGTTTTAGTTTTTCATCTTCGGTGAGCTGCCAGCCATCAACCGTCTGGCGAATACGCTCCGAGAGCATATATATGAGGATTGCCGCCGAGGCCGATACATTGAGGCTCTCGACCATACCACACATGGGTATCATCAAGAAGTCGTCGGCAGCCTCGATAACCTCATCCGAGATGCCGGCATGCTCCGTGCCAAAGACCAAGACAAACTTACCCTTCGTGACATCGAAGGTCTCGGGCGTAGCGCTACAGCGGTGTGGCGTGGTAGCGACAATACGATAACCCTCAGCCTTAAGCGCTGCGAGCGCCTCTGCCGTGGTCTCGTGGTGCTCCACGTCGACCCACTTCTGTGTGCCACGCACTATATTCACCGAGGGGTCGAACTTACAACGGTCCTCGACGGTGTGTATCTGCTGGATGCCGAATGCCTCGCAGTGGCGCATGATGGCGCTGGCATTCTGCGGATGGAACATATTCTCCGTAAGAATACGCATATAGTGTGTGCGCTGGTCCAACGTGCGGCGCAACACCGCCTTACGCTCCTCGGTGAGGAACTGAGTCATATATTCGAGACGCTCCTCAAGCCACTCTTTGGATGGCTCCTCGGTGCGCAGTCTACTTGCGATATTTGTCATCTTCGTCTAATATTTTCAGATAGCTGTCGTAGCGCGACCACGCCACCTCGCCCTGCTTCACAGCCTCCACCACGGCGCATCCAGGCTCGTGGGTATGGGTGCAGTTATAGAAGCGACAGTCGGGTGCCAGGCGCATCATCTCGGGGAAGTAGCGGCATAGCTCCTTATCGTCGATGTCGATAAGTCCGAAGCCCTTAATGCCCGGAGTATCAATTATGTAACCACCCTCCACGGCATACATCGTCGAGAAGGTTGTGGTGTGCTTACCCTTATGGTGGCTCTCGGAGATCTCGCCTGTGCGTATCTCTATGTCGGGGGCAATGGTGCCAATAAGTGTCGACTTGCCGACGCCCGAGTTACCCGCCACAAGCGTTGTACGCCCCTGCAACATCTGACGTATCTGCTCGACACCCTCTCCCGTATGTGAGCATAGGCGCATCACGCGATAGCCCGCATCACTATAGACAGCCTCGAAATCCTCCGCCTCGGCAGCATACTCGTCGACCAAGAGGTCAGCCTTGCCCAGCACGATGGTCACGGGCACCTTGTATGCCTCGCACGTCACAAGGAAGCGATCTACGAACTCGCGAGGTGTGGCAGGTGAGTGGAGCGTCACGATAAGCAGTGCCTGGTCGAGATTTGCGGCGATGATATGCGACTCCTTCGAGAGGTTGGAGGCACGACGGATGACATAGTTACGGCGAGGCACAATGTCGATGATCACGCTGCTATCGCCATCCTCCTCGATAACTACCCTATCGCCAACGACAACGGGGTTAGTCGAGCGCACACCCTTGAGTCGCAGACGTCCGCGTATGCGACAGCTGAGCACGCCACTCTCCGTAGCCACCTCATACCAACTACCCGTGGAGCTTATTACGGTTCCCTCAACAGCCATTCTTCTCTCGAAGCTTAGTTAAAGAAAATTTGCTCGTTGATAGCACCCTTAGCCTCGTCGCGAACCTGATCTTTGAAGCCGCCCAACGATGGGGTTATGGCGCGACCTAAGCCTGCGAGTGGATCGAAGAGTGCCGATGACTCAAGGGTCTCATACTCCACAAAGCGTGGCTTGAAGAATTTGCGCAGGGTCTTAATATCGCCATTAGCGAGCGCCAACGCATCGCTCTTAGGGTCTACTGATGGTGCATTATTAATTACATGCTCGCCAATCTTCTCTACGTTTGGCTTGCTTGTATTGATATTGGCGTAGTCGAAGGCGGCGAAGAGCGATGATGCTACGATGATGGTCACCACGAGGTTAAGCACACCGCCCAAGATAGCATCTAAGCCCTTGAATGGGTTCCAGAAGAGTAGCTTGCTCACGATAGGCGATATAAACCACATCAGAAGCATCGCCACAGCAAGCACAACAAAGAAGCCTGCTACATAGGCAAGGTACTCATTGCCAAAGAATATAGATCCCACAGGCTCAGCAAGAACAGGAGCAAGAAGGATTGCCAAATAGAGACCTACAAGGCTGATTAGCTGAGCGATAAATCCACGGCGATAGCCTACATAGAAGGATAAAATCGCTGCGATAATAATGATAATATCAAGCATAACATTTAAAAATTAGCGTTGTTAGTAGCATATATTCTGCACGAATATAGTAATTTTTTTTCTTTATTCGTATCTTTGCATCATAAAAAATAGACTCTATGAGACACGTACTCCTCATTATAACACTTATGATAGGTCTTACGGCACATGCCGCAGAGCCCACACGCGAGCATCACAACATCAACGACGGCTGGCGCTTCTACTTCGCCAACGAGCTCGATAGCGACAATGCCCACTATGTCACACTCCCCCATACGTGGAACACCAACGACACGGGTTATGAGACTGAATATAAGCGCACTACTGCAAACTATCTGCGCAGCACATGGATTCCAAAGGAGTGGCAGGGCAAGCGTCTCTTTCTGCGCTTTCATGGCGTGCAGAGTGTTGCGAATGTCTTCGTCAATGCCAAGCACGTTGGCGAGCACCATGGCGGTTATACAGCCTTCACGATGGAGATTACCAATATGGTTAGATATGGCGAGCAGAACTATATACGAGTGGTTGTCTCCAACGCCATGCGCAGCGATGTGCTACCCATATCTGCCGACCAGAACCTTTGCGGCGGCATATATCGCGATGTCGAGCTGATAGTAACGCCCGAGAGCGTTATCTCTCCGCTCTTCTACTCCAGCGACGGCGTTCTCATCGAGCAGCAGACGGCCAACGACAATCTCGCCACAGGCACGGCACACGTCTACCTATCCGCCGAGGAGAGTCACCTAAACGTCAACCTACGCATCGTAGCACCCAATGGCTATGAGGTATACTACAAAACCGTTAAGGCCTCGAAGATAAGCCCCGAGCGCAGCATAAATATCCCCTACGAGGTTAACCACCCACAGCTGTGGAGCCCCGACAGCCCAACACTCTACACCGTAGAGGTATCCATAGGCGACGTAAACAACCCTATGGACCTTGTCAGCTTCAAGACTGGCTTTAGACACGTTACCATCTCGGAGGATAACAAGCTACTCATAAACAACAAGGTTGTCGACATTCATGGCGTCAACCTCGCCCACGACCGCCAGGGCTATGCCACGGCAATCACCCCCGAGCACCTTGCAAGCGACCTTGCGCTAATCGAGGAGGTGGGAGCTAACGCCATTCGCTCAAAGGAGGGACCACACGCCAACTATCTATACGACGAGTGCGACAAACGAGGCATCCTCGCATGGGTCGACACCCCATTCTCGCGCTCATCCGTTGGTTTCTCTGACATATGCTTCTACGACACCGAAGCCCTCCGCGAGGGTGGCATCGAGCAGCTCAAGGAGGTGATATATCAGAACTACAACCACCCCTCGGTGGTTATGTGGGGCATCTACTCGCTCGTATGGCAGCGCGGATGCGACCTAACACCCTTCATCAAGGAGTTGAACGACACGGCACACGCCACCGACAAGTCACGCCCTACGGTGGCTTGCAGCAATAGCGATGGCGAGATAAACTTCATCACCGACCTCATTGTCTTTAAGCAGAGTGTAGGCTGGGAGACAGGCTTTGTGGATGATGTTGCGATATGGTGCGAGCAGCTGCGCACAAACGAGAAGTGGAGCAAGCTACGCTCCGCAGTATGCTATGGCGAGGAGGGCATATCGTCGCACAACAGCGAGACCATAGAGCGCGCCAAGCGTGGTAGCCACCACCTCCCAGCGCGACGCCAGCGCACCCATCATGAGCAGTATGCCACACAGTTGGAGGCAACAGATCAGTTCTGGGGTGTGTGGTTAGATAATATGTTCGACCACGCCTCATCGCGCCGCCCCTATGGCATGAACCACGCGGGATTGGTCGAGTATGACCACACCACGAAGAAGGATATCTTCTACCTCTACAAGGCACTATGGAACAACGAGCAGCCAACGCTCTACATTGTCGACAAGGGGTGGAAGCAGCGCAAGAGTAGCAGCCAACAAATAACCGTATACTCATCGCATGGCGAGCCAACACTCACCATCAATGGTGCTACATCCCAATTATACGAATGGGGACGCAACGTGTGGACATCCAACCCCGTAGAGGTTGTCGGCGAGGTGGAGGTAGAGGTTTCGTTAGAGAGCCCTGCACTACGCGATAGCACAGAGTTTAGAGTTGTGAAGCAATAAGGATATTACGCGCCTCGGGGCCTTCACACATAATCAAGTCGAGGATAGAGAGGTTCTCCTCAAACTCAAACCTATCACTAAAGACCTGTATATATGGCTCGGCATGATATGTCGAGCTGTTGCCTTTTAGGCGCATATCGACATCTGCATCCTGGGCGACGATATATTGCTCCGACACGCGAGGCACTGCCACCTTCAGCACCTTGGCACACTGCTCCATGATAGCCATATTCAGATCGGTAAGCCTCTCCCAGCGACGCTCCAATAGGGGTAGGAAGCGGTCTGCGTAGTAGTCGTAGTAGGGCGATGAGCGGTATGCCGACTCGATGGCTACGATATGTTGATGTTGCCAGCGCTTCGAATAGTCCACCTGCATCGAGGTTATTGGCTGGCGTGGCTTGTTGGCGTGGCATAGCTGCACCGAGAGCTGCATAACGCCTCCCGAGGTCATGATACGCGTGCGGTTACGCTCCGAGCGCTTCACGTAGTTCTCGCCAAGGTCCAAGACCACATCCTCACCACCCTTGACAAGGGCTGTCCAATACTCCGTAGAGCCAAAATATGCTGTCGGCAGAATTATCATCAGAAGGTTATTTTCTAAAGGTTAAACACATCCAGCCCTCGTCGCACATGGTGTTTGTAAGCAAGAGCTTAATCTCCGCAGCACGCTCCTCGATAAGTGGCGCATCCTCCTCCAAGAAGCCACTGAGCAGAAGGCTACCACCCACGTTGAGCGCCGCAACATAGCGCTCTATATCCTGAAGGATGATGTTGCGATTGATATTCGCAAGGACCATATCGTAGGTGCGTCCCTCGATAGCCTCAACCGTACCCTCCATAATATCTATCTTCGCGCTCAGGGCATTTAGCTCTGCCGCCTCACGAGCACTCTCCACCGACCATGGGTCGATATCCACGGCATCGGCATGGGTAGCTCCCGCCTTGAGTGCCACGAAGGACAAGACACCTGTGCCACAGCCCACATCGAGGACTCTACCCGCGCAACCCACACTCCTTATGCTACGGCACATCATACGCGTAGTCTGGTGGTGCCCCGAGCCAAAGGCCATGCGTGGAGCGACGATGATATCCATAACCTCGGGGTTCTCATGCCTCTCGTGATAGGAGGCACGGATGATGATCTGATCATCGATATTCACCCTCTGGAAGCTCTCCTGCTCCCAACGCTCATTCCAATTCTCATCCTTGACCATCACCTCGCTAAAGAGCGAGCCATACTCATCAATCAAGGGCAGCACCTCCTCGCGACACTCCTCCCACGACTTACTCTGTATATAAGCCTTGAGTGTCACACCTGCAGGTGTCACCTGGGTATCGAAACTCTCGAACGCATAGTCGGCAAGATAGGCGGTGATAATCTCTGCCATCTCCTCCGATGCGCAACCTATGATAATCTCTCTATAACGTGCCATGGGCGAAAAATATCTATATCAAAGATGATATTATGTAAAATTTTTGTATCTTTACCACAAAGATATGAATAATATGGCAGATATTGCTAAAAGTTGGGAGAAAATTCGCAGGGAGTATGAGCGCTATATACGTTTCGAGAGGCGTCTCGCGGAGAATAGCGTCGAGGCATATATGCGCGATATAGAGGAGTTTGCGAACTATGTGATGCACTTTCATGGGGTCGCCCCACATAGGGTCGAGCCTCAGATAATAGAGCGCTATATGGGGTGGCTCTACGACAATGGTCGTAGCGGGGCATCGCAGGCACGACGCCTCAGCGGCATCAAGAGCCTCTACAACTTCCTACTCTTGTATGAGCGTATCGACACCCTCCCAACCGATAATGTTCATACCCCCAAGCAGGGGCGCCTACTCCCCGACACGCTCACCGTCGGCGAGATAGATGCCATGCTCGCCACGTTCGATATGCGCACGGCAAAGGGGTGTCGCGACAGCGCCATAGTCGAGGTGCTATACTCGTGTGGTCTGCGCGTCTCAGAGCTCACATCGCTCACCATCGACAACCTCTTCTTTGGCGAGGGCTACATACGCATCATCGGCAAGGGCGACAAGCAGCGATTAGTACCCATAGGGTCGGTGGCGCGCGACAAGATACAGCTATACATGGAGGTCAGAGTACCCGACAAGCCCTCCGAGACAACGCTCTTTCTGAACAATCGTGGCAAACCACTCACACGTGTGATGATCTTCAACATCATCAAGCAAGCGGCGCTCATGGCGGGTATCGACAAGCAGATAAGCCCCCACACCCTGCGTCACTCCTACGCCACACACCTCTTGGAGGGTGGTGCCAACATACGCCAGGTGCAGGAGTTGCTCGGTCATGAGAGCATTGTAACAACCGAGATATATACACATCTCGACCGCAAACACCTAACACAAACCATGGAGGACTCGTTTGCCGATATAGATTTGTAACAACACTAATAGATACTATTATGTCAATATTTTCGAAACTTTTTGGCAGCCAGCAGAAGCAGCCAGCATACGCTTCAGACGAGCTAACCGTAAATGGTCACACCCTACGATTGACCTTCTTTGCCCACGCATCACTCGCCATCGAGTACGACGGTCGCCACATCTATCTCGACCCCGTGATGGAGAATGCCGACTACACGAAGCTACCTAAGGCCGACATAATCCTTGTGTCGCACTCCCACTACGACCACTTCGACATGGCAGCTATCGACGCCCTAATGAAGGAGGGCACACATATCCTCCTCGATAAGACCTCGGCCGAGGGCTTCCAGGGGAACTGCTACACGATGCTTCCTGGCGCTGTGGCAGAGCCTATGGCCGATATTCGTGTGGAGGCTGTGGCGGCATACAACACCTCGGAGCACCAGCTGCAGTTCCACCCCAAGGAGAGGGAGGATTGTGGCTACATCCTAACTATCGACAACGCCGTGCGCATCTATATGTCGGGCGACACAGAGCCTACCGACGAGCTTCGCGCAGTGAAGAACATCGACATCGCCTTTATCTGTGTAAATCAGCCATATACCATGACCCCCGAGCAGGCGGTGGAGGCTGTCAAGGCTATCAAGCCAACAATCTACTACCCCTACCACTATGGTCAGGTAGATGAGCCTACCGATGTGGAGGCCTTGGCTAAGATGTTGGAGGGCGTGTGCGATGTCCGCATCCGACCATTGGCATAAGCGCTTTAAGTTTTCAAATGTGGGGCATAGGCTTGTTGCCATGCCCCTCTTTGTCATGCTCCTACCCTTCATCGTGGGCATAGCCACAGCAGAGAGCATCGCAATACCGCTATATATCGCCATAGCGCTGATTATCGTCCTCGTCGTTGGGGCACTACTATTACGAAAAAGGCGCATTGCAGTGCTCTATGCCGCCATGGCAATGCTCTTCGTAGGCTACACACTCGGCGAGCTACACCACACAGAGCCGGATACTCCCACAGGGCACGACTTGGAGCTTATTGTCGACATTGAGACTCCACCCTCACAGCGCGATGGCTACCGCGTGGCGGAGGGGCGCATCACGGCATGGCGTGAGGATGGTGCATGGCATACGAGCAGCGACCGCGTACAGCTATGGCTGCGCAACGAGGCGGTAGATGTGGGCGATAGGGTGCAGCTACACTCAAGGGTTGTAGAGCGTATGTCGCGCTACGAGAGCTACAATGAGCTGCTCCACCGTCGCGGGCTAACAGGCGGCGTGAGCGTGACAAGCTACAATGTCATCGACGTTGAGCACGACGACAACACATCACTGCAAAACCGTGCTATCCAGCGACTTGACAGCTATACATACGGCGATAGTGCTGCCCATGCCACCGTCACGGCGATGGTCGCCGGCTCTCGCCACAACATCCCCTCCGAGCTTCGCGAGGCATACTCCACAACGGGACTTGCCCATCTTATGGCGGTATCGGGACTACACCTCGGTATCGTGCTGATTATTGTCAACCTACTATTAGCTCCCCTATCGCTGATACACCACGGACATAGGCTACGCACGCCTATTGTCATTGCCGCCATATGGCTCTTCGCCCTTGTCAGTGGCGCCTCACCATCGGTGCTCCGCGCAGCGGTGATGTTTAGCGTGGTGCAGATAGCCTGGGCAACATCGTCGCGCTACTCAACGGTGAACATCCTCGCACTGACAGTAATACTGATGCTCGCCTACCGTCCTAACTACCTCTACGACATCAGTTTCCAGCTATCCGTATGCGCCGTGATGGGCATCGCGCTATGGGCAATCCCACTTATGCGTCACACCACACACCCCAACACACTTGTTAGGTATCTGCTACACACCATAATCGTGGGCGTTGTAGCCACGCTGTGGACACTCCCCATCGTGAGCCACACCTTCAGCAACATCCCGCTTATCGGCATAGCGATAACGCCCATAGCGATGCTAAGTGCCTACGTGATACTTGGTTGCGGCATATTCACACTACTGCTACCCACACCCTTAGGCGCACCCTTTGCATGGATGGCAGAGAGGGCGGCACTCGTTCAGAATGAGATAGTAACCGCCTCGGCACTACCCGAGTGGGCATCTATAGAGTATCGCTTGGATAGCACCTATATAGCATTGTGCTACGCAATATTTATTGCAATTACCTTCGCCATATGGGCTTATGAACGAAAAAAAGTGGTAACTTTGCCGAAGTATGACAACATCTGACCTATCGATACTAACTCTTGATGAGGTGCGCGAGGCCATCGAGCGCAACATCGAGCGCGACGCAGCAACCGTGGCTCTCGACCGCAGTGTGCCCCACGCCTCGGCGGTTGCCACACAGGTGAAATACCTACAGCGCGCACGCAAGAAGCTACCCAGCCTCTATGCCGTACGCGCCATAATACCACCACGCGCCTTCGAGCAGTGCTCCAGCGAGGAGTCAGCACTCAGAAAACCCCTCTCGGGAGATAGCGTCTTGGACCTTACCTGTGGTTTGGGTATCGACACCATGGCTCTTGCCAAGAACTTCAGAAGGGTGGTATCGCTTGAGCGCGACCCTATATTGGCCGATGTCGTGCGACACAATATGCGACTTATGGGCATCACGAATGTGGAGGTTGTCACCGCCTCGGCCGAGGAGTACGTTGCCGAGTGCGAGGAGCACTTCGACTGGGTCTTTGCCGACCCCGACCGCCGCTCGGCAGATGGACATAAGATGGTTGTTTTGGAGGAGTGCTCGCCCAATATGCGTGAGCTGATGCCTCGACTATGTGAAATATCTGAGCGCGTGGCTATTAAATTGTCCCCACTCTTCGATAGCGACGAGGCATTTCGCATCTTTAGCCCTGCAGAGGTGGAGATCGTATCGCTCGGTGGCGAGTGCAAGGAAGTTAACATATATACGAATGCTGAGCGCGACACGCTACGCATAGCCATCATCGGCGAGGGGGAGTGGTGCTACGACACCACGGCAGAGCACACCCCACCCAGCACGGAGAGCTTCGCTGAGGGGGAGTGGCGCTATCTACTAATCCCCGATGTGGCGCTCATGAAGGGTCGTGTGGCAATCGAGGCTCTGAAGCCCTACGCCTCGATATGGAGCAACAATGGATACGCCTTTGCACGTGAGCTACCACCGGCAAATCTTCCTTGTCGCACCTTCGAGATAGCCGCCATACGCCGCTACCACCCCAAGGAGCTGAAGCGAGAGTATAAGGGCAAGAGGGTCGACATCCTCAAGCGTGATACACGCCTCACGGTGGATGGTGTGCGCCAAGCGATAGGCGCCAAGGCGGGCAGCGACATTCGCGTTGCTGTAACCACCATCGATCAGGATAGTTGGTTTATTGAACTAAAGAGAGTGTGATGAGAGATATTTTGAAGATTGCAATCGTAGGCTCAGGAGGTGTTGCCGAGAGTTTTGCACGTAACATTGCGCGCAACGACTCGCTACATCTTTGCGGCATCATCGCCCGCAACAAGGAGCGAGGAGTGGCACTTGCCGAGCTATGCTCTACTAAGTGGCACCCTTGCAGCGAGGAGTGCGCGAGTGCCGACATATATATTATCGCCGTTAGCGACACTGCGGTGGAGGGTGTTGCCCACGCACTGCGCGTTGCCGAGAGCGCCATTGTCGTGCATACGGCAGGCAGCGTACCGCTGAGCGCCATCCCCGAGCGTGAAGGTAAGCGCGGCATAGTATACCCATTTCAAACATTCACCTCTGGGCGCAATGTAGACCTCTGTGGCGTCACACTCTTTGTGGAGGCTGATGATGATGCCACGCTGCTACGACTGAGGGAGTTCGCATCGCTACTAAGCCCCAATGTGGAGTATGCCGACTCGGAGCGTCGACGCACGATACACCTTGCGGGGGTCTTTGTAAACAACTTCACCAACCACCTCTACGCCCTCGGAGGCGAGATTGTTGGTAGGGAGGGCTTAAGCTTCGAAGTGTTAAAGCCCCTTATTGCCGAGACTGCAGCCAAGGCGTTAGACTCCAGCAACCCTGTCACGGCACAGACAGGACCTGCCAAGCGTGGCGACAAGGTGGTCATCGAGAAGCACTTAGCAATGCTTGACAAGGATAGCACAAAACAAAAGATATATAACGATATAACAGAGAGTATATGGGAAACTTCAAAGAGGATATAGCACGCGTCGAGGCCTTTGTCTTCGATGTCGATGGTGTGATGACCGATGGAACTATCATCCCCACGCCCGATGGTGACTTCATCCGTCGCTACTACGCCAAGGATGGCTACGCCATGGCATATGCCATACGCGAGGGGTATAAGATATGCATCATCTCGGGAGGTAGAGGCGAGATGCTACGCCGCCGCTTAGAGATGTTGGGCGTAGAGCGCATGTACCTAAACTGCATGGATAAGATTGCAGCAATTAAGGAGTTTATTGCCGACAACAACCTCGACGCCGAGAGTGTTATCTATATGGGTGACGACATCCCCGATTTGGAGTGCATGAAGGTGGTTGGAATACCGGTATGTCCTGCCGATGCCTGCATGGAGGTTATCGAGGCATCGCGCTACGTCTCGGAGTATGATGGCGGTCGAGGAGCTGTGCGCGACATTGTCGAGCAGGTGCTACGCGCCCAGGGTAAGTGGGCGAAGAACACCAAGGGTGTGCTTGGCGTACCATCGCGATAGATAATATTGAGATGAAAACAAATAGGGAGCATCGTCGAGGTGCTCCCTATGTTCATTTATATAAGTACGTTACCTCTTCACAGTGTTATCAACAACCTGCTCCACCTTAGCCTTAGGCTGCTCCTTCGAGGGCCACAGGGCTGGCTTCACAACACCGAACATCAACCACGCCAAGAGGCAGGTGACAACGATATTGAAGAGCTGAGCACCCACGAATGACTTCAAGATATTTCTATTCTCCCTGGAGATGATATCCTTAAGGCGTGTATCCATGCCGATGCAGACGAACGACAATGAGAAGAAGAAGGTTGAGAAGGTCTTAGCCATCGATGTCTCGACAATCTTACCGCTACTGCCGACAGTCAGCAGCTCCTGGTTTTGCAGTATGCTAAACACCGCCGAGGCGAGAACAAAGCCGAGGATAAACTTCGGGAACTTCTCCCACACAATGCCAAGCGACGGAGCGCTACCACCCCTCTTACCATCGCCACGCGAGGTTAGATATAGAGCGATGAAGAATGCCACAACACCGATAAGCACATTCTGCGTAGCCTTGACCACCACCGCACTCTTCTCGGCCGTCTCACCGACCATCTCTGCCGAGGCTACAACACCCGAGGTAGTATCAATCGTACCACCAATCCAAGCGCCCATAATCTCGCTCTGCACAGTAGGGTCGTTGGTGAACAGAGGCACGACACTCTCCGCCAACCAGGGCATGATATATATCATCGGCACCACGACGATAAGCACCAATGAGGAGATATAGGAAAGTCTCTTCTTATCGGTACCAGCCACACCTGCAGCGGTGATGCACGCCGAGACGCCACATATAGAGCAGCCACTCGCTAAGGTCATTGCCGAGGCACGCTCCACCCTATTACGGCGCGCAAGCCTGTAGGCGAAGAACCATACTATGCCAACAACCATAACCGCTTGGATAAGACCCGCAGCGCCCGACTTCATGACATCGGAGAAGAGCACCGTGGCACCAAGGCAGACGACACCTATCTTGATGAAGAACTCACCCTGAATGGCCGGCTTGAGCCACTCGGGGATACTAAATAGGTTGCGGATGATAAGTCCAAAGAGCACCGAGAAGAATACCGCCTCGAAGCCAAAATACTTGACCTTAGGGATTGTTGCCACCCACTGCGCCAAGACAGCGATGGCAAAGATGAAGATGAACGAAACCAAGAGTCCACGCATAGGTCTGCCAATCACCCTATTACCGATAAAGAGCAGCACCAACGCGATGACGAAGAAGGCTCCGATGTTCATCCACGCATCGAGATTATCGAGCGCAGTAGGCACCTTAAAGCCGTTATTAGGCAAGTAGGTTGCCAGACCTGATATAATAAGTAGTGGTATACTTAGGAAGGTTACCACCCAATCTTCAGTTCGGAATCTACCCATAGGCACTCGGCATTAGAACATTGCTGTTGCCAGAAGGTTGAAGCCCAAGCTATTACGGTGTGCCTCAGGTGCAAGATCGTTAATCTCGTAGTTTAGGTTACACTGCAAGCGCAAGAACTTGAAAGGCTTGTATGCTGTACCGAGCTGGATACGATCCTTGTCCATGATATAGCCCTCATCCTTGATGAACTCGTAGCGAGCATATACGCTCCAGGGCTTCTCGAAGTTGTAGCCCGCCAAGGCGTAGAACGAGTCTGTGCAAACCTCGCCGAAGTTAGCATGAACATACTCAGCACGACCAATCCATGTGCCATTCTCATACCAAGCACCAAGAGCATAACGTGGGCTCTTCATGAATCTGTGGCCATCGAAGCTGGTCTCAGCATACATATATGAGCCACTCACAGCAAAGCCCTTAAATGGCTTTACGATAAGGCGTGCAATGAAGTCCTTAGATGAGTTATGATCCTTGGCGTTGATGCCCGAGCCGTTGAATACGCCGACGTTGTAGTTGAGGATGCTATAGCCATCGCGCTCAAAGATGCTGCCATAGAGCTGGAAACCAATATCACGACCTGTTGCGCCATTGATGCCATCATATGCGCCATTGTTACGCGCAAGGTATGTGGTGATATATGAGTACTCGATAAACTCCACTGTTGTAGGACCGCAGTTCTCGTTCTCGTATGAGAATGGAATCTTGAACTGACCGAGCTGGAGGTTGAGCTCCTTCAATGGCTTATAGCGAAAGTAGAGGTCGCAAATCTTTGGCGAGCCAGCCATATCGACCTGAAGACGATAGTCGATCTTCTCCTTTGCAGCATCACCCGTAAGGCTCAAACGCGCGCGGTGAAGATAGAAGGTGTTCGATGGTGTTGCGTGCTGATCCCAGCGGAAACCACCCTGGATATAACCCGAGAGGCGAAGGTGCTCATCAGCAAACTGCTTAATCTTCTCACCCTTGGTCTGGGCGTTGGCAGTAGCACATATGGCGAACATCGCCACGGTTAGTAGTAGATGTTTAATCTTCATAATAGTATCTTCATTTTAATTAATAATCTGGCGCAAATATACAAAGAAAATAGGCATTCAAAGTGGTAGAAATACTTAAATGAGTTCTTTACCACACGAATAGGCGATATTACCCAACAAAATAGATATATATTTTTGGGGTTGTATGCACGCAGCAACTACTCCTTCACAGGACGAATTGTTGCGCCGTAGTAGCGATAACGGGCGAAATCTATCAACTTCTCATGGTTGTTGACATAGAGCGCCAAGGCATGCCTATTATCCCCGGCAATCGATGATGAGCTCCAATACAACGCCTCGAAGCCATCATTGTAGCGTGTCGTATCGTAGCGATAACCCGCCGCGGGCAGAAATATAGTATTGTTATTTGGGGCGACGAACTCAAAGCCACAGCAGCCATTGCGCTCCGTCTCGCGCACCTCGCACTTCTCGATAAGCTCCCTAACTTCATCGGCAGTAGGCATACGCCAGCCATCACCAAGCTTTTGGGTCGCAACATCTTCCTCGGATTGCAGTGTCGCAGCATAGGGTCTATCATAGCTTTTCGACTCCTCCGAACCATAGCTATCTTTAACCTCACACTCACCCCAGGCATAGTAGTCGCCATACTCCTCGGGAGTGTCGGCACCAATGTTACACGATGCCCACCTTACACTTAAGCCCAAATCCACAGCCTCGATACCTGACTTAGCCACCGCAACACTCGACGCTGCAGCAGATGCACTCTTTCCCTCCTTATCACTCTCATCAGTACCCAAAATCATATATAGACCTGCGCCAACAATCGCCAAGGCGATGATTATCGCAACAAGCTGAACTAAGCGACGCTTGCCACTTGAGCTTGGCTCATCAAAAGCGTGTGGGAAAGCCTTAGGAGGCTCATTTATATTCTTGGACATAATATCTTCTATTATAGGTGAATGTGGATTAACGCACGACCACGACACTGCGCGCCTCCTGACGTCCGTCGTCGGTGGTCGCAACCTCATACTCAACGCGCCAGTTATGCTTCAGAGCCTTGAAGCCCTCGCCCTTAAGTGCCGTATAATGAACATATACCTCGGTGCCATCCTCACCAAGAATAAAGCCATAGCCGCGCCTATTGTCGAACCATTTTACTCGTCCCTGCATAGCCATACGATAGTTAGAAACATAAATAATGGTAGGTCAAAGTTACGATTTTTTTGTGGCACGGCAATACCAAATAGAGTAAAAATTGCGTTTTATTTGCAGAATAGAAAAAATGAGCCTATATTTGTAGAGATATAATAGGCATTAACTGTAAAAACATACAGCTATGAATAGGAAGTTAAAGATAGCTTTGTTGGGTCTTTTGGGACTCTCAACAGCGGCTTGCTGCAGCACAAAGAAGACAAAGAAGTCACAGGATAACGAGCCTCAGAAGATCGAGGCTGAGGAGATGGATCCACGCATTCAGCTCATGTATGGTGTACCATTCCCTGATGGTCAGGTTGCTCGCCCTGTAGAGGAGGATGTAGTAGCACCAGCTAAGGATGGCGTGCCATTCCCTGATGGCTCGGTAGCCAAGGGCATCACCGAGGAGGAGGCTGCAAAGCGCGTTGAGGAGCTTCGCAAGGAGGAGGCTGCTAAGGAGTAACAAGCGCTAAGCTGTGAAGGGCAAACGACTGGGGCTACGTAAGCGTATAGGCCTCAAGCTATTTAAGGGTCTCTACGACGGTGTCGTGGAGCACCACGAGTTGCGTACACTCTTTTGGGAGTGTACGCTTCGTTGTAATTTGTCGTGCCGCCACTGCGGTAGCGACTGTCGTATGGATGTTCAGGAGGCGGATATGCCCCTCGAAGACTTCCTACGTGTACTCGACGAGGAGGTAACACCCAATGTCGACCCAAGCCGCGTGCTGATAATCTTCTCGGGTGGTGAGGTGCTTGTGCGCCGCGACCTCGAGGAGGCGGGACGCGAGGTAACGAAGCGCGGCTATATGTGGGGCATGGTGACCAATGGCATGGCACTCACCGAGGAGCGACTACGCTCACTGGTAGATGCTGGACTACGCTCCGTGTCGGTGAGCTTTGATGGCTTCGAGGATGCCCACAACCATATCCGTGGCAACGCCCTCAGCTTCGAGCGCGCACGCATGGCACTGCAACATATCCGCAAATACAGGGGCTTGGCCTACGACGCCATCACCTGCGTGACACCGGCGATGATGGATCGCCTCGAGGAGTGGAAGGAGTTCCTCATCAGCGAGGGCATCGAGCACTGGCGCATATTCTCCATCTTCCCCGCAGGACGCGCCAAGAAGGATGAGTCGCTGCACCTTAACGAGGAGCAGTTCCGTCGCCTTATGGAGTTTATCCGCGCCACACGCAAGGAGGGGCGCATCGAGCTAAACTACGCCTGCGAGGGCTTCCTCGGTGGCTACGAGGCGGAGGTGCGCGACCACTTCTATATGTGTAATGCCGGCGTATCGGTGGCGAGCATACGCGTCAATGGCGACATCTCGGGATGCACAAGCGTGAGGGCGAACTACACACAGGGCAACATCTATCGTGACAAGTTTTGGGAGGTGTGGCAAAACCGCTTCGAGAAGTTCCGCAACCGCGAGTGGACAAAGTGCGGCGAGTGCGCCGACTGTAAAGTGTGGGAGTTCTGCCGTGGCGGCGGTATGCACCTGCGCGACGATGATGGCGAGCTGATGTATTGCCACTATAAGATGCTAAAATAGGCACTACCTACGGGTGTGGCATACTTAATACGAAGATAGGCACGATAATCGCGCCTATCTTCTCTTTTATGCACAAGTTGCAGTAAATCAACATATTACACAACAAGCTGATTATCAACGAGTTGAAAAATTAGCAAAACACATACCAGACATCACGCTGATTATCAAGCTATTATAAACGCCTTTGCTGAAAAATTGAGAGCCCAAAAATTTGGTCAGCAGAGTATAAATAGCTATCTTTGCATAAAGAAAAATGTGCAATTAACGTCCTTAATTGAGATTAGTATGCTACACCTAAAACATCTACTAACCGCAGCGCTAATATCGGTGGCGACAGCTCTGCCGATGAGTGCCGTAGCGCAGCGTACCATCAACACCTTCGACACGGCGAGTAATTGGGAGAGTGCTTCTATGGCACAGCCTACAACCCCCATAACCCTGCCAAGCGCTGTCATCCCGGCAGAGGAGTATAAAAGCCACCTGCAGATAGGCGCTGGAACGCTTGGTCTTTGGCAGGCACTATTCATGGAGCTTTTCATGGATGTAGACATCGCCGACTACACCCCCGACAACTTTAGCGAGGAGCTCAACGGGGCACGCTACTACAAGGATAGGGAGATAATGGTGAACAGCCTGACGCTCGAGTATGGCTACAAAGTAAAGGATTGGCTATCGCTCGGCGCCAAGGGCTATGTAGGCTTCAAGACGCGCCCCACGCGCCACATAGGCACCAACGAGGTACTATATAGGAACAACCTTGTTATAACATCCCTACTCTTCAACGTCCGCTTCGACTGGTTGCGCCGCGAGTGGGTGACGATGTACTCTGCGGTGAGTGCAGGTGCTGCAGTATGCATCAACAAGGGAGGCTATTCTGACTACTGCGCGGCGCTGCCGATGTTCGACATGACGTTGGTGGGCATTAATGTTGGTCGTCGCTTCTATGGCTTTGCTGAGTTTGGCTTGGGCATTAGCGGTTGGTGGCGCGCAGGTATAGGTGTAAGATTTTAAATAGGGAAGTATTATGAAACGACTATATAGATATATGATAGTGTGCCTCGTAGCGTTTATGGCAGTAGGCTGCGTTACGGAGGAGGCAAACGAGCGTAGCTCAAGAGAGCTTGCCACAGCGATATGGAACGAGGTGGATAGCGACCTCGAGGTTATTCACTCCATTCTGAGAAATGTAGTCCACGTGGACTATATGTTGGGGCTGGAGGGTGCCGAGCGCGAGGCATATATAGCGCGGTATCTCCCCGATCTCAAGGGCAGCAATGGCAGATACCTGCTTACGCTGAACACGGCATACAACACACGCTACACCACGACATTCGAGACTGGCGACAAGCGCCTTAGCGATGGAGGTGAGTGGCACGTATCCTCACCATCAAGCATAGCCTTCGATATGGAGATTAAGCCCAAGGGGGATGGTAGCACCTTTATTGTTACCTTCAACGAGCTAATAATCAGCGAATCGTCGGGCACAGCGCAACTCGAGATTAGCTACGACATGGAGCCGAACGACGACGGTCTAAACGAGGCTATAATAGAGTACAAGGGCAATATTACGATGGTGGACCCCGAGGCAAGCATGCAACAGCCCCTCACCCTAACCACAAACGTGACATACATGGAGTACCACGAGTTCCTCGGCATGGTGGCAGGCTCGCTCAAGATACTCTGCGCCGATAAGCTATACGGCACCGAGGATAGGGTCAACGTGAGCATCAGCTACAACCCCCGAAGGGTATACTTAGAGTGCTATGGCGAACAACATACGATATACAATTGATATGAAAAGGGTGGCGATGCCACCTTTTTTCATATTAAGTAGGTAAAGTAGAATAAAATTCCTATCTTTGCATATAAGAAAATTTGAAAGGATGGATTCAATATTAAGAGTAGAGCACGTCTCTAAAAGCTATACGGGGCATAAGGCGCTGGATGACCTCTCGCTGGAGGTGCCACGTGGCGCTGTCTATGGTCTCTTGGGACCTAATGGTGCAGGTAAGACAACCCTTATCCGCATAATAACACGTATCACAATGCCCGACACGGGGCGTGTACTTCTGGATGGCAAGCCCATAACAACGGAGGATATATTTCACATTGGCTATATGCCCGAGGAGCGCGGTCTCTACAAGAAGATGCGTGTTGGCGAGCAGGCGATATTCTTCGCACGCCTCAAGGGCATGGAGAAGCGCGAAGCCGAGCGCAAGCTAAAGGTATGGTTCGAGCGCTTAGGCATCGCCGACTGGTGGAATAGAAGGGTCGAGGACCTATCCAAGGGTATGGCGCAGAAGGTGCAGTTCATAGCCACCGTGGTGCATGAGCCCAAACTCCTCATCTTCGACGAGCCCTTCTCGGGCTTCGACCCTATAAATGCCAACGCCATGAAGGAGGAGATATTGGGTCTACGCGACAGAGGTGCGACAATCATCTTCTCGACACACAACATGGCATCCGTCGAGGAGATATGCGACCACATCACGCTCATCAACCGCTCGCGCAACATACTATCGGGCTCGGTGGAGGAGATACGTCGTGCTGCGGGAGGCAACACCTTCGAGGTTATACACCGCGCCGAGGATGAGGCGTTTGCCACGGCTGTGGGCAGCCTCGCAATCATCATGGGCGATAGTCGCGGTGTGGCGGGAGGCTACCGCGCAACGAAGATACATATCCCCAACAACGAAGATATTAGGTGTGTCATCGCAGCACTCAACGAGAGGTGCGATATGCGCGCCATGAGCGAGATGATACCCTCGATGAACGATATATTCATTCGTGCCGTGAATGGCACACTATAACGACAAAGGCTATGAATAAGATAGGACTAATCATACAGCGTGAGTTCTTCGAGCGCGCACGCAAGAAGTCATTTATCATCACCACGCTCATAATGCCTATATTCATGATAGGTCTTATGATTGCACCTGCGCTGATGAGCGTCTATAGCGAGGGCGAGTGTCATCAGGTAGTCGTCGTCGATAAGAGTGGCACCGTTGCGCCCAACCTTGTATCGACACCCGACATGACCTTTATCGACCATAGCCATATGTCGAAGCAGGAGGCGTGCAGCACCTTTGATAAGGATAGCGGCATCTTCGCCATACTCTATATCGACGAGGATATAGAGTCTTCGGGAGGCGTTCAGCTGATTACCAACAGCTCGTCAACGCCCACCATAGAGCAGAACATCACGATGCAGATAAAGAGCATCGTCGAGCGCAACAAGCTCAAAGAGGAGCATGGCATTGAGGACCTCGATATGAAGCTTGCGAGCGTGGCTACCGACATAGATATGCGCACCTTCGAGAATGATGGCACGGGCGACGAGGCATCCATGGAGAGCACCTCGTCGGGCATAAGCTACGCCTTAGGTCTCATCCTCGGCATGCTCCTATATGTGGTCATCGTGCTCTATGGTCAGATGGTGCTGACATCGGTGGTCGAGGAGAAGACGAGCCGCGTGATCGATGTTATGGTCACCAGCTGCTCACCCTTCCAGCTTATGGTGGGCAAGATCTTAGGCATCGCCTCTGTGGCACTCACACAGATAGCCATCTGGGCAGTGCTCATCATCACGGCATCTAAGTTCCTTATCCCTGAGCTCTTCTCAGCAGATGTGGCATCCTCAACCGACATTATGCTCCAGTCGCTGATAGGCGCGCTGGGCGACACGGGCTATATCGCAACACTGCTAATATACTTAGTGCTCTACCTCCTCGGTGGCTTCCTGCTATACGCATCACTATATGCCGCTGCGGGCTCCGCCGTAGACTCGGTGCAGGATGGTCAGCAGTTTAACACCATCATCATGATGCCAATAATCCTGGCTATCATCGTGATGATGTCGATATTCAACGACCCCAACTCATCTTTGGCTGTGTGGTTCTCGATGATACCATTCACCTCGCCTGTGGTGATGATTGCCCGCATACCATTCGGCATACCTGTATGGCAGATTATCGTATCTCTTGTGCTGCTATATGCCACCTTTATTATTACTACCTGGGTTGCGGCGAAGATATATCGCATAGGCATCTTCACACACGGCAAGCGCGCCTCATGGCAGGAGCTGTGGAGATGGCTGAGGACAAAATAGGGTGAAAGGTGTCAGGCTTGGCTTCGACATGAAATTAACCAGGATGGGGCATCTAAAAAACGTATTTCCCATGCTGGCTAATGATTGAGAGGCCGAGAATGACCCCTTCTAACAAGAAAGGGAGGCGTCTTCACAGATTGCCTCCCCAATAGTTAGGTTAATGAGAATTATTGACAAGACGATGGGCTAATTAGTGTGTCCATGAGAATTATATTTGAGATATATACCCACCGTCCCCATTGTTTGTACAAGCAAAGGTAAAACATTATTTAAGAAAAAACAAATATTTAGGCAGAATTATTTCAAGAATATGCAATATTGCAGCATTTTCATTGATATATGCGCATTTTTATGCAATGAGAAGCATTACTGCGCAGCCAAGAAGAAGGAGGTATAGGAGCATCGCTATGGGTGTGCTGAGGCGCAAGAGGAGCATTGGGGTTGTTATGCCCACCAACACTGCTACAAGCAGCAGCATCGATAGCGAGGCTGAGGGTAGCAGCACAAAGGCTGCCACGAGGAGGATGGTCGATGAGATTATAAATCGCCATGCATGGCGTGTGGCAAGGAGCATCGACATACTGTTGCGCAGATATAGTACCACGGAGAGTATGCAAAGAAGGGTGAATACGCCGCCAGCAATTATCTGGGGCATGGATATGGACTCGACAACATTGAGGGGTGCCACGGCAACCATACGCTCGTAGAACATCTCTACGGTAGGCACGAACTCACCACCGCCACACCATACAATATAGGCGTAGGTGAAGATGGGCAGCACCATGCCAGCAGTGGCTATGACCACATCGCCGAGCGAACTACGCAGGGATATGAGGAGTAGTGGCAGCGCACACACAACAATAAATAGCGAGCTATCCATTAGCGGCATCACTCCGAGCGCCAGCATCGCGGTGAATACCGCCTGGTGTCGTCTGTCGGAGCTAAAGGCGAAGAATATTCTACGTATTGCCTCCACCGCTAACCATACCACGCATATGTTTAGGAGTGTAGCCCCACTTGTTGCAAATAGGAGCAATACAAGGGGGATTATAGACATCGTGGCAAAGCTATTGGCAACAAAGAGGTGCGAGCGTATGGTGGCACGCGTAATGCCAAAGCTAAGGTGTATGGTGAGTATAAACGCGAGCAACGAGGCTATTACCCTATGCGAGTGTTGAAGCTCACTAACGAGCACACCTAAGGGGGCTCCTCCACCGCTGTACTCAAGCATGGAGCCGCCAGGGAGCAAGACGCCCGAGAATACCACTACAAGAGCGAGTATAAAGAGGGTGGCTACCGCCTCTAAGAATTTATATCGCGCGACGTCGAGAATCATCACCTTAGGGATGTTCTATAAATTAGTAAAAAAGTTTTCGTTGTATTAGGATATTCTATTTCGGCTGCTTTTGAATTTCGCGACCTAATTTATAGAACCTCCATTATATTACAGAGAGCCCCTCAAAGGCTTTTGAGAGGCTCCCCATTATCGTCTGTTAGAACTACTAACCGCACTTAGAGTAGCCACAAGACATACATGTGAGGCAGCCGTTCTGGTACGCCATCTGCTCCTGACCGCACTGTGGGCAACGACCCTTACCGCGAGTACCATCCTTGATGTACTGCTTGAGGGCGCGCTCAACACCATTCTTCCAGGTGTTGATAGTCTCCGAGTCGAGGTGCAAGCCGTCAACAAGCTGAACAACCTTGTCGATAGGCATGCCGTAGCGCAATACGCCCGAGATAAGCTTTGCATAGTTCCAGAACTCCTCATCGAACAAGCGTGAGATACCACCGATGGTGTTGATGTAGCCGTAGCGATCCTTATACTGGAAGTCGTAGCGCTTGGTGCCATCAGCCTCGGTAACCTTGAGGATGTGACCCGACTTGATGGTCTTAGGGATGTACATAGCATCCTCCTCGATCTTACCTGTGAAGATCTCGTATGGACGGTCATCCTGCTTACCTACGAAGGCGATCCAATCCTCCGAGCCGTTCTTGAAACGTACGATGTCGGCAGGGATAGACTCTGGGCGACGTATAGACTGCTCGCTTGAGCACTTGTTCTTCGCCTTATTGTCCTTCGACTTAACATCGAGAAGCACGCCGTCGCGACAACCGTCACGATATACGGTGATACCCTTACAGCCTGACTCCCATGCTGTGCGGTATACGTCGGCAACAAGCTCCTCAGTAACCTCATTAGGGAGGTTCACAGTAACCGAAATCGAGTGGTCAACCCACTTCTGGATAGCGCCCTGCATCTTTACCTTAGCCACCCAGTCGATATCGTTTGCCGTAGCCTTATAGTATGGTGAAGCCTTGAGCATCTTGTCGAGCTCCTGCTCCGAAATGTTCTGTAGGTTAGCGGTGTCGTAGCCATTGATCTCCATCCACTTAACAAACTGGTGGTGGTATACGTAGTACTCCACGAACTTCTCGCCTGTCTCGTCAACATATGATGCCACCTGATCCTTATCCGATGGGTTGATCTTACGACGACGCTTATATACTGGGCGGAAGACTGGCTCGATACCAGATGTTGTCTGCGACATGAGCGATGTGGTACCTGTAGGTGCGATGGTAAGCATGGCGATGTTACGACGACCATACTCCTTCATAAGCTCACGAAGCTCAGGTGCTGCCTCCAAGATACGAGCGATCATTGGATTGCCCTGCTCCTTCTCGAAGTTGAAGACACCGAAAGCACCACGCTCCTTAGCCATCATTACCGATGCACGGTAAGCCTCCACGGCGAGTGTCTTATGTACGCTCACTGCGAAGTCGATAGCCTCCTCCGAGCCATAGCGCATACCGAGCGCTGCAAGCATATCGCCCTCAGCGGTGATGCCAAGACCCGTACGGCGACCCTTGAGTGCCATATCCTTAATCTTCTTCCATAGCTCAAGCTCCACACGACGCACATCGTCATCCTCAGGATCCGATGCAATCTTGTTGATGATGAGGTCAACCTTCTCAAGCTCCAAGTCGATGATATCGTCCATGAGGTGCATAGCCATTGCCACATGCTTCTTGAAGAGGTCGAAGTTGAACGACGCCTCCTTGGTAAATGGCTTCTCCACATAGCTCAAGAGGTTGAGCGCCAACAAGCGGCAGCTATCGTATGGGCACAATGGAATCTCGCCACATGGGTTTGTAGATACTGTACGGAAGCCCTCGTCGGCATAGCAGTCGGGCACACTCTCGCGGAGGATAGTATCCCAGAACAATACGCCAGGCTCAGCCGACTTCCAAGCGTTGTGGATAATCTTATCCCAAAGCTTCTTAGCGTCGATATCCTGCACGAAGATAGGCTCCGCAGCGCCTGTAGGGAACTGCTGACGGTAGTTATTGCCAGCCATAGCGGCACGCATAAACTCATCGTCAATCTTGATAGATACATTGGCACCAGTAACCTTACCTGTGTCGACCTTAGCATCGATGAAACGCTCAGCATCGGGGTGCTTAATGAGCAACGAGAGCATCAATGCGCCACGACGACCATCCTGTGCAACCTCACGTGTAGAGTTAGAGTAACGCTCCATGAATGGCACGATACCGGTAGATGTCAATGCCGAGTTGAGCACAGGGCTACCAGTAGGACGGATGTGCGAGAGGTCATGACCTACGCCACCACGACGCTTCATCAACTGCACCTGCTCCTCATCCATACGGAAGATACCACCGTAAGAGTCGGCAGGGTTCTTATGACCGATAACAAAGCAGTTTGAGAGTGATGCCACCTGAAGGTTGTTACCAATACCTGTCATTGGACCACCCTGTGGGATAACATAGCGGAAGTGGTCGAGAAGCTCGAAGATCTGCTCCTTAGAGAGTGGATTTTCGTAGTTGCTCTCTATGCGCGCCAACTCGTCGGCTATGCGATTGTGCATATCCACGGGGCTGCTCTCATAGACGTTGCCGAACGAGTCCTTGAGTGCATACTTGCTCACCCACACTTGTGCGGCGAGGTCGTCACCAGCGAAGTAGACCTTCGATGCCGCCACAGCATCTTCGTACTTCACCGCGCTAAGCTGTTGATTGTTAGGTTTCTGAGTCATATTTGTATCCTTATTTATATTTTATTTTCAAGCAATTCAGCCCCCTCAAACTCCCCACACGATGGCAACCAGGGCATAATTCAGGCATACAAAATTCGTGATTTTTAATGGTAAAATAGGCTCTTAGCGATATTAATTTTCGACACTTTATTCACAAAAAATAAAAAGATGCGCCACAGCTATCTGTAGCGCACTTTTTACTATTAGGACGATGTTCTATCATCGAGAAATCTTCGTCGTGTCCATCTGAAGAGGAGGACTCCTGCGCCTCCCGACAATAGACCAAGCAGTGTGCCAATAAGAATATCTTGTGGGAAGTGGCACGCCAAGTATATTCGGGAGTAGCAGACCAACACAGCAACCACAATCATCATCGTCGTAAACCAACGGCGCGCGATGATGCAAGAGCTGATAAGCGTCAGCGAGACTACCGTTGCAGCATGCGCCGAGACGGTACCATAGAGACCATGTTTATAGGATACCACATGAACGTCGCTCACCAAGTCATTGAACATGGGTCGCAGACGCACAGGGAAATCGGGCCATAGGTCCTTGAGTAGTCCTGAGTGCTTGAAGATGCCAGCGATAATATCCGCCATGCCCATCGCCACAGCCACCGACATGATGAAGACGGCAACGCCATACCACGTATAGCGACGCCATACCATATATATAATAAGTGCGTACAGCGGTAGCCACATGACCACACCCGATATGGCGCTCATCAGCCAATCGAGCACCGCACCACCATCAAAATTCAGTGCCTCAAAGAGGGCTATGTCCCACGTTGTATTACCCATCTATATAACCTTTTTAGAATGCACCATAGGCAGGCTTGCCACCATCATCCTCCGCTGGTTGCGCCTCTACGGAGCTATTCGCCTGAGCCTCCTTTTTCGCCTCGTTATAGTCCTTTAACATGAGGTTGCACTCCGCAACCGCAAATATCGTTGCTGCGATGACAATCCACTGACCAACAAATCCCGAGCGTGTAATACCCACGCATAGCTTATCATTGAGCGTGCGAGGCAGATAGTGAAGTATATATCCAACAACGATCACCCCAAGGGCAATTATCGAGAGCTCATCGAGGGCGCCAAGCTCGGCAAACGAGAAGTTGTTTACTATGTTGTGGAGCATCCACCCTACGGTCTCCATATCCTTAGAGTTGAACAACAACCAGCCGAAGGCTACGACATGGAGCGTGAAGATTGTCGCAAGCACTCGCCACACGGGGCGCATCTCCGAGCCCACGCTCTTAGCACCTGGCACAATGCTTAGCCACACCTTGTGAAGAGCCAAGGCGATGCCATGCAGTGCACCCCAAGCGATAAATGGTAGGCTCACGCCATGCCACAGACCACCGAGGAACATCGTGAGGAAGAGGTTCAGATAGGTACGGAACTTACCCTTGCGATTACCACCCAACGATATGTATAGGTAATCCTTCAACCATGTAGATAGCGTAATGTGCCATCTGCGCCAAAACTCCGTGATTGTTGCCGACTTATATGGGGCATTGAAGTTGTCGGGCAGGCGGAAGCCCATCATGAGTGCAAGACCCTGGGCGAACTCCGAGAAGCCCGAGAAGTCGCAGTATAGCTGCATGGTGAAGCCATATATCGCCAATAGAGCGACCAAGCCACCATCGCCCAAATCGCCAGCAAAGGCGGGACCTACGAATAATGTGCGTATGACCTGCGAGATAAGGACGAACTTAAAGAGACCCGTTGCAATGAGCATTGTAGCACGCCCTGCATCCTCGCGTGTGACGACGGGTGTGGGGTTCTCAATCTGGGGAATGAAATCCTTAGCCTTAACCAGTGGACCGCAGACTAACTTAGGGAAGAACGACAATAAAAAGAGGTAGCTCTCGAAGCTATCGAGTGGCTTAATCGTTCCGCGCGATACATCTATGACATAGGCCAACGACTGGAATACGAAGAACGACACGCCCGTAATCTTAGCCACATGTGTCCAGTCGAGAGTTCCGCTACCATAGAGGTCGTTAATGGTGGTCGCTATAAAGTTGCTGGCGGTGAAATAGACAAGAATGGATATGTTTATTATTGCGCTCAGCGCCACCCAACCGCGCGTGCCACGACCATTTGCACGGCGCGTAGCCACGCTGTGCGCTATAAGGAAGTCGCTCGAGGCCACACCCAGTAGCAACAACAGGTAGAGACCCGCCATCTTATAGTAGATGAAGAGCGAGAAGAGGACAACGTATATCGTGCGCAACGTCACTCTACGACGAACAGCAAGGTAGCCCACGCCAAAGATCATTAGCGCAAACATAAAGTAGTCGCTAATGTATGACAACGAGGCATCCTTGTTGTAGCCAAAGATGGAGATCAGGGTGTCGAGTATTGAGTTATCGTTGGTTAGTAGCTGCATAATTGGGCTCTATTATAACGTTATACAGGGATGTTCTATAAGTTAGTAAAAAGGTTTTCGTTGAATTAGGATACTCTATTTCGGCTGCTTTTGAATCATCACGACCTAATTTATAGAACCTCCCTAAAGAACTCGTCATCCTCCGCAACAGCACTATCATCCTCACTCTCCGACACTGGCACCTCCTGAGGGACATCCTCCACAACAACCTCCCCCTGAGCCTCCGTTTCTACCACCGCCTCAGCCTCAATATCGCCTTCAACCTCTGCTGGCAGCTCGCGCTCAACCATGGTCTCCTCCTGCAACTCCACAACAGGCGACTGCATTGCCACGCTATCGCTGACAATCAGGTTCTCCGTCTGCTGCTCTACGATAATATCTGAGGCGCCCTGCTCGGTGCTACCGCCCTCGTTAATGGTGGCAGCGTCCTGAGTCTCGGTGACTGCAGGCGTTGTTTCGGCAGGTGCTACGAAGGTGACACCGTTATTTATCTCAGCAGGCTTTGTCTCCACCTTAATAGGCTGCACACGAGGCTTTGCCGTAGCTGTTGGGGCCTGCGAGTTACCACTCTTCAAGCGGTCGTAGGCGCTCTTGACAATCGAGCGATGTAGCTCCTCGCCAACACGCTTACCACCTGCGAAGTTAATGTGCGTATAGTCCTTAGCTGCCCATCCATTAGAGACGAAGCCAGGCATACCGCCATAGAGGGTCATGGCATCTGACGTAGACCAGAACGATACTGCCGACTGCTCTGCTGCCTCACGCTGATACGACTTCATCGAGCCCACAGAGCTCATAGGTCCATATACTCCGCTCTCGGCATCCTTCACCCAGCGGTCGCTGACACCGAGCACAAGGATTGCTGCATCTGGGAAACAGCTCTTGGCATAGGTGATCATGTCCTTGAGCTTATTTCGATATGCCGAGTAGTTGGATCTGCCTGCCTCCATGACGTTTAGTCCATACTGCAAAACCACGAGGTCATAGCCCACATAGGTATCGATCTGCTTGTTGACACCAGCATTTGTTCCGAAGATAGCGTGACCGCTATTAGCACGCATCGATAGGTTGTCGACGATGACGCCGCCGCAACCCTCAATCGACGCACCGTAGCAGTCGACACGTCCTGTAAGCACCTCTAAATCGACACTCTCAACACTACCCTCAAAACGAATCTCCTGCGGTAGACCAACATTCACGATGTCAAAATCTCGCTTGAGTGTGGTATCCCTATTTATCATCACACGCACGGTAGCCACGCTATCGGGCGTTGTGAGCAAGATTCGTGCACGCGAGCATGAGTCGAGGTGCTCGAAGGCGGTTGTTGTCTTCCAGCTCGCCTTAGCACCCTGACCGCCACGAGCGGTATATCCCGACACGAAGAATGCGTCGTTAATGGATGCAGGGTTCTTCTTGGGCTTTAGCACACTATATGCATCCCATCCCGACACCGTACGCTTGATGGTCTTGCGCGAGGTCGCAAATGGAATGTCGCACTGCACAAAACCGACGCCACGACCGCCAAACGTTGTCTGCAACGCCTCGCGGAGGTCCGAGGTAAGGATGTCGCCCTCGATAAACGAGTCACCCATAAAGGCGATACGCACCTCCTGTCCCCAGATAAGCTTATCTAAGAATCTACTGAAATTGTGTGACGTTGTGTCGCCGTCGAAGACCTCTATAGGAACAATCTCTCGGCTACTATCCACAGATAGGCGCTTCTCATCTATGCGCTTAGCCTTAGGCTTAGGGCACTTCGTCACCACCCACTCATGGATAGGCTGCTCATCCTGCTCATCGACCAACGCCTCCGTCTCGGCAATCTGACCCTCAAGGTTAGTAAAGTCGGGCGTGTACTCCACAATAGCCTCCTCTGCCGCAACCTCAACATCGGCATCAGCATCGCTATACCAGGCATTGAAGCGCTCCTCGTAGGCGCTGTCGAACATACTACCAACACTCACTAAGCCAAATCCCTTGGCAGCGGTGATGGTGGCAGCAACAGCTGCCAAAAGCAACCATATACGTAAGCTATAATCTCGCTTCTTCATCTATTTAACGGCGGTTAGTCTCTTCTTGCAGAGAGTATCATAAGGACATAGTAGAGAAGTGTTGCAATGGCACTTATCGCCGCAACAACATAGGTGCGTGCTGCCCAGCGCAACGACTCGCGAGCACCCTCAACCTCGCTACCTTGTAGCGTACCGCTACTCTGCAACCATGCCAAGGCACGATCTGAAGCGTTGTACTCAACAGGGAGTGTCACGAGCGAGAAGATCGCCGATAGCGCAACCATACCAACACCTATCCATGCGATGGTTGGATCCTGAGTGGCGATCATAAGGAAGAGACCAATCATAACCACCCATGTAGACATCTGCGAGGCGATGCTAACCACTGGCACCATGCGTGAGCGCATCTTGATAGGACCATAGCCAACAGCGTGCTGCACGGCGTGACCACACTCGTGGCAAGCAACAGCCGCAGCAGCCACCGAGCGCGATGAGTAGACGCTATCACTAAGATTTACAGTCATGGTCACAGGGTTGAAGTGGTCGGTGAGCTGACCACGCACATGCGTAACCTTAACATTGTAGATGCCATGATCGTGGAGCATCTTCTCCGCAATCTCTGCTCCGGTCATACCGCCTGGAGATAGCACCTTTGAATACTTCTCAAAAACACTCTTAAGGCGCTCCTGGACAGCATAGCCAGCAACACCAATAAGAATCATCATTAAAATACCTATAGCCAACATATCTAAAAATTTATTAATTATCCATTACAACAATGTATATACATAACCTACGTAGCAAGCCAAGAATATCAGACCCTCCACGCGTGTTAGCTTATCACGACCAATGACATAGGCCGAAAGCATTATAAAGAGCGTAGCCACCAATGCCACATATACATCGGTCATCGTCACACCACCCATTGTTAGAGGTGTTGCCGAAGAGCAGAGACCGAGGATGAGCAAGATGTTGGCGATATTCGAGCCAAGGACATTGCCCAGCGCCAACTCCGTACGTCCCTTGAGCACCATCGTGATGCTCGATGCAAGCTCAGGTAGTGAGGTACCCACAGCAACAAGCGTGATAGCGATAGTAGCCTCCGACACGCCCCACTGACGAGCGATGTTCGAAGCACTATCCACGAACATATCGCCACCAAAAATCAAGCCCGCAAGACCCAGAAGAATCCACACAGGAATACGCCACGCAGGCATCAACGGTGCACTATCCTCCTCCTTTGGAGCACTCTTCCTATCGGCGCGTATGGTATACCAGATCATAGCGATGTAGCATACCAAAAGGATGATACCCTCCAGACGAGTGATATCACCATTAAGGAGTGTCACTGCCACAAGCATAAGTGTTGCCACGATACACATCGGGATGTCGCGACGCACGTTGGTGCGTGTGAATACCAATGGCGCAAACAGGGCACATATACCAAGTATTAAAAAGACATTGCAAATGTTCGAGCCTACGACATTTCCTATCGCCATATCCGCCTTGCCACCAAGTGCAGAGACAAGACTCACGGTAAGCTCGGGCATAGAGGTGCCCACAGCCACAATCGTAAGACCCACGATAAACTCGGGCATATGAAAGCGACGCGCCACAGCCACCGAGCCATCGGTAAGAAGCATCGCACCAACAATGATAAAGGCAAACGACGCTATAAGTACAACGTAATCCATTCTCTATTTAGATTTTAATATATATACTACTGAATCTTCAATGTCACAAGCGTGAGAGCCGAGAGAAGCAACGATATGATAAAGAAGCGCATCATAATCTTCGTCTCGAAGAGTCCCTTCTTCTGGTAGTGGTGGTGGATTGGCGACATCAAGAATACGCGTCGTCCCTCACCATACTTACGCTTTGTGTATTTGAAATAGGTGGTCTGGATGATCACCGACAGAGCCTCAACAAGGAAGATACCACACAATAGTGGGAGCAGCAACTCCTTGCGTATGCAGAGCGCAAAGACGGCGATGATACCACCAATGGTGAGCGAGCCTGTGTCGCCCATAAAGATCTGCGCAGGGAAGGAGTTATACCACAAGAAGCCGATAAGCGCACCAGCAAAGGCGGCGGCAAAGACCACCATCTCACCACTACCCGGTATATACATGATATTTAGGTAGTCGGAGTAGACGATATGTCCCGATAGGTATGCCAAGATACCGAGCACCAACACTATAGGCACTGATACCGAGGTGAGCAGACCATCGATACCATCGGTTAGGTTCGCGCCATTCGATACGGCGGTGATAACGAAGATTGCCACCACGATATAGAGCAGCCAACCCATAGTCTGATTACCACCCGTGATATCGCTATAGTCGAGCATCGTATCCTTGAAGAATGGGATAGAGGTCTCGGTACTCTTCTCGGGGGTTGTGCTCACCACACGACGCTCCGAAGATTGGTCAACCACCTCACCAGTATTTGTGTCGGTGATGGTATAGGTGTATGTCTCGTAGCTCTTCTCGCGCACCACGATATGCTCCGACTGCCACATCGTTGTACCGACGATAATGCCTAAGCCCACCTGTCCTACGACCTTAAAGCGACCCTTAAGACCCTCCTTCTTATGGCGGAAGACCTTGATATAGTCATCCAAGCCACCGATAAAGCCGAGCCAGATGGTCGATATTAGGAGTAGCTGAATATAGATATTCGCCAAGTCGCCAAAGAGGAGTATGGGGACTATCACAGCAAGCAGTATGATGATACCACCCATAGTCGGTGTACCCTTCTTCTGCAACTGACCCTCAAGACCGAGATCACGAATATCCTCACCTATCTGCTTACGCTTCAGGTAGCGAATAATACGCTTACCAACCATGATGGCGATAAGCAGTGATAGGATGATGGCGGCTGCGGCGCGGAACGAAATGTAGTCACCCACGCGCATACCTGGAAGGTCGGTATTTTTATCGAGATATTGAAATAACCAGTGTAGCATCTTGTCTATGTGTCGTTTGTGTTAGTCTCTACTTATTATGTGTATGTTCAAAGGCTGAGCGCACCTGCTCGCGATCGTCGAAGTGGTGCTTCTCGGTGCCTATAATCTGATAGTCCTCGTGTCCCTTGCCAGCGATAAGGATTATATCGCCCGCCTTGGCAAGCATCGCCGCGGTGCGTATCGCCTCGGCACGATCTGTTATACGCAGATAGTTATGTGCATCGCCCACACCCGCAACCATATCGTCGAGGATCGCCTCGGGGGACTCCGTACGTGGGTTATCCGAGGTGAGGATGACGGTTGTAGCACCCTTAACGGCTATGGCAGCCATCTCGGGGCGCTTGGTCTTATCGCGGTCACCTCCACAGCCACACACCACGATGAGCTGCTGCCCAGCGCGGCGCACCTCATTGATGGTCTGCATGACATTATCCAAGGCATCGGGCGTATGTGCATAGTCGACAACTGCCATGGTGCCATCCTTAGCGATGATAGTCTCGAAACGACCACTCACAGGGGTGAGCATAGAGAGCGTGGTCAGCACCTGCTCACGATCAACGCCGAGTAGCAACGCCGCAGCATATACCGTAGTGAGGTTATAGGCATTAAACCTACCCGTAAACTTCACCCATAGCTCACGACCATCCAAGTGCAAAAGCATACCATTAGGCAACATCTCGATAATCTTGCAGCGGAAGTCTGCCATCGAGCGTAGCGACAGACGATGCACCTTGGCGCGTGTATTCTGCACCATGACCTCGCCGTTTCTATCGTCTATGTTCACCACAGCCCACGCCTCCTTGTCGAGAGCATCGAAGAACGACTTCTTGGCACGGATATACTCCTTGTAGGTGCCGTGGTAGTCGAGGTGGTCGTGCGTGAGGTTGCTAAATAGCGCGCCCTCGAAGTGCAGGTAGTCAATACGGTGCTGCGCAGCGGCGTGTGACGACACCTCCATAAAGCAGTAGTCGCAACCCTCATCCACCATACGACGCATCATCTGGTTAAGACGTATTGAGTCGGGCGTGGTGTGCGTCGAAGGTATTGTAGCCTCACCGATGCGATATACCACCGTTGAGATAAGACCTACGCGGTAGCCCAGCGCCGTGAACATATCGTAGAGCAGTGTTGCGGTGGTAGTCTTACCGTTGGTACCTGTGACGCCCACGAGGTGCATCTCGTGTGAGGGGTGGTCATAGAAGGCTGCCGCCATGGCTGCCATCGCCACATTGCTATCCTCAACAACGACATATGCGACACCCTCCGCCACAACCTCTGGAAGGCGCTGGCACACGACAGCCGTAGCTCCACGCTCTACGGCAGAGGCTATGTAGCTATGTCCATCGCTGGCAGTACCCACAACGGCGAAGAAGCAGTGACCCGCCTCTATGCGTCTTGAGTCATACTCCAAGTGAGCGACCTCAACATCTACGTTGCCCACTATTTGTTGTGCTCGCACATCGACGAGCAAATCAGATAATCTCTTCATCATTTACTCTTGAGAATCCTTTTTTATACCGAGCGTGAGGTGTATCACACCGCCACACTCCTCAATTGTAGTTCCAGGCTCTATGCTCTGCTCTAAGACGGCGCCAACACCCTCATGCGTCACCGCCATACCCATATCCTCAAGCAGATATAGTGCATCGCAAAGTCCCATATTACGCACGTCGGGGACTACCCCACTCTCCACGCGCATACCGCTGATTGTGACATTGCCGCCCACATCTATATACGTCGTGCTCCACGCGGCACCACGATTATCGTCTCGCACAAAAGGCGCCAACTCACCGCTCACCATCTGCACCGAGCTGCTGTGTCCACCCTTGATATTCATTGGCGGATAGGGCGATGGTGCCTCCTCAACCTCGGGGTGTAACTCTATGTCGTTATTGTAGAGGTAGAGCATAATCTGGCTTGCCGCAGGACCTGCCACGTCGATACCAAAGCGTGGAGGCATATTCTCTGGGGGTCTTACGTATAATCCGTTATGCGACTCTATGCGCTCGTGCCATGGTCCCTTCTGTCTAAGCACCGCCACCATAACCGTGTACTTAGGCTTCTCGAGTGGCATCATGCAGACCACCGAGCCGAGGTTATAGCCATCCTCAACCTTTAGACCGCGGTCGAAAATTCTATTATCCTTGGTAGCCGCGCTATTGAACGAGCCCTGTATCTCGGAGGTGCCCGTCTTACAACCAATCTTGAAGGGCAGATGCTCGAAGCACCTCTTGGTACGCTTAGGGTCGGCAGCTGCCGCCAAGCACTCATGGAGAATATCGAGCGTCTTGTCCGAGCACATCTTATCGATGAGAACCTCCGTAGGCTCCACCATAACCACCTCGCCATCCTTCTCCACACGATCCACAAGGCGAGGAGCGACCATACGACCGCCATTAGCCACACCATTGAAGAAGGTGAGTGTATGTATAGGTGGCAGCTCAACGATATAGCCATAACCTAAGTATGGTAACGACTTACCTATGCTACCGTGGTTCGCCTTCCACGTTGGACTCATTGGTTCGGGGATAGAGGCTGGCTTCTCATCATACTCATCAAGACCCACCGTAGAGTTAAAGCCCAACTCGTTGAGATACTCCCAATACTGCTTAGGGTCATCCTTAAAGTTCTCATAGACGGCCTTTGCAAAGTAGATATTAGACGAGTGGGCAAAGCCATCCTTCAACGAGACATTCTTTATCTGATTACCATTCTCATAGGTGATAGTATGCGAATCCTTGATTAGGCGAGTACCAACAGTGGTGTTGCGACTTGGGATCTCCACCGTAGTATTTGTCGTAAAGCCGCACTTCTCAGCCAACACCATTGCCGCCGCCAACTTAAAGGTAGATCCTGGACACTGGCTCGTCTTCAACGCATGATTATAGCCGGTCTCCGTATAGTTAGTACCGCGTTCCTCGCCCGAGCTGAGGTTTACCATACACAAGAGGTCGCCGGTCTCCACCTCCATAACCATAGCCACACCGAACGACGCCTCCATCGCCTCTAACTCCCTACGCAAGATCTCTGTTGCTGCATTCTGCAGACCTCCGTCAATTGTTATCACCACATCGCAGCCATCCACTGGCGCCATGTTGTAGGGGTCGTTCAGACGACTCCAAAAGCCGTGGGCTATATACTGCTCCTTGGCACGACCATCCTTACCCGCGAGATAGTCGTTATACTTACGCTCAATGCCCGAGCCATTCTTCTCAATGCTATCCACAACATACGCCGTATGGCGACCAATAAGCTGATACGCCATCTCACCCATAGGGCGTATGCGCTTCTCAACAGGGTTTACCGAGTAGACAACACCCATATTGTGATTGAGGATTGGGAAGTCCGCGGTCATCATCTTCCACTCATCGAGGGTCACCGAGCGTGGGAACACCCTTTTTGCTCGAGACTTACCATCCGCCTTACCATACTCATCGAGGAAGATCTCCTTGTAGTCGGCAGCACTCAGATATTCGTAGCCCTCCAACTCTGCATCCTCCATCGAGAAGTGGCGTGCCAACATATTGGATAGCGAGTCGACATTGCTAACAAAGTCCTCCTTCGTTGCATCCCTAAAGCCATCGGACTGGAAGTCGAAGAGTGGCTCATAGCGTAGGCTCGACATTGCCAAAGGCTCGCCATCACGCGTGAGGATGGCGCCTCGGTGTGCAGAGATAACCACCTCGCGCACAATATCATCCTTGAGGACCTCGGCATTATGTGCCACAGAGTCGCTAAACATCTGCACCCACACAAGACGTGCTATCACACCAAAGCCCACGAATATGAACAAGGCATAGAGCACCCTCACACGGATGAGAATCTCACGCTTTGCACCACTCGATGACTTTGCTGTATCCTTGCTGCTATTAGAGCTCTTAGCCATATCCCTACATTCTTATGCTATTATCCTGGTCGACCATTATCAGATTGTCCTCCTCACTAATCATACGCTTAACCTCCTCGCGCTGCGATATGCGCAGACGCTGCTCACGAAGCGATATGGAGCGCTCGCGAAGCTCATCGCGAAGCTTCTCCTTGCGACGATACTCCGCATTTGCATTCAACGACATGAAGGTGAGGAATATACTCACGAAGCACATCACGGCAATCGCTATCAGATAGCGATAGTACTGCACAGCTCCATCACTGGCGATGAAGCCGCCCGAGATAAGCTGCTCCCACAACGACTTTGAGGCGCGTGGCTTCTTCTCTTCACCATCCTCTACCGCATCGTCATCCTCCGCATCGTCACCATCCTGCTCCTGAGTATCCTCCTCCTCGTCTACATCCTCCTCTTCGTCCTCATCCTCCTCATCATTGACCTCCTCGGATTCGACGCGCACTATCTCTCGGCTGATACGACGCCTACGCAACTCATCATCGCTGACAGCTTTGCTGCGGCTACCCTCCTTGCTATTTTGTGTTGTATCTGACATCTCTTCGAACTATTTTAAATCTTCTCAGCAACACGCAACTTGGCACTGCGCGAGCGAGGGTTTATGTTAATCTCCTCATCCGTGGGGACAACCGCCTTGCGTGTAATCACCTTCAGCGGCGTGGTACTACGCCCGAAGAAGTCCTTCTCCACACGACCCTCGGTGTTGCCGCTACGCATGAAGTTCTTGACTATGCGATCCTCCAACGAGTGGTAGGACATGACCACCAAGCGACCCTCGGGGTTGAGCACCTTGAGGCTCTGCTCGAGTGCCATCTTGAGTGCCTCCATCTCGCCATTAAGCTCGAGACGCAATGCCTGGAAGAGCTTGGTGAGGAACTTAGCCTCATCCTTAGGTGGGGTGCAAGCCTTCACCGCCTCGACAAGCTCTGCGGTGGTTGTTATGGGCGCTACGCTACGAGCGCGCTCAATGCAGTTGGCAATCTTCCACGTTGTCTCCAACTCGCCATACTCCGCGAAGATACGCGCCAAGGCATCCTTATCGTAGCCATTGACAATATCTGCTGCTGTGCGACCACCACGCGTATTCATGCGCATATCGAGCGGAGCATCACCCCTAAACGAGAAGCCACGATGCTTGGCATCGAAGTGGTGTGACGAGACACCTAAGTCGGCGAGGATGCCATCGACACCCTCCACGCCACGAAGGCGCAGCGCACCACGCAAGAAGCGGAAGTTCGAAGCCACAAAGGTGTGACGCTCATCCTTAGGTGCATTAGCCGCCGCATCGGGGTCTTGATCAAAGGAGTACAGATGTCCCTTGGGACCCAGCTGCTCGAGGATGGCACGCGTATGACCGCCACCACCCATGGTAAGGTCAACATAGACGCCATCTGGCTTGATATTTAGGTTGTCGATGCACTCGTTGAGCATCACCGGAATATGGTATGTTTCGCAAGCCATTTTACTAAAGTAAAAAATAACGGCGCTAAGTTACGAAAATTTCATCAAACAAAGCAACTTTTTCGAGGGGAAAAATAGCAGCTCGACAAAAGGGCGAAATAAGAGGGCAAAACGACAGTGTTGGCAGTAAAAGAGTTTAGGGATTTAGAGAGCTTCGTGGCTCAGCTTAGACCCCTTTCTAAGCCTCCCACACTCTCTAAATCCCTAAACAAGCGCCGCGTGATATCGCAGCCTAACGATAGACTATTCTGCGCTCCTCGATATACTCCTTACCATAAAACTCCTCCCAAAGCACTCCCTCTTCCCACAACATCTGGCTACTGCGGACGATACGGCGAGTCCAGTTACCCTTTTTATCGTAGGTCATCTTAGTGTATCTATTGAGACTGAGGCTCGACTCACCGTGATCACCGACCGTTATTATCTCAAAAAGTAGATTACCAGTATAGTCATAAAAGCGAATGTACTCACTCCCATATCCCCAACTTGCATGATTTATACAAACCATATACAGAGTGCCAATCGGAGCATACTGACAATCAGTATATCCATCATCCCACAACCACTCTCCTCTCACAATACGCCCCCACTTATCGTGAACACGTTTAGAATAGTAATCCCAATGTCCTTTCTCATCATAACCTCGCCTCCAAGTAGGATATGGATCATCACCAATTCTAACCTCTGAGACATCACCCCTCACCTCATCGAGATAGAGGTCGTGAGATAGGTAGCCATCTGTTTGCGCACTAAGAGAGATAGGCAACAAAAGCGACATAACAACAAGAACAAATATCCTCCTCATAGCATCAGGTCTTATTATAAAGCATCAGGTCTTATTATAAAACAAGAAACTGCCCAACAAGTTTATCAGACAGTTTCTTCATGTAATTAAAATGTGTCAATTAGTACTTCTCAACTACAGCCTCAAGATGCTGCTTCCAGATAAGCGCTGCGCCACCCAAAATAGCCACATTCTTATCCTGAATACCACTCATCATAAGCTTCACCTTACCCTTGAACGTCATGAGCTGATTCTCCTCCATATACTTGTATGTAGGACGCACGATGAAGTCGCCCGCATTAGCCAAGCCACCGAAGAGGATGATAGCCTCAGGAGAGGTGATTGCAGTGAGGTCTGCGAGTGCCAAACCGAGCACCTTGCCAGTACGCTCAAATGCCTCAAGAGCAATAGGATCGCCCTTCTTAGCAGCATCCGAAAGCATCTTCGCCTCGAACTTGTCATAAGGGATAGAGCGAAGCTCGCTATCGCAGGTCATCGTAGCCATGAGATCGAAGGCCGTACGCTTGATGCCAGTGGCTGAAACATACGCCTCCAAGCAGCCCTTACGACCGCAACCACACTGGCGACCTGTCTCGCGTGAAGCAACGGCAATATGACCATATTCTCCTGCAAAGCCATCGTGACCATAGACCATCTCGCCATTGCAAACGATGCCCGAGCCAAGACCCGTACCGAGGGTAATCATCGCGAAGTCCTTCATGCCACGAGCATTACCGAAGACCATCTCGCCGATAGCCGCTGCATTAGCGTCGTTTGTGATCATCACCTTTGCGCAACCGAAGCTCTTTGCGAGGTCGTCAACAAAGTTGAAGATACGTATTGTGTTAGGGCGTGGATCGGCTGGATCCTCGAACTTCCAGAGGTTAGCAGGGGTCTCGATACGACCAGAGTGGATATTGGCATTAGGAGCACCTACGCCGACACCTATTAGCTCGCACTCAGGCTGTGAAGCAACAAGCTTCTTCATGGCTGTGGCAAGAGCCTCGACATATGGTTTATAGTCGTCGAAGTAGCGATACTTCTCTGTTGAAATCTTGCCCTCAGCAATCACGTTACCATCCTCATCCACAAGACCGAAGGCGGTATTTGTGCCGCCTATATCTATGCCCATAGCATATTTTTTCATCATAGCTTTTTCGTTTTTTGTAAATTTAATTGGTCAAAGTTACCAAAATAATTTTAAACTCTGCAAAAAAAATACTATTTTTGAGGCATAATTTATATAACCGACCAAATGAAGCTACTATGATGCATGATAATGACCAGATATTGGGACTCTTCGAGGCTACGCTAAGCCAGATGCAGACACCCGAAGAGCCCGAGTTGCTCTACCTCCCAATCATATACTCTATGTCGGGCGGTGGCAAGCGACTACGCCCCACCCTACTACTGCTCACCGCCGAGGCCTTTGGCAGCAGCGCCGAGAGGGCGATGCCTGCGGCTATGGCAGTGGAGGTCTTCCACAATTTCACGCTCCTTCATGATGACATCATGGACAACGCCGATATGCGTCGTGGCAAGCCCTCGGTATATGCCAAGTGGGGAGGTAACGTTGCCATCCTCTCGGGCGACGCCATGCTCATCACCGCCTATAAGCATCTTGCACAGCTTGGTGCTGAGGAGCTTAGTCGCGTGATGCCACTCTTCAACACCATGGCGTTGGAGGTGTGCGAGGGACAGCAGTACGACATGGACTTCGAGGGCAAGACAGAGGTCTCTGTCGAGGAGTATATACGCATGATTGAGCTCAAGACATCGGCACTCCTCTCAGGCTCGGCAACCATAGGCGCTACACTCGCAGGGGCGTCGGATGAGGATGTAAAGAGGATATACCGCTTTGCCACAGAGCTTGGTCTCGCCTTCCAGCTTCAGGACGATATGCTCGACAGCTATGGCGACGAGGCATTGGGCAAGAAGATTGGTGGCGACATTCTCGAGGGCAAGCAGACATACCTCATGGTGCAGGCGATGAATCGCGCCTCGGATGAGGAGCGCGAGGTGCTACGCACGACACATCGACGTAGCGACATCGGCGATAGCGAGAAGATTGCCATCGTCAAGGCGCTATACGACAAGCTCGAGGTTAAGCGCCTCACAGAGCAGCAGATAGAGCTACGCTTCGAGCGAGCTTTGGGCATCCTCGACTCGTTGTCTATCGCTGGCGAACGCACACAACACTTGCGCGACTTTGCGCGTAACCTAATGGGTAGAAAGAAGTAAGTATGATCAGAAGAAAAGATATAGAGATCATGGCGCCTGTGGGCTCATACGAGGCCCTCAATGCCGCCATTGCTGCTGGCGCCGACTCGGTATATTTCGGTGTCGAGCAGCTCAATATGCGTGCCGCCTCGTCGGTGAACTTCACCCTCGACGACCTTGCGGAGATTGTGCGCACGGCACACGCCGCCGGAGTGAAGACCTACCTCACTGTGAACATCGTCATCTACGATACCGAGATGGAGGTTATGCGAGGTATCATCGACAGAGCCAAGGCGGAGGGCATCGATGCCATCATCGCCACCGACCTTGCCGCCATCCTCTACGCCCGCGAGGTGGGCATGGAGGTGCACATCTCAACGCAGAGCAACATATCGAACATCACCGCCGTGAAGTTCTTCTCCGCGTGGGCAGATGTTGTGGTGTTGGCACGCGAATTGTCGCTCGAGCAGATAGCCTACATCTCGGAGCAGATACGCGAGCAGAACATTTGTGGTCCTGCTGGCGAGCTCGTTAAGATTGAGATGTTTGCACACGGTGCTATGTGTATGTCGATGTCGGGCAAGTGCTACCTCTCGGAGCATGAGTCGCACCACTCGGCAAACCGCGGCGCCTGCCGTCAGATATGTCGCAGAAAGTACACCATCACCGACAAGGACTCGGGACAGCAGCTCGACATCGATGGTCAGTATGTACTTTCGCCCAAGGATCTATGCACCGTAGACTTCCTCGACACTTTCATCAATGCCGGCGTTCGCGTATTGAAGATTGAGGGTCGTGCACGTGGTGGCGAGTATGTTAAGCGCGTTGTGGAGAGCTACAACGAGGCACTTAATCTTTTGGAGCGTGGCGAGTATAATGCCGAGACAGTGGCACCTATCAAGGAGAAGCTACGCACGGTCTTCAACCGCGACTTCTGGGGTGGCTACTACGCTGCCAAAACGATGGTCGAGCATAGCCAGCACTATGGCTCATCGGCTACGCTCAAGAAGGTATACATGGGCAAGGTGACCAACTACTTTAAGAAGATTGGCGTTGCCGAGGTATTGGTCGAGGCTTGCGAGGTCGAGGAGGGCGAGGCACTCCTCTTCATGGGCGAGAAGACGGGCGTTGTGGAGCAGACTGCCGATGGCATCATGGTAAAGGAGGCGCCTGTGAAGAGCGCCAAGCAGGGTGACTACATGTCGCTGAAGACCGTCAGCGAAGTGCGCCGCGGCGACAAGGTATACAAAGAGGTCGAAAGATAAACAACTAAAACTACAATAATTATGTTCAGCAAAGAGACTTACATTAGCCGTCGTGCCGAGGTGGCACGTCGCGTGGGCAAGGGTTTAATTCTTCTTCCAGCAAACCCTGAGGTGCCTAACAACTATCCAAATAACACATATTACTACCGTCAGGACTCTACGTTCCGCTACTTCTTCGGTCTTGATGTACCATCGCTCATCGGTCTTATCGACGCTGAGTCGGGTGAGGCGATGCTCTTTGGTGATGACTTCACCGTGGAGGATATCATCTGGACAGGTCCTATGCCTACCATCGCCGAACAGGCAGCAGAGGTGGGCGTGGAGAAGAGCTACCCTCGCAAGGAGATATACACCATCCTTCGCAAGGCTATCGAGCAGAACCGCCCTGTGCACTACCTCCCACCATACCGTGCGGAGCTTAAGATTGAGGTTGCCGACTGGCTTGGCATCCGCCTTGGCATGCTTCACGAGCGTAAGTCACTCGACTTGATGTTTGCCGTGGCCGAGATGCGCGAGAAGAAGTCTGCAGAGGAGATCGAGGCTTTGGAGGCAGCATTCAAGATTGGCTATCAGATGCATATGACAGCGATGCGCATGTGTCGTCCAGGCGTTGTTGAGCGCGAGATCGCTGGTCGCGTAGAGGGCGTGGCTAAGTCTTATGGTCAGGGTGTATCGTTCCCAACAATCGTTACGCAGCATGGCGAGATCTTGCACAACCACAACCACGACGGCGTGTTGGAGTCAGGTCGATTGTTGTTGGTTGATGGCGGTGGCGAGTCTGTTGATGGCTACTGCTCAGACCACACCCGTACATACCCTGTAAATGGCAAGTTCTCTGATCGTCAGCGCGACATATATAATATAGTACTCAACGCACACAGCCAGGTTAAGGATATGATTAAGCCAGGCACCATGTATCCTGACATCCACCGCGCAGCATACCTCTCATTGGCTGAGGGCTTGAAGGGCGTAGGTCTCATTAAGTCTACCCCTGAGGAGGCTGTCGAGGCAGGTGCACTGTATATGTTCATGCCTCACGGCTTGGGTCATGGCATGGGTATGGATGTTCACGACTTGGAGAATATCGGCGAGCGTTCGTTCGACTTCACAACCGTTGCTGAGCGCGCAGCTAAGTCTGCAACATGCATCCACCGCTCTACATGGCGCGTGGAGGCAGGCACTGTGATGTCTGATGAGCCAGGTATCTACTTCATCCCAGCACTCATCGACAAGTGCTATAGCGAGGGTAAGTTCAAGGGCATCGTTGACTACGATCTACTCAACACCTACCGCGACTTCGGTGGTATCCGTATCGAGGACGATGTTCTTGTTACAGAGACAGGTAGCCGCTTCATCGGCGACAAGCTCCTTCCACTCACCATCGAGGAGTTGGAGGCTGTCGTTGGCAAGGAGTAACCCGCACCGCTATATGTTTTGACTATACGCCTATAAGAAGTTATTATGGAAAATTGCGAGCGAATAACGAATTTTTATATACCTTTGTGGCGTAACAAAACAACAAATAAAGAGATTAGAGAATGAAAACAGATATTGAGATTGCTCGCGAGACGAAGCTAAAGAACATTCGCGAGGTTGCCATTCAGGCGGGATTTCCCGAGGATGAGATCTTTAACTACGGCAAGTATATTGCCAAGTTGCCTTACAAGCTAATCGACGAGAAGCAGGTGCACAAGAACCACCTTATCCTCGTTACTGCCATCACCGCAACAAAGGCGGGTGTTGGTAAGACCACTGTAAGCATCGGTCTTGGCATGGGTCTTAACCACATCGGCAAGAGAGCTATCATCGCCCTCCGTGAGCCATCGCTCGGTCCATGCTTCGGCATGAAGGGTGGTGCTACGGGTGGTGGCTATGCCCAGGTGTTGCCATCGGAGGATATCAACCTCCACTTCACAGGCGACTTCCACGCCATCACCTCGGCTAACAACCTCATCGCTGCGCTCTTGGATAACTACCTCTACCACAACCGCTCACAGCAGGTTGGCTTGAAGAAGGTTATGTGGCGCCGCGTGCTCGACATGAACGACCGCTCGTTGCGTAACATCGTATCGGGTCTTGGTGGCTCGGCAAATGGCATACCTACAGAGACCGGCTTCGACATCACTCCTGCGTCGGAGATTATGGCTATCTTGTGCCTTGCTCGCAACGTCGACGACCTCTATGCTCGTATCGGTCGCATCGTGCTTGGCGTGCGCTACGACGACACCCCATTCACCGTTAACGACCTTGGCGTGACAGGCGCTGTGGTGGCATTGTTGAAGGATGCTATCAACCCTAACCTCGTGCAGACTACGGAGCACAACCCTGTGATTATCCACGGCGGTCCATTTGCGAATATCGCCCACGGCTGTAACTCTGTGATTGCCACAAAGATGGCGATGACACACGCCGAGTATACCGTTACTGAGGCTGGTTTCGGTGCCGACCTTGGTGCTGAGAAGTTCCTCGACATCAAGTGCCGCCAGGCAGACCTCAAGCCAGACCTTACGGTATTGGTAGCATCGACACTTGCCCTTAAGATGCATGGTGGTGTGCCCGAGACAGAGATCAAGTTGCCTAATGCAGAGGGCTTGCAGAGGGGCTTTGCGAACCTCGACAGACATGTGGCAAATTTGAAGAAGTTTGGTCAGACAGTACTCGTATGCTTCAACCGCTTCGCAAGCGATACCGACGAGGAGATCGAGATGGTTATGGCACACTGCGAGCAGCTTGGCGTACGTTGCGTCATCAACAACGCCTATGCTGAGGGTGGTGCTGGTGCTGCAGAGCTTGCACGCGCCGCTGTGGAGCTTATCGAGAATGAGCCATCTAAGCCTATCAACTACGCCTACGACCTTGAGGACTCTATCAAAGATAAGATTACGAAGGTGGCAAAGAACATCTACGGCGCTGGCTCAGTAGTATTTGGTCCTAAGGCAAAGAAGCAGATTGAGCTCTTGGAGAAGTGGAACATGGGCAACCTACCAGTATGTATCGCTAAGACGCAGTTCTCGTTCAGCGCCGACGCTAAGCGCTACGGCTCGGTTGAGGGCTTCGAGATAAACATCAAGGATATCGAGCTCAACGCTGGTAGTGGCTTCATCGTGGCCTTGGCTGGCGATATCATGCGTATGCCAGGTCTTAGCAAGACCCCACAGGCAGGTAACATCCACCTTGCGGAGGATGGCACCGTGGAGGGCATTGTATAACGACAAGTATAAAATAGCGAGTTTAGGGAGTTTAAGGGGTTTAGGGAGCATTCTCTAAGTTCACTAAATTCCCTAATCTCGCTTAAACACCTATCTATGAGATATATCTTTCTCTTTCCCACGGAGTTAGAGGCTGCGCCCTTTCGTGCACTATGCCCCACTGCCGAGGTCGTTATCTCGGGCGTGGGCATGGCGGCCACTGCAGCCACCCTGTCGCGACTCACTCTCGACGGATGCACCACTATCCTTGCGGGCATCGCTGGAGCATACGAGGAACGTGTTGCCATAGGTGAGGTTGTGGAGGTTGTCAGCGAGCGCGTGGCAGAGCTTCCCGAGCGCTTCCAGCGGGAGTATCGCAACGAGGCACACACAACGTTGCGTGGCGTTATCTCCAATACGGTATGCGGCTGTGGCGCGACGTGCGGCGATGCCCACATCGAGAATATGGAGGGAGCAACGCTCCTTGCCATGGCTGAGAGCATGAGGCTTAGCTGCATCGAGATACGCGCCATATCCAACCGCGTGGGTGATGCCTTCGATAGGTGGGATATACCACTCGCTACCAACAACTTAGCACACGCACTAAAGCGCCTTTTCATCGACTAAACAGACCCAGCATGAAGCTACAACTTGCCATATCACCATGCCCCAACGACACCTTTATGTTCGACGCCATCATCAACCGACGCATCGATCTTAGGGGCTTCGACATCGAAGTTGAGTACCACGATATCGAGGTGCTCAATAGCCACGCCATGGATCGTCGCGCCGACATTACGAAGTGTAGTACAGCGCTCTTGCCAGCTATCAAGGATAGCTATACGATGCTCGATAGTGGTGCAGCCTTGGGACGTGGCAACGGACCACTTTTAGTGCGCCGCAAGGGCGAGACACACCCCATCCGTCATATCGCCGTACCGGGCGAACACACAACAGCTAACGCGCTAATTAAGAGACTGTTCCCCGAGATTGAGCAGCGCACACCGATGCTCTTCTCCGACATCGCCAAGGCGGTGAAGAGGGGCGATTTCGACGCTGGCGTGCTCATCCACGAGGGACGCTTCGTCTACCAGAGAGAGGAGCTTGAGCTTGTTGCCGATCTGGGCTTAGAGTGGGAGCGTAGAGAGGAGCTACCGCTACCCCTCGGCGCCATTGTTGCAGCACGCGACATAGAGGAGAATATTCGCACAAAATTCGAGTTGCTACTCAGGGAGAGCATTGCCTATGCCTTTGCGCACCCGACAATATCGCGCGACTTCATAAAGAGCCATGCCCAGGAGTTGGACGACAGCGTCATTGATAGCCATATCGCACTCTTTGTCAACGACTTCTCGCTATCGCTTGGCAACGAGGGTCGCGAGGCAGTACGCCGCCTTACAGGGGTCTAAAAAGCTTCCGCAGTTAGGACAAACCTTAATGAGGTAAGGTGAGTTAAAATGGGGTTATACCACAAAAGTTACACCCCAATTAACCCTCCTTACCTCATCTTATTTCACACCTATCAGTCGCCCTTAGTAATAAAATTACTAACCACCCAGCGACAATTAGCGTTTTTTTGCTATCTTTGTGCAATTATTGCAAATTGAGCATATGAAACGAAAAATAGCAGTTTTAGGTGGTGGTATCTCGGGCTATGGCTCGGCAATACTCGCAAAGAAGAAGGGTTTTGATGTATTTCTCTCGGACATGGGCAAGATAGCTCCAAAGTTCCGCGAGCGTCTCGACGAGTGGAGTGTTGAGTATGAGGAGGGGCAGCACACCGAGGAGCGCATCCTCGATGCCAACGAGGTAATCAAGTCGCCAGGCATTCCCGACACAGCACCCATCGTGGTGAAGATACGCGAGAGGGGCATACCCGTAATCTCGGAGATAGAGTTCGCAGCGCGCTACAAGGGCGTTGCCAAGACTATCTGCATCACTGGTTCTAACGGCAAGACCACCACAACATCGCTCATCTACAAGATTATGGCCGACGCAGGTCGTAAGGTATCGCTCGGTGGTAACATTGGCGAGAGCTTCGCCTACTCGATAGCCACCGACAAATACTTCTGGCACGTCTTGGAGCTCAGCTCCTTCCAGCTCGATGGCTGCTTCAAGTTTAGAGCGGATATAGGCGTGTTGATGAACATCACGCCCGACCACCTCGACCGCTACGACTACAAATTGGAGAACTATGCTCGCTCGAAGATGCGCATCACGCAGAACCAGACAACGGCCGACTGCTTCATCTACTCTGCCGACGACGAGCAGACTCAGCTCATGCTCTCGGATATGGACTCATCGTTGCGCGCTCGCCAGCTTCCGTTTGCTATAAATACCGCCATAGCAAGTGGCGATGGTGACGCTGTGCTCGAGGGTCACACCTTCACCGCCACCGTAGGCAAGAAGTCGGTGACCATAGACACACGCAAGATGCAGATTGAGGGCATGCACAACGTATACAACGCCATGGCGGCAGCCCTCGCCACCCTGGCTGCAGGCATAGATCCTAAGAGTATCAAGCGCTCGATATATGACTTCTCGCCCGTGGAGCACCGCTTAGAGCCCGCCGGCAAGCGCGACGACATAGAGTGGATCAACGACTCGAAGGCGACAAACGTTGACTCTGTATGGTATGCTCTTGAGAGCATGAAGCGCCCTACGGTATGGATTGCCGGAGGTACGGACAAGGGTAACGACTACACCCCACTCAAGGAGTTCGCACGCCGCAAGGTGAGGGCACTCATCTGTATGGGTGTGGACAATGCTAAGCTCATGCGCGAGTTCGACGGCATAGTGCCCATCATCCGCAACTGCAACACCTTTGAGGATGCCATGAAGGCTGCCCAGGAGGTTGCCAAGAGCGGTGACACGGTGCTTCTATCACCCGCCTGTGCAAGCTTCGACCTCTTCCGCAACTACGAGGAGCGTGGTCGTATGTTCAAGGCGTGGGTCAAGGATAACGTACTAAACAAGTAGAGATAACAATGGCTAAGAGGGTTGAAGATAGGGAGGCTGTAGATGGTGCCGAGCAGCTACTAAATCAGCGCAAGCGAGTGATCGAGGGCGACCGCATGCTATGGATAATATTCATGGTGCTTGTCGTCGTCTCCATCCTTGTGGTCTACTCCTCTACGGCAAAGATGGCATACGACATATCGACGTCTGTCACCACCGCCGACTCACTACGCCAGCAGATAATGCTTGTGGTGATGGCCGTACCCCTGCTCTTCGTGGTGCACAAGATCGACTACAAGCACTTCATGCGCCTCACGCCACTGCTCTACTACCTCTTCGTAGGTCTCACGGTCGCCACCTACTTCGTGGGTGCCACGACCAATGGCGCAGCACGATGGATAGCCTTAGGCCCATTCCAGTTTCAGCCCTCGGAGGGACTCAAGATAATGACCATCCTGATGCTCGCCAAGCGCATAGATGGCTTTAAGGGGAATATCAATACGGCAACCATAATGCCCACATCGTGGCGCCTGCGCGACAGCAAGCAGCTACGCATACTCAAGGAGTACACACGTCCTATACTCGGACCTATAATCCTGTCGTGCGCCGTCATCATGCCTGCACACACATCCTCAGCGGTGCTTATCTTCATGGCCTCGGTCATCATGCTCTTCATCGCTCGTGTGAGCATCAAGGAGCTCTCGAAGTTCGTGGTGGCGATGATAGCCGTTGGCGTCATAGGTCTCACACTGCTCTCGGCACTCGGCGTAGGTCGTGGCGACACCGCCGGTGGTCGCTTCTCGGTATGGCTCGAGGAGTGGACAGGACCCGGCACTGTGGAGTCGATGCACGAGCTCTCGGACACACAGCGCGCCATGATTGCCATACACGATGGAGGTCTCTTGGGCGAGGGCGCCGGACAGAGTACGGCACGCGCGGTGGTCATACACCCCGAGAGTGACTATGCCTATGCCTTCTTTATCTCGGAGTATGGTCTGATAATAGCCCTGATATTGATGTTCCTCTACCTGTGGATATTCTTCCGCTCGATAGAGATCTTCAGACGCTGCACCACGGTCTTCCCGGGATTGATGACCCTCGGCATAGGACTGCTCATAACGTGTCAGGCGCTGATACATATACTTGTTCAAGTAAACCTCATCCCTGAGACGGGACAGACGCTACCACTAATATCGCGTGGTGGCTCATCACTACTCTTCACCACCATCGCCTTCGGCATGATACTCAGCGTGAGCCGCAAGAGCAATAAGGAGAGTGAAAAGGGAGAAGCAAAAGATGAATAATGAGTGACGTTAGATTAGATAAATACCTATGGGCAGTGCGCGTATTTAAGACGCGTAGCGATGCTGCCGACGCAATACGCCAAAACCGCGTACTCGTGAATGATGCCTACGCCAAGCCCTCGCGCGAGGTGAAGGTGGGCGACATGATATCGGTGCGCCGCGAGAGGGTCACCTACAGCTATAAGGTTCTCGACCTTGTATCGAGCCGCCAGGGTGCTAAGAATGTGCCTCAGTACTGCCTCAACTGCACACCGCAGGAGGAGTTAGACAAGCTCAACGTGCCTCGCGAGACGATATTTGTCTTCCGCGACCGTGGCACAGGACGCCCAACGAAGAAGGAGCGCCGAGATATAGACGCGCTGATGGATGGCTTCTACTACGACGATGAGGCATTCATTGACGACGACGAGGATTAATAAGAGATTAATTAGATAAAATATAGCAACTATGGAGTACAATTTTAAAGCCATTGAGCAAAAGTGGCAGAAGCAGTGGAAGGATGATGGCACCTATCGTGTAGATGTAGATGCCTCACGCCCAAAGTTCTACGTTCTTGATATGTTCCCCTACCCATCGGGTGCGGGACTTCATGTGGGTCACCCACTCGGATATATCGCCTCAGATATCTACTCACGCTACAAGCGCCAGAAGGGTTTCAACGTGCTACACCCTATGGGCTACGATGCCTTCGGTCTTCCTGCCGAGCAGTATGCCATTCAGACAGGTCAGCACCCTGCGGTAACCACCGAGGAGAACATCAACCGCTACCGCTCACAGCTCGATAAGATTGGTTTCTCGTATGACTGGTCGCGCGAGGTGCGCACCTGCGACGCTGAGTACTATCACTGGACACAGTGGGCATTTCTCAAGATGTTTGACCACTGGTATAACAACAAGAGCCAGAAGGCTGAGCATATCGACGCCCTTGTAGCCTACTTCGAGGCTAATGGTACTGAGGGTCTGGATGCTGCGCAGAGCGCAGAGCTATGCTTCACCGCTGCCGAGTGGTGCGCCATGCCTGAGGCCGAGAAGGAGAACACATTGCAGAACTACCGTCTCGCCTTCCGCGCCGACACGATGGTTAACTGGTGCCCTGCGTTGGGTACAGTGCTTGCCAACGACGAGGTGAAGGAGGGTCTCTCGGTGCGTGGTGGTCACCCTGTGGAGCAGAAGCGCATGAAGCAGTGGTCATTGCGCGTTACGGCATATGCACAGCGTATGTTGGATGGTCTTGAGACCTTGGAGTGGAGCGACGCCCTTAAGGATATCCAGCGCAACTGGATAGGTCGCTCGGTGGGTGCTCAGGTATTCTTCGACGTTGCTGGCTCGGATAAGAAGCTCGAAATCTTCACCACACGCCCTGATACCATCTATGGCGTTACATTCATGGTCATCGCACCAGAGCATAAGTGGGTTGCAGAGCTTACTACGGAGGATAATCGCGAGGCTGTCGAGACATACATCGCCGAGACCAAGCGTCGCTCGGAGCGCGAGCGCATCGCCGACACCAAGCGCGTTAGCGGCGTTAAGACTGGTGCTTATGCCATCAACCCATTCACCGGCCGCCAGATACCTATCTACATCTCGGACTATGTGCTTGCGACCTACGGTACAGGTGCCATCATGGCAGTACCTGCGCACGACTCACGCGACTACGCCTTTGCACGCCACTTCGACCTTGAGATAATCCCTGTTGTCGAGGGTGGTAACCTCGAGGTTGAGTCTTACGATGCCAAGGAGGGCAAGGTTATCAACTCGGAGCTTATCAATGGCATGGATGTTAAGGATGCCATCGGCTTCATGTTCGAGGAGGTTGAGCGCCGAGGCATAGGTAAGAAACTCATCAACTACCGCCTCCGCGACGCCATCTTCTCACGCCAGAGATACTGGGGTGAGCCTTTCCCAATCTACTATAAGAATGACGTGGCATACCGCCTTGCCGACGACAAGCTACCATTGGAGCTCCCACCAATCAAGAACTTCGGTCCTACCGAGGAGGGCGAGCCACCATTGGCACGCGTCGAGGGCTGGTGCAACGAGGAGGGCTACGCCTATGAGCTCTCTACAATGCCAGGCTTCGCAGGCTCTTCGGCATACTACCTCCGCTATATGGATCCACGCAACAACAAGGCACTTGTGGGCAAGGAGGCTAACGACTATTGGCGCAATGTAGATCTATATGTAGGTGGTATTGAGCACGCTACAGGTCACCTCATGTACTCACGCTTCTGGAATATGTTCCTCTACGACTTGGGCTATGTATGCGAGCAGGAGCCATTCAAGAAGCTCGTGAACCAGGGTATGATCCAGGGTCGCTCGAACTTCGTATACCGCGTTGTGGGCACCAACAAGTTCGTATCGCTCGGTCTTAAGGATGAGTACCAGACACAGGAGATACACGTCGACGTGAATATCGTCAAGAACGACATCCTCGACCTCGATGCCTTCCGCGCATGGCGTCCCGAGTTCCGCGATGCCGAGTTCATCTTGGAGGGCGACAAGTATATCTGCGGCTGGGCTATCGAGAAGATGTCGAAGTCGATGTTCAACGTCGTGAACCCCGACTATATCGTCGAGCAGTATGGCGCCGACACATTGCGTATGTACGAGATGTTCCTCGGTCCTTTGGAGCAGTCTAAGCCTTGGGATACAAACGGCATCGACGGCGTGCATAAGTTCTTGCGCCGCCTATGGGCTAAGTTCTACAACCGCGATGGCGTGCTCCTTGTCAACGACGAGAAGGCAACACCAGCAGAGCTTAAGACCCTACATAAGACCATTAAGAAGATTTCGGAGGATATCGAGAACTTCTCGTTCAACACCTCTGTTGCAGCCTTCATGATATGCCTCAACGAGCTTGGCGACTGCTCTAAGCGCGAGATATTGGAGCCACTCACAGCTCTTATCGCACCATTTGCGCCACACATCGCCGAGGAGCTATGGCACACCTTGGGACACACCACAACGGTGTGCGATGCACAGTATCCAGAGTTCAAGGCTGAGTACTTAGTGGAGAACTCGTTTGAGTACCCTGTCATGATCAACGGCAAGTTGCGCTTCAAGCAGGAGTATGCTCTCGACCTCGCGCAGGAGGAGATCATCAAGCATATCGTCACCACCGAGGGCGCACAGAAGTGGCTCGAGGGCAAGGCGCCTAAGAAGATCATCGTTGTCAAGGGCAAGATCATCAATATCGTGATGTAGAGATGAGGGCGTTTATATCGATGTCGGCATTTGCCGGTCTTCTGATCGGCATTGCCGGCCTCGTCTTCCTGCATGTCGGAGGCTTGGGAGGCGCTATACTCTTTGCCTTCGGACTCATGTCGGTGACGCTATGCAAGGCACTGCTATTCACCGGCAAGGCGGGCTACCTACCATACAAGGAGTCGTTGCAACTACTACCTATGGTTGTGGGCAACGCTGTGGGCTGCCTTATCACTGCCTATATAGGTTACTACACCATGAACGAGGGCTCGCTGTCGACACTCAGCACCATTATGGCGGCACGCGAGGCAGCCTCGTGGCATGGGCTCATTGCAACATCCATAGGTACGGGAGTCATCGTCACCCTCGCCCTATATGGCTCACGCAAGGGTAACTACCTGCCACTACTCTATGGTGTACCCGTATTCATCATGTGCGGACTTCCGCACTGCATTGCCGACGCCTTCTACTACTGGGTGGCAATACTCGATGGCGACTTCGCCTGGTGGATGGTTATCGCATGGCTATGGTCGGTAGTTGGCAACTACATAGGCTGCAACCTCCCCCGCTGGTTTATGGGCAAGGAGTTTCAGCTGCAATAGTAATAATAACCTAAAACATAGTTACTATGAAACGATGCACACTTCTACTAATGCTTATGGCGCTGATACCATGTGCGCTATATGCTGAGACTCCCGAGCGCCAGAACTGGAATGACCGCATGAAACTAAGTGGCGACGTCGCGCAGGTCATCATCCGAGAGTGCGACGCCACAATGGAGGGTGACGCCCTCGTAGCCAATGAAGAGAAGAGCTGCACGACCTATATCTTCGACGAGAATGGCAATGTCGTAAAGAGGATCAACCACATCAACCAAACCTACGAGTATCGCTATGAGGGTGAGTTGCTCATGCGCATGACAAAATACGACGAGCAGGGCAATGAGGTTGAGTTTGAGGAGTATAGCTACAACGATGCGGGCAAGGTGCTATCCATTAAAAGCTACTACTCGGATGAGCTCTCCTCGGAGAGTACGTTCGAGTATGATGAGCAGAACCAGCTTATCATAAGATCGGATAACGATAAGATGATGGGGCGCATAAAGACATACTACGAGTATGACGATAAGGGGCAGCTAATCTCCACACACAGCAGCTCGCCCGAGATGCCAGCCATGGGCCAGAACTACACCTATGACGATAAGGGTAGGCTGTCTACGCGCGCCGACTATATGGAGTTTTTCGGTCTGTGCACCATAGAGTTGGAGTATGACGAGAACGACAATGTCACCTCCATGCTCTACATCATGGATGAGGCAAATCGCAGCATAACGTACTACACCTACGACGAGCATAACAATCTAACCTCTATCAAGAGCTACAACTTTGAGGGCGACGTAGATAAGGATGTTCGCTATGAATATCGCTACGACGAGCATAACAACGCCGTAGAGATTGTCGAGTATAATAATGGCGCCATCCGCGTCACAACATACGAGATCACATATAGGTAGGACTTATATCGGACGATAGATTTAAGTGGTAGACCTCCTCTTTAACTCAAAAGAGTAACAAATTGCAAAAGTGATTAACTATGAAGAGACGCAGAGAGCAGATTAAGAAGAATTATCGCGACATTGAGGAGTCGGCAAATAAGCTGCTTCACGACATTGAGGCACTCGACGCTAAGGCAACATCTACCACCAATATGAACCAACCCGAGAGACCTAAGTTGGGACCTCCTTGGGAAGGAAGACATGCTATTTTAGCAATCTTTGTATATACAATATTACTTTTAGTGGTAGCAGGTGCAGGTATCGCTATTGCAAACCATAAAGGATGGTTCTATTATCTGCTAACACCGTTGTATCTTGTTATATCTATCTGCTTTTTATTGATATATGTAAAGTCGATACGACACCTATTCAAGTATAGAGATCGTCACCAGATTTGGCTTGGGGGCATCATTATACTTATGGCCATATTCCTTGCAGGATATGGTCTACCAAGAGCTTTGAGAGATGGGGATATTAACGCATTGACCTACTATACGCTGTACCCCACCGTCTCTATCCTCCTCGTACTCCCAGTCTTAGTCAAGACAAAACTTCCAGCTATACGTATATTTGAAGGGGGTCTATCATGGGGGGATCTGACAAAAAGAATCACTCGTAGCGATAAGATTGTAATTATTGTATTCGTATCAACAAGCATATTGACAAGTTTATCTACCGCCTTGACTATTAATGATGAAGCCAAGCTATACACCTCGGATAGGGCATACCTAAATGTGTGCACTAACAACCTCAATGATCATGACTGGTGGTTAAGTATTGAGGAATCTATAGATGGAGCACAGCTAGAAGCATCTATCAAAGATGATTCGTTTGAGCTAAAGGAGAGTACATTAATTGCCAACATCAATATTTGCATTAGCAGTAAACTTCGCGGAACTGACTCCTGGGATTCAGACATTGCAAAGAAGATGTTTATCACGGGAGTGGTCAGGGAGATGGAAAGCAGAGTGGATTGCAGGTCTTTGAGCAAGGCTATGGAACGCAATAATATCACACTCACGCTCAATATGTTTTATGATGATGAGGTACTCTTCAGTAAGGATATTACACCATCGGAGTTAGAGAGCTACCTGGATAATCTATAATATCTATCCTTATACCTTGATGATAGATTTATCGGGACACAAGCCTCTATACTAACAAAACTAAGAACTAAAAAACCACTAATTATGGAGAACAACGAACATCGCGCTGACGAGCTACAGCAGTACAACAATGAGGATACATTGCTAACACAAAATACACAGCAGGAGGCGCAGAGTGCACCCGCGAAGCCTGAGAGACTCGGAGCGTGGCTATCATGCTTCATTTGGGGCTACTGCCTATTGAGTATAATAATATTTTTATCGGGATATTTAACGACTACCTCAAGCAATGGCTGGTTTGAATGTAAGACAACAATTTTTACCACCCTATTTGTATGCGCTTTGATCGCCGCAAATATAAGAGCTATAATTGCAGTACGCAAACGTAGAGATAACGCAGTGCCGCTCTCTATCGGTATCATATGCATAAACCTGCTGACGTTAGCCGCATCTGTTATGGCTGACAAGGATCTAATGGGATTCTCTATTGCTGTAGCCCTTATTAATTTACCATTCCTCCTCGCATTCATATTTACGCGTAAGGCAAAGCGTCTATTCCCAACACGTAGATTCTTCCTCGTTGATAAGATTCTAATCATCGTAGCTGTATTAAGTTTCATAGGAGAAACTGCTCTTTTAAATATCTATAAAGACGATCAAGCAAGCCTATTCACTTCGGATAGAGCATACCTCAACTCTTTTGTGAATCAGGCTAACGAAGCAGCCGAAGATCGTGATGCTGAGTTACCTAATGGGATAGAGCTTGACTGTGAATTTAGGTTGGGCGAGAGAGCTCTCATCATTGATGCTGATTACTCAATTGACTCGGAGATTCCACAAACCGTCACTAACATTGAGAAGAGGTTCTTTGCCAAAGAATTCATGAGTGCAATGCTTGAGTCAGATAATGGTAGGTATGTATGTAAAATCCTTATTCGCAACGATTATTCTATTATATTGAATAATAATATCAACGACGGAGCGCTTAAATTCAGCATGGAGATTACACCATCGGAGTTAGAGAGCTACCTGGACAGATAACCATAAAATGGTAATAGTGCATAATGAGATGAGGGTGTCCAATTTTGTGGACACCCTCATCTCATTTAAATATTGCATGACAATCTAAAACCTATTTGACGCCTCGCATACGGCAATAGCACAAGAAGATATGTAGCACCAACCTCTTTGTCCAACTAATCCTTGCACCAGAGATATCATGAGTGGTTATAAAGTCAACATCCGCCCTCACACGCTTAATCTCATTGCACACAGCCCTGAAGGAGTAAAATCTAAGCATCTCGCGCACTATCTTACAGCGCGTTGTCCGCATAATATCCTCATAGCTATCGGCACTATCGCCAAGCATACCTCGAATAATCTTCATCATACGAAGCTGCTCAACGAGTTTTACAACAGAGAGGTTGTTGGTACAACTCGACGCGTTAATAGTGTTGTAAATATAGCAATACGACTCGGGCAAAGTCTTTATAGTTCTGGCGACAAGTGCAAGCTGCATAGATAGAAGCCAATCTTCGCCAAAGCTAATCTGCGGGTTGAAGCGTATTTTATGGTCTTCGAAGAGCGAGCGACGATATAGGGCTCCCCATAGGGCACGTATGGTACCACCACCTAACAATAGTCTGAAAAGCTCGTTAGTGTCGGCAATCTCGGCTATAGGGTATGGCTCCCTTCTATCCTCGCTCAACAACTTCGTGTACGAGCAACGAATAATATCATACTTCGGCGCGTGCGCTAAACACACCTCCAAGGCATCCTCCGTGAGCCAGTCGTCCGAGTCGACAAACATCACCCACTCACCACGCGCCTCATCAAGACCCATGTTGCGCGCTGAGCTAACACCACCATTGGGCTTATCGAAGAGACGCACTCGGCTATCCCTCTGAGCAAAGTCACGACATATGGCAGGGCTACTATCCTTGCTGCCATCATTTATTAGAAGTAGCTCGAAATCCTTAACACTCTGCGCCAAGACGCTATCGATGCACGAGGCGAGAAACTTTTCGGCGTTATATACTGGTATGATGATGCTAACTAATGGCATAGGGCTATTGGCTATAACATAAATACTATTTTGAAGGCTAATGCTTCATGCCATGGGCACGGCAATAGCGCAGGAACTTCCACACACGCAACTTCTTACGAAGACTTACATCGACCCAAAGGACATCCCACCATCCGACAAAATCTATCCTATCGCGCACCTCTATAATAGCTTGGCACAACTCCTCTTGCGGGAAGTATTTAAGCATCTCGCAGACCATACAACAATGGGTATAGCGCATCGACTTACGATACCTACCATCACCCACTCGCTGTCGCAACAGACGCATAATCTCGAACTGCTGGAGCATCTTGTCTATTGTGAGTAGCCTTGTGCAGCTCTCCATATTGGCACGATTATATAGGTAGCAATAGTTGTCCACAAGGGTCTTAACCCTCATACTTGATAGAGTCAGAAGCATGGATACAAGCCAATCTTCACCATATGTTAGGTGGGGACTAAAGCGTATATTGTACTCCTCGAAGAGCGAGCGACGGAAGAGTGCACCCCACACAGCAAGAGCTGTGCGACGCTCAAGTTGCGCACGAAATAGCTCCTCGGCAGAGGTAAACTCGCGCATAGGGCGATCTATTATAACATTGTTCTCGTGAAGTTCTTTATATGAGCATCTAACGACATCATAATCCGAAAGATAGGGCAACGCCTTCTCTATAGTACCCTCTATCAGCCAGTCGTCAGCATCTACGAACATCACCCACTCGCCCTGGGCCCCGTCGAGACCCATGTTGCGCGCCGAACTAACGCCACCATTGGGTTTGTCAAGCACACGAACACGACAATCGCGCTGCTCATAGTCACGACATATGGCAAGGCTGGAGTCCGTGCTACCATCGTTAACGAGTAGTAGTTCGAAGTCGCGAGCACTCTGTGTCAAGATGCTATCAATGCTCGATGCCAAATACTCCTCAGCATTGTAGACCGGCATTATGATACTTACCAAAGGCATATTCTACGCTTTTATGTTACTCTAAAATCTAACAAACGTTGTCCACGACGCATTACGCTCCGCTTGCGCCTCGATGTTGTCGGGGAGATTGGCGAAGTAGTCGAAGCCCGTCCACGCCTCTACCTGATCGACACTCACCGTATGGTTTGTGTAGCTATCCGAGTAGCCTCTATTCTCAAACCAGAAGCCTACTGTGGAGGCATCAACGACCTCTCCCGCGCTATTCGTATCTACCTTAAGCACAAGCTTATAGAAGTAGTTAGGCACGGGCACCTGCTTCGTATCATCCTTGGCCATGGTATAGTCTATGGTCTTGTTCTCACCCCCCTTTTCGAAGGCCACGCCCGAGACCACATATACCACCTGCTGCTCGGCAAGATCTTGCACTGCCGCCTCCAAATTCTTCCACACACCACCATTAAATCCCGCCTGCACCTGTGGCACCGAGTTAGTGACGTAGAAGGTCTGAAGCTGCATATCGAGATTGCCATTGCGCGACGCATTGGGTATTAGATGACCACGCGCATAGCCATCCTTATAGCTATGCGAACAGAGGTCTACCTGCTGACTACTGCTTATTAGAGGGTTGTATGTCCATCTGCTTGGGCGCTTGCACGACCCCATATGCTTCGCCTCGATGGGGTATGCCACCCACAACGACGTGTAGGTATCAGCATCGTAGTAGTGGGTATAGTTTCGCTCGCCATCCACCTCTACGGTATAAGCAGCAGCTTGGGGATAGCGACCATCGGTACGCTGCGCTGGTAGCTCCAACCATGCTTGCGCGGTAGCGCTCTCTACGTTTGTTTGTGCGCTCTCCACCACATGCTCATTATCAGCGCCTTGCGACTGCGTTTCCTTACTATTTTCAACGCGGCACCCCACGGCGGCAAGGAGCATAATCATAGGTATCAGAACCCCATATTTCAAACTCTTCGACAACATAATAGAACAGCTATGTAACCATATTACTGAGTGCAAATTTACAAAATAATAGTAAAAATGTCAAGACCGGAATGAAAGTTTAAGGGGTATAATCACAACGAAAAGTTCTCCCTTACAAAATAAATAGAGTTAGCCGATTGCGTTTTGCAGAATTTTTATTACCTTTGCGCGACTTTATGCGTATATATATAATGTACGCCATACAAATAGAGCAATAACAATAATTAAAACATAAGACTATGAACATTACAAGAGAGCAGCGTGATGGCGGTATTTCAATCTTGAAGATCGTTGTTAATGAGGCTGACTACGGTCAGGCTGTTGAGAAGCAGTTGCGCGACTATAAGCGTAAGGCTAACGTTCCTGGTTTCCGTCCAGGCATGGTACCTATGGGTATCGTAAAGAAGATGTATGGCAAGCACATCGTTGCTGAGCAGTCATACCACCTCGCATCAACTTCTGCATTCGAGTATTTGCAGAAGGAGGGCATCGACTACGTTGGCGATGTAATTCCATCTGAGGAGCAGGGTGCTTTCGACTTCGAGAACAACACAGAGTTCGAGTTCGTATTCGAGTTCGGCGAGGCTCCAAAGATCGAGGTTGAGTTCACAGCTAAGGATAAGATTGTCTACAACAAGATCAAGGTGGACAAGAAGATGCACAACGACTACCGCTCAAACTACTTGCGTCGCTACGGCCGCTTGGTAGAGGTTGACAAGGTTACCTCTGACGAGGCGTTGAACGTAACTCTCGACAACGGCGACATCCGCATCGAGGAGGCTTACGTAGGTCTTATCTCTATGACCGACGAGGAGCGCAAGGAGTGGAAGAACAAGAAGGTAGGCTACAAGACTAAGGTAAACATCAACGAGCTCTACAAGAAGCCTGAGCAGCGTGCTGCAATCCTCTCTGTTAAGGAGGATGAGTTGGAGGGTATCAACCCAGAGTTCGAGTTGGAGATCACCAAGATTCGTCGTTTCTCAGATCCTGAGCTCAACGAGGAGTTCTTCAAGATGGCATTCCCTGCAGGTAACGTAACATCTGAGGAGGAGCTCGACAAGTTCTTCGACGAGGAGATCGAGCGCGAGTTGAAGCGCGAGACCGACTTCATGTTCGTTAACGCAGTACGCAACTATGTTGTTGAGAAGGCTAACTTGCAGATGCCTGAGGAGTTCCTCAAGCGTTGGTTGTATGTCATCAACGAGGGTAAGTTCTCACGCGAGGAGATCGAGAAGGACTTCGCACCATTCCTCAAGATGTTCACATGGAACTACTTGCAGAAGCACTTCATCACCGAGGGTGAGTTGAAGGTATCTCAGGAGGAGGCTAAGGCTGAGGCTATGTCATTCGCACAGATGCAGTTCGCACAGTACGGCATGCCATCAGCACCAGCTGACATGCTCGAGAACTTCGCTAAGCAGATCATGGACAACAAGGAGCAGCTCGGCAAGATCTACGAGAAGCTCTACGAGGAGAAGGTTGTTGAGTACATCCGCGGCAAGGTGAAGGTTACCGAGAAGGCAGTATCTGCTGAGGAGTTCGCTAACATTGCTAAGGAGTTGGCATAATCGCCTAAACACACCTTACAATAAGATGGGCTGTCTATATGGCAGCCCTTTTTTGAAACAATACATACCAAATACTACTATTTAGTATGAACGAATTTGACAAGTATGCCCGCCTACACTGCGGCATCAATTCGATGACTCTTCGCGACTTCCGCGCCGAGATAAACAACTATGTGTCGCCCACAATCATCGAGGAGCGCCACCTCAACGTGGCAGCTATGGATGTCTTCTCGCGCCTTATGATGGACCGCATCATCTTCCTTGGTGCTCCCATCTACGACGAGGCGGCAAACATCATCCAGGCACAGTTACTCTTCTTGCAGTCGGTAGATGCAGACAAGGATATTCAGCTATATATCAACTCGCCCGGTGGCTCGGTGTCGGCTGGCTTAGGTATCTACGACACCATGCAGCTTGTGTCGTGCGACGTGGCGACCATCTGTACAGGCATGGCGGCATCTATGGGTGCTGTGCTGCTCACGGCGGGTGCTGCGGGCAAGCGCTCGGCACTACCCCACTCACGCGTGATGATACATCAGCCTCTCGGTGGCGTGCAGGGACAAGCGTCGGATATTGAGATTACAGCACGCGAGATCGCCAAGACCAAGCGCGAGCTATACGAGATCCTCTCGGCTCACTCGGGCAAGAGCATCGACATCATCGAGCGCGATGCCGACCGCGACTACTGGCTTACAGCTGCGGAGGCTGCGGAGTATGGTCTCATAGACAAGGTTATCGGTCAGCGTAAATAAGGGTATACTATATGACACAGAAGAGACAGAAAGGCTCTGAGAATAAGGGTGGCAGATGCTCGTTCTGCGGTGCTTCGGAGAGCGAGGCGCAGCTGATGTTCAACGGCATAGATGGATCTATGATATGTAGCCACTGCATCGAGCATGGCTACAACCTCCTTGTGGAGCACAACATCGTAGCTGGCAACAAGAAGAAGGGGGGCAAGAGCCAGTTTAAGCCACTCACCAAGGCGGACCTTATACGCCCCGACCGCATCAAGCACTTCTTGGACGACTATGTTATCGGTCAGGATGCCGCAAAGAGATATATGTCGGTGGCGGTATATAACCACTACAAGAGATTGCTCGCCCAGGGCAAGACCGAGGATGTGGAGCTCGACAAGTCGAACATCATCCTCGTGGGTCCTACAGGTACGGGCAAGACCCTTATGGCTCGCACCATAGCTAAGCTATTGCACGTTCCCTTCTCGATTGTCGATGCTACGGCATTGACACAGGCGGGATATGTGGGCGAGGATGTGGAGAGCATCCTCTCGCGCCTACTGCAGGCGGCGGACTACGATGTGGCGGCTGCCGAGAGGGGTATCATCTTCATCGACGAGATAGATAAGATTGCGCGCAAGGGCGACAACCCCTCTATCACACGCGACGTGTCGGGCGAGGGTGTGCAGCAGGCACTGCTCAAGATCTTGGAGGGCACGGTGGTTAATGTGCCACCCCAGGGTGGTCGTAAGCACCCCGACCAGAAGTATATCCAGGTGAATACGGCAAACATACTCTTCATCTGCGGCGGCGCGTTCGACGGCATAGAGAAGAAGATTGCTCAGCGCCTGAATACCAACGCCATAGGCTACGGCTCGGAGCTCTCGAAGCGCATCAACGAGAAGAACATCATGAACTATATCCAGCCTCAGGACCTACGCTCGTTCGGTCTTATCCCCGAGCTTATCGGTCGCTTGCCGGTGCTCACATATATGGAGCCACTGGAGAGGGAGGCACTGCGCTCAATACTCACCGAGCCTAAGAACTCTATCATACGTCAGTATGAGACGCTTATGGCTCTCGACGATATCAAGCTAACGTTCGACGCCGAGGTCCTCGACTACATCGTTGACAAGGCTTTGGAGTATAAGCTCGGTGCTCGTGGCTTGCGCACCATCTGCGAGGCCATCATGATGGATGTTATGTTCGACATGCCAGCCACCGAGGATAAGGAGTGCCGCATAACGCTCGACTTCGCCAAGAAGAAGATTGAGAATATGTAGAGTTATTATGGCGCACAACGCCACGCTCGGGAGCACCACGACCCAATTTCTTGTAAGAGTGGTGCAGTAGTGGCGCTGACATGAAGAAACCCCGGATGGGTTGTACTTGACGTACTACCCATTCGGGGTTTTGATTGAAGCGTCGCTAATGCGCCGCTATCACAAGAAATTTACTTTACGGGTTTTACCTTGTAACCAGCCTTCTTCAGCAGAGTAATAACACCATCATCACCAATAAGATGGGCGGCGCCGACAACAAAGAGGGTTGGTTGCTCACTCATTATTGTGGGCATCTGCTCTACCCAATTATGGTTGCGGCGAACACATAGTCTGTTCCACTCCTCGGAGTCCTCGGTCATACCCCCGATCTCGGCAGTGACACACTTGGCAATAGCCTTAATATCTTGCGAGAAGTAGGCATCGGCAAGTGCCTTCATCGCCTGGTGCGCAGCCTCTGGGTTATCCACAACCTGCATGAGTGAGGCTACCTCATCTTCAATAGCCGAGTTGGCGAAGAGTGCGGCAATCTGATCCTCGACACTCTCGAGACCAAGCACGCGCTTGCCCATCTTTGCCGCCTCATCCTGGAAGTAGCTGTCGATGAGCTTCAAGGGGTTGAAGCCAGGGGTTATCTTCTTGTATACCATCATCTCAAGGTTCATGGCTATGGCCGAGGGGCGCATACGTCCCATCAATCTACTGCACATGGGGTTGTTGAGATCCATGCCCATGACCTCCATCATATAGGCGTTTAGGCGCGCTATCTGCTCCTCGGTCATGATGTCGGTGATAGACTGACCATCGGGGAGCATCATAGCCTCGGTGAGAGCGGCTGTTGCATTGCCACTGCTGAGGTCCGACATATCCAACTCACCACATACGGCATCGACACTCTGAAGAGCCTCGTTAGCGCCCTTGATATCGCGCGCAAACGACGATGGCGCAAGGTGGTAGGTACCAATGATATATGACTCCTTAGATAGCCCCTTACCCGAGATTTTATAGAGCAACTGTGCCTGTGCTCCGCCCGAGAAGAAGAGGGCAAGAATGGATAGCGTGAAAAACTTCTTCATAGTATAAATATCCTATTTAGTACGCACGAAGCGCAGTGAGTGAGGTGTTGTCTGCTTGATAATGATGCGCTCGTCGAAGGCAGCATAGCGACGATATAGCTCATCGTTATAGTAGCGTATGGTGACAAGCTCCATATCCTCCATCTTCTCCACATCGAAGCCCTCGGCATTTAGCTCATGGATGGCGTCGTCGATATGCCATGAGGCGTCGACATCGACATAGAGGTTCACCGCCGAGTTGTGCACAAGGTTGATCTTTATGCGGTGGCTATCGAGCGTCGCAAAGACCTTGGCGAAGCGCTCCTCGAGGACAAACGAGAGGTCGCGCGAGTGTAGCTTTAGCAGCACCTGGTTGCTCTTCTGGATGAGAATAGGCTCGAAGGCGCGCTCCACATCGCCCGTGATGACCGAGCCTGGGGCATGCTTGTCGCTAAAGGGACGCACATAGAGTGGGATGCTCTTCTGCTGCAGTGGCTTGATGGTCTTGGGGTGGATAATCTGCGCACCGCTATATGCCATCTCTATGGTATCCATATAGTTAAGACGCTCAATCTTTTTGGCATCGGGGAAGACCTTAGGGTCGGCATTGAGGATGCCGTCGACATCCTTCCATACGCTCATAGACTCCGCATCGAGGACATGGGCGACAACGGCTGCCGAGTAGTCGGAGCCCTCACGACCGAGTGTCGTTGTGGTGCCATCAGGGGCACCGCCGATGAAGCCTTGGCCCACGAATACCTTGAAGCCTCCATCGGCAATCTCACGCTTCAGGCGTACTGCCGTAGCCTCGATATTGACGTTGGCATCCTTATGTCGCTGCTCGGTGAGGAAGGCGCGACGCATATCAATCCACTTATTTGCAACGCCATGGGCATTGAGGTAGTTCGATATTATTGTTGTCGACACAAGCTCGCCAAAGGCAACGATGGTGTCGTACCATAGCTCCGCGTCGGATGGGCGGTAGATGGTGTTGCGCACCGTGTTGCGCAGCTGCTGGAAGAGGATGTTCATCTGGTTGATAGTCACATCGGCACCCATAAGCTCGTCAAGGATGGCGCGATGATAGGCATACGAGGCATCGATACGCTCCATGGCCAACGCCTCATCGCCCTGCTGCATGGCGGCAAAGACACCCTCAAGAGCATTTGTCGTCTTGCCCATAGCCGAGACGATGATGAAGAGGTCGCTCTCGCCCGCCACGATATCCAATAGGTTTCTCACACCTGCGGCATCCTTCACGGATGCACCACCAAATTTATATACTTTCATAGTTTTTGCCATTTATTACTACAAAGATACAAAAAAATGTGAATGGTGGAAAAAATAATGAGGAAAGAGTGGAGAGAAAGAGGTAATAGGGGTGTAAGGGGGTATAGGGGGGGGTAAGGAATTTAAGGAGATTAAAGAATTTAGGGAACTTAAGGATTATAACCCTGGGGTTCAATTATTTTTGATTTTAGACGAAACTTAGCGACAAAATCATTTTTGATTTTAGTGGAGTAGGTTTAGTCTATCGCAATAAGAAATCCCGAAGGATAGTACTAAACGTACAGCCTTCGGGATTTTGTTTGGGATGGGCTAAAGATGCCCAATAAAATCAAAAATAATATTAGCCGATCAAAGCCTCATATGCAGCTGCGTCGAGCAAAGCCTCAACCTCAGCAGGGTTAGACATCTTAATCTTGATCAACCAACCCTCACCATATGGATCCTTGTTTACGAGTGATGAGTCAGCCTCAACAGCCTCATTGAACTCGATAACCTCGCCACTTACTGGAGAGAAAGCGTCAGATACGGTCTTTACAGCCTCGATAGAGCCGAATACCTCGTTAGCCTCGATGGTCTCACCTACGGTAGGGACGTCAACGAAGACGATATCACCAAGCTGTGACTGAGCATAATCGGTAATGCCGATAACGGCAACATCACCCTCTACACGGCACCACTCCTGGTCGTTAGAGTACTTTAAATTAGCAGGTACATTAGCCATAATTCAAGTAGTATTAAATTGTTGTTTATAGTTTCGTTTGCGAGTTATTACACTTTTGCAACCACAAATATATATTTTTTTTGTGGGACAGAAAAATTTTAAGCTACTTTTTTCACTTTTTATGACTGAGCACAAACTCCACCTCCTTGAAGGCATACTCACGAACTATGCCATCCTCATGCTCCAAGCGTAGCTCACCCGAGGCACGCACGCCACGCAGCGTAGCCCTAAAGTGCTCGCCCGAGGGGTAGGCATAGGTATGCTCCTCGTCGAGGTGATACATCTGCTCCTTGTATCGCTGCTCGATTATCTCCTTCTCGCCACTACGCAGACGCTCGAACCACGCGTCGAGGTGCTGCATAAGGCGCTCGACGACCTCCCTACGATCAAATGTCGCAGTGCGCTCCAATGCCATGGATGTTGGGTTTGGGATATCCGAGGGGAAGGCTGTTTGGTTTACGTTTATGCCCATGCCCACAATCGTACGGCTCAGCTTATCGCCCATGAGCGAGTGCTCGATGAGTATTCCAACGAGCTTATTATCAACAACATATATGTCGTTTATCCACTTTATGCGACACTCAATGCCATAGTCGCGCATGGTATCAACAAGCGCCAGGGCGGCGACCTCCGAGAGTAGGAACTGCTCGACAATAGGTAAGAATGTTGGCTCCAAGACCACCGAGAGGGTTATATTCTCGCCCTCGGTGCTATGCCACGTATGCCCCCTCTGTCCACGTCCTGCCGACTGGTACTCTGCCCACACGACATCCATATGTCGCAACCCTTCGCTACGCGCATCGTCGTTGGTAGATGTGGTATGCTTCTTATAGTATATCATAGTTATCGTTGTAAATAGCCCTCAAAGATAACACTTTTAACTTTATTTTGTTATCTTTGCACATTATATATAAACATAGTAAGTCATGCAGTTTAGAAATCTAATTATAGCTATCATGACCACAGGTGCAATCGTGGCGTGTGGTGGCGAGCAGAAGAGCTCTGCAAAGAGTGACAATAATAGCACAACACAAACTAAAACGGCAACTGAGAGTGCTACGACGCAGCAGAGCAAGCCAGAGGTTGTAACGCCTAAATACTGGAGCTATCGCATCGTTGCCGAGTACCCACACTCTACGGCAAGCTACACCCAGGGATTGCAGTATGTCGATGGCGTTATGTGGGAGAGCACAGGTCAATATGGCGAATCGCAGCTACAGACCGTAGATATCGCCACAGGCGCGGTGACACCCATACACAAGCTCTCGGATAAGCAATTTGGCGAGGGTATAACCCACTTTCAAGATAAGATATATCAGCTCACCTGGCTCAACGAGGAGGCGAATATCTACGACGCCAACGGCAACTGGCTAAGGAGCATACCCTACAAGGGTGAGGGCTGGGGCATAACCACCGATGGCGAGAAGCTGTATATGTCGAATGGCTCATCAAATATCAATATTGTTGATCCCGAGACCCTTGAGCGTAAGAAGACGATTAACGTGAAGTATGGCAAGCGACCACAACAATATCTCAACGAATTGGAGTGGATAGATGGCAAGATATGGGCTAATATCTACACCTACAACGAGGATAAGATTGTTGTTATCGACCCATCAACAGGCGCCGTAGAGGCATATCTCGACCTGCGCTCGCTGCGCAATACTCAGCATAGCAATATGGATGCAGATGTGCTTAACGGCATCGCCTACGACCCTGCCACAGGTCATATCTTCGTTACGGGCAAGTGCTGGAATAAGCTCTTCGAGATTGAGGTAATAAAGTAAATTGCAACCGATTATGAACAATATAGAGCAGCGCCTAAGAGAACTTCTCGAGCGACATATCCTCATCAAGGACTCAGCTATAGGCACCAACCTTATAGGTAACCGCCGCGACATACTTCCCGACACGCTCTCGCTAAGTGAGCGCGAGAAGGTTGTTGCGCTTTACGAGGCATCCATCAAGGCAGGAGCTAACATTCTCACTTCAAACACCTTCCTCTCTGACCCCTTGTCGTTGGCATCGTGCCATATAGATACCCCCACGGAGGAGATTGTCAAGGCGGCTATGGAGGCGATGAAGGAGGCAAGGGAGGCGAGCGGCAAGGAGGTATTCCTCGCCGGCTCGATAGGTCCCTCAACACGCAATATATCACTCGCCATAGATCTTACGGAGGATGAGCTACGCGCCTCATATCGACGATTCATCGAGGCACTACACAGCAATGGTGCCGAGATCTTCCTCATCGAGAGCATCACCGACGTGCGTAACGCCGAGATTGCAGCGGAGCTATGCCGCGAGATAGCCCCCGAGACCCCAATAATCTTCTCGGCAACGCTATCGAAGATTGGCGGATTGCTCAGCTCGGGACGCTCGGTGGAGAAGTTCGTGGAGGATGTGACTAAGTTCAACCCCTTCGCTATCGGCTTCAACTGCTCGCATGGCGTAAAGGGCATGGTGGATAACATCGAGCTACTCACTCGCTTCACCACGCTACCTACATACTGCGCACCCTCGGCAGGCATCCCCGATGCTAAGGGCAAGTACCCCGAGACATCGAAGAAGCATACCGAGACCCTGCGTACTGCTGCCGAGCGCGGATTGCTCAGTATCGTTGGTGGCTGCTGTGGCACGACCCCCGACTATACGCGTAGCATAGCGCAGATGGCGCGCCACTATAAACCACGTAAAGCATAGATTATGAACAGCATAGAGTTACGCCGAGCGCTCCACCGCAACCCCGAGCTATCGTTTGAGGAGCATGCCACACAGCGACTTATCATGGATGCCCTCACAGCCAAGGGTATAGCGTGTCGCCCTATTGCCACTACGGGTGTTATGGCGACTATCGAGGGTCGTCGTGGCAACCTACGTCGTGCTGTGGTGCTTCGCGCCGACATCGACGCGCTGCCCATCAAGGAGCTTAACGATGTGGAGTATCGCTCATGCAACGAGGGCGTTATGCACGCCTGCGGCCACGATATGCACGCCGCAATACTCTATGGAGTGTTGTGCGACCTTAGCCGCGAGCGCGACTTTGAGGGTACGCTCATCGGCATCTTCCAGCCCGGCGAGGAGCTTAACCCCGGAGGGGCTATCAAGGTGTTGGAGGAGAAGCCCTTCGAGGGCTACGATGTAGCTGCCGTCATTGGCGAGCATGTCGATGCACGCTTGGAGGTGGGCGAGATAGGCATCTGCCCAGGTCGCTTCATGGCGTCGAACGACGAGATACGCATATACATCAGCGGCAAGGGTGGTCATGCAGCACGCCGCCATGAGGTGAACGACACCGTAACCGCCATGGCAGATATGGTCATGCGCACCACGGCGCTCAACACCCCCGATGGTGTTGTATCCGTTGGTCGCATCGTTGCCGATGGTGCCACCAACGTGATTCCCGATAGGGCGATGGCCGAGGGTACGATGCGCACCTTCTCGGAGGAGCTTCGCGAGCGCATATATAGCCACCTTCGTGGCAATGCCAAGATCATAACAGAGAAGTATGGCGTGACGGTCGATGTAGACATCAACCGAGGATACCCCTGTGTGGTCAACGACATGATGCTCTCGTACGAGGCGATGATTGTCGCTACGGATGAGGGTATCACCGTTCGTGAGCTACAGCCGATGACCACGGCTGAGGACTTCGGCCACTATACCGAGCGCTACCCCTCGCTCTTCTACCGCTTAGGCGTGGGCAAGAGTGCAGGAGGCTCACACACCGCGACATTCCTTCCCGATGAGGGGGCTATTGCCGTTGGCGAACGCATGATGCGCCGCATAGCGCTCCACATACTTAACAAGTAACCATCAATGGGAAAGAAGAAGAATAAAAGAGGAAACAACCGCGATGAGCGTGCTTCGTTCATCGTCGATATGTTCCGCGAGTTCCCCGACAATAAGTTTTCGCTTAAGCACCTCGCTGCCGCTTCGGGCGGTGCCGATAGGGATGGCAGGAATATGACCTTTGCCATCATACGTCAGCTTATCGACGAGGGCTTCGTCGAGGAGGTGGCGCGTAGCAAGTATAGACTATCGCGCTCGGCAATGCCGCGCCTTGAGGGTGTCGTTGCAACAGCCACCCCCGGAGCGTTGTATGTCCATGTTGAGGAGCTCGAGAGCGACATATATGTAGCACGCCGCAATGGCGGAGGTGCGCTGGATGGTGATAGGGTTCAGCTTGTCGTGGTGCGCAAGTCGCGCGACGGAGAGCTTGAGGGAAGCATCGTTGCCGTTGTGGAGCGTAGCCGCAAGCCATATATCGGCACAGCGCAGCTCACCACCAACTCGATATTCGTGACCCCCGATAGCCGTCGTCTCGGCATAGACATCTACCTACCGCGCAAGAAATATCCCAAGGTGGAGGATGGCGATAAGGTGTCGGTGCGTGTTGTCGACTGGCCCGATGGCGAGCGCCTGCCACATGGCGAGCTCGTTGAGCGTCTGGGCAAGGCTGGCGAGAACGACACAGAGATGCACGCCATACTTGCCGAGTTCGACCTACCGTACCACTTCGAGAGGGATGTCGTGCGCGCTGCCGAGCGTATCGATGGCGAGATTACCAAGGAGGAGATTGCCAAGCGTCGCGATATGCGTGACCGCACCACCTTTACCATAGACCCTGCCGATGCCAAGGATTTCGACGATGCACTATCGCTCACGAAGCTTCAGGAGGGTGTGTGGGAGATTGGCGTGCATATTGCCGATGTGACACACTATGTAACACCCGGCTCGGTTGTCGACAACGAGGCTGTCGAGCGTGCTACGTCGGTCTACCTCGTAGATCGCACCGTGCCAATGCTTCCAGAGCGTCTGTGCAACGACCTATGCTCGTTGCGCCCCCACGAGGATAAGCTCAGCTTCTCGGCAGTCTTCACGATGAACGACAACGCCGAGATTATCGACGAGTGGTTTGGTCGCACCGTGATACACTCCGACCGTCGCTTCGCCTACGAGGAGGCGCAGGCGGTGATAGAGTCGGGCAGTGGCGACTATGCGGAGGAGATACTGACGCTCAACCGTCTTGCGCAGGAGCTACGCAAGGAGCGTTTCAAGCATGGCGCCATAGCCTTTGAGAGGGACGAGGTGCGCTTCAAGCTCGATGAGAAGGGTGCGCCTATAGGTGTCTACACCAAGGTGCAGAAAGAGGCAAACCAGCTTATCGAGGAATTCATGCTGCTTGCCAACCGCCGCGTGGCAGAGGTCTGCGCCCACCGCATTGTGAATGGTCGCCGTGTGCCACGCCCAATGGTCTTCCGCGTGCACGACGAGCCCTCGGAGGAGAAGCTCACCCGTTTCCGCGACTTCGCCCTTCGCTTTGGTCACTACTTCAAGGCGTCGAAGGGTCGCGCCATAGCTAAGGAGATGAACAAGCTCCTCGGCTCGATTTCGGGCAGCGCCGAGGCTAATGCCATCACCACGCTTGCTGTGCGCAGCATGGCGAAGGCGGTATATACCACTGACAATATCGGTCACTACGGCTTGGCATTCCCCTACTACACGCACTTTACCTCGCCCATACGCCGCTACCCCGATATGATGGTACACCGACTACTTGCCGACTACCTCGCTGGGCAGAAGCACGCCGACAAGAAATACTTGGAGAGCATGGCGACACACTCTACCGAGCGCGAGATCCTCGCCTCGGAGGCCGAGCGCGCAAGCATCAAATATAAGATGGCGGAGTTCATGAAGGATCGCATCGGCGAGGAGTTCGACGGTGTAATCTCGGGCATGACTGAGTGGGGCGTATATGTGGAGCTGAACGAGACTCATGTCGAGGGTCTTGCCTTCCTACGAGATATAGATGAGGATGACTACTACCGCTTCGACGAGGCGCGATACGAGGTTGTGGGTCGCTCGTCGGGCATACGCCTAACGCTTGGCACACCTGTTCGCATCCGCGTCAAGGGCGTGGACATGAATCGCCGAACACTTGACTTTAAGTTATTGTTAAACAAGAGATAATAACTATGAACAACATTAATATAGAGGCTATCTTAGAGAAGGCACTGGGGCGTGAGAACCTCACACGCGAGGAGGCATATGCCCTCTACGACCATGCGCCTATACATCAGCTTGCCAGCATCGCCGACACGCTACGCCGTCAGGTGGTTGCCGACCCCACGGTGGTGACATGGCAGATAGATCGCAATGTGAACATCACGAACGTTTGTAAGTCGGGGTGTCGCTTCTGCAACTTCCACTGCAAGCCCCACCAGGCGGAGCAGGCATACATAACCACCATAGCGGAGTATCGCAAAAAGATCGACGAGGCGCTAAAGCTCGGTGCCGACCAGCTGCTTCTTCAGGGCGGTCTACACCCACGCCTCGGCATAGAGTTCTACGAGACGCTATTTAGACAGCTCAAGAAGGAGTATCCTAAGTTGAAGCTCAACGCCTTAGGAGCCCCCGAGGTGGCGCACATCGCCGCCCTCAGCGAGATAAGCACCATGGAGACCCTGCAGCGCCTCAAGGCTGCCGGCTTGGACTCGCTGCCAGGTGCTGGTGCTGAGATACTTAGCGAGGATGTCCGCAAGCGCATATCGCCCGCCAAGCCTACAGCGCGCGAGTGGGTGATGGTGATGCACGAGGCGCATCAGCTCGACATACCAACGACCGCGACCATGATGTATGGTCACGTTGAGACGCCACATCAGCGTGTCGACCACCTCATCACCATCCGCGACCTGCAGGCGCATAAGCCCGAGGGCTCACGTGGCTTCACCGCCTTCATCCCCTGGGTCTTCTGCCCCAAGGGCACGGAGCTCGAGAAGGAGGGCATAGCACCACGCTTCTCGGCAACGGAGTATATACGCATCATCGCCCTTAGCCGTATCATCCTCAACAACATAACCAACATCCAGGCATCATGGCTCACTGTGGGCAAGGAGGTTGCGCAGCTGGCCCTCAAGAGTGGCGCCAACGACATGGGCTCGATAATGATTGAGGAGAATGTGGTGTCGTCGGCAGGGGCTACCACCCGCTTCGATAAGGAGGCGATGCAGGATACGATACGCCGCGCGGGCTTCACGCCACGACTTCGCGACCAGCAATACAACTACCGCGAATTATAAATGGAATGTTCTTTAAATTAGTAAATATGTTTGCGTTGTCTCGAGAAATCTCCTCGAAATACTCTTCAAAATCATCGCAACCTAATTTATAGAACCTCCCAAATATGTAAAAAAAGTGTGAATCAGTAACATATTCACACTTTTTTTGTATATTTGTGATACTAAAAAACTATTAACCGACACAAACTATGCAACTAAAGCCTAATACCACGCTTCAGGGTGGTCGCTATCGCATTGTCGATGCCATTGGTAATGGCGGCTTCGGCATCACCTATATCGCAGAGCAGACGCTCGCAGGACGTAATGTCTGCATCAAGGAGTTCTTCCCCAAGGAGTTTTATAATCGTGATGAGGACTCGTCACACGTATCTCTCGGCTCATTGGGTAGCGCAGAAAATATGGATGCCTACAAGGCTAAATTCATGAAGGAGGCGAAGACCATCGCACGCCTCGACCATCCAAACATCATCCATATCCACGATGTCTTCGAGGAGAACAACACGGCATACTACGTTATGGAGTTCATCGCTGGTGAGTCTCTCAACGATATTGTCAAGAGACGCGGTGCTCTTCCAGAGGCTGAGGCTATTGGCTACATACGCGAGGTTGCTGCAGCATTGGAGCATATCCACGACCAGAGCATCATGCACCTCGACATCAAGCCTGCCAACATCATGATTCGCAAGCGAGATAACCGTGCCATCCTCATCGACTTTGGTCTCTCTAAGCAGTACGACACGGCGGGTAACCAGACAAGCTCTACGCCTGTGGGCATCAGCGCTGGCTACGCCCCTATGGAGCAGTACCAGCAGGGTGGTGTTAACGAGTTCTCGCCCGAGACCGACATCTACTCGTTGGGCGCTACGTTCTACTACCTTGTCACTGGCAAGGTGCCACCACAGGCTGCCACCATCGTAGACGAGGGTCTTCCTGTGTTGCCAGCATCGCTATCAATGGCTGTCTGCAACACTATCGAGCGCGCCATGGAGATTCAGCGCAGACGCCGTCCTCACTCTATCAAGGAGTTCTTGGCGCTGTTGGACGATAATAACATCTCTGCCCCAACACCCGGCGTAGCAGCTGCGGCACCTACCCCCGCATTTGTTGCACCACAGGCAGCACCTTCAGTGCCCAGCAACGAAGATGAGGCAACAGTGATAAATAGCCAGAGCACACCCCCAACCCCTACTCCTGCCGCAAGTGAGCCTCAGCAGCCTAAGCCCGAGCCACAGGTATATCAGCAGCCAAAGCCCGCGCCAAAGCAGACTCAGCAGACAGCATCGAAGCCTAAGAGCAAGAGAAGTGGCTTGCTATGGGTTATCATTGGACTACTCCTTCTTGGTGGCGGTGGCTACCTTATCTACGATGCTACGACATCGGATCACTCGGAGGAGTATAACCGTGAACCAGAAACCATGACCGAGCTATGTGAAGCAATGTATAAGGCTGCTAAAAACATGGATGCAGAGAGATTTATGAGGTACTGGCACTCTTTAGAACGCAAAGGTAAAACAGCCTCTGATAATGGTGATGAGGCGACTCTAAATGAATTTTATGAATGGTATGAGAACAACCCAGATAAAGCTCGCGTCATTGATGAATACTACGAGTGTCTTCAAAACGGATATTACAATGAGTACGGAGGCTACTATGATGATTACGATTACTACGACGACTACGGATACTATGATGATTACGAGTACTACGATGACTATGGATACGAAGTGGTGAAGGAGGCCGCGTGGTAATAGCAGAATATCGTAATTAATAGGCTAAGTGACCAGGGGGGCCTGGTCACTTATCTTATATATAGGTGCAAAGTTTATATCAACTTTTTAGTTTTCAGAATTTTTACTATCTTTGCCCCGATAAACAAACACTTGATGAGAATTAAGAGTCAATACAAGGTGCGCGAGATGGCCGGCGAGTATGTGGTCATCATGCAGGGTCAGTTAGGAAGCAACCTTACGAAGATAATATCGCTGAACGAGAGTGCGTTATATCTATGGCGCGCAATCGAGGGCAAGGAGTTCAACGAGGTGACCATCACCAACCTCCTCGCCGAGCACTACGGCATCGATAGCGAGGTGGCACAGCGCGATGCCATGCACTGGATTGACCGCCTCGAGGAGTGTGGTCTTGTGGAGGAGTAGCTAAGGAGTCGACACAGAGATATGAAGCAGCGAAGGGGGATATATGCATTATTGCTTGCGGTGATATACATCACAGCAACATCGCTATCATCCATATCGCTACTAACGTGTGACCACCACCATCATCATCATCACCACCAAACGGAGTGTTGCAAGAGCGATTGCCACTGCAACCACACGACACTCAGCGCAAAGTGCTGCGACCACGAGCACCCCATCTTAGGTGAGCATCACACCGACTACATCGTAAGCAATCAGCGTGGCGACTCATCGTCATCACAGGCACTTGCAATTCTTCTAACGCCCACACTCATAGCTGAGCAGTTCAACTACGAGGCGTGGTGTGAGCACCCCTCAACACTGCAACAACCTGGCGATGAAACCGTGCCGCTTGTGGCGGCTATCCAGCAGACTAAGACTCTGCGTGCTCCCCCCGCTTTGGTCTAAGTGGCATGCCCCTATTGTGCATGTCGCATCACTACATATATACGCAACACACTGTTGCACAATATCAAACAGACCAAACATATCAAAATGAGAAAATCAATATTTATCACCCTTGTGGCACTGCTCGCAATACCCGTAATGGCAGTGGCACAGCGAACAGTGACTGGTAAGGTTGTGGATGCCGACACCAACGAGCCCCTTATCGGCGCATCGCTCTACTGGAAGAACACCACAGCAGGTGCAAGCACCACGGCTGACGGCACATTCTCGATCAAGCGCGTTAGCGGCTTCGACACACTCGTTGTCGACTATCTCGGCTATGAGATTGCGGAGCAGGATATGAGCGACAAGAGCGTAAACCAGATAACAATACACCTTAAGTCCTCAGCGACGGGCATCGACGAGGTTGTTGTCGAGGGTATGCAGCGCGGCAACTATGCGAAGTCGAGCGGCATAACACGCAGCGAGCAGATATCGTTCGCCGGACTTTGCAAGATGGCTTGTTGCTCGCTTGCCGAGTCGTTCGAGAACTCTGCGTCGGTAACCGTAGGCTATAGCGACGCTATCTCGGGAGCACGCCAAATCAAGATGCTCGGCTTGGCAGGCACCTACACACAGATCCTCGACGAGAACCGCCCCATCATGCAGGGCGCAGGTGCAGCATACGGTCTTAGCTACACACCAGGTATGTGGCTAAACTCTATCCAGGTATCTAAGGGCGTGGCATCGGTAACTGCGGGTCACGAGGCTATCACAGGTCAGATCAACCTCGAGCACCGTAAGCCTACCGACGATGAGCGCCTCTTCCTCAACCTCTACTTCGACTCGGAGCTTCGTCCCGAGATTAACCTCTCGTCGGCAATACCTCTTACTCCGGATAAGAGTCTCTCGACAGTCATCATGCTTCACGGCTCGATGCACCCTATGTCGCACGACGGCAATGGCGACTCGTTTGTCGATATGCCCAAGTCGCACCAGATAAACGTTGCCAACAAGTGGTTGTGGCAGACACCCAAGGGTGTTCAGCTACGCTGGGGCTGGAAGTACCTGCAGGAGAACCGCCTCGGTGGTCAGCATGGCTACAAAAAGGATATGTACGAGCAGATGATTAGCGACCCACTAAACAACCTCTACGGCTCGAACATCTTCAATCAGAATGTCAACGCCTATGTGAAGCTCGGTCTGCCTATCGGCCCTGAGCGCACCTTCACGGGCGACCCCAACGACGCCGTGCAGAACAACTTCGCGATGATCCTCGACTATGACAACTACCTTACCGACTCATACTTCGGTATCAACACCGTGGATGTCAAGGAGAACACCTTCCGCTTCAATGCCACCTATGCCCACTACTTCACCCAGCGCTCGTCGCTCAACGCCGGTGCCTCGGTATATGCGCGCATGATGAATAACGACTATATCCAGCAGCGAGTGAGCAATGGCGCTATCGAGTCGGCATGGAACCTTACGGGACACTCATCGGTAATCGAGCCAGGTATCTTTGCCGAGTATACCTACAACATCGAGGAGAAGTTCTCGCTGGTAGTAGGTCTTCGTGGCGACTACTCGATGGTTGACAACTACTATGTGGAGGGCGTTAAGAACACCCCACTTATCACCCCACGCTCACATATCAAGTGGAACATCACCCCACGCACAACACTCCGCGCGTCGGCAGGTATGGGCTATCGTCGTCAGAACCTCGTGACGGACAACATATGGATGATGACCACCTCGCGCAATATCAACAAGGATCGTCTTCACAACGACATGGAGGCGGCCTTGACAGCTGGTGGTAGCCTCTCACAGACATTCCGCCTTGCGGGTGACGACCAGGCGACAATCAGCTTCGACTACTTCCGCACGCAGTTCTTCAACACCGTGATCTTCGACCAGGAGACTGCGAACAACACCATCGATATATATAATAGCAAGGAGCGCTCGTTTACCGACAACTACCAGGTAGACTTCAACTGGACACCATTCCGTGGCTTCGACCTCTTTGCTACGTTCCGCTATACCAACGCCAAGATGACGCTCGAGCGCGAGAATGGCGAGAAGTACCTCGTGGAGCGCCCACTGACATCGCGCTACAAGGGTCTTATCAACATCCAGTATGCCGTACGCCGCTGGATATTCGACGTCACAGCACAGCTCAATGGTCCTATGCGTCTGCCAAACCTCGACGGCGACATGACAAAGTGCGAGCTATCGCCCGTATACCCTATGTTCTTCGCGCAGGTGAGCTACAAGGTGAGCAACTTCACGGTATATGTCGGCTGCGAGAATATCGGCAACTACAAGCAGCCACACCCCATCGTAGGTGGTGATGCTCCATATGCCGAGGGCTTCAACTCATCGATGGTATGGGGCCCACTTACAGGCATCAAGGGCTATGTTGGTATTCGTCTTAACATATACTAAACATAGCGATTAACACGTTAACAAACTAAAACACAATACTATTATGAAGAAGATTATTTTGATGTGCCTTGTGGCACTCCTTGGCGTTGGCGCAGCTAATGCACAGAAGCCTAAGAGCGATGAGAAGAAGACCGTGACCGTTGAATTTATGACATCGCTCGACTGCGAGGGTTGCGCAAAGAAGATTAACGAGACGCTTCCATATGAGAAGGGCGTGCGCGACGTTAAGATTGACGTGCCTACAAAGGTTGTTACCGTAACCTACGACCCATCGAAGACCAACAACGAGGCCATCATCAAGGCATTCGCAAAGGTGAAGATTAAGGCATCGGTTAAGGAGGGCTGCGCTGGCGGCTGCGACCACAAGCACGAGGCCGAGAAGAGGGAGTGCACCGACGACTGCTGCAAGGGTCACAAGCACTAATAGATACTTTTAAATAGAGTAATGGGGGTGTCAACAAAAATTGTTGGACACCCCCATATCTTTTATAAGTATGCCAGCAATAGCCTAAAGCTTTTCACCGTATGCTAAGTCACCAGCATCACCAATGCCCGGCACGATATATGACTTTGAGGTAAGCTCCTCATCAACCGCCGCGCACCACAACGTGCACTTCGCAGGCGACACATGACGCTTTACATAGTCGACACCCTGCTCCGAAGCAAAAGCGGCAACAAAATGGGTATGCTCAGGCTCACCAGCACGGCGCACCAAGGCGTCGTACACGAGCATTAACGATGTTCCCGTAGCGAGCATAGGGTCAACAAGGATGAGGGTCTTACCCGTAAGTGCCGAGGTAGATACATACTCGACATCAACGATAAAGCTACCATCTGGACGGCTCTTGCGGTATGCCGACACGAAGCCATTCTCGGCATCGTCGAAGTAGTTGAGGAAGCCCTGATGGAATGGCAGACCAGCGCGTAGGATGGTGGCAACGACAATCTTATCGCTGATGCACTCAACCGAAGCGGTGCCAAGAGGAGTATCGACAAGACGAGTCTTATAGTTCAACGTCTTAGATATCTCATATGCCATGACCTCCGCCACGCGCTCCATATTGCGACGAAAACGCATTGAGTCGCGCTGAACCTCCTTGTCGCGCATCTCGGCAAGGAACTTATTGAGAATCGAGTTCTCCTGATTTAGAATATGTATCATAGTCGTAAATTTTAGTTAGCGTCCGTTTAATATAGGAAGTTGTTGAAGGGATAGCGCCCTGCATGTATCTCACGCACCATGCCATAAAGGTCGGAGCGTAGCTTGTCGACACCCGTCTTATCCCTTGCCGAGATAAAGATACATGGTGTGTTTGCCTTGGCAATCCAGCTCTTCTTCAAGTCGTCGAGCGACATATTCTCCTTCGTTGCAGGCGTTAGGTCGTCCTCCTCCTTAGGTGTATATGTGTAGGCATCTATCTTGTTGAAGATTAGGAATGTAGGCTTATCACCAGCACCTATATCCGCAAGTGTCTGCTTCACCACTGCAATCTGATCCTCGAAGCCTGGGTGCGAGATATCAACAACGTGCAACAAGAGGTCTGCCTCGCGCACCTCGTCGAGCGTCGACTTGAAGGACTCGATAAGCTCGGTAGGGAGCTTACGGATGAAACCTACGGTGTCGGACATGAGGAATGGCAGGTTGTCGAAGACCACCTTACGCACCGTTGTGTCGAGTGTCGCAAAGAGCTTATTCTCGGCGAACACCTCGCTCTTAGAGAGGAGGTTCATCAGCGTCGACTTACCCTCATTGGTATAGCCCACAAGTGCCACGCGCACCATCTGACCACGGTTTGAGCGCTGCACGGCCATCTGACGGTCGATCTTCTTAAGATCCTCCTTGAGCTTCGATATGCGGTTGCGCACTATACGGCGGTCGGTCTCGATCTCGCGCTCACCGGCACCACCACGCGTACCTGTGCCACCACGCTGACGCTCGAGGTGGGTCCACATACCCGTAAGGCGTGGATAGAGGTACTCATACTGCGCAAGCTCGACCTGCGTCTTAGCATATGCTGTCTGCGCGCGCGACATGAAGATGTCGAGAATTAGGCGCGTGCGGTCCATGATCTTACATGGCATAGCCTGCTCAATGTTGCGTGTCTGCGCTGGCGATAGCTCATCGTCAAAGATGGCAATATCTATCTCCTGCTCCTTGCACCACTCGGCAATCTCCTCGAGCTTACCTGGACCTACGTATATCTTAGATAGGGGTTGTGGCAGACGTTGTGTGAAGCGCTTTACGCTCTTAATGTTCGCTGTCTCCGCCAAAAACTCCAACTCATCCAAGTACTCCTGGGCCGTAGCTGGGTCCTGGCTATCACGAATGACAGCCACAAGCACAGCACGTGTCTCACGCTCCTCGACGGTTGGGATTGGCTCCTTGCTCTTTCCCTTGGGTTTCTGTATCTCCTCTTTCATCAAATATTCTCAATATGACCTAATATGTATAATAAAGGGGGTGCCACAATGAAGCAGCCCCCCTTAATCATCCATGCTAAATTATTAGTTCTGAAGCTTAAATGCAACAGGCAATACGAACTTCTGCTTTACAGCCTTACCACGCTGCTTACCTGGCTTCCACTTTGGAGACTTCTTAAGCGTTGCAATAGCTGCATCAGCGAGTGACTGGTCTGGTGACTGAAGCACCTTGATACGATCAACCGCACCGCTCTCGTTGATGATGAACTCGATAACAACGTTACCCTGGATACCATTCTCCTGAGCAATCTGTGGATAGCGCAAGTGATCCATAACCCACTTACGGAACTCAGGAAGACCGCCACCCTTAAAGGTTGCAGGATCCTCCAAGATTGTAAATACGTCGTCCTCGGCTGACTCCTCCTCGACTACCTCGCCCATATCATCGAAATCGTCCATGTTAACACTAAACATATCATTTGCATCCTCAGAGAATACCAACTCTGGAGTCTTGATGTTCTCTGCAGTGTTAGACATAATCTTAATCGCATCCTGGATGACAGCAGTCTGAACCTTCTTATTCTCCATCTTAGGCTCCTCCTTCTGTTGATCTGTACGATCAATCTTATCAAGCTCTGTCTCAGCCACCTGTTTTACTGATGGGCTGTATGGCTGGGGCTCGGGCATAGAAGACCATGCAAATGCAAAGCCTGATACAGCAAGTGCTACTATAAGACCTACGGCAAGAAATAACATCTTCTTGTTTTCAAGATCTGCGGCGGGTGATTTTTTTACCTCCATTTATGGTTATTTTTTTAGTTTTTAAATACTTAGCCACGGTATGCGCCCACTACACGCATACTAAACTATGCAAAGATATACATTATTTCCGAAAAAAAAGCAATTCACTAAGAAAAATCTTTATTTTTTACTATTTTTGTAGTCGAGAACGAAGAGTTAGATTATGACAATGACAACAAAATATAGGCTCTATGGAGCATCGCCAAGTGAATTACGGGCTATATGTGAGGAGCTTGGCCTATCCAGCTTTGCGCATAAGCAGATAGCCAAATGGCTATATAAGCGTTTTGTTGACGATATATACGCGATGACCGACATCTCATTTGGTGCACGCATACTCCTCGACGAGCACTGCGAATTAGGATTGTCCGCGCCACTCAAAGTCTCAGTGTCGACAGATGGTACAAAGAAATACCTCTTCCGTACCTCGGAGGGCGAGTATATCGAGTCGGCACTCATCCCCGATGGTGAGCGTATGACGCTCTGCGTATCGTCGCAGGCGGGATGCAAAATGGGCTGCAAATTCTGCGCCACAGGACGCATGGGCTTTAGACACCATCTACCTGCAAATGAGATTATTAACCAGATAATATCAATCCCCGAGCGCGACCATCTTACCAACATTGTATTTATGGGCATGGGCGAGCCTTTGGACAACATCGACAACCTTATGCGCACGCTCGACATCCTCACCTCGGAGTGGGGCATGGCGTGGTCGCCTACACGCATCACCGTATCTACTGCGGGCGTTGCCAAGACGCTCCCCCGCCTCTTGGATGAATCAAAGGTGCATATCGCCGTATCGCTCCACAACCCTTTCCCCGAGGAGCGTAGGGAGATTATGCCCATAGAGAATAGCTACTCTATTAAGGAGGTGTGCGATATCTTGCGCCGCTACGACTTCACCCACCAGCGCCGCGTCTCGTTCGAGTATATCGTCCTGGAGGGGATGAACTGCTCGATGCGCCATATCAAGGAGTTGTCGCGATTGTTGGACGGCATCAAGTGTCGTATCAACCTTATCCGCTTCCACAAGATTCCCGACTCGCCATTCTACTCTCCTGAGTTAGAGAAGATTATCGAGTTCCGTGACACGCTCACAAAGCGAGGCATACAGACCACACTGCGCGCTTCGCGTGGCGAGGATATCGAGGCTGCGTGCGGACTACTATCAACAGCCGAAAAGAGGTAATCCAATATGAACCGACTGCTACTCATACTTATCGCTACACTCCTTAGCTTCAGCGCCAATGCCAAGAAGCACCCCGCTGTTGCTGTGACATCTCCCGACCAATCATACTACATCCTATTAGATTGGAGCGATGGCACACTGAAGTGGTGCGCAGCATCGTACAATGGACCATACGATGCACCTTTTGTATGGGTTTACCCTTCGCGCCTTAAGATGGAGACCTCGGTAGGCACTTGGGGCGAGGGTATTGAGAGAGCCAAGATTAAACATATAGATAACGAAGATTATAGTGGCGCTATTGTCGACTTTGGTGACTATTGCGTGGAGCTGCGTGCTTACAACAATGGCGTTGCCTATCGCTTTATATCTGAGACCGAGGGCGACTACATCGTTATCGACGAGTTGGCGGAGTTTGCGTTCCACGAGGATGATATGGCGTGGGTACCATATGTCAACTTCAAGCCCGATGCTACGACGGACTACTCAACGCAGTTCTACACCTCGTTTGAAAATACATATAACTATGTAGCACTCAAGGATATAGATTGGCGACGACTAATGTTCACGCCAGCCGTTGTTGAGAGCAATGGGTTAAAGGCATGTATCGTTGAGTCAAATGTCGAGGATTACCCTGGTATGTTCCTCTCAAATCGTGATCAGGATGGCACGTTGGATACCGAGTTTGCCACCGTTCCCGATGTTGTGGAGCAGGGTGATTATAATATGCTACAGGGCGTGGTAAAATCGCGCAAGCCCTATATCGCCGAGTGCTCGGGCGAGCGCACCTTTCCCTGGCGTGGCGTTGTTTTTGGCAACGACACCGACTTAGCTAACAGTAACTTAGTGTGGGAGTTGGCAGACGAGTGCCGCTTGGAGGATACCTCGTGGATTAAGCCTGGCAAGGTGGCCTGGGAGTGGTGGAACGACTGGGGCTTGGAGGGCGTAGACTTCACCCCTGGCATCAACAACGAGACATATAAATATTATATCGACTTCGCATCGCGCTACGGCATCGAGTATGTGATCCTCGACGAGGGCTGGGCAGTGAAGGGCGAGGCCGACCTTATGAATGTAGTGCCAGAGATAGATATTAAAGAGTTGGTAGACTACGGCAAGGAGCGCAATGTGGGCATTATCCTCTGGGCTGGCTACTGGGCTCTGCAGAGAGACATCGAGGGACTATGTAAGCACTACTCCGAGATGGGTGTTAAGGGCTGGAAGGTCGACTTCCTCGACCGCGACGACCAGCAGATGGTGCGCTTTGTCTACGACTTGGCAGAGATAGCAGCAAAGTACCATATGCTCGTTGACTATCACGGTGTTTACAAGCCTACTGGGTTGCAACGCACCTACCCTAATGCCATCAACTTTGAGGGTGTGCACGGTCTTGAGACTATGAAGTGGCTCGGCAGGGAGCACGACCAGATAACCTACGATGTTACAATCCCCTTTATCCGTGCCGTTGCAGGCCCTATGGACTATACCCCAGGTGCTATGCGCAACGCACCACGTGAAAAGTACGAACCAAACTACTCACGCCCAATGAGTCAGGGTACAAGGTGTCATCAGCTGGCGATGTATGTGGTTTACGACCAACCTCTTGCCATGCTCTGCGACTCACCAACGGCATACGAGAAAGAGCCTGAGTACACCAAGTTCCTTGCACAAATTCCTACGGTATGGAGCGGAAAGGGCGTCGAGGATGGAGCTATCGGTGAGTACATTAGAGCCACAGCCTACGCCAAGGATAACTCTATATACATCGCAGGACTGAATGGCAACACACCACGCAGCGTGTTGGCAAATTGGTACTTCACCGACTATGGTATAGAGAGCGTGGAGATTTGGATGGATAGCGAGGATGATAGTGCTGACTATAAACACATAAAGCTCACGTGGGAGGAGTATCGTTCGTTGGCACAAAATAACCCCATTGAGATAAAGATGGCGGCGGGTGGTGGCTTCGTGGTAAAGTTTACGGGAGAACCTGCACAACATTGGCACATAAAAAATAGAAAAAGAGGAAATAGATGAAACTCAGATTAACCATATTTGCACTGTTGCTCTCTTGTGCCACACTCTCGGCGCAGGATGCAGGCGATAATACCCAATATGTCGACCCATTTATCGGTACTGCCGACTACTCGGTGACACACCCAGGCGCAGTTGTGCCCCACGGCATGATGGCGGCTGTGCCTTTTAATGTTACAGGCTCGGAGCTAAACCGCTACGACAAGGATAACCGCTGGTGGTCAGCACCTTATGACATTCGTAATAAGTATTCGGTGGGCTTTGCTCATGGTGCTTTGAGTGGCGTGGGATGCCCCGAGTTAGGAGCTATCATCACCATGGCCACTACGGGCGACGTACACGCCGACCGCACAATGCGTGGCTCGACATATAAGGACGAGGTGGCAGAGCCTGGCTACTACGCCACAACCTACGACCAATTTGCCATACGCGCCGAGGCTACGGTCACAGAGCGCGCATCTATCGAGCGCTACACCTTTACGGAGGGAGGCGAGGCAAACATCATCATCGACTTAGGCACTGCACTTTCGAACGAGTCGGGAGCGATGCTTCGTAGGGTGAGTGACACCGAGGTGGAGGGCATGCGTCTCTTGGGCACATTCTGCTACACCAACCAAGCCGTCTTCCCAGTATTCTTCGTGGCGCGCATATCGCACCCTGCAAAGGAGACGGGCTACTGGAAGCTACAACCCGAGATGACAGGCGTGGAGGCTGCATGGTCGGGCGATAGCGGTGAGTACAAAATATACAAAAACTACGCGCGCGAGATGATGGGTAACGACATCGGCTTCTTCTTCTCGTTGGGCGAGGTAGAGCCTGGCACCGAGGTGGAGGTTAAGGTGGGCATATCCTATGTCTCGATGGAGAATGCGCGCAAGAACCTCGAGGCAGAGGTGGGCAAGCAGCACTTCGACGAGGTGCGAGCCATGGCACACGACAAGTGGAACGAGGCCCTCGGCCGCATACGCGTGAGCGGTGGCACAGAGGAGGAGAAGACCATATTCTACACCGCACTCTACCACTCGTTGCTGCACCCCAACATAATAAGTGACGTAAATGGCGAGTACCCTGCAATGGAGTCGGGCGTGACGGGTGTAACCGATGGCTACGACCGCTATACGGTATTCTCGCTATGGGATACCTACCGCAACCTACACCAGCTCATGACCCTTGTATACCCCGAGGTGCAGACCGACATGATACGCTCGATGGTCGGTATGTCGAAGGAGTGGGGATGGCTACCACGCTGGGAGCTATATGGTCGCGAGACCTTCACCATGGAGGGCGACCCTGCGATACCTGTGATTGTGGATAGCTACCTCAAGGGACTCCGAGACTTCGACATAGAGGCTGCATATGAGGCGATGAAGCGCTCGGCAACAACCGAGGGCAAGAACAACCCTATACGCCGCGACATAGACCCATATATCGAGCGCGGCTACATCCCCGTGGGTATCTTCGCGCAGGATATGTCGGGCGACAACTCCGTATCGCACGCTTTGGAGTACTATGTTGCCGACCATGCCCTCGCGCTCCTTGCCCGCGAGATGGGCGATGAGGCTCTCGCCAAGGAGATGGAACTGAGAGCAGCGGGATGGAGGCACTACTACTCGAAAAAGGATGGTGCCATGCGCCCTATAGGCGAGGATGGCGCATATGTTGGTGAATTTGACCCTACGGCGGGTGCTAACTTCTCCAACACCGTAGGCTTCCACGAGGGTAGCTCATGGAACTACACCTTCTTCGTGCCACACGACATCGAGGGACTTATTAAATATATGGGTGGCAAAAAGGTATTCACCGAGAAGCTATGGATGATCTTCGAGGAGGGACACTACGACCCTACCAACGAGCCCGACATCGCCTACCCCTATCTCTTCGCGCGCATCAAGGGCGAGGAGTGGCGTACACAGCAGCTCGTCAAGGAGCTCCTCAACGCCAACTATACAACATCGCCCGACGGTCTACCCGGCAACGACGACACCGGCACGATGTCTACATGGGCAGTATTCTCGATGATGGGCATCTACCCCGACTGCCCAGGTGAGCCCTACTACACCATCACCACACCACGCTTCGAGCGTGTGGAGATAGATACCGCCCACGGCACTGTGGTGATAACCACTGAGGGCGAGGGTGACTACATCGAGCGCATGACACTCGGCGACAAGCCACTCAACAGCTACCGCATATCGCACGACGCGCTGATGAAGAGCAAGAGACTGAATATAAAACTAAAATAAAAGATACTTATGAAGATTTTCAAACGTACACTTATCGCCATGGCGATGCTTGCCGTTGCAGGCGGAGCCTCGGCGCAGCAGAGCGAGACCGACTACGCCGCTCTTGTAAACCCAAAGATTGGCTCTGGTGGTCATGGTCATGTCTTTGTGGGTGCTAATGTTCCCTTCGGCATGACACAGGTAGGTCCTACAAGCATCACCCAGGAGTGGGACTGGTGCTCGGGATACCACGACTCGGAGAATTCGGTCATCGGCTTCTCGCACACCCACCTCTCAGGTACTGGTTGTGGCGACCTCTTCGACGTGACTCTCATGCCCGTCGTTGGCGAGGTGCCCTATGGTCGTGGTCGTCTCGGTGACTATACCACAGGCTTCTGGTCGGAGGCTGATCGCACACAGGAGATCGTTGAGCCAGGCTACTACTCAGTGCCTCTCACACGCTACGGCATCGTTGCCGAGATGACAGCTACGGAGCGTGGCGGCTTGCACCGCTACACCTTCCCAGCAAGCGACGAGGCAGCAATAATCCTCGACCTTGTGCATGGTGGTTGCTTCGACCGTCCCGAAGATTTGTATGCCGAGGCTGTGAGCGACACACGCGTCATTGGTCGCCGTCATAGCTGGGGCTGGTCAAACAACCAGAAGGTATACTTCGTAATTGAGTTCTCGAAGCCTTTTACTAAATTCGAGCCTATTGGCGAGGAGGGCTTCTACTATCGCATACACTTCAACACCACCGAGGGTGAGCAGATTGGCGTCAAGGTGGCGCTATCATCAACAAGCCCCGAGGGTGCTGAGCTCAACTTCAATGCCGAGGTGGCAGACATCGACTTCGACACTGCACGCCGCGTGGCATACGACAAGTGGAACGCCGAGCTTAAGAAGATGCGTATCGAGGGTGCCACCGACGAGCAGATGGAGATATTCTACACTGGCGTCTACCATATGTATGTTGCACCATCGCTCTTCTCGGATATCGATGGCACATATCGTGGTGCCGATAACAAGATTCACGAGAACCCTGGCCACGACACCTATACAACATTCTCGTTGTGGGATACCTATCGTGCTAAGCTACCTCTAATGACCATCACCCACCCCGAGCGTATGGATGATGTCACCAACACGATGATCAACATCTGCGAGGAGCAGGGCTTCCTCCCTATCTGGCACTTGTGGGGCTGGGATAACGGCTGTATGGTTGGCTCACCAGGCATCATCGCCGTGTCGGACGCTGTGACCAAGCGCATCGAAGGTGTCGACCCAGAGCGCGCATGGAGGGCTATCTACAAATCGGCAATGCACGACATTCGCGGTGGTAAGTACCGTAAGCAGTATGGCTTTATGCCTAACGACCTTCAGGGTGAGTCTATCGCCCACGACATGGAGTTCGCCATTGCCGATGCAGCAGCATATGAGGTTGCCAAGATGCTCGGCAAGGAGGAGGCTGCATACCTCGAGGAGCGCAGCCACTCATGGCTCAACTACTTCGACCCAGAGGTGGGCTATCCACGCGGCAAGTCGTCGACAGGCGAGTGGCGTGCCGACTTCAACCCATACAACGCATCGCGCATCAACAACGAGTACTGCGAGGGTAACGCTTGGCAGTATCTATGGCTCGTGCCTCAGGACCTCGACAAGTTAGTTGAGTGCTTCGGTGGCGTGAAGCAGACTATCGAGAAGCTCGACGGTCTCTTCACCGCAGACACCAAGATGGAGGGTGAGGATGTAACGCCAGATATCTCAGGTCTTATCGGTCAGTATGTGCACGGCAATGAGCCAAGCCACCATATCATCTACTTCTACACCATGCTCGGCGAGCCATGGAAGGGCGCCGACCGTCTCTACGAGGTTATGGATACGATGTACTCAACAGAGGTTGATGGTCTCTCGGGCAACGAGGATGTTGGTCAGATGTCGGCATGGTATATCATGACAACCATGGGCTTCTACCCTGTAGAGCCAGCCGCTGGTACCTATGTTCTTGGCATTCCTATGGTCGACAAGGCTGAGATTGATGTCGATGGCGGCGTATTTAGCGTTGAGCGCAAGGGCTACACCCCAGAGAAGCGCTATGTGCAGAGCGTGAAGCTTAACGGCAAGAAGCTCAAGCGCAACTACATCACCCATGAGGAGGTTGTCGCTGGCGGTAAGCTCGAGTTTATCATGGGCAAAAAGCAGAGCTGCTGGTACTAATGAGGGTTTTGTAGCATGAGCGCAATGAGTTGTATATCAATACATTGCGCTCGACGCTGTAAAATAAATGAAAAATTTTGCACAAATCGAGCGAAAGTTTGTACATTTGCCGCGAATTTTTCGAAAATAGATATACATTTTTAAACTTTTTTGTAACCTAAACTATTGAATTGACATGGGTTTGAAACTATCTTCTCGTGACGTTCTTGTAGGCTTCAAGGAGTATCTCTTGATGACCTTTGGTATGTTCTGCTACGCCTTCGGTTGGCAGATGTGTGTATTGCCAGCAGGTGGTATGGGTGGTGGCGCCGCAGGTTTGGCAACACTTATCAACGCTATCCTTCCGGTATCACTCTCAGAGGGTTTCTTAACAATTGGTAACTTGATCTTTATCATCAACTGTATCCTTCTTATCCTCGGTGTGATGATCGTGGGTTGGAAGTTCGGTATCAAGACACTATACTGCATCGTGATGATGTCTGTGATGTTCAACCTCGTTGACAGTTTCCTCGAGCCAGATATGATGGTTCGTATGTTGGAGGGCGTTGACGCATGGCGTCTATTGTTGGTAATCCTTGGTGCTGCATCTTGCGGTTTGGGTATCGCTGTATCGTTCATGCAGGGTGGCTCAACAGGTGGTACAGATATCGTTGCCATGATTATCAATAAGTTCCGCACTGTAAGCTACGGTAAGGTATTGCTCATGACCGACTTCGGTATCCTTATCTCTTCGGTATTCCTCACTACAACCGTTAACATCGCTGTTGATGATATTAAGACCGCAGAGGGTCTACGCACTATGATTGAGGCAACACAGATTGAGCCTCTCTCGTCACTTGCATTCGCTCGTATGGTATACGGTTTCATCATGATTGCAGTAATCGGCTATACCGTAGACCTCGTACAGTCTGGTAACCAGCAGTCTAACCAGATTTTCATCTGGTGTAAGGACTATGAGAAGATGGCAGATATGATCCTCACAAAGGCTCATCGTGGTGCTACACTTATCGACGCTCACGGCTGGTACTCAAAGTCTGACACCAAGGGTGTTATGGTCGTATGCCGTAAGCGCGAGACCTCAACAATCTTGAAGCTCATCCGCGAGGAGGATCCTAACGCATTTATCACCGTAGGCTCAGTAATGGGTGTTTACGGTCAGGGCTTCAACTCTTTGAACAAGCTCTAATAGAGCACCTTTTAACACACTGCTGCCATGCTTTACGCACAGGTAGTTCTTCCACTAGCGCAGCCAATGTATACCTTCTCGTTAGACGAGAAGCTGGCTGTTGGGGTGGGTGACGCCGTGGTCGTACAGTTTGGCAGCAGTCGCTATTATACGGGTATCGTATGGGGCATTACCACAGAGCGCCCCAACCTTGCCAAGATAAAGCCCATCCTTAGAAAGCTATACTCCACGCCTCTAATATCGGCTCACGCCCAGCAGCTGTGGGAGTGGGTTGCCGACTACTATATGTGTAGCGTTGGCGAGGTTATGCGCATGGCGCTACCATCGCTGGCGAAGCCCTCGGCAACATCGCTATCGGAGATCGATGAGCGCACCATCACCCCACCACAAGAGCGATTTATAGCCCTCGCCGAGGAGCTACGCACGGAGGAGACACTCGCAGAGTATGTGGCTAAGCACCAACGTCGTGCACCACGCCGCATCGAGGTGATGGATCGCATCGCAGCCCTCGCCATGGAGCGTGGTGCTGCGGATGGCTTCGTACCACGACGCCTCATAGATGCCGATGCAACGATGCTCAGCGCGCTACGCAGCAAAAGCCTTATCGTGGAGCAGACACGCGAGCGTGAACAAGGCAGCAACAATGCCAAGCGCGACTTCCTACTACCTACGCTCACCGAGGCTCAGCAACGAGCACTCGACACCATACACGCGGGGCATAAGGAGGGTAAGGTGGCGCTACTTCATGGTGTCACAGGCTCGGGAAAGACCGAGATATACATACACCTTATGGCTGAGGCGCTATCCGAGGGTCGCGATGTGATGGTGCTCGTGCCCGAGATAGCCATCACCACACAGCTCATCGAGCGCCTTGAGCGCATCTTCGAGGGTCGCATAACTACCTATCACTCACAGCTGACACCACTACGCCGCAGCCACAACTACCTACACCTAAGCGCCTCAACAGGGGGTGAGCTTATCGTGGGTGTCCGCTCGGCACTCTTCATGCCGATGAACAACCCTGGGCTTATCGTCGTCGATGAGGAGCATGACCCAAGCTACAAGCAGAGCGACATGGCACCACGCTACAATGGTCGCGACATGGCGGTAATCATGGGCAAGCTATATGGTGCAAAGGTGGTGTTGGGCAGCGCTACGCCATCCTTAGAGAGCTACATAAACGCCATGTCGGGCAAGTATTGCTATGCCGAGCTTACGGAGCGCTGGGGCGAGGGCGTACTACCCGAGGTGGTCATCTCGGATACGCTACGCGCCGTGAAGCGTGGCGAGAGAAAGCTACACTTCAACTTCGACCTGCTCAATGCCATAAACGAGGGTATGCAAAATGGCGAGCAGACAATCCTCTTCCAAAACCGACGAGGCTACGCTCCATATCTGCAGTGTCGCACATGTGGATACTCGCCACGCTGCCCCCACTGCAACGTGACGCTGACCATGCACAAGGCATCGCAACGTATGGAGTGCCACTACTGCGGATACTCTACCGAGCGCCCTACGAAGTGCCCCAACTGCGAGATACAGGATATGGCGACCATGGGCTTCGGCACGGAGAAGGTGGAGGAGGAGATAGCACGCATCATCCCCGAGGCACGTGTGGCGCGTCTTGATGGCGACACGGCAACCTCGGAGCGCGCGCTGCGAAGCATTGTCAGCAGCTTCGAGAGTGGCGAGAGCGACATCCTTGTAGGCACGCAGATAGTAACCAAGGGCTTCGATTTTGGCGGTGTTACCACTGTGGGCATTCTCAACGCCGACAACCTACTATCACAGCCCAACTTCCGCGCCTCGGAGCGCGCCTACCAGCAGATAATGCAGGTGGCAGGGCGTGCTGGCAGACGCAGCAAGCGCGGACGTGTGATAATACAGACCTCGCAACCACAACACCCCGTAATAAGATATGTCGCCTCGGGCGACTACCACGCCATGGCGCGCACCGAGCTTATGGAGCGCGAGGCATTCGGCTATCCACCCTACTCGCACCTTGTACGCCTCACGCTACGCTCCGAGGAGTATGAGCTTCTACGCTATACGGCACACTACACCGCAGAGCTCATGCGTCGTAAGTTTGGCACGCGCGTGATGGGTCCTGTGGCCGCCACGCGCGAGATGCTACGCGGTGAGTATTACGCCGAGATAGCCCTCAAAATCGAGAGCGGAGCATCCATGAAGCGCGCACGCACACTCCTCCACGACGTCATGGAGCATGTGCGCGGCAAAAAGGAACTACGCAAAGTAACACTCTATATAGACATCGATGCTTGGTAATATCCTACATTCGCTGCGTAGCCTGATACTCGACTCAGGATGTATGATATGTGGCAAGCACTGCGACGCATCGCTGCACGGCATATGCATAGAGTGTCGCTATAGAATCCCCCTCACCTACTACTGGCAGAAGGAGGACAACCCCGTCACGGAGCACTTTGCAGGCATTGTCCCCATCGTCAATGGCTCGTCGTTCTTCTTCTTTGCGAAGGGGAGCATATGGCGCGAGGCAATACACCAATTCAAGTATGGCGGCAGGTGGAAGATAGCGCGCGAGTTGGGACGCTGGTACGGCTCGGAGCTTAAGGAGTCGGGGCTGTACGACGATATTGATGTTGTGATCCCCGTGCCGCTACACCCCATAAAGCAGCTAAAACGCACGTATAACCAATCGGCATATGTCGCCGAGGGTATCGCCAAGTCGTTAGGCACGAAGCTCAACAACCGCGCCGTACGCCGTAGGCGTAATAATCCGCCACAGGCAAACTGCAACTTCAACGAACGTTGGGAGAATGTCAACTCCCTATTTAAGGTTCGTTACATCAGGGCTCTCGAGGGCAAACATATACTTCTGGTCGACGATGTGCTTACTACAGGAGCGACACTATCATCGTGCGCATATGCCATCAAGCAGGCAGTCCCCAGCTGCCGCATATCGATAGCCACGCTCGCCGTAACCGAGCATATTCGAGGCTTGAAATAGCATAATAAAAATGGGGGTGTCCAATAAGTTTTGTGGACACTCCCATTTTTGCAGAAGTTGTATAACAAGAGCTGATTTTAGGCTTAAGTCCCTCTTCGTTGCTTCGGCTCGACAAAAACATGTAAACATATTTCTGTTCTCGCCTTAATCGCAACGCTGCGAAGCTCGAAAAAGCGCAGTTTACTAAGCGTAAATGAGCATTTTGAGAGCATGCCACTTGTTGTCAGAAGGGGTTAGATACAACGCTCGGCGAATTTCGAGGCGATGGGCTGTACTTTGGCGTACTGCCCATTGCTGAGATAATTCGTTAGCGGCAGTAGATGACCGCTTATCACAACAAAGAACGAAGAAATAACCTTGTTAGACAGCTTTTTTATCGTTTAAAACTCCGCCTCAGCCTCTATGGTAATCCTCTCGCCCGTATGTGGGTGCGTGAACTTAACCATCGAGGCGTGCAAGCATAGGCGATGCCCATCGTCACAATCTACATGGCACTCCCTGCCATAGATGTTATCGCCCACGATAGGCGTGTTAAGACCCAAGGCGTGCGCCGCATGTAGGCGCAGCTGGTGGGTGCGCCCCGTGAGAGGATAGAGATAGATGCGCGTCTTACCATCCTCAATGGCGACAACACGATACTCCGTGACGGCACTCTTGCCATCAGGCGACACCATCTGACGTGGGCGATTTTCGTAGTCGAGCTTCATGGGTAACTCGATACGTCCGAGAGGATACTCCACAACGCCATCGAGGAGTGCCGTATAGCGCTTAGTGATGCTCTGCTTTATAAACTGCTCCTGCATGGCCTTATGCGTCTGCTTATCCTTAGCAAGAAGGAGTATGCCTGAGGTAGATTGGTCGAGGCGGTGGATGATGATAGGTCCTATGGCATCTGGATAGCGCTCATGTGCCCACGCCTCAACACTGCGAACTCCCGACTTACCCTCCACCGAGAGCATTCCACAGGGCTTATTTATCGCCACCATGTAGTCATCCTCCCACAGTATCGTAGGCTCAGCTGGGGCTATCGCCTCGAGGGGATTAGGCTCGACATCAAGACCCTCTAACATATGCAGCAATATCGGCTTGCACTTACCAACGCACGCAGGGTAGTAGGCGCCATGGTGACGCACCTCACCGCGTGGTGACGCCCCTTGCCAGAACTCGGCCATCGCAATGGGTCGCAGATTGTGCAGGTAGGCATACTGCAGCAGCTTGGGTGCTGCACACTCGCCAGCGCCTGCTGGTGGTATTTGCTGCGCTGTGGGCGCAAAGAGCTCGCATAGATCCTTCACCTCGCCTCGAGCATTGAGTATGCGAAACTGTCCGAATAGCGCCATTTGTAGCGCCGCCGAGCGCTGCTGGCGCTCTATCTTTAACACCTCGATATCAGCCTTCAGGCTATTGTAGCGCTCCTCCAATGCCGAAATCTTATCGCGCATCGAGCGCTTTAGACGCTGCATATCGGCATTGTCGCGCTGGCTCTCAGCAATCAGCGTGTCGCTATTCTCGCCCTCTTTACGTCTTCTATCGCGCTCCTCCTTGCGCTCCTTGTGCACCCTTTTGAGATTGGATAGCTCGCTCTCAGCCTCCTGCTTGGCACTCTCCAACGCACTGCGGGCAGCCACATAGTCGGCACTCTGCATGCGCCCCGCTATGTCGCGGTTGATGGCCGATATCTCTGCCTCGCCACGGCGAAAAAAGTCGCCAGGCTGCAACATATCGTAGATAGGTGGCACGAAGTAATCGTGGATGTTCCTACCATCGAGATTGCCAGAGAATGAGGCGAGGAAGCCCAGCGCGCCGTCGCCATCCTCAACCACAAGCACACCGAACATCTTGCCGCACGCTATCTCGTCGCGCCACTCCTCGCGCGTTGCGAGGTACTCCTGCACCTGCTCGGCGGCCATGCACGCAAGCGGATGTGGCACATAGTGAAATGGCCATGTGAAGAGCTGCGGTGGCTCTACGTGCGATATGTCGCTATGGAAACGATGTAACATTACTAAGTGTGCAATTAACGAAATAGGGAGCCCCTTATGCGAGCAAGGCTATAGACAAAACAAGAGGCACCGATTTCTCGATGCCTCTCGTCTCATTGTGGTCTTGCGGAGAGGGAGGGATTCGAACCCCCGGAGCCTCGCAGCTCAACGGTTTTCAAGACCGCCGCAATCGACCACTCTGCCACCTCTCCAAAGGACAAAAGTATAGCATTTTTTCTAAACCACCAAATAATTTGCAAACTTT
>JAZOLM010000063.1:0-4516 GCA_045652985.1 Alistipes sp. | reverse complement strand
ACATCTTACTCCACCGCAGAGCCTACGATTGTGGCCAACTTGGAGCGCATCTCTAATGGGAAACGCTCATCGGAGATATGCGCGCGGTTGGTGAGCAAGATAATGGCAATGTTAAGCTCGGGGTCGATGACGATAGATGTTCCGGTGGCACCAGTATGACCTATCGTAGAGCGACTTAGCAGGTCGCCACCCGTCTGTGAGCAGGCTGCGAAGTGCTCCCAGCCCAGCGTGCGGTTGAATGTCTCGTAGCCGCGTGGGCGCGACATGATGGCCACGGTAGATTGTGGCGATAGTATCTCAACGCCATTTATAGTGCCTTGGTTGAGGAGCATTGCCGAGTAGAGCATTAGGTCGTCAAGCGTGGAGAAGAGACCCGCATTGCCCGATACGCCACCCATGCCCTCACGCGCCAATGGGTCGTGGACAACGCCGCGTAGGAGCTCGCCAGCGACAACGGCTGTGGGGGCTGCGCCCTCTGCATAGTCATCAGAGGGTAGGTAGCAGGTGTTCTGCATGCCGAGAGGTCTAAAGATATTCTCCTCGGCATACTTGTCTATACTCTCTCCGGTAACCTGCTCGACGATGTGTGCGAGGGTGATATAGTTCAGGCAGCTATATAGATATTTCGTGCGTGCCGTAGCTATGCGGTCGCAGGTCGAAATATAATCTATGACGGCATCGCGGTTGGGGAACTCAACATCGGGGTATGCAGCACGCAGCCTCTTGGGTGCCACGTAGGCGGGGAGTCCCGAGGTGTGGGTCATAAGGTCGGCAATGCGTATGGCGACGGTGTCGCGAGGGCTCTCATCGGATGCCCAGCCCCTGAAGCCGGGGATATACTTATCGACACGATCGCCCAGCGTTATCTCGCCACACTCGACAAGCTGCATGATGGATGTGGCAACGACAACGGGCTTGGTTAGCGATGCGAGGTCGAAGCGCGTATCGAGCGTCATAGGCTCCTGGCCACCAATGACCTGGCGCATGCCGAAGCTCTTGCGATATACGATCTTGCCGTCGCGCACCACGCCGACAACAGCACCAGGGAATGCGCCCTTATCGATATACTCCTCGACGAGGTCGTCGATTAGCGCAAGGCGGCGGCTATCCATGCCCACGCTATCGGGGATTGCCATGGGTAGCAGCGTGGCGGTGACCTCCTCCTTAGGGGCTTTTACCTTATTATTCTCACGACTAAAGACATAGGCGCCAGCATATATAAATCCTGCGGCAACAGCCACCCAAACAAATATCGATAGACGAACACGTACCTTCTCGTTCATAACTTACGTAGCTAATAATAGTATTACCTATGCCACAAACGCGCGACATAGGCAATACAAAGGTAATACTATTATTCTTAACTACGATGGCTAAGCGCCACTTTTTTCTGAGCTGCAGCCACTGCATATGGTCGTAGGGCTCATCTGTTGAGCGCCTTGGCACGGCGATGTACATATGCAAGGCGGAAGGCGTAGGCTACCATCGAGACACCGTAGGACATGAAGGCGATGGCGAGGAAGAGGACCACGGCCTCTGCGCCCAGCGTCTCGGGGAGCCATATCACCATGACGCCAATGATAATCATCACTATGGCACCAACCATCATCCATCCCGTATCATCGACACTCAAGCTTCTGAGGTCGAGTGCCTGCATCATGGCTATGGCACCGCGATATAGTATCCATATGCCAAATATGATGGGTAGCACCTCGACGCTGACGAGGATGTTAAACATCAGCATAATGCCCAAGATAATATCTATTATGGAGGCAAGTATCGCCCAGCCACGACGTACGACGATATTATCCGACGCGATGCTCATCACAAGACCCACGATGCCCGACGCGAAGATGGCAACGCCGAGCCACACCGCCGCAACGAGATAGCTCTCGATGGGGTTTACCAATACAATAAAGCCTATTCCTAAGGCGATGATGCCCACACACGCAGCAAGCCACCACTGGCTTATCGTGCGCTCCTCCTTTTCAAAAATATGATCCTCCATAACTAAATAAATTTAGGCTCACTAATCGCAACAACCATGCAAAATATGGGGAGGTATTGCGATTTTTGCTAAAAATTACTACCTTTGTTGAGTTGATTATACAACAAGCACCGAGGAGTAATAATAAAATAGGTATAATAGCATGAGAAAGTTAACAACAATTTTAGTATTGGTCGTGGCTATGATAGTGCCGATGGCAACCATCGCAGCACAGCCACACATCATCCCAGAGCCAGCATACATGGACTTCGGCGATGAGGGTACATTCCACGTCGATAGCAAGACAAAGATCATCGTCTACGATGAGGCATGGAACCCTGCAGAGCGCTTTGCTGAGGATATGATGAAGCACTTTGGCAGCAAGAAGCCTCTGCGCACTGTAAAGCGTGGCAATGGCATCAAGGTGCGTATCGACTCATTTGTTCCTGCCGAGGGCTACGAGATGACCATCAACCCTAAGGAGGTTATCATCACTGGTGGCGACGAGGCGGGCATCTTCTACGGCTTGCAGACCTTGCGTCAGATGATCATAGAGTTCGACGGCGAGGTGCCATGTGGCTATATTGCCGATGAGCCTGTATTCCCATACCGCGGTGTGCATATGGATGTTTGTCGCCACTTCTTCACCGTAGATGAGGTGAAGCGATATATAGACATCATCGCTGCACATAAGGTAAACCGCCTACACTGGCATCTTACCGACGACCAGGGCTGGCGCATAGAGATCAAGCGCTACCCAGAGCTTACCGAGAAGGGCTCAATACGCAAGGAGACGCTTGTGGGTCACGGTCTTAACCCCGAGAAGTGGGATGGCACGCCTCATGGTGGCTACTACACCCAGGAGGAGGTGCGCGACATCGTGGCATACGCCGAGGCACGCTACATAACAATCATCCCCGAGATAGAGATGCCTGGTCACTCGCAGGCTGCCCTCCACGCCTACCCATGGCTCGGTTGCGAGGAGCAGATTGTCGACGTCTGGACAACATGGGGCGTAACCCCTGAGGTGCTCTGCGCCGGCAAGGAGACTACATACGAGTTCTTAGAGAATGTCCTCTTGGAGGTTGTCGAGCTCTTCCCATCGGAGATTATACATATCGGTGGCGACGAGTGCCCTAAGGATCGTTGGAAGGAGTGCGAGCACTGCCAGGCGATGATGAAGGCACAGGGCTTGGCGAGTGAGGAGGCGTTGCAGGGCTACCTTGTGACACGCATCGAGAAGTTCCTCAACGAGCATGACCGACGCATCATCGGCTGGGATGAGATCTTGGAGGGTGGCGTGACGCCTACGGCTGCGGTTATGGCATGGCGCGGCGCTAAGATTGGCGCATATGCTGCGGAGCATGGCCACGAGGTAGTTATGGCACCACTGCCTATCTGCTACTTCGACTTCTATCAGACCGAGAGCCGCGAGGGCGAGGGTCTGCGTATTGGCGGTCATATCAACTTTGAGAAGGTCTATGCATGGGATCCATTCGAGGGTATCTCGGCTGAGGCGTGCAAGAATATCATCGGCGTTCAGTGCAACCTATGGAGCGAGTACTTGAAGACTATGCCAATGCTTGAGGCACAGCTGCTTCCACGCTTGGCAGCCATGTCGGAGGTGCAGTGGGCAACAGATCGCCGCGACGAGAGCACCATACGCACTAAGATGGAGGTGTTGCGTAAGTTCTACGACGCCCTCGGCTGGTCATATGCCCCCTACTACTTCGAGGGTAGAAAGTAAGCAGAGATAAAAACTATTTATAGACCTAAAATAAATTACAAACCTAAAACGAACAACTATGAAGAATTTATTCGTTTTGGCATTGGCGCTTGTAATGTCATGCACCTTTGCATTTGCACAGACACAGACCCCTGAGCAGAAGGGTAAGGCAGCAGCTAAGACCTTGGTTAAGGCACTCGTAGAGGAGGATGCCGAGGCTATGGAGAAGCTCGGTGAGGAGATGATGGTATTGGATAGCGTCTATAGCGAGGCTCAGGCAGAGGAGTATCTCAAGGGTTTCGTTGAGGGTATCTACTACTACTGCGACTACTATGGTCTTGGCGAGGAGACTGCCGATGCCTTAGTCAATATGATACTGTCTGAGATAATGGGCGACGAGCTCTATTATTAGCGCTAACGTCCCCGTAGACAAAAGGTTAGAGGTGTCACAATCGTGGCACCTCTTTGCTTTGTAAGTAGTTGCTTCGGAGTGAAAGGAATATTAAAGAATTTAGGGAGATTAGTGAAATTAAGGAATTTAGTGATTTTTACTTAAACTCCTTAACTTCCCTAACTTCCCTAATTTCCCTCTCTTAATTGCTCCACAGGAGCAACACCATTACTAATTACTAATTACTCTCTACTAATTACTCATTATCTACTACTACTGGTGCGATAAATTTTATTAAAATAACTTTTGTTCTTTGACATTTTGGTTTTCGGTTGTTGATTGAGTCGTTTCTGTAAGCAATTCTCTGATTGGGACTTTGGCAAGGGCAGATACCCCCAAGATGCGAGATACT
>JAZOLM010000062.1:0-12871 GCA_045652985.1 Alistipes sp. | reverse complement strand
CAGGAGATTATGTGCTTTTCATTTTCTTGTTTTGGAGCGACTTGTAACATATTGAAAATCAGCGAGTTGAAAAATTGGCGAAAATTGATTTTTCAAGGCATTGATAATCAGATAATTACCCCCCCCCTCGCGAAAAATTTGAGGCTCGAAAATTTGCTCAATCGTTAGTTTGTTCCATAACTTTGCAGTAACGAAAATTCAAACAAGACAAAAACATTAAAACATGTAAGTTATGAAGCGTATTAAGTTTATTATGGCCACTGCAGTTTTGGTTGTAGTGGGTGTAAGCTGCGAGCACACAATCGTGCCTAATAAGATTACGGACGAGCCATTCATTGAGTTCAAGGAGGAGAGTGTAGCTGTTGAGCCTGATGGCGGAGAGATGGTTATACCTGTGACATCTACTGGTGTCAGCAATGTCGAGATAGAGTTTCAGCATGGTGATAATTGGGAGGTGGATCCCGAGAATGGTGACCTAACACCGAAGGATGGCTGGATTAAGTTTGTTAAGGTTATCGACCAGTATGACGACGCAACGCGAGCCTTGGCTAAGTGGGATTCGGGCATTAGCATCGTGGTTGAGCCCAACCACACGGGCTACGAGCGCAGGGCGTGGATTACCGTTACAAGCTTTACCAAGAGCGATAGAATTCTGGTAGTTCAGTATCCTGGTAGCTTTGGTCCTGAGGAGTAGTAGTTTGCAGTAACGATTTTTTTCGTATATTTGTCCTATAAACTCTAATCTGTTGCCATGAAACGTTATATGCTATCACTCGTTGCTCTTCTCTCGGTCGTTGGTGTGAGCGCCCAGGAGATGCGCTATAGCGTTGTCGAAACCCCTGTTACTGCCGAGGAGTACGAGCGAGCATTTGGTGAGCGTGGGGCATATAACTACGTTCGCGATGCGCTGCTTGACGACGACGCGAGGATGCGCATTGTCGAGGCTACGATTGCGACATTTAGCGATGAGGAGCTGCTCTTCTATACCCCTGAAGAGACCCTTGAGAGGGACTTATATATTGAGAATATAGGTCGCTATCCCAATGGGGTGTATGCTGTGGATCTTCTCTCTTATAGCTATAAGACACAGTTTTTCGACAGTGAGCTTCGCCCCTATAAAGATAGGGCCCAGATGTCCTATGCGGCGGCATACTCAACAGATGACATCTTTGTGGGGTGCGATATCTTCGATTGCGACCCATGTATTCGCCTTAAGTTTTATATCGTTGATGCTGATGGTGGCGTGCGCGAGGTGGCGAAGTATGAAAATATCACCTGCCGTCTGCCATATGAGCATAATCGAGATATAGACCCTTATGTATCTGAGGAGTATATAACAACGCCAATATTTTGGCACGATGGCTCGCTCTATTATATAGCTATAGAGTGGAACATTTCGACGAATAGCAACCAGATTGTTTATTATCGTTTGGCATTAGAGTAGAGACACATGTTCATATTAATGTAACGCGGGTATTAATTTATACCCGCATTTTTTTTATCTTTGATGTCAGAAATGTTCCCGCTTGGTGTAATATAGGTGAAACGATAACAAAACACGACGCACGATTAACGACTTATTAAGTATGACCATTGCCGAGTTCGAAATATTTGCCTCCCGATGTAGGGGTTCGATGCTTGCCACGGCGCGCAGCTTGCTGCATAGTCAGGAGGAGGCAGAGGATGTTGTGCAGGAGGTGTTGTTGAAGCTCTTCACCCTGCGAGAGAGGATAGAACTCTCCTCCAATCCGGATGCGCTGGCGCAGGTGGCGGTCAAGCGTGCAGCACTAAACATCCTGCGTAGCGCCAAGCGCCACTCCATGGTAGAGTATCGGGCAGACATGAACCCATTTGTAGATGAAGGTGCAGAGGCCGCCGAGCTGTTGGCTACGGTTTTGGAGATAATGGATGCCTTGCCATCGAAGCAACAGATGGTATTAAGACTTAAGCACATAGATTGTATGGAGGTTGAAGAGATAGCCAGCGTAGCGCAGATGAGTGTCGATGCCGTATATCAAAACCTTAGTCGAGCACGACGAAATATACTTCAAAAATTTCAAAATAGATGATGAGTATGAACCATGATAGAGACATAGCCGAACTTGTTGAGAAGTTTCTCGACGGTCGCACAACAAATGCAGAGGAGCAGGAGCTATACACATGGTTTCGCACCCATGAGGTACCCGAGGAGTGGTTGCCTTTGAAGGATATGTTTGCCTGGTATGAGGAGGGTATGCCCGAGGAGAAGGTCGCTGCGAAGCCTGCACCGCAGAGAGCAACCATCATTCCCTTGCGCCGTTGGCTACAGATTGCTGGCGGTTGTGCTGCGGTCGTTGCAGTAGCGCTACTAATATTTAAGAATAACGATATTGAGCATGGCGAGCATAGTGATACTGCTCATGAGGAGTCGAAGATGGCGGTTGTTGCCACAATGGACAGTGATGAGGATCTTATGCGTCGTGCTGACCTCATAGAGCAGGAGGCTTATGAGTTGCTGGCGTGGGCAAATACGAATAGTTTGTAACTCTTTTTCAGCGCTGAGAATATAATAAAATTGAATTATGAAAAAGTTTCTAACAGTTGTGATGCTCTCTATTGCGGCAGTCGTGGAGAGTAGTGCGCAGGAGCGAATAGATGCACTTCTAAATCGCGACTTATATTCCAAGTCGGGTAAAAGATATGCCACGCTACGCTCTGCTGTCAAGCGCGATTCCGATACGGGCGAGGTTATCAAACGCGTGACGGAACTTGCTGTCAAGGATGATAAAACCCTTATGAAGGAGTTTATTAACGCCTTTATGTTGGAGTGTGAATCGGCATTTACCTATCAGATTTCAGAGGCTGATGGTAAGCAGATGCTAATATGGCAAGATCCGCTGCGCATCTACACTCTGTCGCAGACAGAGGACCGCTTCACCGTGACAAGGCAGATTATCTATCGCCCCGAGGAGAACGAATTTATAAAAACTAAAAACGAGTAACCATGAAAAAGATTTTAATACTAAGCCTTCTAATGCTTGTTGCCGTAGCTGAGGTGTCGGCGCAGTGTAATAACCGCAAGAATAGAGATATTAGCGTCGAGGATGTCGAGTATAAGAGCGTTGTGCTCAGCCACCCCGAGGTAAGGGAGATAGCGATGTTCTGCCCTGTAGATTTGACCATTGTCGATGGCGAAGAGGGATATATCGAGATTAGCTACCCTGTAGTCGAGGAGGAGTATATCAGGTATAGAATCTATGAAGATGATAAATTTGGTGTTGGTCGTAATGGCGATATGAAGACTCCGAAGAACTCAATTCTCAGCGACGAGATACCCATTCGCATGACTGTATCTTTACCACAGTTGCGTAGAATATTTTGTAATGATTGTGCTATGGTCGATATCATAATTGAGCATGATAGCTTTGCTCAGACATTGCAAATAGACAATGGTATGGCCATGTGGATAAAGGCATCGTCTATCACAGCAGCTGAGTCAATCGAAATTCGCAATGCAGGAACACTAACATTGGAGGTGGATGATTGGAATACGAAAAGCTTTAGTGTATCTAATATAGGAGGATCCGTCTATCTCCATGGTAGTACAAATGCCGAGAGTGTTCGATATAGTACAACGAAGCAGGATAATGTTGAGCTAAATGTCGCGTGCAAAAATCTCTTTATCTTCTCGCGTAGCAAGGGAATCTTGCACTTTAACGGCACTGCTGACGAGGTGAATGTATCGACGCAGCGAGGTTCAAGAGCGATGATATCATATCCAATAGCAGAATAGGCATTAGTTTATGTGAAGGGGGCGAGGCTGTGGTTTGCAGCTTCGCCCCTTATTTTTGTGTCAGTTGTTAGAACTTGGTGCTAAAAAGGGGAAAAACCGTATGGCACTGATTTTGTGGGGCTTATTAGATAGTGCGCTTTGGTGGCGCTTACACCCTTTATCGATATTATATAAAAATATGTTCTATTTGGCATCATTTATTTGTATTGTGCAAATATATTTGCTATGTTTGCATACGAATAATGGGTTATATTTGTGTAAATAGTATTTGTATTACTCGAACAATACAATGTAAATATATAAACATATTGTATATATATAGTATATTATGAAGCGCGCAGACTTTAATATCGAGCACTCCATTAATCATAGCGATATGGTTGTATCTAATTCCTCCGAGGGCTCAACAATAGCCTATGTTATTCGTGGTCAGTGTAGGGTTATGAGGGGCGGTGTTGTGCAGAGTGTCCCTGAGTTATCATTTTACTTGCGTGAGTCGAAGGATGAGACTATTGAGTATATAACCAATAGTGTGGGTGTCTTTGAGCAGGTGGCGATACATATAAATACGAAGTCTCTTTTTGCTACGGATATGAGGGTTGACAATGATATTGAACGTCGCTTTGAGCACGCGCTACTTGTTGCGTTGTCATCGGTGATGCCTATGGATGAGGTTGCGTCGATGTGTTGCATGTCGCTATCTACCTTTAAGCGCCATTTTCGTGCTCGCTTTCAGATGTCGCCGCATCGCTGGATTCAATCCATTCGTATGCGTGTGGCCTATGAGTTAGTCACTACCTGCGACATATCAATCGAACATATTGCTCGTATGTGTAGCTTTAGTAATGTGTCGTACTTCACCTCTATCTTTAGAAATACCTTTGACATTACGCCTGCGTGTGCTCGTCAGATGGCGAGGTATATGCGCGAAAAGAGCAGATAATTATAATGCTTTTGACGAAATGGGGGTGTCTGCAAAATCTGTGGACGCCCCCTCGTATTATATATTATGAACTTTTTTCTTGGCTTTTATGAACGTTATTGAATAATATTTACTATATTTGTGTTAATGTATTGACATTAAGCCTTAATAATAGTAGATTGCATACTCATGAAGCCGATATATCTACATCTAAATACCAGGGATGAATTTTTCAAGATAGACATATCTAAGATTGTCTATTTTGAGGCGGATGGAAATTATACAAATATTGTTACCATCAACGGTCAGCGATGTATTGTCTGTATGAATCTATCGCAGATGCAGCAGATGCTTAGTGATAGCCTTAAGGAGAATGCGCAGATCTTTGCGCGCATTGGCAAGAAGCATATCGTCAATCACATCTATATCTTCCAAATCAGCGTGCAGCGACAGAAGCTCGTCTTGAGCGATGGCGATAGGTTTACCTATGCTCTTGATGTCTCGAAGGAGGCGCTAAAGGGGCTTAAGGATATTTATGTGGGAGCAGCCCGCCCTAAGAAGTAATGCGTAGATAAGAAGTAATAAATAAATATATAGTATGAAGACACTTGCAAATAAAACTATCCTCATTGGTAGAGATCCCCAAACACCAAGATTGTTGGCAGCTATTGCTGTTGATGGCAAGATGAAGAGTGTCGTTGTCGACGACTCTGCAATCCCAACATCTATTAGCCGTATTCAGCAGGGTGTTGGCGCGGCGCATTGTAAGATTACGATAGATGCCGATGGCGAGGCAACAATTACAAACCTCAAGGATGCTAATATTACGACGGTGAATGGCATGGCTATAATCTCAACGCGCATTACGGAGGATAGTAGTGTCACTCTGGGTAAGGATGGCTATCGATTGGATATTAAGAGGCTCGTTGCAGCGCTTAAGAAGGTCTTTGTCGTAATCGATATTAAGCCCCTTGAGAAGGTGTGGAATAACTACGAGGCGGAGATTGAGGCTATTGCCAAAGCACAGCAGAAGCGTGCGCAGCGCAGAATGTTGCCAATGCTTGTCTCTATTGGTGCAGGTGCTGTTACTGCGGTCCTTGGTGCTATGAGTGTAGGTTGGGCAGCTGTTATTCCAGTCCCTATCTCAGTGGTGGCTTTTATTATATATATAAAGAACTATCGTGAGAAGGATACAAGCATCGAAGATAGAAGGCGAGCAACCGATAAGTTCGAGGATGAGTATATATGTCCTGCTTGTAAGCGTTTCGTTGGTAATATTAAGTATAAGCTATTAGTTCAGAAGGGTAAGTGTCCATGTTGTGGCGGCGTTTTTAAAAAGTAGTGAAAATACAAAAATGGGTTGATGCTCAAAAATGCAATTTCGTGTATTAATCCTACCATTTCATACAGTATGCCTAAAAATGTTTGGCAAATGGGTTTTGTGATACTACCTTTGTAACAGAAACGAACGAAAACAATAAAAAATATTAACTAAAAACACTTACAATTATGAAAAAGTCTAACAACGGTCAGGTAGCAATGGAGAATGGTAACGGTGCTCGCGTAGAGGTTAACATCAATGCCAATGAGACAAAGAAGAAGCGCGGCTTCAAGCGCGGTGCAGTAGTTGGTACTCTTGGTGGTATCTTCTTGGGTGGCGCTGGTGCAGCATATGCTATCGAGAGCGGCATTACAATGGAGGATATCGAGAACGGCATTAACGACTTCATGGACGATGTAAATCGTGGTATCAACGCAGCAACTAACAATGAGCAGGCTGCTGATCAGGCTAAGGCTAATGAGGGCGTTGCAGCTGAGACCGCTACAGCTGATGAGCAGAACGTTGCAGAGAATGAGCGTCTAACAGCCGAGCAGGTGGCTGAGGCTGTCGCAAACGAGGTGAATGGCACAGAGGAGAGTGAGCGTCCAACAGCTGAGCAGGTGGCTGAGGCTATCGCAAGCGAGGTGAATGGCGACGACGCAGATGTAGTTGTTGAGCAGGATAATAACCTTACTATCGTTCCTGGTGACTTCGACGAGATGTCGTTTAACGAGGCCTTTGCTGAGGCACGCGCTCAGATGGGCGGTCCTGGTGGCGTGTTCGAGTGGAGAGGCGGTCTCTATGGCACATACTATGCTGAGGAGTGGCGCGAGCTTTCAGATGATGAGAAGGTGGAGTATACCAAGGATGTAAATGAGATTATGTCTGACTATGAATTCGATTCAGAGTACGACGAAGTAGAGGTTCCTGAGGATATGGAGGTTGTTGATGAGCCATCAGAGGATATCGCAATGGAGGTCGAGATCGAGCCAGAGGTCGAGGTTGTTGAGCTAGAGCCAGAGGTCGAGATTGAGCCAGAGGTCGAGATCGAGCCAGAGATTGAGATCGAGGTAGAGAACACATGGAATATCACCGATGCAGATGGTGACGAGCAGAACATCGCACACCTTACAGTCGATGGTGAGAATGTAGCTCTCGAGGATGTTGATGGTGATGGTCAGATGGATGTGATGATCTATGATGAGAATGGCGACGGCGTTATCGACGATGCAGAGCACTTCGATATTCAGGATCAGAATATCATGGCAGACGACCTATCAGCTATGGTTGACGATGCTGAGCCTATGGATTGTCCTGATGACTTTATGGCATAATTGAGGCTTATATAAAGGGCCTATTAGCTATCTCTCTACGTGGCTTAGCAGCTTTGAGAGTTATAATTTAGCAATTACTCTTTTGGAGCGTCCTACATATTAACAACTCTAATTTGTAGGACTCTCCTCGGAGTAGAATATTAAACATTAGATGGATAACAAGTTGATGAACACAGGTATGCCAACCGCTAATCATGGTGTTTCGCATAATGGCGACTATACAACAATTCCTGCAGGTGCACATGAGGATGATGTACTATGCGAGGTGGCTGTTGATGATGACGAGCCTATAATCGAGGTGCTTGGCGCTGAGTATGGAGATCAGGACCTTAGTACCTTCTTCTGCTCTGAGGAGGAGTCGTTTGTGCTTGTCGACGTTATGTCTGAAGATGATATTGCGGATGACGATATTATCGTCGAGGCAGATTTCAGCGTCGAGGCCGATGATGTGATTGTCGAGCCCGATGTAGAGGTAGAACTCGATGACGATCTACAAGATGATAGTGATGATGTGCAGATTGAGGAGGTCATTGAGGTTGATGATGATATGCAAATAGATGACGACTTTGTCTTGTAGAAGAGGTATCGTCGGTAAAAATAGAAACAGATATGGAAGAACCACAAGTATTATTAGTGAAGTGCCCTCATTGCTCTAACAGACTGAAGCTGAAGTTTAATACGCCTAAGCGCCCTGAGACTTTGACGTGCACGGTTTGTAAGCAGACCTCGCCCTTTGGCTCGTTTGCGCTGGTGAATAATGCACCTGCAGCCCCCGTTAAGAGCGGTGGCTGTGAGACCGATTTGCTTGTGGGTGCAGCGCAGAGACCCGCTGCTTCGGCAAGTGGCGTCGAGACAGACCTCTTCGTGGGAGGTGTAGGAGCGCGTGTTGCTCCGTCTGTAGGCTCAGGCGAGACCGATTTGTACCTGGGCGGTGCTGGAGCGCGTGTCGCTCCGTCTGCAGGCTTGGGCGAGACCGATCTCTACCTGAGAGGCGCGCGTTCATATGAGCATGAAAATGAGCATACAAGAATGGATAATTGCCCTCCTCGTTCAACAATCGGACGTTTGGTTTTCATGACAGGTAATATCCCTACAGCTCAGCTATATGAGGGGTGTAATGTTGTTGGTCGTGAGTCGAGCACTTCGCCAGCTACAATACGCCTGCCAAGACAGTATCAGCGCATTAGCCGTGGCCATTTGGTGATAAATGTCAGGGCCGTGGCCGATGGATATAGGCATGAGATAAAGCTATTCAAGTCGGAGGTAAATCAGACAATGCTTAATTCGACGCCTATGAGCGGAAGCGATGTGTTCGTTCTCAATCATGGCGATATTATTACGTTGCCTGATGTTGTAATACGCTTTGAATCAAGATAGTAGTAACAATAATAAATATATAGAGTATGAAGTTTAGGTTATCGGCATATACCATACATGAGCAGGGACCTCGTGAGCGTCAGGAGGACTCTTTGTTTCCAGCGCATAATGGCACACAGCAGAGCGATAGACTCTTTATAGTGTGCGATGGTATGGGTGGTCATTCGGCAGGAGACGTTGCGAGTAGCACCGTTTGCGCTGCTCTGAGTGACCATATCTTGGCTAATGTAACTGACGTGGAGGGTGAGTTTACGGATGATAATTTCAAGGCGGCGCTCTCTGCGGCATACGACGCTTTGGATGTTAAGGATGATGGCTCGCCTAAGAAGATGGGCACAACCCTTACCTTCCTAAAGTTCCATAAGGGTGGTTATACCATTGCCCATATTGGTGATAGCCGCGTATATCATATTCGCCCAGGTGTCGATGCTGAGTCTACGGAGATCCTCTTCCAGACCCAGGATCACTCATTGGTAAATGACCTTGTGCGTATTGGCGAGATGACCCCCGAGGAGGCTAAGACATCGAAGCAGCGTAATGTTATCACCCGTGCTATGCAGCCTAATATGGAGCGTCGCTCGCGTGCTGATATCGCCCATGCTAACGATATACGCAAGGGCGACTACTTTATGCTATGCTCGGATGGTATCCTCGAGCAGATGGAGGATGAAAATATCAAGTTCATCTTCTCGGAGAAGGGCGGTGATGCAGAGCGCAAGGTAGATATGCTTATCAAGGTTACGGAGAATAACCGCGATAACCATACGGCTATCCTTGTGCGTGTTGACGATGTTATTGTCGAGGCGGACGATGTTATCACCCCTTATGCAAAGCCCATCGTCGAGGAGCCAATGATCGTTGAGGATCCTATTGTCTTGGAGCCAGAGCAGGACGTGGAGTATGAGAGCCGCGATTATGAGTCGCAGGAGGACGAGCAGGAGGATAAGGGTTTGATGTCTAAGATTAAGCCATATATCACCCCTGCGCTTATTGTTGTGGGCGTGGTGGCAACTGGCGTCTTGGCATACCTCTTTATGGGTAAGTCGGAGGATAAAACGGTTGTTGTTGTAAAAGAGGTTCAGGTTGCCGGTAATAAGGCGGACGGTGCGCATGATGACGGTAAGAGTACTATGAACTTAGAGCAGAAGCTTACATTTGTTGCTGAAGATGGCGTACGCTATGAGTATATGATCTCTGATGAGGCATTGTCAAAGGAGGCGGCAAATGATTGGTTGGCGAAGCTAAATGGTGAGACCGCAGAGTGGACTTTTGCGACACTTAATGTTTGTAAGAGCAATATTCCAACGGATGAGGCTACTGCATATTGGTACCGTGAGAACGTCGATGATGTAGATGCGTTGCTTATGTACCCCGAGCCTATGAGAGCCGAAGGCGATGACTCTGTTGACAATGAGGACACGCCAGAGGAGGAGGGCGACGAGACTATAGCTGTTGAGCAAGTAGCTAAGGCTGTTGCCGTTAGGGTAGCACAGAAGCCTGATGAGCAAATATTGGAGACGCAGACACCTGAGGAGCAGACATCTAATAGTGAAACTAATGGTGATTCACTCGCTTCAGCAGGAGAAAAGTCGAAGACAGAAGAGACTGAGGGTGCGACTGGTCCGACCGAAGTTGTGACTGAGAGCATTTCAGGTGATGAAGGTAAATAGTTCAATAGCTATTCAATAGGCAAACCCTATCTCGAATAATTATAGGAGGCTGACCTAAAGTCCAAAAGGACTTTTAGTCAGCCTCCTATTCAGTCTAAGCATCTCTTTATAACGCCGCAAGATGAGATTGGCGTTACGCTAATTATCACTCGAATATTCAATGATTACAGTTACGGCAATAAATCTATGAAGAAGATAACCGTTGAACTAATCTAGCACTTTTTTAGCTAAAAGATTGTGAAATAGATATTTTTACATATATTTGTAATATTATTATACTAACAAGACCTAAAACTAAATTTAACAAAGCAATGAGAATTTTTGAGTTTACACCATTGGTTGTGTGTATGATGTTGGTGGCAACACTTGCGGTAGGTTGCAACAACGAACAGCCAGATCCAACACCACAGGAGCCAGATCAGCCAAAGCCGCTTGTTGAGGGCTCGTTCGAGGTGACATTCGATGAGATTAACGAGGACGCTGTAACAGTAACAATCACCCCATCAAGTGAGGTCGATTACTACTATGTATGTTTGGCATCCGACACTGAGAAGTATCTCGGTGGCGAGGAGGAGTTGATTGTCTTGGATCAGCTCTCATCGCCAAATGCCGAGCAGTTGATTTTCCGTGGTGAGCAGACCTTGACATTTGGCGGTCTTATCGCCCACTCACACTACCGTCTGCTCTACTTCCAGTATGATAGCGAGGCAAAAAACATTTTTGGCAAGCTTCACCGCTCAGAGCGTATCACAACACCTAACGGCACTGAGGAGTTTGCGATTGAAGTAACAGATATCACTGGTCTTAGCGCAAATGTTAAGATTACGCCAAATGACCCTGAGATGAGCTACTTCTGGTGGATTGAGGAGGTATCAGAGTACGACGAGTGGTTCGACAATAGCGACAACCTCCTTATCCAGAACGACTTCGGCTTCTGGCAGTACTACGCCGACTTGGAAGGCTTGGACTGGAAAGAGGTGATGGGTTGGGACCTAACAAGTGGTGTTACCACAGATAGCTCCGACTCGCTCTACAACCTGTTGATGTGGGATAATGAGTATATGGTATATGTGTATGGTCTCGACTCAGAGGGTAACCTCAAAACACAGATGACCAAGAAGCACTTCAAGACAAGCCCTAAGCCTGAGAATAAGGATTTGAAGTTCGACGTTAAAATTGAGTCAACAGAGTGGGATACAGCATTCAACAAGTTTGCTATCTCTGCAAAGATTACACCTTCGGATCCTGAGGCAAAGTACTATGTTACAATTACCAACATGAGCTGGTATAATTGGTACTTCACAGCCGACAACACAGGTCGCAGCGATGAGGAGTTTATCCAATATCAGATTCTCCTCAACGCCTCGAAGCAGTCATGGGAGGTTCTCGAGGACTTCCGCATGCAGGGCGAGACCGTATACCAGCCACACGAGTCACGCAACCAGTACTTCAGCCCAAATCGTGAGTATGGTGTCTTTGTCTTCGGTCTCGATGAGAATGGTCCAACAACACCTCTCAAGATTTACGAGTTCACAACTCCACAGCGCCCAGCACAGGAGGAGTAGCGTGACGTAAATAAAACCTGAAAACCTAAACTAAAACTATTATATTATGAAAAAGATTTTTGGTCTTTTGGCAATGAGTGCCTTTGCGCTTGTTGCGTGTAACCCCGATACTCCAGAGCCAGAACCAGTTGTCGAAACCCCAGTTGTAACACTCGACAAGGAGAGTGTTGAGGCACCTGCCGAGGGTGGCGCATTTAGCGTAGGCTACACCATTGAGAACGCCCATGAGGGTGTTGTTCTAAGCGTGGTTGAGGATGTAGAGTGGATCTCTGATGTTACTGCACAGGATGGCACCATCAGCTTTGTTGTTGCAGCAAACGAGGCTACAAAGGAGCGTAACGCTACACTCAGCGTAGAGTATACAGGCGCTGAGGCACGCACTATCGCTGTGGCACAGGCAGCAAAGAGCGAGGAGCCAACACCTGAGTTGGCATCATTCACACTCGAGGTTAGCGAGATAACTTGGAACAATGCGTATATCAGCGTTACCCCATCGGAGGATGTTGAGTATATCCTTGGCGTGATGACCAAGGAGGCCTTCGCTCCATATGTTGAGGATCCTGAGACTCTTGTTGCTGCACGCATCGAGGAGTGGGAGGAGACTGCAGCGATGTATATAGAGATGGGTTATGACGACCCATGGCAGTACTACATGGGCTTCGAGCAGCGCTCAGGCGAGAGAACATACGATGTTAAGTATGACGATATATACAACATGGATTGGGGTAGCGAGTATGTAGCATACTGCTTCGGTATGGATGACGAGGGCGTGCAGACAGGCTATGTTGCCGTTAAGGAGTTCCGCACAGCTGCGCCAGTACCATCTAACAACACCTTCACAATCACCATCGACGCCATGACAAAGTCGTCGGTAGAGTTCACCGTGGAGCCTACAACTGATGAGCCTTAC
>JAZOLM010000061.1:0-25806 GCA_045652985.1 Alistipes sp. | reverse complement strand
AAATCTCGATGTAGCTCATGTTAAGTGGGGTGGTAGTTGGCGCATGCCGACCGAGAAAGAGTTTAAGGAGTTGCTTGAGAAGTGTAATTGGGAGAGGAAAGGTAGTGGCTATAAGGTTACGGGACCTAATGGCAATAGCATATATCTTCCCGCTGCAGGTTCTCGCGACGGTGAGACGCTCAACGGCGATGGTGTGTACGGCGGCTATTGGAGTTCTACGCCGGTCTCGGAGGATACTCGGTGCGCGTACTACCTCTACTTCGATAGCGGTGTTCAGGACGCGTATGGGTTCTATCGCGGCCTTGGGCATACGGTGCGCCCTGTCTTAGAATAAAGCATAGCGCTTTTGGTTTATCTCCTCGCAGTTTCGGCTGCGAGGAGATTTTATTTTAGGTGAAAAGTGTGGTGTCTGCGACGCATATAAACCTCGTCATCGCGAAGAATTGCAACCAATAGCCTTGCTGATACGGATAACGGTCTATGCAATTCTGTGGCGATCTACCTTTGTGTAACAACCTCGCTGATAGATATAACCCTCTGCATTGGCAATGTCTATAAACATCGGTAGACTTATCTAAAATTAGTAATTTGTTAATTAGTAATTAGTAATGCTTCGCTCCTATGGAGCGATTGGGTTCTGGGTAGGGCTGGGTAGTGTGGGTAGAACCGTGCGCAAAGCGCACTCTGGGTAGAGTGGGCAATACTCAGAGCGAAGCGGAAATACCCATAATCCCCAGAGCAAGCTCTGCTTGCGGAACTACCCATTCCCATTGCTTCCACGCTCTATGATTAACCTCGCGCGAAGCGCACCTTACTTTTGAGTTTTCAGTTTAAAATCGCTCCATTGGAGCGAAATATTACTAATTACTCTTTACTAATTTCTAATTGTCTCCTATACTTTGATAAACTTTTTGATGCCGAGGTCCTTAGCCTTCTTCTTGAGCTCCTCGTTGTTGTCGGACACAACAAGCAGCTTGTCGCCAGGGTGCAGCTGTGTGTAGCCCTTAGGCACAAAGTAGCTCTCCTCACGGCATACCATAACTACAAGCGTATTGCCGGGGAGCTTGATATCCTTCAATGTCTCGCCATGTGAGAGCATCGACTCGTTGACCTCCACCTCCGAGAACTCGCTACGTATATGGTCGGGGATGGTTAGCTTGAAGGTCTTCTCGGGCTCCTCGAACGAGAGGCTCAGCCAGTTGGCCATGGCACTCACCGTGGTGCCCTGAACAACGAGCGAGACGATGGTGACGAAGAAGACAACGTTGAAGAGGTACTCGGCATTGGGGATACCGTTTGTCATGGGGTAGAGGGCGAAGATGATGGGCACAGCACCACGCAAGCCCACCCACGAGACGTAGCTGCGCGCCTTGAAGCTATAGCTCCTAAATGGTGCCATGCAGACAAATGTCGATATGGGGCGTGCGACGATAATCATGAAGACGCCCACGGCAAGACCCATGAAGAAGACGTCGGGCTTAAGAAGCGCGTTGACATCGACAAGAAGACCGAGCGCCAAGAAGAGTATGATCTGCAGCAGCCATGTGAAACTGTCGAAGAAGTTGGTAAGCATGTTGCGGTGCATGATGCGTAGGTTACCAACAACAAGACCTGCGATATATACCGCGAGGTAGCCATTGCCATTCACCAACGACGTGAACGAGTAGGTGAAGAAGGCGCAGGCGAGCAACAACACCGAGTAGAGCGATGGGTTGCTGCGTATGTTTATGCGGTTGATGATCCACACCGTGGCGCGTCCAAAGCCGTAGCCGAGAGCTCCGCCGACAACCATCTGAACGAGGAATACGCGTATGGCATCCACCCAGTCCACGGCAGTGCCATCCTTGACAATGCCCACGAGCATGATGGTGAGGATATATGCCATAGGGTCGTTACTACCACTCTCAAGCTCGAGAATGGGGCGTAGGTTCTGCTTGAGTCCCTGCTTCTTGGAGCGCATGATGGAGAATACCGATGCCGAGTCGGTTGACGACATTGTCGCAGCCAGCAGGAACGACATCGCCAATGACATCTCGACGCCGAGGTGTGGCGCAAACATGAAGATGAAGCCTCCGACAATGCAGGTCGTGAGGATGACGCCCAGCGTCGCCATGACAATGCCCGGGGCAAGGACCGGCTTAATATCTGAAAACTTCGTGTCCATACCTCCCGAGAAGAGGATGATACACATGGCGATCATACCTATAAACTGCGCGCCGCTGACAGAGTTAAACGATACGAAGTTGTTATAGCCGAAGAGCATACCCACGCCCAGGAATAGAAGCAGGGCAGGTGCTCCGAGTCTGTATGCCGCCTTACCCGCAAGTACAGCAACGAAGAGTAGTAGGGCTGCTACAAGTAGAAAGTTTTCGGTCATAATACTATTGTGCTACAAATTCATAGGTTATGGTGCCTCGTTGCTCCATAGGAGCTGAGTCATCAATATTAAAGATTGTCAATTCGCTTTCCGCCGCGTTTAGAGCCTCCTTGTCGAGTTGTCTATTATCCGATGAGGTGAGTACCCTCGTATGCTTGACATTGCCATTGCGATCGATGTATACCTCGATGACTACCGTTCCGCTATGCTCGGCGCGGTATCCTGGGGTGTATAGCTGACTGCGCGCTGTGCGAGTGGGGTTCTCAAACTTATAGCTGACAAGCACCTTGCCGCTGAAGTTCTTATCCCCCTTGCCATCGCCCTTGCCGCCGCCCGAGCCCTCGCCCTCACCGCCGCTGCCATTGCCCCAGCCGCGTGCGCTGCCAGAGATAGAGGTGAAGTCATCGCCCGTAGGACTATTATTATTGTCGCCAGCGAGCGTCTTATCGTGCTGCTTCATCATATCGCGGACCTCCTGGTCGAAGACTGAGTTAGGCGAGCCACCCTCATCCTGGGCTGCCTCATTCGATTGCGCGTTCTTAATATCCTCTTGCTGATGCTTTTTCATCTGCTCTCGCATATACTCCTCCAACTCTTGCACCTCATCCTTCGGCTGCTCCTCCTCGGTGGCTTGCTCCTCAATAGGTGGGGCGGCAACCTCGATGGGGACATCCGCAGGAATCTCGCGCTTCTCGATGCTGAAGGCTGCAAATAGGATGGCGAGAATAAGACCGAGTAGCGCAACGAAGACAACTACAAGCGCAAGAGCAGACTTATATATCCACTCGCCAAGGCTTATGTGGTTGTCGAAGCTCAGGTCAACAGCCTTGCGTCGAGGGGGAATGCGCTGCGGAGTTGCGCTATTTACGCTATGTTTAATATCGCTATTTGCCATATATGCTATAATCTTCCGAACAAAAATAGTAATTTTTTTTAATATTTTTAGTATATTTGCACCGATATGGCAAAATATTGTTAGATATTAACTTAAATTTGATATATATGGCAACCAAGCAATGTACACTTGCCTCGTCAATATCCTTTGAGGGCAAGGGCCTACACACAGGTTTGCAGGTTAAGATGACAGTTAATCCTGCCGAGGAGAATTTTGGTATCGTATTCCGCCGCGTAGACTTAGAGGGCGCCCCTGAGGTGCCTGCACTATGCGAGTATGTTACCGATACCTCACGTGGTACAACTATAGAGAGGGGTGCAGCCAAGGTTAGCACCATTGAGCATATCATGTCTGCGTTGTGGACACTTGGCGTTGACAACGCCGTTGTCGAGATCAATGCCCCTGAGACCCCTATCATGGATGGCTCGGCACGCGAGTATGCCGAGGCTATCAGCAAGGTGGGCATCGTGGAGCAGAGCGCCGAGCGCAGATACTTCGAGGTGACAGAGAAGCAGGTATACACACTCCCAGAGAAGGGCGTGGCTATTGTCATCTATCCCGACGATGAGTTCTCGGTATCGGTGCACGTCGACTACAACTCAAAGGTCGTGGGTAACCAGTATGCTACATATAACGTGTCGGATAACTATGCAGAGAAGATTGCGATGTGTCGTACCTTTGTCTTCTTGCACGAGCTTGAGCCACTCATGAAGATGAACCTCATCAAGGGTGGTGACCTCGACAATGCAATCGTTGTTGTTGAGAACCCTGTATCTGACGAGCAGCTCGAGAACCTAAAGAAGATCTTCGGCAAGGACGATATCCGCATCACGGGTGGCTATCTCAACAACCAGCAGTTGCGCGCTAACAACGAGTTGGCACGCCACAAGCTCCTCGACCTTCTTGGCGACTTCGCCCTCCTTGGCATGCGCATCAAGGGTCGTGTATGGGCAACACGTCCTGGTCACTTCGCAAATACCGAGTTCATGAAGGATATCTCACGCACGATACGTCGTAGCGGCGACCGCCCTATGTTCAAGTATCGTGCTAAGGAGCAGCCACTCCTCGATATCAACGACATCAAGCGTCTTTTGCCACACCGCCCTCCATTCTTACTTGTAGACCGCGTGTTCCATATGGAGGAGAATAGCATCGGTGGTATCAAGAACGTATCAATGAACGAGCCATTCTTCGTGGGTCACTTCCCCGAGGAGCCAGTTATGCCTGGTGTGCTCATCATCGAGGCTTTGGCACAGTGCTGTGGTCTCTTGGTGTTGAATGGCGTGGAGGATCCTAAGAGCTACTCTACATACTTCCTCAAGGCCGATGGTGTGAAGTGGAAGAAGAAGGTCGTTCCTGGTGACACCTTGCAGCTTGAGTGTCATATTACCGATATGCGTCGTGGTATCTGCACCTCGGAGTGTAAGGCCTTTGTCGCTGGTCAGCTGGCATGTGAGGCTGTGCTCACAGCGCAGATTGTTAAGAATCGTTAATAGTTGAAAATTAACTTTTTATACTCTATATGATAAGTAACTTAGCTTATGTTCACCCCGATGCAAAGATCGGTAAGAACGTTACAATCGAGCCATTCGCATACATCGAGGGTGATGTAGTCATCGGCGACGATTGTTGGATTGGCCCTCACGCCAGCATCTATGACGGTGCTCGTTTGGGTAAGGGTAATAAGGTACACCCAGGTGCTTGCATTGCATGTCTTCCCCAGGACTTGAAGTTTGCAGGCGAGAAGACTACCGCTGTTATTGGTGACTACAACGATATTCGTGAGTGTGTGACCATCGCACGTGGTACAGCATCGCGCGGCACTACTGTTGTTGGTGACCACAATCTCCTTATGGCCTATGTTCATGTTGCTCATGACGATGTTGTTGGTAGCCACTGTGTTATTGCTAACCGTGTATCACTTGCTGGCGAGGTCGAGGTTGGTGACTGGGTAGTTATCGGCGGTCATGCAGCTCTCCACCAGTGGATTCATATCGGCGACCACGCCATGATTCAGGGCGGTGCTCTCATCACACAGGATGTACCTCCATTCATCATCGTGACAAATGGCGAGGCCCACTACGCTGGTATCAACAAAGTTGGTCTTTCACGTCGTGGTTTCACAACAGAGCAGATTGATGCTATTCACAATACTTGCCGCATCCTCTTCCAGAGCGAGCTCAACTACTTCGCAGGTTGCGATAAGGCTGAGGCTGAGCTCCCTGAGAGTCCTGAGCGAAATAAGCTTATAGAGTTTATTCGTGCTTCGAAGCGAGGTGTTATTAAGCAGTACGTCTCTAAGCGATAATCTGTTGTGATAGTGACGTATTAGCGACACTTCAATTAAAGCCCTGAATGGAATGTACGTCAAGTACTATCCATCCAGGGCTTTTTATATCACTGCTACTATGCCGCTTTGACAACAAAGTTGCCATGATAGAGGCATATTAGCAATCTATTAACTAAATCCTATCTCAACTGCCTAAACATCTCCCACATCAGTACACCCGCTGACACAGAGACATTTAGTGAGTGTTTGATGCCCACCTGTGGAATCTCTATTGCACCATCCACAATGTCGGCGACGGCCTGGTCTACGCCATCCACCTCGTTGCCAAAGATAAGGGCATATTTAGCGCCCGCCTCCACTCTGAAGGTGTCGAGCATCGTAGAGTCCTCAATCTGCTCGACAGCTATAATTTTGTAACCCTCCTCACGTAGCTTAGCCACACACTCAAGGGTTGTCTCATGGTAGCTCCACGCAACGCTCATCTCCGAGCCGAGCGCCGTCTTGTGTATCTCGCGATTAGGTGGTGTGCAACTAATTCCGCATAGTGCAATATGCTCAATACCAAAGGCATCGGCGGTGCGGAAGAATGAGCCTACGTTCTGTGCTGAGCGTACATTATCCAAGACCACGGTGACGGGTAGTTTCTCTATTTCGGCATACTCCTCGAGTGTTGGGCGACCAAGCTCCTCGTTAAGCAGTTTTCTCATATATTAAGTTTTTTTATTATTTCGGTCACAAATATACGAAAATATAAAATATTTTCAGTAAATTTGCGCTTGAATGTTTTTATACGATGTGTAAGTTAACGACATATACGCTGATAGTTGTAGCAATGCTTCTTGGCTTTGCTACAAACTCTTTAGCGCAAGAGACTGAGTATGAGCGTAAGCCAGTTAAGGTGATCCCTGTTAATCGTCCGGAGTTCGCGGCAATGGCAGATTTTACCACCTATTTCGACAATAAGGAGTACGCTTCGATAGATAACTCGCTGTCGGAGACGCTCTTTAGCGCACGTCTAACGCCTAAGATTAGCCTTGAGTGGAGTTCTACGCCCGAGGGTGGCGACTATGGCTTCCGCTCTCACACATTGGTCTTTGGTGCCGATATGTTTCAGGACTTCGGTCACAACTCGAAGTTCCTCTCCGACATCAAGGTGCAGATGTACTACAACTTTATGACGCCATCGGTAGATATCTATGCAGGTATATTCCCACGCTCTAAGATGTATGGCTTGCGCAGCACCCTCTTTTTCGATCGTGACTATCGCTACTACAACAATCGTATTCAGGGACTTTTAATGCGCTACGGTGGCGGCGAGGAGTGGAAAAGCTTCATTGAGCTCGCCATGGACTACGACGGCATGCGCTCGTTCGATAGGCGTGAGTCATTCATGATTATGTCGTCGGGACGATGGGTAAGACCCATCCCGCATATCGGACTAACCTTTGGTTACGACTTTCTTATGGGCCACTACGCCAAGGACTACAACCCCGATACGGCAGATGGAGTCGTAGACAACCTAATGTTTACGCCCGTAGTTCGCTACGACCACACCTTTAGATGGGGGGGGGAAGGACTACCGCTCACAATAGGTGCCGAGGCTCGCTATATCCTCTCATTGCAGCGCGACCGACATGCAGAGAACGTATGGCAAGCACCCATGGGTGGCGAGCTTATGGTTGAGCTTGAGTTCTGGTATATCAACCTTCGCAATCGTCTATACCTCGGACAAAACCTACTTACGCACTATGGACGCTACGGCTCGGCGCTCTATCATGGCTCGCCATTGTATGCCACAAACGAGGGGATATACAACACCATAGAGATGGGTTGCAATAGCCACTTCAGCAACTTCGTAGACCTTGAGGTGGGTGTGATGATTGACTACGATGGTCGTGGCTGGGGCACACGACAATATATAGCCCTTAACATTGAACTATGGCCCATAAAATTTCGAAAAAATAGATAATTAAACACATATACAACTATGACAACTGAAGTAACAGAGGTAAAGGAGAAGTCTTTGAACTTCGTAGAAGAGGTTATCGAGGAGGCGATTGCCAAGGGTAAGACACGTGTGCAGACGCGCTTCCCACCCGAGCCTAACGGCTATCTGCATATTGGTCATGCCAAGGCTATATGCATGGACTTTGGTGTGGCAAAGCGCTACGGCGGCGTATGTAACCTCCGCTTCGATGATACAAACCCTACAAAGGAGGATGTGGAGTACGTAGAGGCCATCAAAGAGGATATCAAGTGGCTCGGCTTCGAGTGGGGCGCAGAGTACTACGCTTCGGACTACTTCCAGCAGTTGTGGGACTTCGCCATCCGCCTTATCAAGCAGGGCAAGGCATATATCGATGAGCAGACATCTGAGGAGATTGCAGCACAGAAGGGCACACCTACACAGGCAGGTACCGAGAGCCCATATCGTAACCGCCCAATAGAGGAGAACCTCGACTTGTTCATGAAGATGACAAATGGCGAGATTGAGGAGGGTAGGATGGTGCTTCGTGCCAAGATCGATATGGCGAGCTCGAATATGCACTTCCGTGATCCTATCATCTATCGTGTTGTCAACCACCCACACCACCGCACAGGTGACAAGTGGAAGGTATACCCTATGTACGACTTCGCACATGGTCAGAGCGACTATTTCGAGGGCGTGACACACTCGTTGTGTACTCTCGAGTTCGTGCCTCACCGCCCATTGTACGACTTGTTCGTCGACTGGGTGAAGGAGGGCGTGGACCCATCGGATGAGCGTCCTCGTCAGTATGAGTTCAACAAGCTCAACCTCAACTATTCTCTTATGAGTAAGCGTAACCTGCTTATCCTCGTTAAGGAGGGCTTGGTGAATGGCTGGGATGATCCACGTATGCCAACATTGTGTGGCTTCCGCCGTCGTGGCTACTCGCCAGAGTCTATCCGCAACTTCGTAGATAAGATTGGCTATACGACATACGATGCGTTGAACGACATGGCACTCTTGGAGAGCGCCGTGCGTGACGACCTCAATAAGCGTGCTACACGCGTGAGCGCTGTTATCGACCCTGTGAAGCTCGTCATCACCAACTACCCAGAGGGTCAGGTGGAGTCGTTCGAGGCTATCGACAATCCGGAGGATCCAAACTCAGCAACACACACCATCGAGTTCAGCCGCGAGCTATGGATGGAGCGCGACGACTTCATGGAGGATGCACCTAAGAAGTACTTCCGTATGACCCCAGGTCAGGAGGTGCGCCTCAAGAATGCATATATCGTGAAGTGCACAGGCTGCGAGAAGGATGATAATGGTAACATTACAACCGTATACGCCGAGTACGACCCAGAGACAAAGACTGGTCTTCCAGGCTCTAACCGCAAGGTGAAGGGTACGCTTCACTGGGTTAGCTGCGACCACTGCATCAAGGCTGAGGTGCGTCTCTACGACCGCTTGTGGAAGGTGGAGAACCCTCGCGATGAGATGGCTGCTATCCGCAAGGAGACAGGCTGCGAGGCACTCGACGCCATGAAGCAGATGATCAACGAGGACTCGCTTAAGGTGCTCACAGAGTGCTACGTAGAGAAGTTCCTCGCCGAGGCAAAGCCTTACGACTACTTGCAGTTCCAGCGCATCGGCTACTTCAACGTCGATAAGGACTCAACGCCCGAGAAGCTAATCTTCAACCGCACAGTTACGTTGAAGGATACCTGGGCAAAGATGAATAAGTAAAAATAGATATGGGTCGGAAAATCTCCGACCCATATCTTTTTAACTTTGTATCATATTATCTACACACCATCGATATTATCGCCTCGGCACAACGCTCGGGCTCCTCGTAGAAGCCCATATGTCCTGAGTGGTCGAGCCATACAACCTCCGCCTCGGGATGGCGTGCTGCGAGCTCCTCGGCAGCCTCATTAGGGATGTAGAAGTCGTGGCGACCAAAGATGAACATATGTGGCACGCCACAGGTGCGTAGCATCTCGTTGCGGTCCTTGCGCTCTATCATGCCGGCAAGTATGGCGATGACACCCTCATCTTCGGTGATGATGATCAGCTCGCCAAGGTCGTCGATATACTCCTTCAGGCGCTTGACATTCTCAGGGGCGAAGCCTGCATGTGGCACAAGACGCGCCAAGGTGTTCTTCTTGCCCGCCTTGATAAGCTCTATCTCGCGGCGACGACGGTCGCACTTCTCCTCGCTATCGGCATTAGGTGTCGAGCTGAGCAGGATGATAGAGTCGAGGTGCTCCTTGTGGTTGTCCAACATGGCAAGCGTCACATATCCGCCCATAGAGTGTCCCACGACGCTATAGCGCTCAATGCCGAGTGTCGCCATCGCCTTTGCAACGCAGTCGGCAAGATACTCCATGGTGTGCACCTCGCCCTGCACTACTGATATGCCGTGACCCGGTATGTCGAGCGTCACCACGCGCATATGCTTGCTCAGCAGTGGCACGAACTCATCCCACACGATCATCGACTCAAGGTAGCCGTGAAGCAATACTACGCACTTGTCGCCCTTCTCCGTATCGGCAACATGCATGGGCGTATCGCCCGCCATTATAAACAACTCTTTCATACTATCTTGACTTTTATAGTACAATATTACGAAAAAAAATAGACAAATGCAATAGTCGCGCAGGAAAAAGTGGAGAGGCGAAGTGGAGGTGTTACTCTTGGTGGAGTATTTGCGTAGGGGTCTGAGTGGTATAAAGGGTCTGAGAGGTAGACTATCAATATCATTATCAACTATTACTAATTATGCCTCTTGTACCCCTGCTACCCCTTGTACCCCTACCTATTACTCCGTCGGAGCAACACCATTACTAAATCCTCTTTACTTCTTCTTCACCTATATTTAGTCAGCCGAAATTTTGTACTCTTCGAAAAATATCGTAACTTTGAGCGATATATCTATATGTAATGAGTGATATATAAGCAGAGAGGTAGATGGCTACGTTCGAAATAGTAAAGTGTCATGGCTCGGGTAACGACTTTATAATGGTCGATACCACGCGCGATGGCTCATTGGCAGATGTCGACTGGTCGGCATTTGCGCGTGTGGCTTGCTCGCGCGAGGAGGGCATCGGCAGCGACGGCGTGCTTCTTGTTGTAAGAGGCGATGAGGGGCTTTATGGAATGGATATGCTCAACCCAGACGGCACCCATGCCGAGATGTGTGGCAATGGTATGCGCTGCGTGGCACGCATGGCTCGCGAGCGTGGCTATATGGATGGTGGCGTGCTACTCTCGGCAGGCAGGAGGTTTCGTGTGGCGCAGGTGGAGCCTATAGCCACGGGCATAGAGACCTTCTCGGTGGATATCCCCATAGCAACGCGAAGTAGCAGCTTTCCCTTTATTGCTGAGGGCGAGCGCTTTGTGGGTCAGCGAATAGAGGCTCTACACGAGGAGCTGGAGTTCACGGCGTTGTCGCTCGGCAATCCCCATATTGTGGCGCGTGTCGAGAGCATAGATATGGCGCTTCTCAAGGAGCTTAGTGAGCGAGTTATTGAGCTTAAGGAGATATTCCCCGAGGGGGTAAATCTCTCGCTATATAGGGTGTTAGACCCTCGAAAGATATTCGTTGCCACCTATGAGCGTGGTGCGGGCATAACCTTGTCGTGTGGCACAGCGATGACAGCCTCGGCAACGGCGGCCTCGATGCTCGGATTTGTGGATAGGGGCGAGAGATTAGATGTAGTAAACCGTGGTGGTAGGGTGCACTGCACACCTTTGCTAACGCCCGATAGCATCGTGACGCGCCTCGAGGGCAATGCCACGTTCGAGTGGTGGGGCGAGGCGACATTCGAGAGTGGGGCGTTCAGCTACACTAAGCTGCGCGAGACGGGCGAGCAGGATATATGGCAACGCTTTGTGGCAGAGATAAATATAGGATAATGGGCAGGTGGCTGAGATATATAGTAGTGATGTTGGTCGTCGTGGTCGTTATAGGCTGCGATGTCACCTCGTCGTTGCCTGAGGGTAGCTACCTCGTATCTAAGGTGACAATCGTCGAGGATAAGCAGAAGCATCCCGATGATCGTATCACGGTGGATAAGGATGGCATCGAGTACTACATACGTCAGTCGCCAAATAAGCGCATCTTGGGCATGGACTTCTACGTATGGGTCTATGAGAAGATAAACCCCGAGAAGGATAATTGGTGGAATAGGCTTAAGGCGAAGATTGGCGAGGAGCCTGTGATATATGACCAGTCGTTGACCGATATGTCGGTGAAGAACCTCACGACATACCTACATACGCGCGGTTACTTCGACTCGAGGGTAGATGTGCAGTTAGATACTACGCGCCGTCATAAGCGTGCCGAGATAACCTATACCATACATCAGGGCGAGCCAATGCGTATCGATAGCCTCGAGTTTGAGATCCTCGATAAGTCGGTGGCACCGCTCATCCTTGCCGATACAGCAAATACGTTGTTGCGTCGTGGTGAGGTGCTCGATATCTCGTACCTCGACAAGGAGCGTGAGCGCGTCGCGCAGAGCCTCAATAACCATGGCTTTTACGACTTTACGGTAAATAACATCTTCTATAACGTAGATACGCTCGCTGGTGATAATACCGCCAATGTGCAGATGGTGGTAAACCCCAAGCTCAGTGGCTATAGTATATATGGTGCGCCTCAGTGGGAGGATAACGCGGTCTACCGTCTACGAAATATCAACGTATATCCCACCTACGATCCGTTGTTGCGCGCCAATAGTGGCTTTAAGAGTGATGCGCAGATAGATACCACCTACTATTATGGTCTTAACATCATTCGCGATGTGGATGCTACGCCACGTCTGCGTGATGCCTTGTTGCGTCGAATAATACCGCTCTACCCCAGCTTCATATATAATGCTCAGCAGGTGGATAAGAGCTACAACGAGCTTATGTCGTTGGGCTTCTTCCGTAATGCAAAGATAGAGTTTGCGCCTGTGCAGAGCGAGGAGAACTACGTCACCTATATCGCTCATGAGGGTGATAACGACGTGCTTGTGAATACGCGCGAGTCCTTCCTCGACTGCAATATATACTGCACGCCAGCACTCAAGCAGAGCGTTAAGGCGGAGCTTGAGGCAAGCTCCACGTCGACATTCTACGGCATGGGCGCAACGATTGGATACTCTAATACGAACCTCTTTAGGGGCGCTGAGGCGTTCGACATATCTGCGGGCTTCGGCTTGGAGTTTATGTATGCGCGCGACGTGAAGAAGCGTAGTGCTCAGGAGTTTAGCCTCACGGCAGGACTCTCCTTCCCACGCTTCTTAGCTCCGATATACCCATCGCCCGAGAGTAAGATATGGCAGCCTCGCACGCGCGTGGAGCTATCGTTCGACTATCAGAATAGACCCTACTATCGTCGTAATCTGTTTAGTGCACGTTGGGCATATAGCTGGAACTTGGGTCGTTGCTCGTCGTTCGTAATACGCCCTATAGATATCAACTGGATTGATGTCAAAGAGGTGGATGCCGACTTCTTGGCCGACATAGATAATAAATATCTGCGTACCAGCTTCGAGTCGCAGCTGAATGCAGGACTCTCGGCGACATATGTATATAATACGCAGCGAAGCTCCAAGGAGATGGATGGCACGGCGCTACGACTAAACATTGAGACATCGGGTAATCTTATCCAGGGTCTCGAGTCGCTCTTCTCGCACCACGCCCCAGGCAAGGACTACTACGAGATCCTCGGCATACGCTATTCGCAGTATGTGCGTGGCGAGCTCAACCTGCGACATAAGATAGATTTTGGTCACAACCTCGCTCTTGCTGGTCGTCTCTTCGGCGGTGTGGGTGTCACCTATGGTAACTCGGCAGGCTACTCCATACCTTTCGATAGAATGTTCTACTGCGGTGGCGCTAACTCTATGCGAGGCTGGGCACCACGAACACTCGGCCCGGGAAATAAGGCTCAGGTGCACGACTCGGTATATCCTGCGCAGGTGGGCGATGTGCGTCTTGAGGCTAACGTAGAGTTCCGCTTCCCTATATGGTGGATATTCCATGGCGCTACCTTCTTGGATGTTGGTAATGTGTGGTATCTTCGTACCACGCAGGGCAGTAACCCCGATGAGGTCTTCAAGTTCGATCAATTCTACAAGCAGCTGGGCGTGAATACAGGTCTTGGTCTGCGCATCGATGCCTACTTCGTAATCCTACGTATCGACTGGGGTCTTCAGCTCCACAACCCTGGCTGGGCTGAGGGCGAGCGCTGGATACATAACTTCAAGTGGGAGAATATGGCTATCAACTTCGGTGTGGGCTATCCCTTCTAATATTGCAGTGTATGACTACCCCCAAAGTAACAGTTATAATCCCTGTGTATAATACCGAGAGGCTGCTCAACAGGTGTCTCGAGAGTGTTGTGAGGCAGAGCCTTAGCGACATCGAGATAATATGCGTTGACGATGGCTCTACGGATGGCTCACCTGCGCTATTGGATAGCTGGGCGGAGCGCGACGCGCGTATTAGGGTTATCCACCAGACGAATGGTCGTCAGGGCAAGGCGCGCAATGCGGCGTTGAGGGTTGCTCGGGGTGAGTATGTGGGCATGATCGATAGCGACGACTATATCCCCGAGGAGTATTTCGAGCGTCTGTATAGTGCCGCTACGGAGGCTGATGCCGATGTGGCGATATGTGGCATCGTGAAGCAGAAGCCCGTGGGCGAGCGCGTTGTAATCGCGTTTGATAGGGTAGAGGTGGTCCGCGATGCCGATGCCAAACTGCGCGTATGTCACTGTCCGCCAGAGTTCCATCCCGTAAATAAGCTCTACCGACGCGCCATGCTCGAGAGACTCGGGCTGCGCTTCAAGGAGGGTGTGCCCTATGAGGATGTCATGTTCGTGACGCGCGCTATTGTGGAGTGCGATAGGGTGGTGACGGTGCCTAATGTGCACTACTACTATGTCTTAAATCCATCATCCACCGTAAAGTCGCGACAGACGGCAACTAAGCAGGCGCAGAAGTATGAGGCGCATCGCGATATGGTGGAGTATGTTGAGGCTAAGGGGCTTAGGATGCCATCGCGCTACCGCAATATAACCGTGCGCTATGGCTCGTTCGGTGGCATCACACTCTGGAAGGTCAAGGAGTGTGGCAAGCGCCGTACGTTGCGCCTCTTCGATATTCTCCCTGTGTGGATGTGGCAACGTCGATAAATAGCGAGGTTATGAAAGATAGCAGAGTTACGTTTCCTATTGACTTGGTCTATATGTGGGTCGATGGCAGTGATCCTCAGTGGCGCGCTAAGCGCAATAGCTACTTAGGTGTCCAGACCGAGGGCGCTCCGCTGGTGGAGGCTCGCTGGATAGATAACGAGGAGCTGAGGTACTCGCTGCGCTCGGTGGAGTGTTACGCGCCGTGGGTCAATCATATATATATAGTCACCGATGGTCAGTGCCCTGCGTGGCTAAACACGGCACACCCCAAGGTAACCATCGTTGACCATCGAGCAATTGCGCCAGAGGATGCTCTGCCCCTATTTAACTCCCACGCCATCGAGAGCTGCATATATAAGATTCCCAACCTAAGCGAACACTTCATCCTCGGTAACGACGATACGCTCTTTGCTCAGAGCGTAACGCCCGAACACCTCTTTCATGCTGACGGTCGCCCCATAGTGCGCCTTAGTGGTCAGCGCTTCAGCCGCGCAAAGGCTCAGCGCAAGGGACTCTACGAGCGCGTGGTGGCGCATATGCAGGAGCTAATTAAGGAGCGCTACGGCAGGGATATATGCCATGCTCCGCACCATAACTTTGATGCCTACCGCCGTAGCGACTTCGAGAGGGCTGTCGCCATCATGCCCGAGCAGTGGCGTGATACTACCTATAGCCGCTTTCGCAGTGATAGCGATATGCAGCGTTGCTACGTCAGCTATTGGTCGGTTGTTGAGGGCGGCGCTACGCTGCGCCTCGTGGGGCGTTATAATCGCACAAAGGGTCTGCTGGGGGCTATCAAGGCGCTCTTCGTGGGGCGCTATGCTGCGGACTCACGCTGTATACCCCTCACCGAGCGCGACTACGATAGGGTGCTCTCTATGTATAATCCGCTGATGATATGCATGAACGACGGCGAGACCACCACCGATGATGACCGCCGCCGCTTAGTCGAGTTCCTCGATAGGCGCTATCCTAATAAGAGTAGCTTTGAACGCTTGTGAAGGTCGTCAGCCAGCCCAGGACGACACAGAATGTTGTATAACAAGAGCTAATTTTAGGCTTGCGCAGGCTCGAAAACCGCAGTTTACTTGGCGTAAATGAGGATTTTCGAGGCAAGCGTAACGACAAAGTAGTCTTGTTAGACAGCTTCTTGTTGATCAGACTTGACTTCGCTTCGCTCGTCTTGCCTTGTGGCGCTAAGGCAAACAATGTGCGCAGATAGCTTCAAAGCTCTATAAAAGACAAATGCCACCATAATGGTGGCATCTGCGCTCATTGTTTGCTCTGAGCTGTTGATCAGGCTTGAACTGACGACCTCTTCCTTACCAAGGAAGTGCTCTACCACTGAGCTACAACAGCATTGAAAACCCCTACTCCTATGAAAGAGTGCACAAAAGTACATAAGATTTTTTAAACTGCAAATTTTTTGGCACTTTTTTTCCTCCGCTAAGCAAACTATGTCAACAAAATATCCTCCATCATCATATGACAGATGGAGGATATCTCGTGGCGTAAGAGCATTATACCTACTTGGTCAAGTATATCAAGCTCTCGAGCTGAGCCATGTCGTGGCGCTGGTGCTGCTCTGGCGAGAAGAGCGCAAAGGCGATGGTAATCAGGCGCTTGTTGGCATCGTCATAGGTGGTGTAGCTTACCATAGGTCCACCCATAGTGTAGCCCTCAACGCGCCAGCCGCAGCGCAGCTCATACCATACACGGCCATTAATATCGCGCGCCTCGATAAGTGACTCCTTATTTTGACTTATACACATATATGAGCCCTCCTCATCCTGCACCGAGATAACGCCGATATGGCTGTCTACAAGTGCGATAAGCTGCTCCTTGGATACGGCATTTATATCCTCGCAAGGGTCGGTGAAGACAAATATATGCTGCTGCTTGTTGTCATACTTACGCACAAACCACTCCAAGACATCCTCCTTAGGCTTAGCCACGAAGAAGCCCCCAGGAACGTGCATCTCTATACCAGTGAGGTTTTTGATAATCTCTATGGGCATCTCGCTCTTGGTTGCCGTGAGTGTCCTGAAGTGTATGAGGCGCTCGTTATGCTCGAACTTCTCGCGTATATCCCACCCGTTCGCATAGATAAACTGCGCTGCTTCAATCGCTGATGCTGCGTTGATGGTAATCACCAACTGTGCCGTGGCATTAACATCCTGAGACTCAGTCATCACAGGGGTGCTGAACGTTGGGTCAATGCGTATGGCGAGGATGTTGCTATGCATGCGCTCCACCTCGTTGACACTATCCATATCAGCATGGTCGACAACATGGAAATACTTCTCCGGGCGCGATAGTCCTGGCACGTAGCACTCGAGGGTCTCCTTAACAGCCTCCTTGATATGGTTCTCCCAAGCGGTATCGTCGCATATCACGAAGAGCTCATAGGGCTCGCCAACGCTCGTCTTGGGGGCGTTACCTCTTCTATTTCTGCAGCCAGCAAGTGCGGTGGCAGCAACCGCAACGATCAAAAATATGTACAATAGATTACGTCTCATACCTAATTGCTATTACATTTGTTTACTACACAAAGGTAGCCATATTTTTTGATTTTGAAAAAAAAAGTTACATTTGCAATGTTAAAATGGCACAATGCCACCATATTATAACTTTTTATGCGTGTTAAACCTGGTAGATTGCTACGCTTCATGTTTCCCGGCGTAGTGTGGAGGATGGATGATCGCGAGGGTATATATCTCACCTTCGACGATGGTCCCACGCCTGGTGTCACGGAGTGGATACTCAACACGTTGGATCGCTACGACGCCAAGGCAACCTTCTTCGTGCTGGGCAAGAACGTGGAGCTATACCCCGACCTCTATCAGATGATTATCGACCGTGGTCACAAGGTGGGTAACCACACCTACTCGCATCAGAAGGGGTGGCGTATGTCGTGTGACCGCTATATTGAGGATGTCGACCTCGCCGGCGATATGGTCCATAGCGAGCTCTTCCGCCCGCCATATGCTCAGATCACACGCTCGCAGCTGCGCGAGGTATCCAAGCGCTACCGCGTGGTATTGTGGAATGTCCTCTCGCGCGACTACAACCGCAACGTCTCGCCCAAGAAGTGCCTGCGTGGCACCATCAAGGGTCTGCGTGGTGGCGACATAATATCGCTACACGACAGCGCGAAGTCCTTCCGCAACACGAGCTATGTGCTACCAGCCCTCCTGCGCACCGCACGCGAGAAGGGTTTGCAGTGTAAGATTTTGGAGCTATAACCTATATATAAACCATGAACGTTATCGTTGCTATCACAGGCGCAAGTGGCGCTATCTATGCTCGTCAGTGTATCGAGATATTGCTCGCAAGCAAGCATGTCGAGCGCATAGCCCTTGTCATCAGCCGCCATGGCGAGGATGTCATCGAGGCCGAGGGCGTCACCCTCCCCGAGGATTGCCGCATAGAACGCTACACGAACGACGATATGTGGTCCTCCTTGGCGAGTGGCTCGGCACATTGGGATGCCATGCTCGTCGCCCCTGCATCTATGGGCAGCGTAGGGCGTATAGCCTCGGGAGTGTCGCAGAGCCTCATTGAGCGCGCTGCCGACGTTATGCTCAAGGAGCGCCGTCGTCTGGTGCTTGTAGTTCGCGAGACCCCCTATTCGCTCATCCACCTGCGTAACATGACAACAATAACCGAGGCAGGTGGCATCATCCTCCCCGCCTCGCCATCCTTCTACTTCCAGCCCGCCGACATCGAGACGCTCGCCCTCACCGTGAGCCACCGCGCTGTGGAGATGCTGGGCATAGGCATTGAGCACCCCTCATGGGGCGAGTAGAGGGGGTGAAAGCACCATGAGGAGAGAAAATTTTGTCGGTTACAAATAAATTTGTATCTTTGTGGGGTTATAGCGGGTATAACACTCTAACAAACGTATATACAATTAATAAATATAAACAATTATTACTATGACTATTACAGCATCAGACATCAAGATCGGCATGTGCGTAGAGATGGACGGCAAGACATTTATCGTTGTTGACTTCCAGCACTGCAAGCCAGGTAAGGGCCCTGCTTTCGTACGTTCAAAGCTCAAGAACCTCGAGAATGGTAACGTTCTCGACAAGACCTTCTCTTCAGTATCTCAGAAGATTGAGCAGGTACGCGTAGAGCGTCGTCCATATCAGTTCACATATGAGGATGACCTCGGTGCACACTTCATGCACACTGAGACCTTCGAGGAGATCAACATCGACAAGAACCTTATCAACAACGCAGACCTAATGGCTGACGGTCAGATTGTTGAGGTTATGTTCCACACTGAGAAGGAGACTGTCCTCTCAGCTGAGCTTCCTCCAATCGTTGACATGGAGGTTACCTACACCGAGCCAGGTGTTCGTGGCGATACCGCTTCAACAAACTCTCTTAAGGCAGCTACCGTAAACACTGGTGCTACCGTTAAGGTACCTTTGTTCATCAACACTGGTGATAAGATTCGTGTTGATACACGTACTCGTGAGTATTACGAGCGCATCAAGTAATTTGTTGAGATAAGGGGTCATTCTCGACCTCTCAATCATTAGCCAGAATGGGAAATACGTTGAGTATGTCCCATCCTGGCTAATTTCATGTCGAGGCCAAGCCTAACCCCTTCTATCAACAAATTAGTTTCGCTGCGGTAGGTGTGTTTTATTCATTTTTTTGCCGAGCGTTGTATCTGCAGCCTTCTAATCAAAAATTAATTTTGCCGTGATACCAGCGGCAATTAAATAAGAGCCTCGAATGGATCACTCCATTCGAGGCTTTATCGTGTTGAGGCCAGACTAATTTCTCTTTATTGACCTCATATTGAAGAATATACTTTCACCAACTTTGTATCTATCTAAGCTCCTATGCTTATGCCTAAAGCTTGTGAGTAGACCCCATGCTGCCTGCTCGATCTTATTCATAAGGAGCGTAGGGTAGCGTGGGTTATCATCCATAAAGCGGCACACCTCCTCGAACGCCTTAACCGAGCTATGGCCACCCAAGAGGGCCCCCACCCAGTTACGAGGGAAGAAGATGTCGCCCGTGCGCTGCACCTCGCGAAGCTCCTCCAAGGCTGGGTAGATATACTTCACAGCATCCTCCTGGCGCAGGTGGTGGTTCAGGTATCCGAGAGCTGTGGCTGTCCATGGCTCGGGGCGGCGGTTCTCGGGCTCCATGAACGATGCGAAGAGGGCATCACGCATCTCTACATCGGGGTGCGTAGCACGCATGATAAACCTAAACTGCTCGCATCTATCGGGGTTGCTGATGCGTGCAAGCTGCGTTGCGACTATCTCGTCGTAGCGCTCAGGGTAGCGCACAGCAAGCTCATAGGCAAGGGTCATATAATCGCTCTCGTTGAGTACCTTATCGCTTTGTGAGAGCCATATATCGAACATCTTTGCGCTAACCTCCTCCGAGCGCATGGCATGAGCAAGTGTCATCTTAAGGCTACGGCGGAGGGCAATGTTGTTGTGTGTTGTGGCTATATCCCACAGGCGTGCCTCGTCCTCGGCGTTGCCCACGCGTAGCAGTGGGCGTGTGAGGTAGCCATTGAGAGTCGAGGCGATAAGGTGGTTCTTCTCGTGGGGCAGGTAATCCAAGATGAAGTCGAGCCAGCGGCGTGAGTCGAGACCATTGTCAAGCAGCCAGTTAGCTTCATACTCCTCGTTGAGCACCATGATAAGTGATTGGCGCATAAGGTCATCCTCGATAGTTGCCATATTCTTGGTTAGCCACTCAATAATCTCGGTATCCAATACGAAGTGACCATATCCACGGCCATCACTATTGGGCAGCACCATCTCTACACCACGGGGTACTTTATAATATGTTGTGCCGGCAGGTATCGCAACCTCTTCACGATGCCCATCCTCATAAATATATAGGCAGTTAAACTCTTGCAAGTGTCCCTTGCCATCGAGGTTGTGTATATGCCATCTACCCTTATGTTTGTAGATAACTATAGCGTTCAAAAATGGCTTGTAGACCCAGAAATGGCTGAAACTCTTGATATCTACATCGGTATGTTTGTCGAGTATATCAACAAGGTCGTCCCATGTGGCATTGCCATAGGCATAGGTGCGTAGATACTCTTGGATAGCCGTGCGGAATGCCTCCTCGCCCATAAGCTCCACAATCTTTTCCATCACAATAGGGGCCTTATTGTAGATTATCTGGCCGTAGATAAGTCCTGCGTTGTTGAGGTTGTCGAGTGACTGGCGTATAGGTGTCGAGCCTGTTGTGCGATCCTCGTTGTATGCCGACTGGGTGTATGTCTTGAGGTTATTTAGTCGGTGGTTGACCTCGGGGAAGAGGGGTTCGGTCATGCGTGCGGCGAAGTAGTTGGCGAATATCTCCTTGGTCCATACATCGTCGAACCACGCCATTGTCACATAGTCGCCAAACCACATATGTGCCGTCTCGTGGGCAATAAGCTGTATGCGGCGTAGCTCCTCATCGAGCGATGGGTTTTCGCCGAGGAACATCTGGCTATCGTTATATAGCGTAGCTCCCGTATGCTCCATGCCGCCATACTGGAAGCCAGGTAGCATTATAAGGTCATACTTGGCAAAGGGGTAGTCGATGCCTGTGTACTCCTCCAACCACTCGAGCGATGCCGCCACCTGCGAGAAGATGGTGTCGAGCTGCGCAAGGCGCTTGGGGTCGGTCTCGCGGTAGTAGGCGGTGAAGCGGTGCTTGCCATCATCGTAGGTGGTGCTGTAGAACTCTCCAGCCACGAACGAGAATAGATAGGTGCTCAGAGGCTCTGTAGGGGCGAATGTTATCTTGTTGTCCGAAACATTGCTTATAGCCGTATTCGACACTGCCGTCCACCCCTCGGGGAGGGTTAGCGATAGGTTGAACTCAGCCTTCATGTCGGGTTGGTCGAAGCAGGGGAAGAGAGTGCGTGCGCGGTCGGGCACAAGCAGAGTGTAGAGGAAGTCGGGCTTGCGGTTGAGCGACTGGTTGTCAATGTCGAAAGATATGCTCACGCAGTTGTGTCCTGCCGCAATGGCGCTCTTTGAGATTATGATATGCTCGTTGCTGAGTGTATACTCATTGGTCGACACACTTCTCACCAGGTCGGTATTGCGGAAGTCGATGATAACCTCATGTGGCTCATCAACATCGAAGCTAATGTCGACACGACCGACATTCTCCAAAAAGTCAAATTCCAATCTATACACCACACTCCTTATCGTTGCCTTGCGCCACTGGGCAAGCTCACGGCTAACGCCTGCGTCGTATATTGTTAAGTTATCTGTTGGTGTTGAGGCTGTTGCGCCAATGTTAATCAACAATGCGATGGCGGCAACGGCAATCTTAGAAATCTTCATAGTATTACTGTTTTGCATACAAAGATAGGAAAAATCGCAGATATGTGCTATATTTGTGAAAATAATAAGCCATGATGAAGAGAATAACCATCGCCTTCGACTCCTTCAAGGGGTCGCTATCGTCGCGCGAAGCTGCCGAGGCCTTTGCACATGGGTGGCAGGAGGCTCACCCCGAGTGCGAGGTGCGCAAAGCATATATCGCCGATGGTGGCGAGGGTATGACTGAGGCAATAGTCGAGAGCCTTGGGGGTGAGTACGTTGAGGTGGATACGACAGATCCGCTCGGCAGAGATATCAAGGCACGCTATGGTGTTATTCATGGCGATACGGCCGTTGTGGAGCTTGCCGCTGCGGCAGGACTAACACTCATTGCTGCTGACGAGCGTAACCCTCTATATACAACAACTTATGGGGTTGGTCAGATGATTCTCCATGCGCTAAATAGAGGGTGTCGAAAGGTCATCTTGGGACTTGGTGGTAGTGCCACGAATGATGGTGGTTGCGGTATGTTGCGAGCCTTGGGCTATCGTTTCTATGACGCTGATAATAGGGAGCTTACTGCGACAATAGAGGTGCTCGAAAATATCGTCTCGATAGACTCCTCAGCAGTTAATCCATTAGTTCGTGATATGGAGCTTCGTGTGGCTGTTGATGTCGATAATCCGCTCTGTGGCGAGCGTGGCGCAGCGGCAGTCTTCGCACCTCAGAAGGGTGCGGACGGGGCTATGGTTGAGCGCTTAGATATGGCTTTGCAACACTACGCCTCGGTCGTTGGCGAGGAGTCATCCCATGTCGCAGGTGCTGGTGCTGCAGGTGGCGTGGGCTATGGTGTTATGGCTCTACTCGGCGCAATGCCTCAGTCGGGCATAGAGCTGGTGCTCAACACCATAGACTTCAAAAATATAATTGACTGCTCCGACCTTGTTGTTACGGGCGAGGGACGTCTTGATAATCAAACCCTTATGGGTAAAGCGCCAGCCGGAGTGTTGCGCTATGCCAAGGAGCAAGACATCCCCTGCGTTGCCGTTGGCGGTAGTGTGCGATGGTCGGAGGAGTTGCGCAATAGCGACTTTGCGGCAATCTATGCTGCCACCCCCAAGGGTATGCCTCTTGAGGAGGCTATGCGCGCAGATGTGGCAGCGGAAAATCTTCGTAGGGTAGCAGCTAAAGTGAAAGTTGACAACTGAAAAGTAGGGTGTGTTTCGTGCGAATTATATTTGTGGGTTACGATGTGTTAAAATGAGTTAAGAAAGGTTTCTATGCGATGGTCACACCCATATTACCTCATCGAAACTCATCGAAACTCATTAGTGTGTATGCCTTACTTCTCACCTTTCACTTTTCACCTTAATAAGCGATCACCTCGTCGACCAATATATCGTGTAGGTCGCATGGTAGCGAGTCGAATATCTGACACTTGAAGGCGATGCCAATCTTGTAGGCGCGGAAGCCGCTGAGCGACATATACTTATCGTAGAAGCCACCACCACGACCAAGCCTCTCGCCACGCATGGTAAAGGCGCGCGCTGGAACTATCATAAGGTCGATAGTTGCGGGGTCAATCTCCTCATCACCCATAGGCTCCTCAATGCCAAAAGTCCCCTTCTGCATACGATCAGCAGAGTAGTCGTAGAAGCGCATTATGTCGCCCTCGACGCGTGGCACGACAATCGCCTTGCCCATCGCACACCAACGCTCCAAGGCCTCGGCTGTGGGCACCTCATCGCCCATCGCGGCGAAGAGTGCTATGCAGCGTGCCGAGCCAAACACATCAAGATGCTCGATATGGCTAAATATTTGGTGTGCGGAAGCACCTCTTGCCTCGGCGTCAAGCTCCTTTATTCGGCGGCGTACTTCGCCTCTAATCTCCTTTTTGAGCTCCATATCAACAATGTTTATTAAAATTATTCAATTTTACCACTAAAAAGTGGCGTTTGTTGTTGTTATTCTCTAAACAATTCTTATCTTTGCAGTAGCAAATTGGGCTCTATGACCCTTTTTAGCCGCGGTCAAAGATTATTAAGCGACAAAACTATTTACAAATATACTAAATTTTTTTACACTATGAGCTGTTTTCTAACTAATTCATCGGTGGGAAAGAAACTTGTTATGAGTATCTCAGGATGTTTCCTCGTGCTCTTCATCCTTTTCCACATGTCAATGAACCTCACGATGCTCTTCAGCCGCGAGGGTTACAATGCAATTTGTGAGTTCCTCGGTGCAAATTGGTATGCACTTGCAGGTACTGCACTTTTGGCTGCTGGTGTAGCTGTTCACTTCATCTACGCTATCATCCTTACCCTTAACAACTACCGCGCTCGTGGTACTCAGCGCTACGCTGTTACCGTTCAGGAGAAGGGTGTGTCTTGGGCTTCTAAGAACATGCTCGCTTTGGGCGTTGTTGTAGTTCTTGGTCTTTTGCTCCACCTCGTTCACTTCTGGTCAAAGATGCAGCTTGTTGAGGTTCTTGAGGCTGAGTACGCAACTGTAGCATATCAGGGTTTGGGTGAGATTTCAGTTGCTCCACACAATGGTGCTGCACTCATGTGTATCACATTCTCTAAGTGGTACAACGTAGTTCTCTACCTCGTATGGTTCGCAGCTTTGTGGTTCCACCTCACTCACGGTGTATGGTCTATGTTCCAGACTGCAGGTTTCGCTAACGACACTTGGTATCCACGTTTGAAGATGGGTGCTAACATCGTTGCAACCCTCATCTTCATCGGCTTCGCTGTTGTAGCTATCATGTGCTTCCTCAACCATGAGACATGGCTTGCTGAGTCAATCGTAGCACACTAATAATCTGATAACAATAAAAACTGAAATATACTATGGCTTATAAATTAGATGCTAAAACACCAGCAGGTCCATTGGCTGAGAAGTGGAGCAACCACAAGGCTGCCATCAAGGTAGTGAGCCCTGCTAATAAGCGTAAGTTGGATATTATCGTAGTTGGTACCGGTTTGGGTGGTGCTTCTGCAGCTGCTTCACTCGGTGAGCTCGGCTACAACGTAAAGATATTCTGCATCTCTGACTCTCCACGTCGTGCTCACTCTATCGCAGCACAGGGTGGTATCAATGCAGCTAAGAACTATCAGAACGATAACGACTCTATCTATCGTCTCTTCTACGATACCATCAAGGGTGGTGACTATCGTGCTCGCGAGGCTAACGTTTATCGTTTGGCAGAGGTTTCTAACCTCATCATCGACCAGTGCGTAGCACAGGGTGTACCTTTCGCTCGTGAGTACGGCGGCTTGCTCGCTAACCGTTCATTCGGTGGTGCTCAGGTATCTCGTACATTCTATGCTCGTGGTCAGACCGGTCAGCAGCTCTTGTTGGGTGCTTACTCAGTGCTTAACAAGGAGATCGCAGCTGGCTCAGTGAAGGCATACCCACGACACGAGATGTTGGACATCGTTGTTGAGAATGGTGAGGCTTGCGGTATCATCGCTCGTAACCTTGTTACTGGTGAGCTCGAGCGTCATGGTGCTCACGCTGTAGTTATCGCTACTGGTGGTTACGGTAACGTATTCTTCCTCTCTACAAATGCGATGGCTTCTAACGGCTCTGCAGCATTCCAGTGCTACCGTAAGGGTGCAGGTTTCGCTAACCCATGTTTCACTCAGATTCACCCTACATGTATCCCAGTACACGGTACTCAGCAGTCTAAGCTTACTCTTATGTCTGAGTCATTGCGTAACGATGGTCGTATCTGGGTTCCTAAGAAGATGGAGGATGTTGAGGCT
>JAZOLM010000060.1:0-29099 GCA_045652985.1 Alistipes sp. | reverse complement strand
TGAATATTGTGACGCTCACCACTCTCCATGTCTCGTACATATCGTGCAATATAATCGTTCAGCGATTCTCTGCTACGAACACGCTTACCATTGGCAACACTTCGAGGGTGATGGAATGCATAGACAATCTTCTCCAACTTTGTCTTTGTCATCGCGTGTTCGGGATCTTTGGCCATCTCGCCAAGAATAAAACTTCGCAACTCCGAGAGATTTTTCATTAGTTCTCTTCCCTGCTGCTCGGTGAAATCTTCTACCGCAGTATAGCGACTCTTTACGGTCTGACGCTTATTATCCCACGCATCGGTCAATACCAGATACTGCGTATCGGCATAAAACTGATTCCCTCGACCAACGGTGAAGTGTATTTGCACCTTGGACAATTTATTTTTTTGCGTTGATCGCACACGATAACAAAAGGTTGCCATAGTTTATAGGTTTTACTTTGGCAAAGATAGTGATTTTGTCATACATTTGTAATACCATCGCAAAATTTTCTCAAATTTTTATTTACACCTGTTTTCCTAAAGCACACATAATCCATTGATATATAATATAATTAAAGTCAAAAGAAATTAAATTTGATTAAAATTTATAGCGTTCGCTTCAGACCTCTAAAATCCCTTCTACACAGCAGTGTGGAGGGGATTTACTTTTTTTACGCCCACATTTACACTCACTTTTACGCCTAAAAAGAAGACCCCTACAGGCATCAAAGGTAGCACATAACTCCAATATTAAATATGGTAGCACCTCTTGGGTGTATGCAAATAGTAGACAATGTTTGTCGGTGGCGAGTTGTTAAAGTGACAAATTGTCACTATATTTGCATAATTTTGGCATGGGTTATGCTTTGGCACAGAGATTGCCCCTCGCTTTGAAAAACGGAAAATATTATTAAAACATAAAACTAAGATTTATTATGGCAGTAAGACCACTTTCAGACCGCGTATTGGTGAAGCCCAATCCGGCAGAGGAGAAGACCGCAGGCGGTCTATTCATCCCCGACACAGCTAAGGAGAAGCCCCTCATGGGCAAGGTTATCGCCGCAGGCCCTGGCACCGCAGATGTTAAGATGGAGGTGAAGGTTGGCGACATGGTGATGTATGGCAAGTATGCCGGCGCTGAGCTCAACTACGAGAGTGAGGACTACCTCGTGATGAAGCAGTCGGACATCATCGCAGTAATCGAGTAATCTATTTCGTATAAAACTTATAAGAGAGACTAATATGGCAAAAGAGATAAAGTATAACGTAGAGGCTCGCGAGCTTCTCAAGGAGGGCGTTGACGCGCTATGCAACGCCGTGAAGGTGACACTCGGCCCTAAGGGTCGCAACGTTATCATCGACAAGAAGTTCGGTGCGCCACACGTGACCAAGGATGGCGTTACCGTAGCTAAGGAGGTAGAGTTGGAGGATACATTCGCCAACATGGGTGCTCAGATGGTACGTGAGGTGGCATCAAAGACCAACGACGATGCTGGTGATGGTACAACAACAGCAACAGTTCTTGCGCAGTCACTTATCTCGGTAGGTATCAAGAACGTAACCGCTGGTGCCAACCCAATGGATCTTAAGCGCGGTATCGACGCTGCAGTAGAGAGGGTTGTTGAGTCGCTCAAGGCACAGAGCCAGGTTGTAGGCTCCGACTTCGACAAGATCGAGCAGGTGGCAACAATCTCGGCTAACAACGACCGCAAGATTGGTAAGCTCATCGCCGAGGCTATGGCTAAGGTGAACAACGAGGGCGTTATCACCGTTGAGGAGGCTAAGGGCACCGAGACACACGTTGACGTTGTTGAGGGTATGCAGTTCGACCGTGGTTATATCTCGGCATACTTCATCACCGACACCGAGAAGATGGAGGCACAGCTTGACAAACCATATATCCTTATCACCGACAAGAAGATCTCGACAATGAAGGAGATTATGGGCATCCTCGAGCCAGTGGCTCAGAGTGGTCGTTCACTCCTCATCATCGCCGAGGATGTCGATGGCGAGGCGCTATCGGCACTCGTTGTCAACAAGCTCCGCGGCACACTCAAGATAGCAGCATGTAAGGCTCCAGGCTTTGGTGACCGCCGCAAGGAGATGCTCGAGGATATCGCAACACTCACAGGCGCAACAGTAATCTCTACCGACAAGGGTATGAAGATGGAGGATGCAGGTCTTGCGGCGTTGGGTACTGCCGAGAAGATCACCCTTAACAAGGAGAATACCACAATTGTTGATGGCGCAGGCTCTAAGGAGGCTATCGCCGCCCGCGTGCAACAGATCCGCGCATCTATCGAGAACGCATCATCGGACTACGACCGCGAGAAATTGCAGGAGCGCTTGGCGAAGTTGGCTGGTGGCGTAGCGGTATTGTATGTAGGTGCTGCAACCGAGGTTGAGATGAAGGAGAAGAAGGATCGCGTTGACGACGCTTTGGCCGCCACACGTGCTGCTGTGGAGGAGGGTATCGTTCCTGGCGGTGGTGTTGCCTATATTCGTGCCGTAGCATCTCTCGAGGGCATGAAGGGTGAGAACGACGACCAGACAACAGGTATTCAGATTGTTAAGCGCGCTATCGAGGAGCCATTGCGTCAGATTGTTGCCAATGCTGGTGGCGAGGGCTCGGTAGTTGTCAACAAGGTTAAGGAGGGCGAGGGTGCCTTCGGCTACAACGCTCGCGACGATAGGTATGAGGATATGCTCGCTGCGGGTATCATCGACCCAACAAAGGTATCACGCGTAGCTTTGGAGAATGCTGCATCTATCGCTTCTATGTTCCTCACCACAGAGTGCGTCTTGGCTGAGAAGAAGGAGGAGGGTCCTTTGCAGAACCTTGCTGCTGCAGGTGCCGGCATGGGTGGCATGATGTAATATATAGACTCATAACAAAACAAAAGGTTGACTCGCGATGAGTCAACCTTTTGTCTTATATCTCTACCAATCTATTCTTGATGGCATAGACCACGAGGTTTGCCGTATTCTTGCACCCCGTCTTCTCGAGGATGTTGGCGCGGTGCTTATCCACCGTGCGCTTCGAGATAAATAGCTTATCGGCAATCTCCTGATTTGATAATCCTCTGCACACCTCAACCAAGATCTCCATCTCTCTGTCGGACAGGGCATCCTCATCCGCCTGCATGGCGAGGGGGCTCATGTGGCTTGTAAGCGAGCCTAACAGCGCCGTGCTAAAGAAGCTATCTCCCGCCTTGACGCTATCCACCGCGGCGTAGACCTCATCTATGTCGCTATCCTTGAGCAGGAAGCCCGAAGCACCACTCTCCACCATGCGCGTGTAGTAGTGGTCGTCGCCATACATCGATAGGGTGATAACCCTAATCTCGGGGCGCATGGCCAAGGCTCGTCTTGTTGTCTCCGCACCATCGATACCCGGCATCGATATATCCATGAATACCACGTCGACATCGAGCTCGGGGAGTCTCTCCAAGAACTCCTCGCCGCAGGCATAGTCGCCCACAACGGCATAGTCCTCGCGCTGCGACAACAGACCTGACAGACCAGTACGAAATAGTGTGTGATCGTCGACAAGTGCTATTTTTATCCCTTCGTTTTCCATAGTTTTACTCTGTTTGTTCGACATATCTCATCCTCGGTCATCGTGAGATTGGTGCTATCCAACGACACCTTGACGTAGGCGCTCATACCCTTGCCCACCTCGCTGTCAAGCTTTATGACACCACCGAGGGATGATATTCGAGAGTTAATATTAGATATGCCCATACCTCTATCCGCCACCTCGGCAGGCGTGAAGCCCTTGCCATCATCCTTATACTTGAGTATGAGTCTATTATCCTTTACCGCAAGTCCTACATCTATGCGCTTGCACGCCGAGTGCTTAAGCGAGTTGTTTATAAGCTCGCACGTCACACGATAGATGATAACCTCCACGTTGGAGTCGAAGCGCTCATCGCGTAGCGTGGTCGAGAAATGAATATCAACATTGTGAAGCGAAGCAACCTTCTCGACAAAATTGCGAATACCACGCGCCAAGCCGAAGTTATTGAGCACATGTGGCGATAGGTTATTCGAGATCTCGCGCAACGAGCGTATCGCCTCATCGATGACCGCCGCCGTATTACGCAGTGTCGCTCGATCCTTCTCGGTCATGCCCTCCTTCGATATCGCTGAGATTGACATCTTGGCTGACGATAGCAGGGGACCCAATCCATCGTGCAGCTCGCGCGATATCTCGGCACGCGAGCGCTCCTCGGTGCGTAGCACCGCCGTCATGAGCTTATTCTCCAACATACGTCGCTGCATGGTGATGCGGTCGACGTGGTGCACCAAGAGTCGGGCGCATATAACGCATATGAGGAAGCTGAAAGAGATACCTATACCCATCCATGCCTGAAACTGTGGCGACACGCTCTCACCCTCAAGCACCTTGAGCTGTGAGAAGCGCTCCACGATAAGCATACCGAGACTCAGCGCATAGCATATCCACAAGGCGTAGTACTTCGTACGGTTAACAAGCGTTAGTGCCAAGATGGCGGCAAACGCCTGCATAACGATAGTTACTACGAGAAGTATCTCAATACCCGTCATCAGTCTACTATTTAATTACCTCCTTCAAATTGCGTAGCATCGCGTAGTCGGTCATATCCACCTGCACCGGAACAACGGCAACATAGCGGTTTTTCAATGCCCACTCGTCGCTATCCTCCGCCTCGGGCTCAGCATTCTGGAAGCCTCCCGTAAGCCAGAAGTAATCTCGTCCCTGAGGGTCGTTACGATGGTAGAACTCCTCCCTCCAGAAGCCGCGTGTCTGGCGGCATAGGCGGATACCCTTAATCTCCTCCGCGGCGCAGCGTGGCACATTCACATTAAGGCACAAGGGGCGTGGGAGAGTATCCTTAGCGGCAAGCACGTCGGCAATAATCCTACGTCCATACTCCACTGCGCCCTCAAAGTCGGCATCGGCATCGTGGTCATCGAGCGATAGACCGATTGATGGACAGCCATAGAAGCTGCCCTCGATGGCAGCACCCATAGTGCCCGAGTACATGACGTTGATGGCGGCGTTCGAGCCGTGGTTGATACCCGATAGCACAAGGTCTACCTTCGATTCGCGGAAGAGGTGGTCGAAGGCGAACTTGGCGCAATCTACGGGAGTGCCCGAGAAGGCGTATATCTGCACATCGTCACACTCCTCAATCTTGCGCAAGAAGAGCGGCTGGTTGATAGTTATCGCCTGGCTCATGCCACTCTGCACCCTGTCGGGGGCGATGGCAATGACTCTACCGAACTCCTTGGCAAGGTTTACCATACATCTAAAACCTTTCGAGAGGTAGCTATCGTCGTTGGTGATGAATATAAGTGGTTTAGTAGTCATATCGAACTTACTATTTCATATATAGGTTATTATCTTCGTTGGTCGAGGCATCCAGGCGTATGGCAATCATGATGAGTATGGTGAATGCCACAAGCGACGAGCCTCCGTAGCTCATCAGCGGCAGCGGGATACCCATGACAGGCATAAGACCTATGGTCATGCCCACATTTACCCAGACGTGGAAGAGCAGTATGGCGGCCACCGAGTAGCAATATACTCTACCAAATGGCTCTTTGATGCGCTCGCCCATCTTCATAAGACGTAGGATCAGGGCTATGTATAGCGCGATGATGGTCAGCGTACCCATGAAACCCCACTCCTCACCAACAACGCAGAAGATGAAGTCGGTATGTTTCTCGGGCACATAACCATACTTAATCTGCGTGCCATCCATGAAGCCCTTGCCCGTAAGACCTCCCGAGCCGATGGCGATCTGCGACTGGTTGACATTGAAGTCGATACCCCTTGGATCCTCCTTCATGCCCACAAAGGTGAGAATTCTATTCTGCTGGTGTGGCTCCAACTTCGTGAAGAGCATATCGCACGCGGGGACAAAGAGCATGGCATAGACGAACATCACGACGGGCCATAGTATCTTCATCGTACGCGTCTTAAAGGCTATGGCAGCAAGTGTGATGGCGGCAATGCTACATACGACCATCAGCGAGGCATAGCCGCTCATGGGGGTCAGCAATGCAAGAAGCAGTGATGCAAGAAGCGTTGCTGCGAGGAAGCGTATATGTGCGCTCCACGCCTGTGTCGTAAAGGCGCTATGTAGCGTGAAGAGTATTATCAGCGTGGTGAAGATTACCTCCGGAGTGAAGATAAACGATGTTATAAAGAGTGCTATGGTGAGCAGCACGGGGAAGTATATATACTTGGATATTCCCTCGCGATAGAGCACAAAGAGGAATGAGCATAGCACCAAGCCCGAACCTGTATCGTTCTGCAGGATGATAATGCCCAAGGGGAGCATGATAACACCTCCAACTTTGAGAATGTCGTTTAAGCGCCTGATATTAAACGAGAAATCACTAACCACACGAGCCATCATAAGTGCCGTGGCAATCTTCGCAAACTCAACAGGCTGCACCCTTATGCCTCCGAACTCAAACCACGCCTTGGCACCATTAACCTCGCGACCAAACAGCAAGCACAGCAACAATAGACCTATACCAGCGATATAGGCGGGGTATGCAAACATATGAAAGAGACGCCTATCAAGCAGGAGCACCACAAGGGCAAATACCATCGCTATACCACCCCAGACAAGCTGCTTCATGTAGTGGTGCTGAAGCGAGAATATCGAGCCAACCGACTCGTCATAGGATGCGGAGGTGATGCAGACGATACCTGCAAAGACAAGGGATAGGTAGAGCCCGAGGGCCACCATGTCGACCTTGCCAAAGAGCGATGTCGTATTACGCTCTGGCGATATGTTATAGTTTGTCATCATCTGTCAAAAACTCCTTCTTTATGCATTAGTGCTACTACATCTGTTCGGCAGCTCGCTTAGCATCATACTCCTTCTGTTTCTCGTCGTAGTAGCCATAGTTAATATCGAGACTCTTCATCTCCTCAACCAACTCTGGACGGGTGATCGTATCTGTGAGATATAGCTCCTCTATAAGGCTCGCTATAGGCACCGCTGCCGATGCACCCCACCTACCATGTTCGATATATACAGCAATGGCAATCTTCGGATTATTGCGTGGAGCAAACGAGATAAATGCTGAATGATCATCGTAATACTCCTTCTCCCCGAATCTGTTTTTCCTGTATCGGCCATGCTGCGCCGTACCCGTCTTACCGCAGACATCCAGACCTGGAAGATATGCCTTACGCGATGTACCCTCCTTATGGACACCCATCCACATACCCTCGATAATAGTCTCGAAGTGCGCTGAGTCGACCATCGTATAGTGACGCTCATAGAAGCGGCTATCAAGCTTGTCGTGTCCCTCGACGCTACGAACAATATGTGGCGTATAGTAGTATCCGCGATTAGCAACAATAGCTGCTAAGTTTGCCATCTGCAGTGGCGTTGCCGCCATCTCACCCTGACCAATGGCGCACGATATCACCGTACCCCAGTTCCAATACTTTCCATTGGCATTATCAAGCCACTCGGGGGTTGGAACAAAGCCTCCATACTCACCATACATATCTATGCCCAGGGGGCTGCCAAAGCCGAAGCTACGCACATACTCGTTCCACTTGCGCATACCCTCCTTGATGCTTCCATACTTCTTGTTGGTTATGATATTCTTGAAGACGTAGCAGAAGTAGGCGTTGCATGAGTTTGCCACAGCCTCACGAAGGTTTAGGTTATTACGATGGGAGTGACACTTCTGCACTCGATTACCATAGTGGAAGCCCAAATGACACTCATAGCGCTGCGAGGGGGTTAGCACACCCTCCTGCAAGCCGATAAGTCCCTGCACCAGCTTAAAGGTAGAGCCTGGAGGATAGTTCTCCTTGATGGCACGCGAGAACTGAGGCTTACGCTGGTTGTGCAACATCTCCATATAGTTGTTACCACGCTGGCGACCAACCATAAGGTCGGGGTTGTAGGTGGGCGAGGATACCATGACGAGGATCTCACCCGTAGATGGCTCGATGGCTACAACAGAGCCTATCTTACCCTCCATAAGCTCCTCGGCAAACTCCTGCAGGCGACCATCGATGGTAGATACTATCTTCGTGCCCTTCACCGGCAGCTGATCCAAAGAGCCATTATCATATGAGCCCTTCTCGGCACCGCGCGTATCACGAATACGATATGTCACACCCTTCTCGCCGCGTAGATCTTTCTCATAGTAGGACTCAATACCGCTGACTCCAATATAGTCGCCCGACTCGTAGTATGGATCGCGCTTAATGTCACCCCCCGACACCTCCTGAACATATCCGAGGAGGTTACCGCCAATCTTTCGTGGGTACTCGCGAGCTGTACGAAAGCGCGTGAAGAAGCCATCGAAGCCACTCTCATCGAGAATTAGCTTGGCATCCTGCGGCAAGTAGCCGACAACCAAATATGGTGACTGTGGAGCACTCTTCGCCCTATTAAGCTGACTTCGCAGCTTCTCGATAGGCATATCTATAATTGATAGCAGGTGGAGCGTATCGAAGCCCTCCTTAGGAAGGTTATCCCACACCACCATCACATCGTAGCACACACGGCTACGAATAAGGGGTTCGCCATGACGATCCACTACCTCACCACGCATAGGGTACTCCACCTCGGGACGCATGATATTCGACTCAGCCAAGGCGTCATACTTATCGTCGATAAGCTGAACATATACCAAGCGACCGATTATGATTGCGGCTACGATGAAGACTACTATACGCAGACGGCTATATAGGGGTGATGTATGCTCGTTGCGACTCATTGCACCAAAACTTTAGATATAAATATTCTCACCACGAACCATCCTAAGAGTAGTGATAGGGCAAGACTTGAAAGTATGGTGAGCATCACCTGCATAATATGATTAAACGACAACGCCTCCATGAAGAAGAAGAGGGTGTGGTGTATGAACAACATGGCAGCTATGTAGAGCATCAGCTGACGCGTGGTGAGGCGCGCTAAGAGCTGCTTCTGCTCTCCAGCCTCTACATTGCGGCGTGTGGTGATATAGACAATCGATGAACGTATCAACGACAGGGGCAGAAGTGTCGCCACATAGAGACCCTCGCCACCAACCGATATATCCATGATGTATCCAACCACGTAGGCTATGATAAGCACCCATATCGTCTTCCACTCGATTGGCAGAAGCAGAACGATTAGCGGGAAGAGCATGGGACGCATCCATAGAGCCACAGAGGTGCCTATATTGATGTTGTCGATGAGAAATATCTGTAAGAACAGCACCGCCAGACTCATCCAAATATATGACATATACTTATACATAGGCTTCTACTTATCACTCTCCTCCTCCTTGAGGATGGTAGCTAATTCATTGTAATAAACATTCTCCACCACAATCACATTGTCGATGGCCGACATATCGGCGGCGAGCTTCACCTTGGCCGAGTATGCCGTATTGGCGTTATTGGCACTATAGGACTCGACAACGCCGATAACCACGCCCTCGGGCATTCGCTCCGAGCTAACCTCGATGGTCATACCCTCCGTAATATCGACATTCACCGATATATCCGATGCCGTAGCGTAGTATGGCGAGTTGCCATCCCATTTTACCGAGCAGAAGTAGTTGTTGTCAACATTGTCGATAAGGCGACCACCTGTCGAGAACTTGGTATTTATGATTGGCTCAACGACAGAGTAGTGCTCCGAGCATGAGGATATGTAGCCCACCATCTTGCGATCGGGGGTCATAACACCCATATTAACTACCATGCCATCGCTTGCACCACGGTCTAAGACGATATAGTTGCGCTGGCGATTTAGTGTCGATGATGATACACGCGCAGCGCTGAACCTAAACTTAACATCCACATCTGTGTACGCATCAACAGCCAACGAGTCGAGCATCATGTTGCTGATAATCTCGCGCTCGCGCTCGCGCTCTGTCTCCAACTCGGCAACGCGCGCCGCAAGGCGTCTATTCTCATCGGGCAGCGAAAAGAAGTGCTGCACATCTGTTATCATCTCACTTATAGAGCCCCCTATGGCCGTTGTTCGTGCCAACAACTTAGCCTCGGTATAGGGCGATGATGTAGCGTACTGCCAGAGGGCAATACCCTCAAGCAGCAGGAAGATAAGCACCACGTATATGCGTCTTAGAAACTCTACAAGCCTATGCATACAACGTCATCAATATTCTATTAATTAAGGATATAAAGGCTGTCCGACGATGTGTCTAAGACAGCCTTAATTTATCGAATATACGCCACTCGGACTACTTCTCGCCGCCCAAGAGGAATGAGAAGTTACCGATGTTCTTAAGCGCGATACATGTACCACGTGCGATGGCGCGTAGTGGATCCTCAGCAATATGCACTGGCAGACCCGATACCTTGCTAAGACGCTGATCAAGACCCTTAATGAGGGCGCCACCACCTGCCAAGTAGATACCATTGCGCACAACATCTGAGTACAACTCTGGTGGCATCTCCTGAAGCACATCCATTAGGGCGTTGTCGAGCTTCACGAGCGACTTGTCCAAGGCGTATGCAATCTCGCTATAGTTCAAGGTCACGGTCTGTGGTAGGTTGGTGAGCATATTCGAGCCGGTGAATACGTAATCCTCTGGCTCGTTCTCCAACTCTGGCACCGCAGCACCGATGGCACATTTGATCTCCTCGGCGGTGCGCTCACCAATCTTAATACCGTGCTGCTGACGGATATATGTCTGAATATCTGTTGTGAAGACGTCGCCCGCAACATTGATAGACTTCGAGCATACGATACCACCCAAAGAGATACAAGCAACCTCCGAGGTACCACCACCGATGTCGATGATGAGGTTACCCTCTGGAGCCTCCACATCCAAGCCTGCGCCAAGTGCAGCTGCCATAGGCTCGAATACGAGGTATATCTCACGACCACCAGCGTGCTGCGCAGAGTCGCGCACGGCACGAATCTCAACATTTGTTGAGCCCGATGGGATACATATCATCATGCGGAGCGATGGTGCAAACATACCACGCGTAGCGCCCACCTTCTTGATAAGACCGCGCAACATAAGCTCCGTAGCCTCGAAGTCGGCGATAACACCGTCGCGCAAAGGGCGTATAGTGCGGATGTTCGAGTGTGTTCTACCATCCATCAATCGAGCCTTATGACCGATAGCCATAAGCTCACCTGTCTTGATGCTGAGTGCCACAATCGAAGGCTCGTCAACGACGACCTTGCCATTGTGCATTATCAGCGTGTTGGCCGTACCTAAGTCAATAGCCAACTCCTGAGTAAGTGAAAAGAGTCCCATATCTTGTTTTCGTTTTATTTCAAACCCCACCACCTCGAATTGTCAAATAGTGCAAAAAACGACACGCCTTGCATTGACAACGCAAAGTGCTAACTACCAGCGACATAGACCATAATCGTCGTCTATGCGCACATATACACCGACAAAGATAGGAAAAAGATATGAGGATTTTGCAATAGTTTTAAGTTTTTTTGCTTAAATTTGTCAATAATTTTTCTCGTTATGGACGAACACAAACATAAATGTGCCGTTGTCGGCTATGGCAGCTGGGCAACAGCAATAGTGAAGACACTAACCATCAACCACCACCATGTAAACTGGTTGGTGCTTAACGATGAGATACATCAGTCGCTCACCGAGCGCTCACACAACATAAAGTACCTCCCTTGGTGCTACTTAGATCGTGAGTTCATCACCGCCTCTAACGACATTAACGAGGTTGTGCGCGATGCCGAGATTGTAATTCTCGCCATGCCCTCAGCCTTTATGACCAAGTTCCTTGAGCCTCTTACTGAGAGCCTTAAGGATAAGATTGTCGTGTCGGTGGTCAAGGGTATCATCCCTGGTGACTACCTCACCATCGTCGAGCATATGCATCGCTACTACGACATCCCTATGGACAACCTCGCAGTGGTCACCGGACCATCACACGCCGAGGAGGTGGGTCAGTGTCGTCTATCATACCTTACCGTGGCTTCGCAGAGCAATGCCACGGCGGAGCGCGTGCGTGAGGTGCTTGCCAACGACTTCTTCCGCTGCAGCATATCGCGCGACGTCTTGGGCGTCGAGGGCGCTGCTATCATGAAGAATGTATATGCCTTGGCTGTAGGTATGGCTGTGGGCTTGCGCTATGGCGATAACTTCCTCGCGGTGCTCATCGCCAATTGTGCTGCCGAGATGGAGCGCTTCCTCAATGAGGCGTTGCCTACCGAGGGTCGCGACATCAATGGTGCAGCCTATATGGGCGACCTGCTTGTCACCTGCTACTCACCTCTTAGCCGCAACCGTCGCCTCGGCACACTCCTTGGCAAGGGTTGCTCCGTGAAGAGTGCGCTCAACGAGATGACGATGGTTGCCGAGGGCTACTACGCTGCCGATTGCATACGCCAGAGCTCATTGCGCCGCAACATAGAGATGCCTATCGCCGACATGGTGTGGGAGGTGCTGTATAAGGGTGCTCCTGCACGCGATGCTATGAACGCAATAACCAAGATACTCAAATAGTTATAAACTAAAAACATATAGATATGGAGCTAATTAAGTTTGACGCCAGATACTCTGGCATTGAGATTACCAACGATATGCAGGCTGCTGCTGCAAAGGCAAATGCTCTGCTTCACTCTGGCGAGGGCGCCGGCAACGACTTCCTCGGCTGGGTAAACCTTCCATCATCGATCACCGCTGAGGAGATTGCCGAGATTAAGCGTGTGGCAGGCAAGCTTCGCGAGAAGGCTGAGGTTGTCATCTGCATCGGTATTGGTGGCTCATACCTCGGTGCAAAGGCTGTGTTGGAGGCTATGAACAACTCTTTCGAGTCGCTCAAGCGCAAGCATGACAATCCAACCATCGTCTTCGCGGGTGAGAATATCTCTGAGGACTATACCTATGAGCTTATGGATGCGGTTAAGGATTACTCTATCGCAGCTATCGTAATCTCTAAGTCGGGCACCACTACCGAGCCAGCTATCGCCTTCCGCCTTATCAAGGCTGAGATCGAGAAGCGCTACGGCAAGGCTGAGGCTGCAGAGCGCATTGCCGCTATCACCGACAAGGCACGCGGCGCGTTGAAGACCCTCGCAACACAGGAGGGCTACCCAACATTTGTCATCGAGGATAATGTTGGTGGTCGCTACTCTGTGCTATCGCCCGTAGGCTTGTTGCCATTGGCTGTCGCTGGTGTCGACATCGACGCCTTTGTTGAGGGTGCTCGCGACATGGAGCGCCTAACATCTGAGGCTACGCCTATCGAGCAGAACCCAGCAGCGCAGTATGCCATCGTGCGTAACGAGCTCTATAAGGCTGGCAAGAAGATCGAGATCCTCGGCTCTTATGAGCCTAAGCTTCAGTATATTGCCGAGTGGTGGAAGCAGCTCTATGGCGAGTCTGAGGGCAAGGAGGGTAAGGGTATCTTTCCTGCAAGCGTGACTCTTACGGCCGACCTTCACTCTATGGGTCAGTATATCCAGGAGGGCGAGCGTACCCTGTTCGAGACCATTATCTCGGTTAAGAATAGCAAGTATGAGGTTAAGGTTGAGTCTGACGAGGCTAACCTCGATGGCTTGAACTTCCTCACTGGCAAGCGCCTCTCTGAGATCAACAAGATGGCGGAGCTTGGCGTGCGCCTTGCACACTTGGATGGTGGCGTGCCTAACCTCATCATCGAGATCGAGCGTATCGACGAGCGCACCATCGGTCAGCTACTCTACTTCTTCGAGAAGGGTTGCGGTATCAGCGGCTACTTGCTCGGTGTTAATCCATTCGACCAGCCAGGTGTTGAGGCATACAAGAAGAATATGTTTGCCTTGTTGGATAAGCCAGGCTACGAGGAGGCATCGAAGGCTATCAAGGCACGATTGTAATAGATCGTTACATAATAAAATATTAGGCTGCCCATGCGGACAGCCTAATATTTTTTGTCTATTCAGCTATTAGTTTGCAGCTTCTACTGGAGCACCATCGAGGTCAACTACGAAGGTCAACCAGCCGTACTCGGTGTTTGTGATACCAACGATTACGCGGCCATTCTCCGATACGCCAACAACGATAATACCCTCCAATAGCAAGCCGTCATCCTCGATAGTGTCGGTGGTTGGCTCGAATGATGCGATGTCGATGTCGTGCTCGTCGAAGAGCCACTCCTCCAACTCGGTCCAAGCGTAAGGCTCACCATTCTTAATGTCAACAACATAAGATGTAGTACCAAGGTAGAAAGGTACATCATTGATGAATGCAACGCCATCGTCTGACATAGCAGTTACTGAGTAACCAGTGAAGGTGTAGAGCTGCGATGTCTCACGGTCGAAAGCAGCAGCAACCTCGGTCTGGCCTGCCTCGTAGTCAACAGCCTTACCATAGACGAAGCGACCTGTCTGCGAGAAGAGATTCTGAGTGTCACCAAGGCTAAATGTTGGGTTGTACTCGTCGTCATACTCGAAGTGTACATACTCAAATGGTGTGTACTCATCCTCCCATATGATAGAGTGGATACCCTGTGACTGCTCGTAGCCAAGCAGTGTGCGGTCTGGAGCAACTCCCTTAATGGCTGTAGCGGCTGCCTCGTTGTAGATGCGCTCTCCCACCTCAGGAACAGATACCTTATCCTTCATGATGTCGTAGCAGAATGGGATAACCATGCCATACTGCTGAGCGTAGTAGCAAGACTCGTCGTACTCCCAGTACCAACCTACTACATACTCACCATCAGGGGTGATGCCTGTAGCGCAGCTCATACCGTAGCTTACAGCAATATCCGAAAGGTCGATGGTAACCATCTCGCCACCAACAAGGATTGCGGCGTCACCATCAGGATTTGATGTGTGGTCAGAGCCTACAGCAGTACCATCGTCAGCAACATCGTAGAGCTCATAACCCTCCAACTCTGTCATCTTATCTGTCATAAGATCAACGATATAACCCATACGGTCGTTACCACCAACTAACCAACGGCCGTTGTTAGAGATGGCTGTTCCTGCAGCACCATTCTGTGGATAGAACTCGCGATACTGTGGAACGATGCGAGTTGCGGTTGACACCCTCTTGGTCTCGGCATTGGAACTCTTCGACTCGTCAGTTGCAATGGCGCGTACTGAGACCTTGTACTCGGTGTTGTACTCAAGGTCGCTGAAGCGGTGGATGAGCTTGTCGGTCTTCACGATAGAACCTGGGTCGAGTGCTACCTCATAGTAGGCAGCGCCTGCTACCTCCTCCCATGCAACGGTGATGGTGTTGCCGTCGACATTTGCGGTGAAGTAGGGTGTCGCAAGACGGCCATCATTTGATGTCTCGCCTGTAGTCTCGCACGACCATGCCATGATGACAACAAGTCCTGCAAGAAGTGCTTTAAGTGTAGTTTTCATTTTAGTAATGTGTATTAATATTGTCCGTTTTTTCTTGTCGATGTCATGCCGTATGGCGACAAGTGTAATACGCAAAGGTAGGAAAATATTTTAATTATCAAACAAAAAATCATCTATAATGTGCGATAAATGTGCAAGTTATAGCCTCGCTAAGCTGCTGCGCAATGGCTATTGCTGCAGTGGATTGAATTGCGAATACCGCTCATCTTTCATTGCGAGCCACTCATACTCCATATAGTGCCATTTGGAAAAATATCGTTATGCATCTTCCAAAACTCAAATAATTCTCGTAACTTTGTAGCGATTTTGCGCGTATATGTGCGCGTACGTATGTGACACGGTAACAAACGTATTAACAAATAACATCTACACAAATGAAAAACTTCCGTTTTTTGATGATGGCGCTTTTGGCTGCCTTCGTGATGTTTGGTTGTACAGACACTCCTGATTTTGTGTTGCCACCAAACCCCAATCCCCCAGCACCAACGCCAACTCCCGAGCCTTCGGAGTTCCCACTAATCTCTACAGACCCAGCCTTCGTGACTGAGGCTATGACCGAGGATATCACCATTATCCTCAACACCGCTGGCACAGCTGCTGATGGCTTCACTGGCGAGTTGTATGCTCACACCGGTGTGCTTACAACCGATAGCGCCACTACAGGCGACTGGAAGCACGTGTTGGCGGAGTGGGGTACAAACATCCCAGAGTGCAAACTCGAGCGTAAGGAGGATAACATCTGGCACTACACAATCAAGGGTGGTGTTCACGCATGGTACAATGTGCCTGAGACAGAGACTGTAACACATATCGCTTTTGTGTTCCGCTCGGCAGATAGCAAGATCGAGGTTAAGGATAACGGCGCCGACATCTTCGTTGAGCTCGCTAAGGAGGGTATGTCTGTTAAGTTCCTCACACCTAAGCATGGTGACATCTACCAGGTAGGCGATGAGATTAACGTTCAGATCCAGCAGCAGGCGGCTACAAACGTTAAGCTCTATAAGAATGATACTGCTGTAGCTGAGACAGGTAGCGCTACATTGAACTATGTATATACTCCTACTGAGGCTGAGGATATCGTCTTCAAGGTTGTTGCTACAGATGGCAAGGAGACTATCGAGGAGACAGTATCTGTTGCTGTATTGGGCGAGACTGAGAATGCTACACGTCCTGCAGGTGTTGAGAATGGTGTTAACGTCAACGGTAGCGAGGCTACATTCGTGTTGTTTGCACCAAATAAGAAGTCTGTAGTGTTGCTCGGCGACTTCAACGAGTATGCTCCATCTAACGAGTATATGATGAAGAGGGATGGTAACTACTTCTGGATTACTGTTTCAGGTCTTGAGGAGGGTGTTGAGTATGGCTACCAGTACCTTGTTGATGGTACAATCAAGATTGGTGATCCATATGCAACAAAGATCCTTGACCCATGGAACGATAAGTGGATCGACGCTTCGGTATATCCTAACTTGAAGGCATATCCATCGGAGTACACTTCAGATATCGTATCTGTATTCGAGATTAATCCTACCGAGTATCAGTGGACAGCAACAGGCTACGACCGTCCTGCTGAGAACTCACTCGCAATCTACGAGTTGCTTATCCGCGACTTTACTGAGGAGGGTTCTATCAACGCTGTAACAGCTAAGCTCGACTACCTCGAGACATTGGGTGTTAACGCCATCGAGCTTATGCCTATCCAGGAGTTCGACGGTAACGACTCATGGGGCTACAACCCATGCTTCTACTTCGCTACTGATAAGGCTTACGGTACTGACGAGGCTTACAAATACTTCATCGACGAGTGCCACAAGCGCGATATCGCTGTTATCGTAGATGTTGTGTTCAACCACGCTACAGGTCAGCATCCATATGCTAAGATGTGGTGGGATAGCAGTGCTAACAAGACTACATCGAGCAACCCATTCTTCAATGTTGATGCACCACACAACTGGAGCGTATTCCACGACTTCAACCACACATACGCCGAGACAGTAAACTACTTTGACGAGGTGTTGAAGTACTGGTTGGAGGAGTACAATGTCGATGGTTTCCGTTTCGACCTCACTAAGGGCTTCGTGCAGAACCCTGGCAACTACGACGCTGGTGGTTACTCAGCACAGCGTATCGGCATCTTGAAGCACTATGCTCAGACTATCCGCTCGGTAGACGAGGATGCTTACATCATCTTCGAGCACTTCTGCGACCAGTCAGAGGAGAACGAGTTGTACAACTCTGTAGGTGCTCTCTGCTGGAACAACAACCAGCGCAACGGCTACAAGCAGTCTGTTCTCGGCTACACAGGTAGCAGCTTCGCTGATTTCAAGAAGGGGCGTGTAAACAATATCGAGACTCACGATGAGGAGCGTATCGCTTACGACGCTATCAAGTACGCACAGTCATGGGCTAAGCCTTGGAACGTTCTCACAAAGCGTCTCCAGGCTGTTTACGCCTTCCACTTCCTCACCCCATATCCAAAGATGATGTGGCAGTTTGGCGAGCTTGGCTACGATGTATCTATCGAGGAGAATGGTCGTACAGGCAAGAAGCCAGTACGCTGGAACTACTTCGAGGATGCTAACCGTCGCGCTCTCTACGACGCTATGTCTAAGATCATCTCATGGCGTACCGATAATGAGGATTACTACGGTCAGGACAACCTCACCGTTCACACATGGAGTGTTGGCGATGCTCAGATGGGTGGCAAGGTGCTTGTTATGGATCGAGTTATTGTTGTTGCAAACTTCAACAATGCTCAGTCTACAACATCTGTAAATGTTCCATCGGCAGGCGAGTGGACCAACCTTATGACTGGCGAGAAGGTACAGCTTGGCTCTACCCACAGCTTTACCCTTGCTGGCAGCGACTACATCGTGCTTGTTAGGTAGTCGTAAGGCTTATCAACGAAAAATAGGGCGTCTGTTGATGCCCTATTTTTCGTTTACTATATTTGACCATTAAGCCCTATATCTTGATCTCTATGTTGTTGCCGCTCCACTGGTCAACCTTGTAGCGGCGCTCGAATATCTGCTGCTCATCATCGGATATTCTTACCGAGCACTCGAAGGGTGGCGCCTCGGCGATGCGGTTGGTTTTGGGTAGGGTGTTGGCGACTATATATATATATAAGGTAAGGGCGTCGCCATCCGTCGTATTTATCGTCGTTGTCCTCTTGCGGTTGTAGACTACGGGTGTGGTGGTGAGCGGCGTGCCAACCTCGGCGATGATGTCGCTGTGGTCGATAAACTCCACACACTCGTCGCCACGAAACACCTTGCCGGTGATGTAGAGATTGTAGCGCCAGAACTCCTTAAATGCGCAGCTAAAAGCTATTTTATACTTTGCCATAGCGGTGTGTTTGTGAAAAAATTGTATAAAACTTTGCTACAAAAATAGTAATAATTTGCACAATTTAGTTTTTTGTAGTAAATTTGCAGACTAATTGTGCTGAAATGGAGCAGATTGCACTATACAAAATAGCCTATAAGGGCTTGAAGAGTGGTAGCTATGACTTTGATTTTCAGGTAGATGACGCCTTGTTTGAGGCGTACGAGCGCGTGGAGATCAAGGGTGGTAGCTGTCAGGCTCATGTTGAGATGAAGCGTAGCGACACTATGTTGGAGCTAAATGTTTCAATCGAGGGTGAGGTAATTTGTGAGTGCGACCGCTGTTTGGAGGATTGCCCCATTGCTGTAGATTATGAGGGAGAGTTGGTTGTTAAGTTCTCGGATGAGATTGACGACTATGATGGTGACGTGATGTGGATCTCACCTTCGGAGGACTACCTCGACCTTACACAGTACATTTATGAGAGTATTGTTCTCTCGTTGCCCTACCGTCGTGTGCACGAGGAGGGTGGCTGCGACCCCGAGATGCTCGCCTCGTTCCAGCAGATTAGCGAGGAGGAGTTGGAGGAGCTTGAGGCACGAGCTGAGGATGCCGATGTTGTAACGTTGGACGACCGTAACAGAGAACTCTTGGAGGCGCTAAAGCAGCAGATGCAGGAGAGTGATAATTAGAGATATTGGGTTGCGCTAATAGCTTATCCGTCAGGTTGTTGGTGCGACTAAAAAGAAACATAAAACTTAAAAATTATATTGTAAGATGGCACATCCAAAACACAAAGTCTCGTCTACACGACGCGACAAGAGAAGAACTCACTACAAGGCAGTAGTTCCTACAGTAGTAACTTGCTCGAACTGTGGTTCAGCAGTTCTTTACCACCGCGTTTGCCCAGAGTGTGGCTTCTACCGCGGTAAGCTCGCAATCGAGAAGAAGGCTGAGTAGTCTTCGCAACTACTAAAAGAGCACGCCGCTTATGTGGTTGTGCTCTTTTTGTTATCTCATTGCTTGTGGGTAGCGCCTTGATAGTCACGTTGTTGGATTATTGGCGTTGTTCCCATATGAGTTTTTCTATTACTAAATCAATAGACCTTTTATGATAAGAATCGGTATCGACGCAATGGGTGGCGACTTCGCTCCAGAAGTGGCTATTGAGGGAGCTGTGAAGGCTCTTAAGTTGATTGACAAGGAGAGTCGCATTGTGCTCTTCGGTGATGAGAAGAGGATGCGCGAGTTGCTTGCTAAGTATGGTTGTGCTGCCGAGAACTTCGATTTGGTGAACACCACGCAGGTTATCGAGATGGGTGACCATCCTGCTAAGGCCTTTATTGCCAAGTCAGACTCAAGTATCACTGTGGGCTTCAAGTACCTCTCTGAGGGTAAGATCGATGGCTTCGCCAGCGCCGGCTCTACAGGTGCTATGATGGTCGGTTCGATGCAAGTTATCAAGCCTATCGAGGGCGTTATTCGTCCAGTGTTGGCGACCCTCATCCCAACAATCTCAGCCACTAAGGGTGTGCAGCGCGCAATCCTTATGGACGTGGGTCTTAATGTAGACGCTAAGCCCGAGGTGTTGGCGCAGTATGGTCTGCTCGGCTCTATCTATGCTAAGTCGGTGCTTGGTCTTGAGAATCCACGTGTTGCGTTGCTCAACATCGGCGAGGAGGAGGGCAAGGGTAATGCCCAGGCTAAGGCGACCTACGATGTGATGAAGGAGCGCAAGGACTACAACTTCGTGGGTAATGTCGAGGCATCGTATATCTTCACCGATAAGATTTCGGATGTCGTTGTTGCTGAGGCATTTGTCGGCAATAGCATCTTGAAGATGGCGGAGGCTTTGTATCGCATCAACTTCAAGCTCGGTGGTGGCAAGCCACGCTTCAAGAACTTCATGCGCCCAGTCTTGGGTCGCATCGTGCCAAAGCTCTACTGGCAGCAGGACTTCTGGGATTCTATGAATGGCGAGAGCGTTGGCGGCTTGCAGGTTATGGGTGTCAATGCCCCTGTGATGATTGGTCACGGCAGCTCATCGGGACGTGCTATATGCAGCATGATCTTGGCTATGGAGCGCGACATCAAGGCGCAGTTCCCAGCTAAGCTACGCGCAGCACTTCAGGAGATGAAGTAGTCATAACGTGTAATAAAATGTAATAGGGCAACCCAACGGGCTGCCCTATTTTGCTATGTGCATGGAGTGTTAATACTGCTCCTTCTCGTTGGGGAAATCGCGACTCTTGACATCGTCAACATAGTGGCCTACAGCCTCCGAGATGGTCGTTCCGAGGTCGGCATAACGGCGCAAGAAACGAGGTGAGAATGCCTGTGTTATGCCGAGCATATCGTGTGCTACAAGTACCTGGCCATCAGTCGCTCCGCCGGCACCAATGCCGATGGTTGGAATGTGCAACTCCTCAGATACGCGCTTGCCCAACTCCGCAGGGATCTTCTCCAACACTACGGCGAAACATCCCGCCTCCTCCAAAAGCTTGGCATCGCGCAATAGCTTCTCAGCCTCCGCCTCGCTCTTGGCGCGTACGTTGTATGTGCCGAACTTGTGTATCGACTGTGGCATAAGTCCGAGGTGACCCATAACGGGGATGCCAGCCGAGAGGATACGATGTACCGACTCGATAACCTCCTCGCCGCCCTCGAGCTTCACGGCATCCGCCTCGGTCTCCTTCATGATGCGTACCGCCGAGTCGAGTGCCAACTTCGAGTTACCCTGATAGGTGCCAAAAGGCAGGTCGACAACCACAAGTGCGCGCTCCACAGCGCGAACAACCGACTTGGCGTGGTAGATCATCATATCGAGAGTGATGGGGAGTGTGGTCTCGAAGCCCGCCATGACATTGGCTGCCGAGTCGCCAACGAGTATCACGTCGATGCCCGCCTTATCCACAATCTTTGCCATTGAATAATCATACGAGGTGAGCATGGCAATCTTCTCGCCACGCTGCTTCATTTCGGTAAGACGCAGCGTTGTCACCGCTCTTACTGTGCTTTCTACTGACATAAAAAGTTGGTTTCGTTGCTAAATGTACTACAAAGTTAACGATTAAAACCGAATAACCAAATTTTTGGATGAAAAGAAAAATACCTATATCTATTGCAAAAACAGAAAAAATGTCGTATATTTGCAACGTAGAAACAGAGAGGGTAAGGGGACGAGAGTCCCCTTATTTCGTGTATTTGCATGACGAAAGATTATTAAATAGAGATAAAATACAAAGTTATATGATTGATGCAAAGCGAGTTATAGAGATTGCCGAGCGACAGCTACAAGATAGCGATATGTTTGTTGTCGAGTGCAAGGTGACCCCTATGGGAGAGATTGAGCTACTCATTGATAGCGATACAGCCGTAAAGTTGGAGGATTGTGCGGCGCTTAATCGCGCTATCGAGGCGGAGCTCGACCGCGAGGTGGAGGACTACTCGTTAATGGTGGCATCAGCAGGTATTGGCTCGGAGCTTAAGCTCTTGCGCCAGTACAAGAAGATCCTTGGCAGCTCTGTCGAGGTGCTACTCAAGGATGGCATCAAGATTCTTGCAAAGCTCAACGACGCAACCGAGGAGGGCATAACCCTCTCATACGAGGAGAAGCAGACCGTAGAGGGCAAGAAGCGCAAGGTGACAGTTGAGGTCACTAAGGAGTATAGGTGGGAGGAGATAAAGTACGTAAAGGAGTATCTCGACTTCAAGTAATTTGTTGTGATAAGGCCGCATCTACTGCCGCTAACTAATTATCTCGTCAATGGGCAGTACGCCTATGTACAGCCCATCGCCTCGAAATTCGCCGAGCGTTGTATCTGCAGCCTTCTAACAACAAATTCGGTGCTGAGAGGGTGGTAGTTAGATGAGTTACGATAGGTTAAAATGGGTTACGATGAGTTAAAATGGGGTTTCCTAAATTCCTTAAACTCCTTAAATTCCCTATCACTCCCCAAGACCACACGCCGCCCAAAAAAGAATTATAACTAAAACAAAATATATAACACAAAATGAAGTACATTAATCTTATCAGCAACTTTGCTGAGTTCAAAGAGCTAAAGAGCATCGACAACGCTACACTTATCGGCGTATTGGAGGATGTCTTCCGTCACGCTTTGCAGAAGCAGTTCGAAAGCGATGAGAACTTCGACGTTATCATCAACCCTGAGAAGGGTGACCTCGAGATTTGGCGCAACCGCGTAGTCGTAGAGGACGATATGTTGGAGGATGAGAACACCGAGATAGCACTCTCTGAGGTGAAGGCTATCGACGCATCGTATGATGTGGGTGACGAGTATGTAGATCAGATCGACATGACCAAGTTCGGTCGTCGTGCCGTATTGTCATTGCGCCAGAACCTCGCATCACGCATCCTCGACCTCGAGAAGGCTGCCCTCTTCGAGAAGTACTCTGAGAAGGTGGGTGAGATCATCACAGGTGAGGTATACCAGGTGTGGAAGAAGGAGGTGCTCGTGCGCGACGATGAAGATAACGACCTCGTATTGCCAAAGTCGGAGCAGATTCCTAACGACTTCTACCGCAAGGGTGATGCCATCAAGGCTATCGTGAAGTCTGTGGAGATGAACAACAACCAGCCACGCATCATCCTCTCGCGTACCGACAACCAGTTCCTTGAGCGTCTCTTCGAGCAGGAGGTACCTGAGATCTTCGATGGTCTTATCACCATCAAGAAGATTGCCCGCATCCCTGGTGAGCGTGCTAAGGTTGCCGTTGAGTCTTACGACGACCGCATCGACCCAGTAGGCGCATGCGTGGGTATGAAGGGCTCTCGTATCTACACCATCGTTAAGGAGCTTCGCAACGAGAATATCGATGTTGTAAACTACACAGCTAACACATCGCTAATGATCCAGCGCTCGTTGAACCCTGCGAAGGTATCAACAATCACCATCGACGAGGAGCGTCAGACAGCCTCTGTATACCTCAAGCCAGAGGAGGTGTCGTTGGCTATCGGTAAGGGTGGTTTGAACATCCGTCTTTCGAAGATGCTCACCGGCTACGACATCGACGTATATCGTGAGATCGAGGAGGAGGATGTGGCACTTACCGAGTTCGCAGACGAGATCGACGCATGGGTGATCGAGGCGTTGAAGAGCGCTGGTTGCGACACTGCGAAGAGTGTTCTTGAACTCTCAGTAGAGGAGATAGCACAGCGTGCCGACCTCGAGGTGGAGCAGGCAGAGCAGGTGGTAGCCATCCTTAAGGCTGAGTTTGAGGAGTAGTTGATAACGATTAAAAGAAGAAATTAATGGATAACAGTAAGAAGATAAGGCTTATACAGGTGGCAAAGGAGTTTAAGGTGGGATTTAACACCCTCGCCGACTATCTCCAGCGCAAGGGCTTGCAGAGCGACTGCTCGCCCTCATCACCCGTCTCAGCCGAGGTATATGCCGTGTTGGAGAAGGAGTTTGGTGGCAACCGTCAGTCGGGCAATGAGCGCAACGCTGTGCGTGAGCGCATACAGCAGAAGGGTGCGGTGAGCATCAACACCCCAGCACAGAGGGATGAGGAGGATGACGAGGAGGTTGTCATCAAGTCGAACGTCATCAGCGTCAAGGATGAGGTGCGCGGTCCAAAGATCTTGGGTAAGATAGACCTTGAGGGTAAGAAGGCGGAGCCTAAGCAGGAGGCGCCAGCACCCGTAGAGCCAAAGGTTGAGAAGCCAGCGCCAGCGCCACAGCCAGAGCCTAAGCGCGAGGAGCCTAAGCAGGAGGCACCTGCGCCAGCGCCACAGCCTGTCGTAGAGCCAGAGGTGAATGAGGAGCCTAAGCGCGACTCGGTATATCGTCCTGAGGTATCGCAGCTCGGTGGCCCAAAGATCTTGGGTACCATGGATGTCTCTAACATGATCCCTGGTGGCAAGCACAAGCGTAAGCGTCTAGAGAAGGAGAAGGTGAACGTAGCCAAGGAGGGCAACAAGAGTGGCGGCAAGCAGGAGAAGGGCGGCAACAATAACAAGGGCAACAACCCACAGCGTCCTCAGCAGGGTGGTGCGCAGCAGGGTCAGCCTGCACAGCAGCCAAACAACAATAACAAGAAGAATAAGCAGAAGCAAAAGCCTCAGCCAAAGCCTGTGGTACGCCCAGAGGTGTCGGACGAGGAGGTGCAGAAGCAGGTTAAAGATACCTTGGCACGTCTTACTGCCAAGGGCACAAAGTCTAAGGGTGCTAAGTATCGTAAGGAGAAGCGCGAGGAGGTTCGTGAGCGCATGAACGAGGAGATGGAGCGCGAGGAGATGGAGCGCAGCGTGCTCAAGGTTACGGAGTTCGTAACCGTGAGTGAGCTCGCCACCATGATGAACGTGTCGCCAATGGAGGTTATCTCGGCATGTATGAACCTCGGTCTTATGGTATCTATCAACCAGCGTCTCGATGCTGAGGCCTTGGTGGTTGTTGCCGAGGAGTTCGGCTTCAAGGTGGAGTTCGTATCAGTAGAGATCCAGGAGGCTATCGAGACTGATGCCGACACCGACGAGGAGCTCGTAGCACGTCCTCCTATCGTCACCGTAATGGGTCACGTAGACCACGGTAAGACATCGCTCCTTGATAACATCCGTAAGACAAACGTAACGGCAGGTGAGGCTGGTGGTATCACACAGCACATCGGTGCCTACTCCGTAGAGCTCAACGGCGAGAAGATCACCTTCCTTGATACTCCAGGTCACGAGGCATTTACCGCTATGCGTGCGCGTGGTGCTAAGATGACCGACGTGGCTATCATCATCGTGGCTGCCGACGATAGCGTCATGCCACAGACCGTCGAGGCTATCAACCACGCCTCAGCGGCAGGCGTACCTATGGTGTTCGCCATCAACAAGATGGATAAGCCACAGGCTAACTCAGACCGTATCCGCGAGCAGCTCTCGCAGATGAACATCCTCGTTGAGGACTGGGGTGGTAAGTACCAGTGTCAGGAGGTATCTGCAAAGCAGGGTATGAACCTTGACAAGCTCCTCGAGAAGGTGCTTTTGGAGGCTGAGGTGTTGGAGCTCAAGGCCAACCCTAACCGCAAGGCTACAGGTGCTGTCATCGAGTCTATGTTGGATAAGGGTCGTGGCTATGTTGCTACCATCATGGTCCAGAATGGTACTTTGCGTGTAGGTGATGTCCTTCTTTCGGGTACATACACAGGTCGTGTGAAGGCTATGTTCGACGAGAACGGTCGCAAGGTTACCGAGGCGGGCCCATCAACACCTGTTCAGGTGCTTGGTCTTAATGGTGCGCCACAGGCGGGTGATACCTTCAACGTTATGGATGATGACCGCTCGGCACGCGAGATTGCAAATAAGCGCGAGCAGTTGCAGCGTATGCAGGGCATCATGACGCAGAAGCACGTGACACTCGACGAGATTGGTCGTCGTATCGCCATCGGCTCGTTCAAGGAGCTTAACATCATCGTCAAGGGTGATGTGGACGGCTCTGTGGAGGCTATGACAGGCTCACTCATCAAGCTCTCGAAGGAGACCGTACAGGTGAATGTCATCCACTCTGCCGTAGGTCAGATCTCAGAGTCTGACGTATTGCTTGCTGCAGCATCTAACGCCATCATCGTCGGCTTCCAGGTGCGTCCTTCGGCTGCTGCGCGTAAGGCTGCCGAGAAGGAGCAGATCGATATCCGTCTCTACTCAATCATCTACGATGCTATCAACGAGATTAAGGACGCTATCGAGGGTATGCTCGAGCCAGTGATGAAGGAGGAGATTGTATGCTCTACCGAGGTTATGGAGACCTTCAAGATCTCTAAGGTGGGTACTGTTGCCGGCTGTATCGTGCGCGAGGGTAAGATGCAGCGTAACACCCCTATCCGCGTCATCCGCGATGGTATCGTAATCTACACCGGTAAGCTTGGTTCACTACGCCGCTTCAAGGATGATGTGAAGGAGGTTACCGTAGGTCAGGACTGCGGTCTTAACATCGAGTCGTACAACGATATTAAGGTTGGCGATATTATCGAGGGTTATGAGCAGGTAGAGGTAAAACGCAAGTAATTTTTGTGATAAGCAGCTATCTACTTCCGCTAACAAAATATCTCTGCAATGGGCAGTACGCCTAAGTACAGCCCATCGCAGATAATTTTGCCGAGCGTTGTATCTAACTACTTCTAACAAAAATTAGCAATGCGCAATTTACCGCCTAATAGCAAAAACTAACAAACAAAACCTAAAATAAAACTTAAAGACATGAACAACATTAAGTTTACTACAGCGGCTGAGGCCGTTAAGTGTATCAAGTCTGGTGATCATATTCACCTTAGCTCAGTAGCGTCAGCTCCTCAGTGCCTTATCAAGGCGATGGTTGAGCGTGGTCGCAATGGCGAGTTCAAGGATGTGCACATCCACCACCTACACACCGAGGGTCCTGCACCATATGCAGATCCAGAGCTCGAGGGCGTATTCCAGCTCGACTCATTCTTCGTAGGTGGCAACGTACGTAAGGTGACACAGGCTGGCTATGCTGACTATATTCCAATCTTCCTCTCTGAGACTCAGAAGCTATATCGTTCTGGCGCCGTGCCATGTAACGTGGCTATGATCCAGGTATCACGCCCAGATAAGCACGGCTATGTATCTCTCGGTACATCTGTAGATGCAACCCTCGCAGCTGTTGAGTGCGCTGACTATGTTATCGCAGTTGTAAATAAGTATGTTCCTCGTTCGTTCGGTGACGCCATGATCCACTCATCAAAGATCAACTTCTTCGTTGAGGACGACCAGCCACTCGAGGAGGCTCACTTCACAACACCTAACGAGGTGGAGACCAAGATCGGTAACCTTTGTGCAGGTCTTATCGAGGATGGCGCAACACTCCAGATGGGTATCGGTGCTATTCCTAACGCTGTACTCGCGCAGCTTGGAGGCCACAAGAACCTTGGTGTTCACACCGACATGTTCGCCGATGGCGTACTCCCACTCGTCGACATGGCCGTAATCAACGGCGCATTGAAGAATATCGATAAGGGTAAGATGGTATCTACCTTCCTTATGGGTTCACAGAAGGTCTACGACTTTATCGACGACAACCCAGGCGTACTCATGATGGACGTGGGCTATACCAACGACCCATTCATCATCGCTAAGAATGACAAGGTGACCGCTATCAACTCAGCACTCCAGGTGGACATCACCGGTCAGGTGTGTGCCGACTCTCTCGGTCGTAAGTTCTACTCAGGCGTAGGTGGTCAGGTAGACTTCATCTATGGTGCATCACTCTCTAAGGGCGGTAAGGCAATCATCGCTATGCCATCAATCACCAACAAGGGTGTATCTAAGATCTCTGACGTGCTTACTGAGGGTTCAGGTGTTGTTACCACTCGTAACCACATCCACTGGTTCGTAACAGAGAACGGTGCTGTTGACCTCTACGGCAAGAGCCTCCAGGAGCGTGCTCGCCTCATCATCTCTGTTGCTCACCCATCAGCACAGGAGGAGCTCGACCGTGCAGCCTTCGAGCGCTACGGCAGCCACCACCACTATATTAAAAGCTATATGGGCAAGTAATGCTTCATAAGCATTAATACTTTTAGGCAAGCACTTACCTCTCTTTGAGGTAGGTGCTTTGCTTTTAATTTGGGACGATGAGACGATGAGACAATGAGACAATGAGACAATGAGACAATGGGAATTTCTTTTTCTGTCGGCCGCGACGTCGCATAGTCCCAAAGTCTCATAGTCAAAAAAAGGGGTCAATGGGATAATGCGGACAAGTTTTTGCGGGCGGTGGGTAGATGTGGGTAATTATGGGTAGATGTGGGTAGTGGTAGGCGAGTTTTTTGGCGCGCAACAGCCAATAAATATGCGTCGCAGACACCTTACCTTTCACTTTTCAGTTTTCACTTTTCACCTTATTTGGCGCGCTTCCCACTGCTACCTACGCTACCTACTTCTACCCACCACTACCTATAAAATATGCGCGCTGTGGCAATTATGAGACGATGGGACAATGAGAAAATGAGGCAATGGGAATTTCTTCTTCTGTCGGCCGCGACGTCGCATAGTCCCAAAGTCCCATAGTCTCATAGTCAAAAAAAGGGCCAATGGGATGATGCGGACAAGTTTTTGCGCGCGGTGGGTAGTTGTGGGTAATTATGGGTAGATGTGGGTAGTGGTAGGCGAGTTTTTTGCGCGCCACGGCAATTATGAGACGATGGGACGATGAGAAAATGGGACGATGAGAAAAAAATCCCATAGTCCCAAATTCTCATAGTCAAAAAAAGAAGGGGGCCGCAATCGACCCCTTATCGTGTAAACCCAATTTAGCGTCAGAGTGGCGCAGTAGTGGCGATGACATGAAAAAGCCCTGGATGGGTAGTACTTGTGAAGTGACCCCAAAAGTTTAGACAAAAAACTTTTGGGGTTTCTCTATGCGCAGAAAACACGATTATGCGGCATTCCTCAAATATATGAGATTGCTTGACAATGGCTACTCTATTCATT
>JAZOLM010000059.1:0-6599 GCA_045652985.1 Alistipes sp. | reverse complement strand
AAGGCGATGGTTGCTAAGATGGATGAGCTCGGCTTCGGTAACTGTACTAACACAGGTGCATGCCAGGCACAGTGCCCTAAGTCAATCTCTATCGCGCATATCGCACGTTTGAATCGTGAGTTCTTGGCTGCTAAGCTTCAGGACTAGGAATTTTCGATTTGTATAGGGCATCTTCGTCCTATCGCTATAAGTAATACCCCTCGGGCTGTACGTCTTAGTACTATCCTGAGGGGTATTCTTATGCGATAGAACAAATCTGCGCCGCTATCACAAGAAATTGGGTGGCGCTATCGAGTATAAATATAGTTAAGGAGCTTAAAGACTTAAATTCTCTAAACTCCTTAATCTCCTTAATTTCCTTATCCCAAGGAGTAAACCTGCGCCGCAGGTACCTTGCTTTTCACCTTTCACTTTTTACTTTTTAAGCGGTGAGTCGGGCTCCTTGGCCATGACGCGATAGAAGAGCCTATCAACAAGACCGGGGAAGAACTTCTTCAGTAGGTGCGTTGCGCGACCCTCCCACTCCATAAGGCAGAGGCGTTTGCGGCGGCGTATGCCCTTGGCAACGATGTGCGCCACCTGCTCGGGGGTCATCATCTTTGCCTCGTTGCGTGGTGTCTCGCCCTGCTGCGAGCCATCGGCGGTGAGCGCCGAGAAGCGAACGTTCGATGCCGTAAAGCCTGGACAGGCGGTCATCACATGAACACCCTTCTTGAGGTTCTCCACACGGATGGTGTCGAGGAAGCCCGTCATGGCATACTTCGATGCCGAGTAGCCCGTGCGTCCTGGAAGTCCGTGTATGCCAGCAACTGATGATATGCCTACAAGCGAGCCCTTGGACTTTTGTAGCCATGGCAGGGCATACTTCGTGCAGTTCACCGTGCCCCAGAAGTTAACATCCATAAGGCGGTGTAGCACCTTGAGGTCGCAGTCGTCGAACAAGGCGCGCATCGATAGTCCCGCGTTGCATATCATCACGTCGATGCCACCAAAGCTCTCCACGGCGGTATCGATGAGCCTTTTGCAATCCTCCTCGCTCACAACGTCGCAAGCCGCGTAGGCTACCTTGCCACCGTTGGCGGCTATCTCGTCGGCGATGCGCTTTAGTTCATCCTCGCGGCGCGCACCCATAACCACCTTGGCGCCCATCTTAGCATACTCGCGTGCCATGGCCTCGCCAATGCCCGACGAGGCACCTGTGATGACAACAACCTTGTTATTTAGTATCTGTCCCATATTCTCTATTCTATCTCGATTTGTAATCCGTCGTATGCCATGTGTATGCCCTTTTCGAGGCGCTTCGATGTCTCCTCGTAGAGACCTATGCCGTGCGACATATGTGTTAGGTAGGCGTCGCGTGGTGCGATGCGCCTGATAAGCTCCGTAGCCTCGGCCACCGAGAAGTGCGAGTCGTGTCGCTCCCAGCGCAGGGCGTTGACGACCATCACCTCCGCGCCCTCTAACTTTGCCACCTCCTCGTCGGCAATGGCGCTGAAGTCGGTGATGTAGGCGAGCTTGCCTATGCGGTAGCCCACAGCACGAAAGCGCGACGAGTGGCTGCCCACGATAGGCACAATCTTAATGCCCTTAACCTCGAAGGGCTTCTGCTCGTCGATGGTGTGCAGCTCAATGACGGGCACGCCGCGATACTTATCCACGGCAAAGGCGTAGTCGAAATCCTTCAACAGTGTCTTTGTCGTAGGCTCGTTGGCGTAGATGTGCATGGTGTGGATCGTGGGGTAGTCCACGAAGTTGAAGGCACGCACATCGTCGATGCCTGCCGTATGGTCCTTATGCTCGTGTGTGAGGAGTATGGCGTCGAGGTGAGTGACATCCTCGCGTAGCATCTGATAGCGGAAGTCGGGTCCTGCGTCGATGACTATGCGCACACCCTCCACCTCGACCATTGCCGAGGTGCGCAGACGTCTGTTGCGCCTATCGCTCGATCTACATACCTCACATCGGCACCCTATGACGGGCACTCCCTGCGATGTTCCTGTGCCAAGAAATGTTAGCTTCATAGTGCAAAGATAGTAATCTTTATCATATACGAGAGCCCGTATATATAAAATAGGTATTTATTAGTAGTCGTTCGGGTGTAAAAAATCCCGACAATGTGTGGCGCATATGCACCCTCATTGTCGGGATCTATTGATATCTCTTAAGAGAACTATACCTCCGATGTGAACTTGAAGCGTATATCCTTGAAGTTCTCCTGGGCGAGTGCCAAGGCGTAGCTTGTGTCGGCTAAGAATACATCACGACCATGCTTGTCGATGGCCATATTGGTATGCTTACGGCGCTTGAAGTCGGCGAGCTGTGCCTCGTTGTCCGACTCAATCCAGCACGCCTTGTGGATTGATATAGGCTCCCAGCGACACTTAGCTCCATACTCGTGCTCCAAACGATACTGAATAACCTCAAACTGAAGAGCTCCCACCGTACCGATAATCTTACGACCGTTGAGCGACGATGTGAATAGCTGTGCCACACCCTCATCCATCAACTGATCGATACCCTTGGCGAGCTGCTTGAACTTCATTGGGTCGGCATTCTCGATGTAGCGGAAGTGCTCAGGCGAGAATGATGGGATGCCCGTAAACTTAAGCTTCTCGCCCTCGGTGAAGGTATCGCCAATCATGAATGTACCAGTGTCGTGCAAACCTACGATATCGCCTGGGAATGCCTCGTCGATGACCGACTTCTTCTCGGCCATGAAGGCTGTTGGTGACGAGAACTTGAGCTGCTTGCCCGAGCGCACATGTAGGTAGTTCTTGTTGCGCTCGAACTTACCCGAGCATATCTTCATGAAGGCGATGCGGTCGCGGTGGTTAGGGTCCATGTTGGCGTGTATCTTGAAGATGAAGCCTGACAACTTCGCCTCTTGTGGCTCAACGATACGTGTCTCGGTGGTTGCATTGCGTGGCGATGGTGCGATGCGTATGAAGCACTCCAGAAGCTCGCGAACGCCGAAGTTATTGACTGCCGAGCCGAAAAATACGGGAGCCACCTCACCTGCGAGGTATGCCTCGCGGTCGAAGGCGTCGTAGATGCCCTCCACAATCTCGATGTTCTCGCGAAGCTGGTTGGCAAACTTGTCACCGATATACTTGTCTACGTCCGACGATGCGAGGTCTGAGATATCCACAGTCTCGGCATCGGCCGTCTGACGCTCATCCGATGTGAAGAGCGAGAGGTTGTGCTCGTAGATGTTGTATACACCCTTGAACGTGTCGCCCGAAGATATTGGGAATGCCAAGGGGCGCACCTTGATTTGTAGCTCCTTCTCCACCTCGTCCAAGAGGTCGAATGGATCCTTCGCTGGGCGGTCCATCTTGTTGATGAAGACGATAACAGGGGTCTTGCGCATGCGACATACGTCCATCAGGCGGCGTGTCTGTGTCTCAACACCCTTTGCACCGTCGATAACGATGATTACCGAGTCAACGGCGGTTAGCGTGCGGTAGGTATCCTCCGCAAAGTCCTCGTGACCAGGCGTATCGAGGATGTTGATCTTCGCACCCTTATACTCGAAGCCCATGACAGATGTTGCCACGGAGATACCACGCTGGCGCTCGATCTCCATAAAGTCGGAGGTCGCGCCCTTCTTAATCTTATTGCTCTTCACGGCACCTGCCACATGGATAGCACCACCAAAGAGTAGTAGCTTCTCGGTAAGTGTTGTCTTACCGGCATCGGGGTGTGCGATAACCGCAAAGGTGCGGCGGCGTGTGATTTCGTCGATTAATGCCATATATATTATCTTGTATTATTTGCGGCAAAGATACGAAGCAATTCACAATTAGCAATAAAAAATTGCGGCATACTCCTCTATTTTTGATAATTTTTATTACCTTTGTGTGGATATACCTTTGCTAAAAGAGTCTAAATTGAATAAATTACGATATATGGGCAACTCTAAGTTTTTGCTTAAAGAGATAAAAATGGGCGATAAACACCTCGAGAGAGAGTTTATCGATTTGCCCAAAAAGCTATATAAGGATAACCCATATTGGGTATGCCCCTTCGATAGTTCAATCAAGGCGGTGTTCGACCCCACTAAGAATAAACTTTTTGCTGAGGGGGAGGCTATACGCTGGGTGGCATATAACGAGGCGGGCGAGTGCGTGGGACGCATCGCTGCGTTCTACGATAAGCTACACGCCTATGGCTATGAGCAGCCTACGGGCGGCTGCGGCTTCTTCGAGGCCATCGACAATCAGGAGTTGGCAAACACCCTCTTCGATGCTGCGCGCGACTGGCTCAAGGAGCGAGGCATGGAGGCTATGGATGGACCTATCAACTTCGGCTCGCGCGATGCGTGGTGGGGTCTGCTTGTCGAGGGCTATGAGTATCAGCCACTCTTCGAGAACCCATACAACCACCCATACTACAAGGAGTTGTTCGAGAACTACGGTTTTCAGAACTACTTCAACCAGAATACCTATGTGTGGAAGATATACGACGATGATGTGAACGAGATTGTCCATGAGCGTGTCAAGCGCCTTATGTCGACGCCGGGCTATCGCTTTGCGCCTATCGGCAACGAGAGCCTATACTCGGCCGTGGAGAAGATACGCACAATATATAACAAGGCGTGGGCGTTGTTTACAGGTGTGCAGCCAATGACTGAGAAGGAGGCGCGTCAGATGGCCGATACCATGCGACCTATTGTCGACCGCAACCTTATATGGTTTGCCTACTTCAATGATGAGCCTATAGGTTTCTTCGTCATGGTGCCCGACCTTAACCGCATCATCGGCAAGTATAACGGTAAGTTTGGCATAGTCAACAAGTTGCGTATGTTGTGGGACTTGAAGGTACGAAGAAAGAGCGACCGCATCTTCGCCATAGTCTTCGGCATCACGCCCGAGTTCCAGGGCAAGGGCGTGGAGTCGGGCTTCATGAAGGCGATGCTCGACAACTACATACGCACGGATAAGAACGAGTATAAGACGGTGGAGTTTGCCTGGATTGGCGACTTCAACCCAGTGATGAACCGCATGGTGGAGCGCTATATATGTGCGCGTAAGCATAAGATGCATACCACCTACCGCTACCTCTTCGATCGCACCAAGGAGTTTACGCGTTGCCCAAAGGTGGGCTTTAAACCACGACCCAAGGTGGAGGCGGCAAGTGAGGCATAAGAGAACAATCTAACAACTAAATAAACTAAAACTACAAATGAAAACTACAGCATTTACCAAGTACCATATTGCTAATGGTGCAAAGATGGCAGAGTTCGCAGGCTACAACATGCCTATCGAGTTCTCAGGTATCAACGATGAGCATATCAACGTTCGTGAGAAGTGTGGCGTCTTTGACGTGAGCCACATGGGTGAGATCTGGGTTAAGGGTCCACGTGCAACAGAGTTCTTGCAGCGCATCACCACAAACAACGTTTGCGACCTCTTCGACGGTAAGGTACAGTATACAACAATGCCTAACGGCAAGGGTGGTATCGTCGACGATATCCTTGTATACCGCCTCAACGAGGAGAAGTATATGCTCTGCGTTAACGCTGCTAACATCGAGAAGGATTGGAACCACATCTGCGAGCAGGGTAAGGAGTATGGCATGAACCCAGGCGTAGAGCTTGAGAACGCTTCAGATAAGACCGCTCAGCTCGCTATCCAGGGTCCTTTGGCTATGCAGCTCGTGCAGAAGATGACCGAGGAGCCAGTGGTAGACATGGAGTACTACACCTTCAAGCTCTGCAAGGTTGCTGGTTGCGACGTTATCCTCTCAACAACAGGTTACACAGGCTCTGGTGGTTGCGAGATCTATATGTATAACGAGGATGCCGATACCATCTGGGAGGCTATGTGGAAGGTAGCTGACGAGTTCGGCTTGAAGAATATCGGTCTTGGTGCTCGCGACACCTTGCGTTTGGAGAAGGGCTTCTGCCTCTATGGTAACGATATCGACGACACTACATCGCCTATCGAGGCTGGTCTTAACTGGCTCACTAAGTTCGTTGAGAACAAGCCATTCATCGACCGCGAGTTGATGGAGAATCAGAAGAAGGGAGGCGTTTCACGCAAGCTCGTAGGCTTCAAGCTTATCGACCGTGGTGTGCCTCGTCACGAGTATGAGTTGGCAGACCTCGAGGGTAATGTCATTGGTCACGTAACATCTGGTACCATGTCACCATGCTTGAAGGTGGGTATCGGTATGGGTTATGTTAAGCCAGAGTTCGCTAAGGCAGGCACTCAGATTGCCGTTGTTGTTCGTGGTCGCTTGCTCAAGGCAGAGGTTGTACGTCTTCCATTCGTATAATGTAGCCATATAAATATGGGGGTCGGCACGGCAAAAGTCGTGTCGGCTCTTAATATTTTGAAAAAAAAGTGGAAATAGGGAAACAATTCCGATAATTATTCGTATATTTGTAGAGTTATTCGGACATAGTATGTGTTCGAGTAGGTGCAAACATAGAAGTTATTACAATCAATTTTAAGTATTATAACCTTTTAACTTAAACTAAAACTATGGATGTAAAAGTTATCATGGCCAATTTGGAGGCCAAGCACCCAGGCGAGAGCGAGTACTTGCAGGCGGTTCAGGAGGTATTGGAGTCTATCGAGGAGGTATACAACCAG
>JAZOLM010000058.1:0-4587 GCA_045652985.1 Alistipes sp. | reverse complement strand
AGTATCTCGCATCTTGGGGGTATCTGCCCTTGCCAAAGTCCCAATCAGAGAATTGCTTACAGAAACGACTCAATCAACAACCGAAAACCAAAATGTCAAAGAACAAAAGTTATTTTAATAAAATTTATCGCACCAGTAGTATTTACTAATTACTAATCTCCTACAGGCCTCTGTGCGAGTAGTTGCTCTTGAGGTAGTCCATAGCGCCAAAGCGTGTTGGTTTTCGCTCGCCATCGATAGTCTCCACATCTACATGCACGCGCAACGCCCTACCCTCGTAGACATAGTCGCGGATAAACTGCATGATGATATCCGTAGAGTAGATGAGTGGTAGCGCCGCCATCGAGTGGTCGGCATACTCCGCCGAGTAGAAGAGATATGCACCCTTCACCCTGTCGAGTTGCTTGGTTATGTGCTTCGAACCGTAGAAGCCTATGCCCATTATTGACGACTTGTCGTAGGGCACATTACGGTCGGAGGAGCCGTGGAAGAGCAACATAGGCGCTGGCTTAGATGCGAACTTGGGCTTTCCCTTGGTCGAGAATATGGCACCAGCACACGCCACAACGCCGGCATAGCGAAACTCCTCGGGCAGCACCTCGGCACGGGGCGCACCATTACAACGATACCACTCCGCCTGTATGGCTGTTATGGCACCGGCACTCGAGCCGCTGAGCATCACCATCCGAGGGTCGATGTTCCACTCCTCACGATGCTCCAGGAGGTAGTTTGTCGCAGCGTAGGTATCCTCAACAGCGATATCCACGGCGCGCTGCATGGTTATGACCATCTCCTTAATGCTCATCCCCGACTTCATGTCGCGCAGTCCCAAGCGATAGTCGATGCTCGCCACAACGATACCCTCCCGAGCAAGACGCTCGAAGTAGCGGGCGTAGTACTCATGATCGCGCTGACCCATGACAAAGCCACCTCCAAAGATGAATATCATCGCCGGACGAGGCTCTGCGTCGGGGGCTATGCTATATACATCCATCATCAGCTGCTGCCCCTCATGCGTGGCATAGTGCAGAGTCTGCTTCTCGACACTCTGCGCTGAGAGATTTGTCGCAACGAACATAAATAGAATAAGTGTAAACAATCTTTTCATATATCTATTCTCCTTTGCTTCGACAAATTAACGCTATTACTAATTACTCTTTACTAATTTTATCTTGGCCATTCGCCAATCTCCATATTCTTAATCTCGCCCGCCTCAATGTCGAATCGTATCGCCGTACGCAGACGGTGCACACCATAGTTACCTGCCGCACCAGGGTTTATGTGCAACAACTCATACACGGGGTCGTAGATGACCTTGAGTATATGCGAGTGCCCGGCGATAAATATCTTTGGTCGCGCGCCATGTATATGCTGCAACGCCTTGGGGGCATACTTGCGCGGATAGCCACCTATGTGCGTCATCAGCACCTTAACACCCTCGACCTCAAAGAACGCGAACTCGGGGTATACGCGGCGCGTAATGCCACCATCGATGTTGCCATAGACAGCTCGCAGTGGGCGAAAAGCGCTTATCTCGTCGGCAAGCTCCAGCGAGCCTATATCTCCCGCATGCCATATCTCATCGCACGGCGCGAGGAACTCTTTGAGTCGCTCATCAAAGGTATTGTGGGTATCAGAAATCACGCCAATCTTCATAATTCAACAAGTTGCTTTTGACAAATATAAGAATTTTTCACTAACTTTGTCTTAGTAACATATATTATTTATATAGGCATGAAACGAATATCACTACTAATGGCTGCCCTTATGAGCGTGATTGTGGTCTCAGCGCAGCAGAACCTATGGCAGAAGCAGGATGTCATATCCCCCGAGATAGCCCCCGATGGGCGTGTCACACTACGCCTCTATGCCCCTAATGCCGAGCGTGTGGAGGTGTGTGGCGATATGTTCGACGCCTACAACACCTCGTCGCGCGATATGACGCGCCTTGAGAGTGGCGTGTGGGAGTATACCACCGAGCCTCTCGCCTCGGAGATGTACTGCTACTGGTTTACTATCGATGGCTCGGGCGATGTGTGCGACCCCTCGAATAGCTATGTCGTGCGCGACGTAGGTCGTCAGATGAGCTACTTCATCATCGGCGGTGGTCGTGGCGACTACTACATGGCACGCAACGTGGCGCATGGCACCGTGGCACGCGTATGGGCGGCGATGCCCGATGGTCGTGAGCGTCGTATGGCGGTATATACCCCTGCTGGCTATGAGCGCACTGAGGAGAAGTACCCTGTGCTCTACCTCCTTCACGGCATGGGTGGCGACGAGGAGGCGTGGCTCGCTACGGGTCGTCTTGCCGAGATTATGGACAACCTCATCGCCGAGGGCAAGGCTGAGCCTATGATTGTGGTGATGACCAACGGCTGCACCAAGCATGTGGCAGCCCCAGGCTACTCCGACGAGGGTATGTGGCGACCATATATGAGTGGCTCGATGGATGGCTCGTTTGAGCGTATGTTCCCCGCCATTGTCGAGTGGGTAGACGAGAACTACCGCACCGAGGCTACGCAGGCATCACGCGCCATAGCGGGACTCTCGATGGGAGGCTTCCACTCGTTGGAGATATCCAAGGAGTACCCCACGATGTTCGATTACGTAGGTCTCTTCTCGGCAGCGATACGTCGTGGCGAGAAGGAAGTTGACATCTATGACAACTTCGAGGATAAGCTCGACAAACAGTTCTCGCTAAAGCCTGCGCTGTACTATATCGCCATTGGCGAGGATGACTTCCTTTACGAGGAGAACGTTGCCTACCGCAAGCTCCTCGACGACAATGGCTACGACTACCTCTATATGGAGAGTGGCGGTGGTCATCTATGGCGCAACTGGCGCATCTATATCACCGACTTCGCACAGCGACTGTTCAAGTAGAGAATGAGAATAGAGTAAAAGAGGGTGCCCATCTGGACACCCTCTTTTTGTTAGAAGTTGTATAACAAGAGTTAGTTTTAGGCGCACGCAGTCTGAGAAAACGGAGTTTACTTAGCGTAAATGAGTATTTCGAAGACAAGTGCAACGCCAAAATAACCTTGTTAGGCGACTTCTATTAGTTGCAGCCACCGCAGTCGCAACCCTCGCCACACTCATGCTCACCGCAGCTACCGCCACAGTCGCCACAGCTGCAGCCACCGCCCATGAACTTAGCCAAGTCCTCAGGTGTGGTGTCGCGAACCTCAACAACCTTAACCTCGAAGTTAAGAGTCTTGCCTGCCATAGGATGGTTGAAGTCCATCATGACGCTCTCCTCCTTAACCTCCTTGATGACGCCCAACATATGCTGACCCTCAGCTGTTGACATAGGCACCTGGCTACCTACGAAGAGGATATCCTCAGCAATCTTGCCATCCATCATGAAGATAGACTTTGGAAGCTCCACGATCATCTCAGGAACGATCTCGCCATAGCCATCCTTAGCCTCGAGGGTGAATGCTACAGACTCACCTGGCTCCTTATCCAAGATAGCCTCCTCGAACTTAGGCAAAAGCATACCCATGCCATAGATAAACTCGAGAGGCATGCCTGGCTGTGACTGGTCGGCGATAGCGCCATCTACAGTGAGCTTGTAATCAACGCTCACCATCTTATTCATTGCTACTTTCATATTCTTTTTCGGTTTTTAATATTATACAATGGTATCTAAATTAGTTCAATGTAGGAAGGAATGAGTAATCCTTGCCATAGTACAAGTGCTGCTCAACGTAGTTTGTAGGATATGTAATCTTCACATCTACGATGTTGCCAGCAGCGTCCTTAACGAGCTCATACTCTGGGTTTACGAAGCCGCCATAAGGCTCGATGTTGAGTGCCTTGTTACGAGCGATAACCTCAGCGTGGATCTCAGGGTTAACCTTCACGGCGTAGTTCTCCACAAGAGCCTTGCAAGCCTCGTAGTCGCCCTCCGACTTGATGCGCTGCACCTCGCACAAGAGCTCGCCGAAGAGCTCACGGAGGCGTACGAAGTCGTTAACAACGATATATGTCTTGCCATCCCTCTTCACAAGCTCGATAACGTTCTCAGCCTTACCCTTCTCGTAGCACCACTCAGCGATAAGCTTGCGGTTACGCATGTGTGACTCCTCGACATCCTTGCCAAGCTCGATACGCGATAGCTGTGTCATGAAGCCATTCATGATATAGCTTGAGTACTGCGACCAAGCGACATCCAACGTAGGAATCAAGCCAATCTCAACGAGCTTCTCATCGCCCAAGTAGTAGAGCGCGAACAAGTCGGCACGTGCCTCCTCCAATGTAGATGAGTAGGTACGAAGCTCATCACCCTTGGTGCCTGGAGCGAGCTGACCTGAGCCGTGACCGAGACACTCGTGGAGGTCGGTGTGGAGGTCGTCACCAAGCTTACCATACTGCTTAGAGCGCTCGCGGTCCTCCTCGCGGAGTACGAACTCCTCAGCGAAGCCATTGCCCTGAGCAGCCTTGCTATATGCGTAGGTGATATTGTCGATGGTTACAGACTTTGAGCCGTGCTCCTTACGAATCCAATCGGCATTTGGGAGGTTGATACCGATAGCTGTTGCAGGGAAGCAGTCGCCACCAAGCATTGCCACGGTGATAACC
>JAZOLM010000057.1:0-48321 GCA_045652985.1 Alistipes sp. | reverse complement strand
CAGGAGATTATGTGCTTTTCATTTTCTTGTTTTGGAGCGACTTGTAACATATTGAAAATCAGCGAGTTGAAAAATTGGCGAAAATTGATTTTTCAAGGCATTGATAATCAGATAATTACCCCCCCCCTCGCGAAAAATTTGTGGCTCAAAAATTTGGTAACACCCTAACTTTTTTATAACTTTGTAGTAACGAATTTGGACAAATTTTCGATCCTAATTTATAGAACATCCCTTAATTTAACGAGCGCTATGAAAAGGTTATTATTAAATCTCTCTTTGATGGTTACTTCACTCATGCTTATGGTATGTTGCAGCGAAGAGTCGCCCAGCACTGAGCCAACTCCAACTCCAACGCCAACACCCGAGCCGGTAGAGATTAAGAGCTACACCATTATGACCTATGGTTGTGGCGGAAAAGATCTCGACCAGTACCTCGAGGCGACAATAAAGAGTGTGACGCTCCTCGATATTCCGAGCCACATCAATATCGTTGGTCAGATGAAGTGGAGTAATGACTACAGGTCGGAGTGGTCGGATGGTAAAGGTGGTGTTACGCGCTTCAAATTCAACCACGCAACCCAGGAGTATGACAACGAACCATTCGACAACAACAGCTTCGAAGTGGATAGCTCCTCAAACCTCGCGGAGTTCATAGAGTGGGCACGCGACGAGGCGCCCGCAGATGAGTATATCATCCTCTTCATGGGTCATGGCAATGCCTATCATCCAGGCTTCGATGGCGACACACGAGCCATTATGCGCGATGATGAAGAGCCTGTATACTTGGGACTAAGCAGTATCGCAGCGGCATTTGAGACTTCGGATGCGCACTTCGGTCTTACGTTTATGGTGAGCTGCCTGATGAATAGCTTGGAGTATGCCACGGAGCTTGCTCCATATACAGACTACTACCTCGCCTCGAGCCATGCTACGTCGATAAGCGGTGGCGAGATATACCTCATTCTCGAGCATCTAATAGGGTTGGAGGAGTATGATAAAACGACCATTGTAGATGCTGTGACACACTATATAGATCAGGACTACGATTTGTGGTGGAGTCAAAACCCATTAACCATAGATCATACGTTGACCAGGTGTAGCAGTGTAGTCGATTTGAATAGTGCTGTAAGGGAGTTTGTGGATATTGTTGTTGCTCTATATGAGGAGGAGCGAGAGATTGGCGGCAGCGCCATGAGTAGTCAGTATGGCTTTACCACGGCAGCTATAGATAGAGCGTTGGCTGACGCCTACTATCCATGTGGTGCCACCTTCTCGGAGAGTGAGATAGATAAGTTGGAGTGGTATCGCTTGGACTACGCCTTTGATATTGTTGATATAGCCGCGAAGGTCGCCGAGGCCACTAAAAGTAGCGACATAATGCGCGCTGCGGCAAACATTAAGAGTGCCGCTACCAAGGCCATTGCCTATCAGCGCTATATCAATTTAGTGGACGTAAATAGGAGTTACTATACCGTAATGCTTATAAATAGGAGCCAGTGGTCGACGCTCGGCTTGGAGGATGCAGGGTATGAGAATACGGCATTTGACCAGGCTACCGGCTGGAGCCGATTGCTCAAGGTCAACAATGCCACATATATACATTGTAGATAGTTATTTTTCTAAGTTGCGCTTATAACGAACAAAACACCGGTTTGCTCTGTTTGCATTCGCTGAGTGCGAAATCCTACGCGAAATTATAATAGATGAATGCAGTTAATAAAAAATTTCATAATTGCTTCGTCGTCCATAGGAATTTTTATATCTTTGCAGTGTATTTGCAGAATCGTAGTTAGGCGAATAACTATTAATAACTATATAAAACGTTTGTAATATGATTAATTACAAGGATTTGGGTCTCGTGAATACTCGCGAGATGTTCAAGAAGGCTGTTGATGGCGGCTACGCTATCCCTGCGTTCAACTTCAACAACATGGAGCAGCTTCAGGCTATCATCATGGCTGCTGCTGAGACTAAGTCTCCAGTGATCCTCCAGGTATCTAAGGGCGCACGTCAGTATGCTAACCAGACACTCCTCCGCTACATGGCTGAGGGTGCTGTTGAGTATGCTAAGGAGCTCGGCTGGGAGAAGCCACAGATCGTTCTTCACCTCGACCACGGCGATAGCTTCGAGACTTGCAAGAGCTGCATCGACATGGGCTTCTCATCAGTGATGATCGATGGCTCACACCTCCCTTATGATGAGAACGTTGCTCTCACAAAGAGGGTTGTTGAGTATGCACACCAGTTCGACGTTACCGTAGAGGGTGAGCTCGGCGTATTGGCAGGCGTAGAGGATGAGGTATCTGCAGAGGATCGCCACTACACTAAGCCTGAGGAGGTTGTTGACTTCGTCACTAAGACTGGTTGCGACTCACTCGCTATCTCTATCGGTACTTCACACGGTGCCTTCAAGTTCACCCCTGAGCAGTGTACTCTCGACCCACAGACAGGTCGTCTTGTACCTCCACCACTCGCTTTCGACGTGCTCGCAGCTATCGAGAAGCAGCTTCCTGGCTTCCCTATCGTTCTCCACGGCACATCATCAGTGCCACAGGACGAGGTGGACACTATCAACAAGTTCGGCGGAGCCCTCAAGGCTGCCGTAGGTATTCCTGAGGAGCAGCTCCGCAAGGCTTCCGAGAGCGCTGTATGCAAGATCAACATCGACTCTGACTCACGTCTTGCCATGACCGCTGCCGTACGCGAGGTATTCGCTAACAAGCCAGCAGAGTTCGACCCACGTAAGTACCTCGGCCCAGCTCGCGACAACATGAAGAAGCTCTATATTCACAAGATTAAGGAGGTTCTTGGTTCTGATAACAAGGCTTAATTGTGATAGCGGCGCATCAGCGACGCTTCAATCAAAACTCCGAATGGGCAGTACGTCTAAGTACAGCCCATCCGGAGTTTTTTCATGTCATCGCCACTGCTACACCACTCTGACAATTAAGCTTAATTTTGATAATAAGGTAGACAACTACAACCCTCTTTTGATAACAAGATGGCTCTCGCCCAAATAGCAACGCCGTAGAAATCTTTCAACTACCGCACATTAACCCATACAAACTTATACTGCCCAAATTAACGCAATATGTGGCGAAATTGCAAGATTTTCTTATATGGGTGAAGATTTAATTCGTTGATTATTAGAATTATATGTTGTAGAATTCCGGCGTCAAGCGTGTAACTATCTGATTATCAGCGATGAGAAATTTTTAAATTTTCATCCCGGCTAAGTTATTGAAAACCAATATGTTGAAGAGTGCTCAGGGGAGATTTTTTGTGGTGAAAAATTTGCATTGTGGCGAAATTGTCAGTAAATTTGTGGTAGAAACTAACTTAAAATATAGCCTTTATGAAAAGATCAGTTCTACTCTTAGCAATGATGTTCATTTTCTCGATGAGCAGTTTCGTAGCGTATGCTTCAACCAGCGATCCGATTAACAGATCTGGAAACGGCTGGTATTTTAGAGATTGCTTCAAGTCAGAGGATGTCTATGAAGATGCAAACAGTCGCACTAAGGATATAACTATATCTCCATTGGCATCTGAAGATGAGTTTAAGTATACATGGATGTTTAATATTATAATCGTGCAATAGGTATGAGGGGACTGAAATATACAGTGTTATATATATCTATTCTGGTGCTTTTGACGAGTTGTTGGGAGATCGCCGGACTCTTTGTCGATTGGAGTCCTCCTGATATAGCTGAGGAACCCAAAGCCGGATTTATATATGAATATCACCATATTAACGACCAAACACAAATCTCTTCTCAGGTGGATGGATCGACGTTGACAATAAAACTCTTCACAACGCCGGGTAATAGGGCTACTATCGCTGCGAATGTTGAAGATGGAGAGACGTATGATAAAATCAAGGGGAAGTATGGCGATACGAAGAGTGATTGGGAGGTGGTGAATAGTGAGGATATTGCATATGCTGAATCTATACGAAGCATCGAGATTACTACACAATCAGCATGGGATGATGATCATCCTGCTGGGAGTTCGTTAAACGACATATTTGATGTTAAATATGGTACCTATAGACACTTTGTAGATAGTGGCTTTACTGCCGAGTCAAGAGTGGTGTGGGAGCAGAAAGCATTGGCGCAGCTTACAGAGAGCGATATGTGGTTTATTAACACCGAGTTCCTACTTATATGCGACGATTGTCCCGATGGCAATCTACTTAAGCGATTACACATAACTATTACTCTTGACACTGATATGGTGCAAACGTATGATGTGCTTATCAGGAAAACTGCAGATGATTATGAATAGGGGCTAATTATGATTATCAATATGTTATGACGTAATCGACAAAATGTGGTATTGTTAAAATATATTCGGTCGCATTATATCTACAGCTGGTATTAGGTAGCTTTTTGTCGTTTGCGATTTATTTCGTACCTTTGCGGCGTAACGTTATATAATGAAGATATGGCAGGTTCGAATTTTGTCGATTATGTAAAGATATTTGCCCGCTCAGGACATGGCGGTGCTGGCTCGTGTCACTTCCGCCGCGAGAAGTTCGTAGCCTTCGGTGGCCCCGATGGTGGTGATGGCGGCAAGGGTGGTAGCATCATCCTCCAGGGCGACAGCCAGTACTGGACACTCATACACCTAAAGTACAAGCGTCACCAGTTTGCCGAGGATGGCGAGAATGGTCACGGCGCACGCTCAACAGGTGCCGACGCTAAGGATATCATTATCCCCGTACCCCTTGGCACAGTTGCCAAGCAGGTGTTCACCGACGAGGAGACGGGCGAGACATATACCGAGGTTGTGGGTGAGGTGACCGAGCATGGCGAGCAGCTCGTACTCTTGAAGGGTGGTCGCGGTGGTCTTGGCAACTGGCACTTCCGCACAGCAACAAACCAGACGCCACGCTATGCGCAGCCAGGCGAGGAGGGTGCTGAGGGCGCCTTCATCCTCGAGCTTAAGGTGTTGGCAGACGTAGGTCTTGTGGGCTTCCCCAATGCCGGTAAGTCGACACTCCTCTCTGTGGTATCTGCCGCAAAACCAAAGATCGCCAACTACGCCTTTACAACGCTCGAGCCTAACTTGGGCATCGTCTCGGTGCGCGACGACCACTCATTTGTCATGGCGGACATCCCAGGTATCATCGAGGGTGCGCACGAGGGACGAGGTCTTGGTACACGCTTCCTACGACATATCGAGCGTAACTCGGTGCTTCTCTTCATGGTGCCTGCCGATAGCGACGACATCGCTGCCGACTATGAGATCCTACTTGGCGAGCTTACGCAGTACAACCCCGAACTCTTGGACAAGGAGCGTCTGTTAGCCGTCACAAAGTGCGATATGCTCGACGATGAGCTTATCGAGCAGATGAAGGCGCACCTACCAGAGGGCATTGAGTCGATATTCATATCATCTGTGGCGAATATGAATATTACGCAGCTTAAGGATATGCTGTGGAGAGCATTACAACGGTAATTTGTTGTGATAAGGCAGCATCTGCTGCCGCTAACAAAAATAAACGCGAATGGGCAGTACGCCAAGTACAGCCCATCCGCGTTTTTTTTGCCGAGCGTTGCATCTACAACCTTCTAACAACAAATTATTTGTCGCGATAAGGCCGCGTCACCGGTGCTCCGTAGTTTACAATTTGTCGATCTTCGCCTTGGCCACCCACGGAGTTATCTGCTGGCCGTTGTAGTTGAACACCGCGCACATATCATTGCACACAACAATCGTCCTACCGCTATCCACCGAGTAGCGCAGGCTATCATATATCGGAGGTATAATCTCCCGACCCATACGGTCGATTACGTCCATGCGGTTATCCTTGGTACGCACCATGGCGCGGTTCTCCATAAAGTCGCTCGCCCACAGGTATTTATCCTCGACAACCATCACGCCATACTCATCCTCGAAGCCTATGCCGCGCTCGGTCTGGCATCGCCTACGACCCTCATAGTAGGCATCGATGGGGTGCGTTGGCTCCTTATACCATGCCCCAAGGGTTGAGGGGGCTATCTCGGCAGTGGGCGTGGTATGTTTATATATCAGCTCGCGTAGTTCTCCCAAAGCCACTTTATCGCCGCCATAGCCACGTTTGGTATAGTATTGTCGTATGGGTAGCCAGCGCTTAGTCCTATCGACGATGATGTTTCGTGGCGTCAGGTTGTTATGGCTAATATCGCACTCGCGGAGTGTAGCATCGAGCCACTCAAGACCCTCGAGTAGCTCCTTGCGGCTCATGGTGTTGATTGCCACCTCCAGCAGATCGCCCTCGGGGAGGTACTCCAACATAAGTGTGCATCGAGAGTCGACGTCGAGCTGCATTTTAGAGGTGTTTAGGTGTAGCATCTCGTTGGCGTGCACCACAATCTTAGGGAAGCCTCGCTCATAGGCGTCGTGTAGTGCCACGTGGGCGTGGTGTGTCATGAGCAGTGACTCGCGCTCGATGGGTGCATATAACAATGCCGGGCGCCCCATATCCGTTATGTGGCACTCGGCAAAATACTTTGAGCGTGTGAGCGTTGTGGTGTCTACCTCAATATGCCTCAGCGAAGATAGCATCTTGTAGGGCATGCTCAGAGCGTTGCGAAACTCAAATAGTGAACATCTATCCATCGCGTTGCTACTCTCTAATGCTCTCTGAGCCTATGTTAACGATGTTGAGTAGTTCACATGGCGAGATGTTATAGGCTACAAGTCGCGGTGGTTGTTCTCCACTTGTGACGTTGGTCGTAGGCAGCTGATGCACAAGAGATTTGGGAGCCTCGCTCGACATGGCAAAGAGGGCTGCCATCTGCTCTGATGCGCTATGCCTATCTATGGCGTCTGGAAATAGAGCACCGCGGCTGCAATACTCCTCGCCCGAGCCAATGTGAACGTTGACAAGGAGGGTATTGCCGTCGTTGGTATGCGTCTGCTTAATCTCTTCCGCGATGCTAAGGAGCTCTGCGGTGCTGGCATCCGTCGCATTGCCATCGGTGATATGAAAGATGATTGGTGGGAAGCTGTTGCGATGATTGTGCATGCAGCACCACTCGTCGACAAGCCTATATACCTCGACAAGAGCCTCATACATAGGCGTCTTACCCTCGCTGATAGGCTCTATCCAGTCGTGCGTGATGAAGTTGGCATAGGTAACATCGCCATTGGACAGGTGCTGCTTGAAGCAGTAGTCGCGTTGCTTGGGGCTTAGCTCATCGAACTTGGTGATAGGCGTAAACTCAATACGCTCGCCACCGAGGAGATTTTCGATGCTGCTCCCGTGGTAGCCGATAACGGCAACATCGTAGTAGTGGCGTAGGCGGTTATGACGTGAGGAGCGTATTATCAGCTCGTCAATCATAATATTGGTAATCATGCTGACTACCGAGGCTTTGCTCATTACTCTCTCGTTGAACTCCACAAGCTCCTGCATGGAGGTGGAGCAGTCGAGACAGAAGATGATCGCCGAGGGGTTTTGTTGGGTAATGGGTTTAGTGTACATCTTAATCTTGGGGAGATAGTTGGTGTTAGGCTTTTATCCCCTTAGGCTTTCGTATGTGACTCCATGTCTGGGTGATAAAGGAGTGTAGGAGAGAGTCACGGTAGACAAGCCTATGTTTCCATCGGTTCGCCCACCAGCGGCGTAGCTTGAAGAGAATGATGCGTAGAGTGCCGCGCTCAGGCTTTTTTTCTTTGAACTCGGGCTCGAGGATGTCGTTGAGAACACGTGTCTCGAGAGCCTCGCGGCGCTCCGTATTTGGCATAAGGGCTATATCAATGTCGCACACCTCGGCAGCGAGGGCATTCATGGCATCGAGGAATTGCTCCATATGCTGCTCGCGGCAAATGGCTCGTAGCCTTTCCCAGTCGATTTGTGCATGGTAGCGCTTTACGAACAATCCCCAGTCGAGAATGTGGCGTAGCACAATCTCAACAGCTGCGAAGTGTGATGCCGCGTGGCGCAACAGGAAGAGGGCGTGACAATCGATCGATGGTAGATATATGGTTGCGTCATCGATCATCAGCACCTCGTTGCTTGTCGCCGACTCCTCCTTAAGATAGCTCTCAATAGCGCGACTGGAGTGGTGCGCCTCGATGTTGAGGAAGTCGTAGTGGTTCTCAACCATGACACCATCTATGTAGAATATGGTGTGGTGGTGCTTATCCTCGTCTATGGCAATATTGTATTGTGAGCGTAGTATATCGTCGGCTTGCTTCTGCTTTCCGAAGAGCCATATGTCGATGTCGCTGCACGTGCGATGCTCCGGTATGGGGTAGCATAGGCTGAGTCCGTAGCCCTTGAGTGGCGCTACGCGAATATCATGCTCGCTGAGCATACGGCTAATCTGTGCGAGCGCCGAGCGTTGCTTCCTATAGCGTCTCTCGACGCGCTCGACGTTGTATGCCCACTTGAGGCGTAGCTCACGAGGCAGGGCTATGCTCTCATCGATGATGCCACACCTCTGCAGCTCCACGACACCATCCCACGCTATAGCTAACACCCCCTGGGCTGCCGCAAGACGGCATACCTCCTCCCAGCAAATGGGGTTGTTGCGTAGCAGGGCGTGATCATATTTGTCGCCCCCATTTAGGGCTACACGCACGAGGTGCATCACCACCTGTGCCTTATGCTCGTTAATTGCGCTTATCTTCATTTAAGGGAGGTTCTATAAATTAGTAATAAGGTTTTCGTTGTCTCGGAAAATTCTATTTCGACTGTTTTTGAATACTCTTCAAAATCATCTCGACCTAATTTATAGAACCTCCCTTAAGGGTTATATCCACTAAGTTATCTATGCATCGCTCTCGGGTGTAGTGCTCAACGTAGTAGCGGCGAGCATTTTCGCCCCATGCCTTCAGTTGCGCGGTGTTATCGGCAAGCTGTAGAATTAGTTTGGCGCACCCCTCCACATCGCCAGCCTCGACGCATCTGCCGCAGTTGATCTCGTCGACGAGCTTGGTGACGCCCTCGCCAATCATGCCGACAATAGGCTTGCCTGCGGCGATGTAGGATTGCAGACGCGCTGGTATGGTGGCATTTAGGTGGTTATAGGTCGTTGGCTTTAGGCTGATAAACATGATATCTGCCTGCTTGTGTAGGCTTGCCATGCACTCGAAGGGGTATCGTCCCAATACCGAGCAGCAATCCGTTAGCCCCTCCCTATGAATTGTCTCGCGCAGCCATGCCTCGCGGTTGCCGCCACCAACAAAGGTCCACTTGATGCTACTATTTACCTTAGTGCGCTTGATCACCTCCACAACACCCTCCAAGCCAGTGGCATCCGACAGGTTGCCAGCCATCATGATGCGGAAACCATCATCGAGCTTGGGCACCTCCCTATCCTCCATCGATAGTATATCCTCGCACCAATTGGGGTAGTAGACAATCTTGTCGTCGTAGTTGTGGTCGCGATTTACAAGCTCCCTGAACATGGGTGAGCTGATAAGGATGCGTCGCGAACGGCGATATACCCTGTTGGTGAACCAGTTGAGAGGTGTGCTTATGATCTTGCGCGGCTTGCTCATAAATGCCATGACCGAGTCTGGCCATATATCGAGCACCCATGTATATATAGGCGTGCGTCGTAGTCTTCCGAGTAACAGTGCTGGCCACGCCTGTGTAATGGGCGATGTCTGGTGCACAACGATCGCATCATACTTCCTCTTAAAGATGAGGAAGAAGAGCACCCAAAAGGTGGAGCAGAAGGCGAAGGATAGGTAGTTGAGCGATAGTCGCATGGCGCCAGGCTTGCGACCGCGGGGTATCTGGTAGACGCGATAGACCTTGGCGCCGTTGTAGTCATCTACGCGGCGGCGGAAGATGCCATAGCCCTTATAGAAGACACCCTCGGGGTAGTTGGGAATGCCTGCCAGCACATCGACCTTGTAGCCTCGTGCCACAAGGTCGGATGCGATGTCGTTACTCTTGAAAAATTCGGGATAGAAGTTCTGAGCTACAAGAAGAACACGTTTAGCCATAGCTACTTCCTCCAAACCATTTTATTTACTACGCCTGTGTAGGATTGAATAAGTTTAACAACCTTGGTCGATACGTTCTCGTCAACATAGTTGGGCACAGGAATGCCATTGTCGCCCTCCTTAACCATCTCAACGGCGGTCTCTACAGCCTGTAGGAGCGATGCTGTGTCGATGCCGGCAAGGATGAAGCAACCCTTGTCCAAAGCCTCGGGGCGCTCGGTTGAGGTGCGGATACATACAGCTGGGAACGCCTTGCCTATGGATGTGAAGAATGAGCTCTCCTCGGGAAGAGTACCGCTGTCGCTAACCACAGCAAAGGCGTTCATCTGCAAGCAGTTGTAGTCGTGGAAGCCGAGAGGCTCATGCTGGATGACGCGCTTATCGAGCTCGAAGCCGCTGGCAGCCAATCGGTTGCGTGAGCGAGGGTGGCATGAGTATAGGATCGGCATATCGTACTTCTCAGCCATGCGGTTGATGGCGGTGAAGAGCGATGTGAAGTTCTTCTCGGTATCGATATTCTCCTCGCGGTGCGCCGAGAGAAGGATATACTTGCCCTTCTCCAAGCCGAGGCGAGCGTGTATGTCCGATGCCTCAATGTCGGCGAGGTTGTTATGTAGCACCTCGGCCATAGGTGAGCCTGTGACATATGTGCGCTCCTTAGCCACGCTCGAGGCGTTGAGGTAGCGGCGTGCATGCTCCGAATAGCAGAGGTTTACATCCGAGATAATATCTACGATACGGCGGTTTGTCTCCTCGGGGAGGCACTCGTCGAAGCATCGGTTGCCCGCCTCCATATGGAAGATGGGGATGTGAAGACGCTTAGCACCAATAACCGAGAGGCATGAGTTGGTATCGCCCAACACGAGCACGGCATCGGGCTTGGTGGCCACCATAAGCTTGTATGAGGCGTTGATGATATTACCCATCGTCGCGCCGAGATCATCGCCAACGGCATCCATATATACCTCTGGATCCTTGAGCTTGAGGTCCTTGAAGAATACGCCGTTGAGGTTGTAGTCGTAGTTCTGACCTGTATGTGCTAAGATACAGTCGAAATATTTGCGACACTTGTTAATTACGGCAGCGAGACGTATAATCTCGGGGCGTGTGCCAACGATGATAAGTAGCTTTAGCTTGCCATTATCTGCAAACTTTACCTCTGAGTAGTCGAGTTTAATATCCATACTATTATTTGCTTATTTAACTACTGGTTCGAAATATGTGTCGGGGCGCGCTGGGTCGAAACACTCGTTACACCACATCACGGTCACTAAGTCCTCTGTATCAGAGAGGTTTATAATGTTATGTGTATAGCCTGGCAGCATCTGCACAGCCTCTATCTTCTTTCCGTTTACGCGCCACTCCAACACCTCGTTGGTGAGGATGTTGCGCTGCTGAATAAGAGCCTCGCCAGCAACAACAATAAACTGCTCCCACTTGGTGTGGTGCCAGTGTTGCCCCTTGGTAATGCCCGGCTTTGAGATGTTGATGCTCACCTGACCAACGCCCGCCGACTTGATAAGCTCGGTGAAGCTGCCGCGCTCGTCGATATTCATCTTCAACGGGAAGGCGACCCTCTCCTTGGGTAGGTAGGATAGATATGTTGAGTATAGCTTCTTGGCAAAGGACCCCTCGCGAATCTCGGGCATTCGTAGTGTCGAGGGTTGCGCCTTGAACTCGTCGAGAAGGTCGACAATCTCGCCTAAGGTCACCTTGTGTGTGGTGGGCACTGCGCAGTAGCGTCCCTCGGGTGTTAACACCGTCTCTATGCCCTCGAACTCGCAGTGGTGCTCCTCGCCCTTGAGTGCGGCAATCATCTCGGCAACAAGGTCGTCGATGTATAGGAGCTCGAGCTGTGTTGAGCGGTCGTTGACCTGAATAGGTAGGTCGTTGGCGATGTTGTTGCAGAAGGTGGCAACGGCACTATTATAGTTAGGGCGGCACCACTTACCAAAGAGGTTGGGAAAGCGATATACCAACACCTTAGCACCTGTCTGGGCGCTGTAGTCGAAGAATAGCTCCTCGCCCGCAAGCTTGCTCTTGCCATAGTCCGACTCACCATAGCGACCTATGAGTGTCGCCTGAATAGAGCTGGAGAGCATGACAGGGGCGGTATTACCATGTCGTCGCAGGGTGTCGAGAAGCGTCGATGCAAAGCCGAAGTTGCCCGCCATGAACTCCTCGTTGTTCTGTGGGCGATTTACGCCCGCGAGGTTAAAGACAAAGTCGGCTTGCGCGCAGTAGCTATCAAGCTCCTCCTCGGTAGAGTCTATGTCGAAGGCGTATATCTCCGACACAGATATATCGCCATAGTGTTTTGCCTTGCCCTGACGTATGTTCTCAAGCTCGGCAACAAGGTTCTTGCCAACAAAACCCTTGGCTCCAGTAACTAATATTTTCATAGCCTCCCATTATTTATATTGTGACCAGTCAACCCACATGTTGCTATCGTAGCGCCAGCTATCATGCACCGCCTCCGCGAGCGTCTTGTCGGAGAAGACCTCGAGGATGGAGCCTGGAGTATTGGCCTTAAGGCAGTTAGCATAGCCCGCAGGCACGCAGACAATCTTACTCTCCGACTCGTTGAGCTCGAAGATCTCGGCCGTGAGCTCTGGCGAGGGGTTCTCCCAATTATCGACCTTGACAAGAGCCAATGTGAAGGAGCCCTTGATGCAGTAGAACCACTTCCTCTCGTGCTGATGTCCATGCCAGCCGCGTATGACACTCTCATCGGGGTGGTGGATGACGTAGCACCTACGCACACCCTCGAAGTGGAAGTTGTTCAGAGAGCTTATCTGACCACGATGATCCTGAAATATCTCCCCCTGGACGACGCGAATATCACTCATAGCTCTACTCTGAACGGATTTCGCGCGCCTTAGAACGTGGCTGAAGACCAAGGTCCTCGCGGATGAAGCGTAGCTTGAGAAGTAGCTCCTTCATGCCCTCAACATCCAGACGACGTGTGTTATGTGAGTGGTAATCCTCAATCTTAGAGACCTCCTCATTGCCATTTGTGAAGAACTTATCGTAGTTCAGGTCGCGATTGTCGCATGGGATGCGGTAGTAGTCGCCCATGTCGATAGCCTTGGCCATCTCCTCGCGTGTGACAAGTGTCTCGTATAGCTTCTCGCCGTGGCGTGTGCCAATGACACGCACCTCGGTAGTGGCATACTTCGGATCCACCTTTGCGTATGTCTGCTTGAGAGCCTCGGCAAGCACATCGAGGGTTGCCGCTGGGGCCTTCTGCACGAAGAGATCGCCATTCTCGCCATGCGTAAAGGCGTAGATAACGAGGTCCACAGCATCGTCGAGCGTCATCATGAAGCGTGTCATGTTGGGGTCGGTGATGGTGATAGGCTTGCCCTGCTCCATCTGCTCTACCCACAATGGAATAACCGAGCCGCGGCTCGCCATAACATTGCCGTAGCGTGTGCAGCAGATGGTTGTCGCAGCACCCTGACCGAGCTCACGACCCTTGGCAATGGCTACCTTCTCCATGAGAGCCTTAGATATACCCATGGCGTTGATCGGGTATGCCGCCTTGTCGGTAGAGAGCACAACGACATTCTTCACGCCATGCTCAATAGCCGAGAGGAGTACGTTGTTGGTGCCGATGACGTTTGTCATGGTCGCCTCCATGGGGAAGAACTCGCACGAGGGCACCTGCTTGAGTGCTGCCGCCGCGAAGACATAGTCGACGCCACGCATGGCTACATCTACGGAGCTCTTCTCGCGCACGTTGCCAATGTAGAACTTCACCTTGGATGATACCTCGGGGTATTGCGCCTGGAGGTGGTGACGCATATCATCTTGCTTCTTCTCATCACGTGAGAAGATGCGAATCTCCTTGATATCGCTCGTTAGAAAGCGGCGAAGCACGGCGTTACCAAAACTTCCTGTACCACCTGTAATAAGTAGGATTTTGTCTTTGAAGATTGACATAATTATATCTATTTGTTAGTTAATAATTCGTTGTATAGCTGGATGTAGGCGTTGAAGCATCTCTCCTTGTCGAAGTGCTCTTCAGCGCGCCTGCGACACGCCTCCGCGTAGTATGCCTTGCCCTTGTTACACATATCCTCGATACCTGCAGCTAAGGCTGTTATATCGCCTTGCTTGATGACCACACCCGTTTCTTCAGTTATAGCCTCGGGGCTACCGCCTGTCATGTATGTAATCACCGGCGTGCCACATGCCATGGCCTCAAGGTTTGTTGTGGGGTAGTTGTCTGAGTACGTAGGGTTCACGAATACCGAGGCTGCGGTGTAGTAGGATGCGAGCTCCTTGACGCTCTGCGTGCGCTTGATGCCTGTGATGCCCTCGGGAAGAGCCCTGATAAGCTCGTCGTTGAGGCCTATGAGTGTTATGTCGTACTGCGCAGGATCGAGTAACTTTCGCAGTTTTATGAAGTCGTCGAAGCCCTTGCTTGCGCTCCACTGCGAGGCTACGCCGATGATAAGGTGCTTACCCTTGTTCACGGGGAGTGTCTCATCAACCGTGGGGCTAAAGAGGTCGATATCCACGCCGTTGTGTATTGTCGTAGAGTTGCAATCCTTGAGGAACGACTCGCCGACATAATTCTTCAACCAGTTGGATACGGGTATGAGGTGTATGTTGCGCTTAGTGGTGAATAGTCGCTTTTTAAGGTTGTAGTTGTGCGCCGACCAGTCGAAGAACTTCGACTTGGGGTAGGATAGTGGTGCGGGGCAACTGCCACATCCTGTCTTCCAACGCGAGCATCCAGCGGGCTCGAAGTGAGCACAACGACCGGTGATGGCCCAGCAGTCGTGCAAGGTCCATACTACGGGCGTATCTATCGAGTTGAGATAGTCGAAGAGTATGGGGTAGTTGAGGTATATGCCGTGTATGTTGTGCAGATGTATGATGTCGGGCTTTATGGCATCTATCTGCTTGATTAGCTTTCGTGTGGCGAGTATCGAGCCTCGGCCATCGCCCTTCCAGTAGCGAGCGAGCTTACGGTGCCATCGAATGCCCCATTTCGAGCCCACCTTAATGATCTGTGATTTGCTGGGGTTAATGTAGTATCCATACGCAAGGTAGCTCTCCCACCCCTGCGCCATGGCGCACACGCCGATCTGCTCGGCGATCTTACCTGTCGAGCCCCAGTTCGCGGTTGTGTTTATTTGTAGTAGTTTGGGCATTGGCTGTATAGTAATTTATAGTTTTGGTCTATGGCGCTCATATTCCACCATAATATGGTCAGCGCATAGTTAAGCGATTAATAAAGTTACAACTTTTTGGCTAATAAATCATCATAAAGTGCGATGTATTTTTCAAAACATCTAATTTTATCGAAATTCTCCACTGCTCGTCTACGACAGGCCTGTGTGAAGTGCCCCTTACCTTTGGCGCAAATAGTCTCTATGGCTTGCGCTATGCCCTTGATATCGCCCTGCTCAACAACAATACCCGTGTCGGGGGTTATAAGTTCTGGTAGTGCAGTTGTATTATAGACTATGGCTGGTACTCCACAGGCCATACCTTCGGCGATAGTTAGGCCAAAAGTCTCTTGATGAGAGGTGCTTAATACAACATCTGCACACGAATATATCTCGGCAAGTTCCTCTTGAGAGTTAGTGCGCGGTATAGCAACAACATTGCCAGGTAAATCTTTAGTTTGCCTATTGTTTAACCCAACAACTATAATGGTATATCCGGTTGGTAGTATGGTGCATAGTGAGAGAATATCGTGAAGACCTTTGTTCTCATCCCATACAGATGCTACAGCTACGATGATATACTGAGCTTCGATACTATATCTTTTGCGAACAGAGTTAGTGCCGATAAAGCTAAATACATCGGTGTCTATTCCATTGTATATATGGTTTATGTGGCTATTAGCTAAGAACGAACTCCTCACCTGGTCTGCGAGCCATTGAGATACTGGCGTGATAATCAGTCTATTAGCACGAGATGTGAATAGTTGTTGTTTGTGTCGATAATTGTACTTGGAGTTGTCTATCAGTGCCTTGGGATATACCTTCTTGTTGGGGCAGTTGTTGCACTCTTGTTGCCACTTTGTGCATCCGCAATTCATATAGTGGGCGCAGTGTCCTGTAAAGGCCCAGCAGTCGTGTAGGGTCCATACAACAGGTATGTTGGTACTATTTAGGTACTTGAAAAGTATGGGGTAGTTTATGTAGTAGCCGTGGATGTTGTGTAGGTGTATGATATCGGGCTTAAGCTCTTCAATTCTACGAATTAGCTCTTTGGTTGCATACTTTGACCCTCGTCCGTGTCTATCGAAGAGGCGTGTTTGCATGAGGTGCCACGCCTGGCTTAGGAGACTACCAATGCGTATAAGGGTGGAGCTGCTATTATTAGCAGCCCTACCGTAGGCTATATAGCTCTCCCAGCCGTGGGCGATGGCGCGCTCACCTATCTGCTCGGCAATCTTACCTGTTGAGCCCCAATTAGCCGTTGAGTTTATCTGAAGGAGTCGTGGCATAGTTATAAGTAGCACTTAACTTGGTACTCTTCAATCGCTGCGAAGTCCATTGTCGCAATACTTTGTCGCATACGATTGTATGTCGATATATCTCTTATTTTGGATAGCTGCTGCTCAAAGTTGTCGGGATCGAGTGAGAAAATAACTCCATTATCAGGGGTTATAATCTCCTCGGCACACCCCACTCTATCGCTAACCATAACTGGCGTGCCGTTGTTTAGAGCCTCCTCAACTACTAAACCCCATGGCTCACATAACGAGGGAAGTATGAATACATCAGCATCTTGATAGTATGAGTGTAGTTTGTCGTTGTCTATTGCTCCTAAGAATTTAATATTAGGCTTTGCTATAGAGAGTAAACTATCTTCCAATTCACCAAAACCAATAATCGTAAGCGTTAGCTCGGGGTGGTTATTAAATTTACCTATTAGGAATTCAAGGTTCTTCACCTTTGTAAGTCTTCCGACATAGAGAAAATTTTTGACCTCTTGTCGTGGGGTGTATGGTGGCTGCTTAATATAGTTGAAAACTCCAACTCCTTTAGTAATGATTGTCTTACCCTTGAAGCCGAGAGTATCAGTGACTTTGCGTTGTGCAGCACCCGATGCATATACCTTTGATATGCGACCCACAAATCTTCGCTTTATGAAGCCCTTGAATCCCTCTGTTGATGACTCTATATAGCTTGACTCAATGACTAAAGCATTTTTTCGTTTTGGAGATGTGATAGCTCCTATCCACAATGGTAATGAGTCCCAGCCACTAAGTATCAGCTCGTCGTGCTTTATCTTGGAAATAATCTTTATAAGTTGAAAAATTCTTACAAACTTATTACTCTTGAGAGCTACATAATCGAACTGAGCCTCTCCTTTGAAAAAGTCGTTATTACGACCTTGTGCCCCATCATTCGTATATACGACAAGCACTCTACAATGTCTATTAATCTCGTTGTATAGATTTATCTTGTAGAATGAGGGAAGGTTGGTAATGATGATTTTATGATAGAACTCTTTCATTGGTTTTGAGATTTCTAATAGGTTTTGCGGGGTTACCAGCCACGCGCATATATGGCATAACATCTTTTGTGACAACGCTACCTGCTGCAACGTGAGCCATTTCGCCAACGGTGATGCCTGGAAGTATTATTGAACTTGTCCCACAACTTGCGCCTTTACATACTCGAATAGTGCTACATGTCCCCTCATAGCTTATGATTCGTGGACCATCTGGAGTAATTGGATGAAACCCTGTTACCAATATGGCTCTCATACCTACTATGGTGTGATCTTCTAGTATTATCTTTGAACCTTTGTTACACGATATAATAGCGTCGCACCCAATAAATACGTTGTTTCCTATTTCTAAATCTCCATCACCTATAATACGTGCTGTTGAAAAAATCTCAACATCTTTCCCGACCTTAGCTCCGCACCAACGCAATAGTCTTGCCTTAAACTTATGGCAACGGCTTATTGGTAGAAGTTTGAAGATGAGTGAAATGATATATAATTTTTTAGTATTCATAATTAAATAGGCATAAAATTATTTTAATCTAAACAATTGCCAATAAGCAGCCAGAGCATAAAACACAAGGGGCTTCCTGCTGCAAAAACATAGCCTTCAGAAAATAGACTAACTACAAAGAATAGTAATAACCCAATTAATAATATATTATATTGCGAACTGTTATTGATTTGCGCCCGGAAGCATTTGTATATGATGCTTATGAAGAAAATGAATCCTATAATACCTGTCATAGATAGCAATGAGAACCACGATGAACCTGGTTCGATTCTACCACTCTGTATATCTATTTCATCGCCACCGTGGAGTGATATGGTCGAAAAGCCAATGCCTATAATTGGACTCTCTTGGAACTCTTCGATGCGATAATTTACCTTATCCTCTCGCGATTCAAAGAAGCTTGATGACCTATCTACACTCTTTGAGTTGATGCCATCCATAATGTTGGTATTATTGGAAACATAAAACATCGCCGCAATGGTCGTAAGCAGTATAACCCAAATTTTAGTTCGACTGTTAGAGTATTTACGTGAGGCGATTAATATTGCTATTGCACCAACTATTGTTGCTCCGACAGCTCCTCGCGATGCAGCAAATAGCAGTGAACCTACGCAAGGAATTATAAGAATAAGCCACCACCACCTCTTGGTAATACCAAGAAATAGAAGTGTGCAAATGCTTATACCGCTAACAATGCCGAGAACAATGGAGTGGTTTGCTAATCCTCCGAATAGACCACCCTTATCGTAGAACTCTAAATTTGCGGTATACTCCATAAGGTTTATACCCATAAAGAAGAATATAAACGATATGATAGATATGGCAATGCAAATAGCCAAAATGGTATATAAGCAGTATCGTCGAAATACGCTGAGAAAGGTGTTTTGAAATAGTGGTGAGGCTATTGCAAGAACACCTACAAATAGCATAAATCGCATCCAAGGACTAAATATACTTGGGGGGTCAAGAATCAGCAGCGTAATTCCAAGATATGCAATATACAGCATAAAGAGTTTGCTAACTCTTGAACCCTCTGCAACACTTAATATAAAACATACACTCAGTAGAGATACAAATGTAGTAACTGAGGATAGGTGTGTGATGGATCCTATGGTGTGATGCATAATTAGTATAGCGATGCACACACTCATTAAGATGGTAAATGGATATGTCTTTATTGCTGAGAGATTCATTTCCTATGAGTATATAGTACAGATAGTATTACCAGATATAATATTTGAAACACTAAGAAGGTCGATGTCATCGAAATAGCACCATATGAAAATTTCGTAATCACAAAATAGGCAGTAATAAGTGTTCCCACATCACGCAGTAGGCGTGAAAAGAATAGAAACCAGTTTTTGCCCTGCGATATAAACTCTTGGGTGAGCACATTGCTCAGACTACTAACAATGGCCGTAAACACACAAATATTTAGTATCGGTTGTAGACCTTCGAAACTCGCACCATAGATAGTTTCAATCCAACCCGATAGAGCAAATATCACTACAAATGGAACAAAGGTTGCAATGAAGTTGACAAGCAAAATCTTGCGAAGTATGGCATTAGTGCGTTGACGATCGTTATTTGTCGCTGAGAAGTGGGATAGTGCAACATTGCGCAATGCCCCTGGGATAAATAGGATGACCGCCATCCACTGCATTGCTGCGGAGTATAGACCAAGTTCCGTGTAGCCTGCAAGTTTGATTAGTAGAAATATGCCTAGCCAATTAGTGATGGCATAAAGGCTCTCTTGTAGGGCTATGGGGATGGAGAACCTTATAATCTCTTTGATGTATTGGCTGTCGATATCCTCCTTTTGGTTGTATTTCCCAATACATTTTTTTATGCTTCTGTTGTTGAGCACAACATTAACGAAAAGCGACAGGATTAATGCTATGATAGCTCCATTGAACCCCTGATAGTAGGTGAGTATTATGCTTGTAAAGAATGTGACTATGCCGGCTATTGCGTTATTCTTTGCAAGGGCTTTATATGCACTAAAACCTGCAAGCTCTCCTGCTTGAGTGGTGTTTATAGCATTGAAGATAATGGCGATGGCAGATAGCCGTAGTGCTCCAGCAAGATGTGGGGCATCTATCCATATTGCAACATCCTTAGCTACGATGACCAGTAGGATAGCAATAAAACAACTGACTATTTTGGTGATGATTGTTGCAATACGATGAGTAGCAACAATGCGGCTATGGTTGCCTGTGGCTCTGCTCTCTGCGATATATTTGGTTGCTGAGTAGCCGAGACCCATTGTTGAAAATATGGCAATCATCATAAGAGTATTTCTGATGGTGCCATACTCTCCGTATGTCTCACTGCCAAGTAGTCGAGCAACAACAATGCCTGATAGTAGCGCTAATCCCTTGCCGATAGCGCTACCTAATAGTGCCCATAACGAGTCACTAAATAGTTGACTCTGCCTTAGTCTTGAAATGAAGTCTGAGACTCTTGACATATTGGATGAACTTAATCTCGTCTAAACAAATCGCGGGTGTAGAGCTTCTCTGTTACATCCGCAAGGTCGCTGTGGTGGCGGTTGGCGATGATGGCGTCGCTCTCGCGCTTGAACCTCGCAAGGTCGTTGACGACCTCCGAGCCGAAGAACGTCGTGCCGCTCTCCAACGTGGGCTCGTAGATGATGACCCTCGCGCCCTTGGCCTTGATGCGCTTCATAACGCCCTGTATCGACGACTGGCGGAAATTATCCGAGCCCGACTTCATCGTCAGGCGGTAGACGCCCACGGTGACCTCCCTCTCCTTCGTAGCATCCCAGGCGCTCGACCCCGTGTAGTAGCCCGCCTTGCGCAGCACCTGGTCGGCGATATAGTCCTTACGTGTGCGGTTGCTCTCCACAATCGCCGTCATCATATTCTGTGGCACCGCCTCATAGTTGGCCAAGAGCTGTTTCGTATCCTTCGGCAGGCAGTAGCCGCCATAGCCGAACGAGGGGTTGTTATAGTGGGTGCCAATGCGTGGGTCGAGACCCACACCCTCGATGATGGCGCGCGAGTCGAGACCCTTCATCTCGGCGTAGGTATCCAGCTCGTTGAAGTAGCTCACGCGCAGTGCAAGGTAGGTATTAGCAAAGAGCTTAACAGCCTCGGCCTCCTTAACGCCCATGAAGAGCACCGGTATATCCTCCTTGATAGCCCCCTGCTGCAGTAGCTCGGCGAAGAGGCATGCCGTCTGCTCCAGCTTCGCGCTGTCGGCGAGGCGTGTTATGGCATCGTTCTCCTGGCTGAAGCCCTCGCCCTCGATCACTTTAGGCACACCAACGATGATACGTGAGGGGTAGAGGTTATCCTCCAGTGCCTTGCTCTCGCGCAGGAACTCGGGCGAGAAGAGCAGGTTGAGGCGCTCAGCGCCGCGCTCGGCATACTTAACATAGAGGCTGCGGCAGTAGCCCACAGGAATTGTCGACTTGATGACCATCACCGCCTCGGGGTTAACCTCGAGGACTATGTCGATGACATCCTCGATATGGTGTGTGTCGAAGTAGTTCTTGTGTGGGTCGTAGTTTGTTGGCGCTGCGATAATCACAATCTCGGCATCGCGATACGCCTCGCGGGCATCGAGTGTGGCGCGAAGGTTTAGTGGTTTCTCCGCCAGGTAGCGCTCTATATACTCATCCTGAATGGGCGATATACGGCGGTTGATAAGGTCCACCTTCTCGGCGATGACATCCACGGCAACAACCTCGTTATGTTGTGCCAGGAGCGTAGCTATGCTCAAGCCAACGTATCCCGTACCAGCAACTGCTATCTTCATGGCTATTATATTTTATCTGCGATCTTTTGGAGTATTAGAAATATACCTTTACGCTCCAGGTGTGTGGCGCGACCGACGCCCTTTATGGTGCGTTTAACAATGTTGGCATCGCTCAGGGCATACAGCAGATGGTATAGTCCGAATGTAAATATCAGGCTCATCGCAATAACGATGTATAGCTGCACATCTACCGATGCTCCGAGATACCACGCTCCGATTTGTGCCGCTATAATCAGCGAGTTTAGCGTTAGTATGCTCATCGTAGTACCTGCGTGCGAGAAGCCCATGTCGATGAACATATGGTGCAGGTGGGTCTTATCGGGGTGGAATGGTGATGTTCCGCGTAGGATGCGCGACAGCATTACACGAAGTGTGTCAAACACAGGTATTGACATTGTCGCTAAGGTGAATGGCACCAAGCCAAAGGCTGGATCTATGTCTGCCAAGGATGTCTCACTCGATAGTATGTGAACAACAAATGTTGACATCACGATGCCCATCACAAGCGTACCTCCGTCGCCTATAAACATCTTCGATGTCTTGCCGAAGACGTTGTGGAAGAGGAAGGGTATTAGCGAGCCGATGGATACTGCCGCAAGGATTGCCATTGGGGCATTGCCTATGATATAGAACATAGTACCAAAAACGGCGCTCGCCATGATGCAGTAGCCCGAGGATAGTCCGTTCACGCCATCGATTAGGTTCATAGAGTTGATGATGCCTACTACGGCAACTATTGTAAGCGGAATTGCCATATCGGCGCCAATGACATAGTAGCCCCATAGTCCATCGAAGTTGTCGATGCATAGGTTGGTGGCGAAGATCAGCAGCGAGGCAACGCCAATCTCGACGATAAATCGTAGTCGTGCTGATAGTCCTACAATATCATCCATGGTGCCCACATAGAGCATTATCATCATGGCGGCGATGATGGTCATCAGCGATTGACAGTTGGTGTATCCACTTGTCAGGGCTACGCCAAGCACTATGCCGAAGAATACCGCCACGCCACCCAAAACGGGGACGGGTGTTCGTTGTAGTTTGCGACTATCGGGGCAGTCCACGATATTCTTCAGTAGTGCTATTCTCACCAATTTGGGGTGAATCCATATCACTGCGATCATCGCAGATAGGGCGGCTATTAAGATATACTGAATCATGTGTAAAATGGGGCGAGTTGTTATTGTGTTACTCGTTGGATATACTCTTTGGGGATAAATGTTGTTGCAATGGCGGCGATGCCCTCGATGCGAACCACAAAGCGCTTGGTGCCGTGCACGCGCGTGATGTAACCCTCCATGCCGGCAAAGATGCCACCTACGATGCGCACCCTGTCGCTTGGCTTGAGGCTGCTATCGTCGATTGGCTCTGCCTCGCGTGCTGCGGTGCGTGTGACAAACATGAAGATGGACATCTCCTCGTCGGCAATCATCATTGGGCGTGATGTGCCAGGCTCGGTGTAGGGTAGTATGTTATCCGCGGTCTCCCTCTTTAGGCGCTTGAGGAATTCGGCTGTCGAGCGTACGAAGAGCAGCGAGGGCATAATCCTCTCTTTGCGCAGCACAATGTTGCCCTCCACAACCTCCTCCACCTCGCGTAGGGGCGTGTACCACTCCACCTGCTCCTTGTCGGCTATGGCGCATACCTGCGACGTCTTGTTGTGAAAGACGCGCAGCGCATACCATCCTATCTCTACGTTGCTTGCTGTTTGCATATGGACATACTCTCTCCTCACTCGCTACTGAGGGCGTTTCGTCAAATCACCTCGCGTGACTTCTCTTTGCTCGATCGCTCCCTTAGCAGCGCAGTAATTGGGGTAGGCATTTTGTGAGCTTACATATTTTTGCACGAGTGATAAAATATCCTCTACCACCCAACCCCTCTCAAATCTGCTTCACTGATGTTTGCTCCTCTCTGTTTGCCTATATGGTGGTGAACTACGACTCCGCACTCACCCTCCATACTCCCTTCGACCACCTGATGAGAGTGGTGGTCATAACAAATTCATGCAAAGTTAAGAAAATCTTACTATATGGCAAAACAATTATATTGTTTTTAGGTCGATTTACACCCCTCCTCGCTGAATTATCCCCCTTCGCAGGGGCAATATGGGCAATTATCTATGATAATTGTTCGGATGGCGCACCTTTCGGGCGTGCATGATTTATGGCTGGCACCACCTGCTCGTGGCCATTATCACCCCTCGCTCGGTGCTCAGTCTTGTCGTTTAGCCACCTCAGCCAATACCGTGCCAGGTGATTAATTGTGGTAGACGTACAATAGAAAAACCGCCCCAATTCGAGGCGGAATAGCTGTTCTGATATATTATAAAATTGGTAAATTAATCTATACTATTCGATGCGCTCGGCTATCGGGCGTGAGGGATAGATTGTGTAGGTCGGCATCGCTGATAACTACCAATCCTGGGCGTTTGCCGACGGCTATTGTTCCTAACTCATCATCCACTCCTAAGGCTCTTGCGCCACCTATTGTTGCCCACGATAGTAGCTCTTCTAATGGGGCGTTATCGATGAGGCGTAGGTTGTCAATAATCGATAGCGAGCGTGTCGAGGCAAGTGAGTCGCTGCCGATGGCTATGTGAGCACCCATCTCGCGGAGCATCTCTACAGGGGGCTTTATATTGGATATAAAGCGATTAGATTCGGGGCATAGCACCCATGTGGCGTTATCTTTCAGGTGGTTAGCTATCAAGCTCACATCCTCGGGTGTCGCCTTGCAGCCATGCACAAGTAGGGTGCGGCGATTGGCGTCAATACTCTGCACCACACGTCTTGTTGGTGAGCCGTAGTGCAGGAAGTCGCACTCCCAGCCAATCGACTTATACCACTGAGCGAGTGAGCCTTGGTGATTGTATAGCTGGCTCTCGTCGTCGGACTCTAAGAGGTGTATTGATATGGTTGAGGTGTTATGCTCGCACGCCTCTCTAAATATCTGATCTTGAAGCGAGTAGGTGGAGTGTGGTGTGATGCTACTTCTGCCATGGCGCTGGCTCATGGCCCTATGGTTAGCTATGCTCTCAGTTGTGAGCCCGAAGAGCTCGAAGAGGGTGGTGTATCTTATGCGTGACGCCTCTTTTATAGGCATTATAAGCTCGTCGTTGGCAATATCCATCACCGCCTCTACGCCCTCCTCCCACATCTTGGCATCGGCAAGCGAGGCGGCGCGTAGTCGCTCCTCATTAGTGTAGTTGCCGCGTACTCGGCCTATGGCGCGTGCGAAGCCTGCGAAGCCCGTCTGCTCCTCTATGGCGCCCTGAAGGTAGGATAGCTCAAGGTGGCAGTGGGCATTCACCATGCCGGGGATAAGTATGCCGGGGTAGAACTCCACGCCAGCGCAGCTATCTATATTCGGCGCCTCGATGATGGCGACGATGCGGCGTGTGGCATCTATCTCAACAATGATATTACGCCTTAGAGTGCCATCTATGAGCGCATAGTGTGCCGATATCTTACGATTCATCGCCACCTCTCCATATAGGGTTATACTCTAACCAGTTGATCATACTGCCGCGTAGGGTGTCTATTGGAAGCTCAGGCAATGGCTTTGGTGTTAGTGTGTCCAACACCAAGAGGTTGATGCGGTTAAAGTCGAAGAGTCGTAGCTCGAAGTGTTGTCTATAGAGGCTATCTACGGATGTCTGTAGTGGTAGCACACGTACAACCTTCAGGTCGCTAATCTTCACGTCGGGGCGTTTCGACTCCTCGTTGGATGGGTGGTAGTAGACGTTCAGGTATAGCTCTGTCATGGTGGTGTCTACGTTAAACGTACGCGTAAACTTGCCCTCCTTATATCGGCTAAGCATCTGAGTGTGGCGCTTCACCTGCAGGGTGTCGTTCGCGAGCATATATACCTCCACGCGCGAGTTCTTGTTTTCGTCGAGCGTATCTATGTAGTAGGTAAACGATAGGGTATAGTCACCAGGGATGATATCCTTGATTGAGACCCTCAGTTTGGTGGTATCCTTGAGGCGCTTAACGTGAATTAGCGAGTCTTGATATATCGTGCGTGTGAAGGTGCGCTTTGCGGTGTTATCGATGGTATCCATGATGATTAGGCGCTTCTTCTCGATGGCAGCCTCCTGCTCTAAGCGCTCGCTTGCCTTGGTGAGCAGGTCGCTCACGCGGGCACTCTTACGCTGCGATATCTCCTGTAGTGCATTGCGGAACTCTTCGACCGTATAGCCATACTTCTCGAGTATAGGCTCATAGATAATCATAGAGTCGTTGGGGACGGCGCGCTCTTTTGCTAAGTAGGCATTAGCGATGAATGCGTCGTGGAAGATGTTTATCAGATCCTCCTCGGGAATCTCCTTGTCGTGCTTGCAGCCAACAATCGTAGCGCAAATTAGGAGTGCTATTACAGCTTTTCTAATTATATCCATTACTCTATTCATCTTCTATTTTTTTTTGAGTGTCGCACGAACTGTTAGGTGTGATATTATCCACCCTATGCAGATCATGATAAGTGCTACGGCGATTACGTCTTCTATATTTATCTTTACGGGATAACTATCAATAACCATGTTACCCTCAATGGCTATTACTCCGTAGTGTTGCTGTATTAGGCAGAAGCCTATGCCGAGGATTGTGCCTATTAGCGTGCCACTTAGCGATAGGAGCATGCCCTCGCCTACGAAGATGCGGCGTATAAGTTTGTTGTTAGCGCCCATCGCTCGAAGTATCGCTATGTCGCCCCTCTTTTCCGTTAGGAGCATCACCACAGAGCCCACGATTGAGAAGGCGGCAATCAGGGCTATGAAGCAGCCTATGAGCATTATGGCGAACTTCTCAAGCTCCATGATCTCGTTCATCGAGGCGTTCTTCTCCGCGCGTGTCACCACGCTAAAGTCATCGCCTACGATGCCTCCTATCTCACCCCTTATGCGCTCCACGTCGGCACCATCCGATATGTCGATAGCGATGTGCGTTATCTTACCATCGCAGTTGAGGAGCTTTTGTGCGCGAGCGATATCCATTATTACCATCTTGGCGTCAAGCTCGGCATTGGCTGTCATGATGCCGCCTAAATAGCTTTTGGCGTGCGATATGCCACTTGTCGGTAGTATGGTCGATAGCTGTTGTCTATTTAGGGCGTTGAGCTCTACCTCGGCACCTATGGCATTGTAGATGCCCAAGTTACCAGCTATTGTCGAGCCAGCTATAATGGCTCCGTCATCCAAACTCTTGAGGCTACCCGCCGAGATAAACTCCTCGATGTTCAACACATCGGCGTAGCTCTTGTCAACACCTCGAAGCGTAACGGTAGTGCGATAGCCAGGGGTGGCAATCATCACGCTCTGCTCAATATAGGAGGTGTAACTATCCACACCCTCTATGGCGGCAATGGCGTCGTAGTCGATTGTCGACTGCGAGAAGTTGCGCCCCTTCGTTGAGGTTACCTCAATGTCGGCATCCGAGGTGGAGTATATCTCCCTGATGGTGTTGTCCAACCCCTCGAACATCGATAGGAGGATGATTGTTGCTGCTGTGGGAACGGCGATGGCGATGACGCTGACGCAGGCAATGATGTTTATCACCGAGTGGGATTTCGGTGAGAACATATAGCGTCGCGCAATCTTAAACCACAGCATGGCGTCGGGTGCTTGTCGCTCTATTTACTGAGTAGGTTATCGATATTCTCGATATACTCCAACGAGTCGTCGATGAACCACTCCAACTCTGGCACAATCTTGAGCTGGTTGCGTATGCGAGCGCCGAGAAGCTTTCTGACGTACCAGCTCTTCTCCTTAATAAGGTCGAGTATCTGCTCGCTACGCTCGAAGGGGAAGATGCTCAGATAGAGCTTCGCGTATGCCAAGTCGGGCGATATGCGCACGGTGGTTACCGTAACGAGGGTGCCACGAAGTGTGTCGGCAAGCTCCTTTTGTAGTATCTCGGCTATGTCGCGCTGTATCTGTCGCGCAATCTTCTGCTGTCTTGTTGAATCCATAATAATAGTATGTCTGTGTTAGTTATTATTGCCTGTTTATCGTCGTACGCCTCCCGTGTTGCCGCCTCCCGTAGGTCTGCCACCCGGTGCTGATGATCTGCCTCCGCCTGCGCCGCCGCCACCCGTTTGTGCGCCATTGTTCACAGCCTTGCTGAAGTTAAACTCGTTGAGGTTGTGCTGTCGCTTTACGCGCTTCACGTTCCACTCGTCGAAGCCGCTCTTGTTGAAACGCCAGCCCACCGTGAAGGCTACATATATGTTGTCGACGGGTGAGCGAAGGGGCGAGTAGTAGAATGGGTTCTCGCGACCATCCATATTATTGGCGTAGTACTTATTGCGGTTCTTCATAAGGTCGGAGTAGCCGAAGTGGTAGCGCGCCCTAAGACCGATCTCCACCTGACCTAAGAGGACGTTGAAGCCCAAGCCTCCTGCCAAGCCGTAGCCGAAGCGGTTGTCGCGGGGCACCTTCCACTCATACTTGCCCGCCGGGAAGACGTCGTTCTCGTAGCTATAGCTTGACGATATGTTGTAGGAGAAGACCATCGCGGCCTCGATGAATATCCTTAGGCGGTTTTTAGCCACGTAGACGTGGGGTTGCCACACGAGGGGCAGCATCAAGGAGTTGACCTTGCGTGAGTAATATTTGTAGTGGCGTATCTCGTGTCTATCCTCGCCCTCGCCCTTCCACTCCGAGGTGTAGGTATATCCGAGGTTGAAGCCTCGCTCAAGGTACTCGAGGTCGATACCCACAGCACCCACAAAGCGTGGGCGCTCGCTATAGTAGCGCCACGATAGTCCGAAGGTCTCCGCCCCCCACTGTAGCTTGGTCTCCTCCGAGGGGTAGAAGCGGGCAAAGGTGGTTCCTGAACCTCCCGATACGCTTAATGTATGTTGTGCCGAGGCGCGTGGGCTAAATGTGAGCGCCACAACAACTATGGCAATAAGTGCCAAAGCCTCTCTATATAGTTGTCTCTTCATCTCTTAACGTCGTAAAGTGTTACCAGTGCCGCCCATGCCGCTTGCCGTTGTTGAGCCTGTGCCAGAGCGTAGACCGCCGCCGCCCATGCCGCCGCCCATGCCGCCAAGACCTCCGAAGCCCATGCCTGAGCCCTGCTGACCATGGTCGTGCCCCTTCTTGCTCTCCTCCTGGCGCTTCTTGGCCATCTCCTCCGCGAGCTTCTTGAGGCGCTCATCCTCGCGGTTGTTGAGCATCTCTATCACACTCTCCATGGTTATAGGTGCGAAGAGCTTGGCGAGGTCGACTTCGATGTCGAACTCCCAATTCTCCTTGGTGGTGACCGTCTCCACGCCCTCCTCATTCTTGTATATCTCCGAGCGCTCGGGCTGTCGGCGTGCCACCATGTCGCCTGTATCCCACTTATGGTTGCCATTTAGATCCTCCACCACGCGAAGCATGATGTCGCCAGGCGATACGAACTCGAATTTGTAGCTACCATTGCCACCATTGAGTATCTGTTTCTGCACCTTGCCCTGGGTGTTGGTTAGCTGGAGTATGTAGTTAGCATTGGGCTTAGCACCTCGCACGTTGAGGTTGACAATGGCATACTTAGCTGGGTCAGAGGCGTTATATGTCGCCTTGATGGTGTCGTTCTGCTCCTGTGCCACGTTGCCAAAGACCCCCTCTGGGATCAACAACTCATATTTGTAGCCCGCCTCCCACTTGGCGCGCAGCTGATACTTGCGATAGTTGAGCGTGTCGTGGATGAAGTGGAACTCGACACTCTCGCCTACGGTGTCGCCCTCCTTCATGCGGCTTAGGGTTATGTGTGCCGAGTCGAAGCGTATGAGTGGGTAGTCGAACTCGAGGTCCACGTGTTTATCCTTGTTTATCTCGCCCGACTGTGGCATTGTCACCTTGAAGAGGTTCTCCTTCTCGGGCTCCACCCAGTCCTCGCCATTTCGGAGTGCCTTCTCGCGCTCCTTCTCAAGCTCCTCGCGCTCCTTACGCTCCTCCTTGGTCTCCTCATACTTCCACGCTAAGCGTAGCTTGGCGGTAGTTGGCACAAGGTTGTTTACCGAGTCGTGCATGAAGTATATCATCTCACCCCTGATGGTGTCGGGCAGCTGCTCGGCAGGGAGGTTGAACCATAGTGCTACGGTGTCGCGACCGATGCTCTGTGGGTCGTAGATGACCTTATCGTCGGGGATAGAGTCGAAGTGTATGCTGTGCACCATAGGGTGCTGCGAGCCGAAGTAGAGCATCGCCTTGTGGCGGTTCACGCGCTCGTGTGAGCTGAGCACCTGGCGTGTGAAGCGGCGGTCGGTGAACATCCTAAAGTAGAGCTGAGGGTCTGCCGAGGGGTAGTGACGTAGCGAGTCATACCAAATGGCAAAGCCGGGCATCCTGGATGGGTTGTAGACGCTATCGAGGAAGCCAATCTTATCTACCGATGGCTCGTAGGTCATATTGCTATTGGTATCCTCAAAGGCGTAGATACGGTAGTCCACAGGCTTGAGGTTCTGCGCGATGAAGATACCGTTCTTCTCGGCGCGAGCTATGACATGAGGCTTGTACTTGAACATCGTAGAGTCCCAATCGCGAGGCTGCTCAATGGAGTCGTTGATGAAGAAGTAGATGAACGACTTACTCACAGAGTCCGCCTTATAGGAGTCCTCCGTGTATCCCGACATATACATCGAGTCGACCCTGTCGCCCGTAGAGAAGACGTAGCGCATCGAGTGTAGTGGGTTTGACTCGTTGTTATCCTGTATCGCCGAGCCGAAGTTGATGGCATAGGTGGTGTTTGAGCGCAGCGTATCCTTGATGGTGACGATGATGCCTCTGCCCTGGCGCACTACCTGTGGCTGCTTCTTCATCGCTGGCGAGGTGTATAGCTCCTTCTGCACATCCTTGATCTGCACATACTCGTTGAACTCGATATATATCTTTGGTGGGTGCAGTGTGTCGATGTTCGTGGTGAAGTTGTCGGGCACCATGTTGATGATTACGGGTGGTAGCGTATCCTTAGGACCGCCCGTAGGTGTCAACGTCGAGGCACACTTGGTGAAGATGGCAACCATGAATATGAGTACCACCACTACCGATGTTGCCATCGTTATCTTATGCGCTATGTTGCGTCGTCTGTTCATCGCTAATTACTCTTTTTCTGTCTCTTCATTGGCCGATGCCACCGTCCATCCATTTGCCGAGCCCGACTTACGCCATGCGTAGAGGTGTAGCTCCGTGGGGGTCTCGGATAGGTTCATGGGTGTCTCGTAGTCGCGGTAGGCATATATCTTGTTCTCTACATCCACGACCACCAGCGTCGTATATTTCGCCCTAAGGTCGAGGGTGATCTGATACTCGTCTGTGGCGCTCCACGTGCCTATAACATCGGGGTTGGTGCGTGTCTGTGTCGCTCTATCCTGGTTTGTTATCTTCATGGCGAGGGCATCTTCCCACGACTTCACCTCCCACTTCTCGCCCTTCTTGGTGTAGAAGGCGTAGGCGCGAAGCTCTGTTGTGCAGTCCACGAGCTCAGCGTCAGAGCTCTCCTGTGAGGTCACGTGTATCTTGAACAGCGTTCCCTGCACCTCATCCTTGAAGCAGCTCGACATCATAAGTGCCACCGTTACAATGGCTAATATGTTTGTTAAGTATCTCATCTTTAATTGTTATGTCTTTACTTTTCACCTTTCACCTCGCCTCGAGCATCTCTCTTGGTGTTCGCTCCAATGCTGGGTGCTTGCGCTCGGGGGCTATCTCTGACACGGGAAGTAGGGCATACTCCCTCTCGGCCAGGTAGTGGTAGGGTATGGTGAGCCTATCATCGTCGAACGTCTCGTCGCCATAGAAGACGATGTCTATATCGATGGGGCGTGAGGCATATCTCTCGCCACGCGCAGCGCTTATCTCCCTCTCCTTCTCGCGGTTACGTCCTAAGCCCTCCTCGATGCGGTTGATGCGGCGTAGTAGCTCATAGGCGTCGATGTCGGTCTCCACCTCGAGGGCGCGGTTGACGAAGTTGTTGTCGGCGCTAAAGCCGTAGGGCGCCGTGGTGTAATCCTTAGACTGCTGCACAACCTCGCCTATGGCAAGACCTATGAGGAGCGTCGCCTTGTCGATAATCTCGCAAGCATGGCTATCGTTGGAGCCGAGCAGAAGTATTACGTTGGTCATCATCATATCTTGTTTATCACCTTACTTATGCTTAGCGCAAGGTGGGTGAATACTATTCGTGGTGATCCATTCTGACCTATCTGCAGCATGGCACTCTCTATCTCGCGTACGAGGAACTCGATGTTATTGTTGCCGATGTAGGGGGCAAACTTCTTGCAGAATGCCTCCTCCTCGCCCCATAGGTAGCTTATCGAGCCTAACCCTGCGTGTATCATGTAGCTCTCGCGCAGCAGACGTACGGCGTTGAGCATAAACTGGCGCTGTCCCTCGCGCGTAAGGGTGGTCATCTCGTCGACCCACTCGAACAGACCGAGGTGCTGTTTGGCATAGCATAGGCGCATGAGCGTCACGAAGAGGTCGAAGTAGTGCTTGCGCGCCTCATCCCTCTCGCCGGCAATAAGCTCCTCAAGCTCTATCATAGAGCCTCCTGCGAGACGTGCCATGGCGTGTGCCTCGGTGGCGCTCTTACCACGAGCTATGGCGACACCCTCAAGCGCCGAGGTCTCGATACGCCCCACGCTAACCTCCTGTGTGCGCGACGTGATGGTCGAGAGCAACCACTCGGGGTGCTCCGAGACGAGGATGAATAGGGTCTTGTCCCATGGCTCCTCGAGGATCTTGAGTATCTTGTTGGCGGCCTCCTGGTTCATCGCCTCGGGCAGCCATATAATCATCGCCTTGTACTCCGATGAGTAGCTCTTGAGCGATAGCTTCTTAATGATCTCCTCCGACTCCTTGGCGGTGATGAGTCCCTTCATGGTCTTGCCAAGGTCGAGACGCTCGTACCACTCCTCAGGGGTGAAGATACCACCCTTGTCGCTCCATATCTCGCGCCACTTGTCGATGAAGAGGTCGCTGATGACTGCCTCGCTCGACTTCTTCTCTCGCTTGTTGACCGGGAAGACGAAGTGTAGGTCGGGGTGCGCTAACTGGCTTATCTGATGGCACGATGGGCATACGCCACACGAGTCACCATCGTGGCGGTGAGGGCAGAAGAGATACTGCACATATGCCAACGCGAGGGGTAGCGTGCCGTAACCCGACAACCCTGTGAAGAGCTGGGCATGGCTCACACGACCCATCTCTACCTGCGTGGCAAGACGGCGCTTAAGCTCGTCGTGACCTATGATATCGCTAAACTTCATATCTCTACTAACGTCTTACTTTGGATAACATTGCCCTAAGCATAGCTCTAAGGTCTATTCGCTCTCTCCATACGGCATAGGCGACAACAACCATGAGTAGGAGAGTGTTCATCGCCATGCGTGGCGCTGTGGTGAGTGGGGCAAGGGCGTACTCGCCTGCCAGGTATATGACACCACCCAAGACTACGTACTCGCCCATGCGCTTAAGGTCGTAGGGGATAGGGTAGTGCTTGCGGCAGAGCGTATAGCTCCAGACAACCATGACAGCCTCGGCGATGAGGCGCACTATGGCAGCACCCTTATAGCCCATCTTGGGCACGAGGGCGAAGCTCAAACCTATGGTCACCACAAGACCCAGTAGGGTGATGTAGAGGGCATATTTGGTCTTCTCCTCGCGCTTATACCAGAACGACAGGTTGAGCCATACGCCAGCGAGGATGTTTGCCAAGAGCACCAATGGCAGGATGTCGACACCCACGCGGAACTGCTCGCCCACGATAAGGGCAAACTGCTCCTTGAAGAGGGTGATGAGCAGGAAGATGAGTGTCGAGGCTATGATGAAGTACTTCATAGCTGCGGCATTAGCCTCCTTGAACTCCTCCTTCTTGAAGCCCGAGAGGAAGAATGGCTCGGCGGCAAGGCGGTACATCTGCGTGAAGAGGGTCATGATGACGGCAATCTTCACTATAGCGCCATAGATGCCGAGTTGTGCCAAGGCCTCCACCTCGCTACCAGGAGTGAGGAACTTGATCATCTGTCTGTCGATAAACTCATTGGCAGTACCTGCGATGCCGCTTAGGAGTAGTGGCAACGAGTATACCATGATGCGACCCAGGAGGGGTCTATCTATGCGTGGTAGTATGCGCCCTGTGGTGGGGAGTATCGCCATGAAGGTTATCACGCTGGCTGCGAGGTTGGCAACAAGTACCCAGCCTACGCCAAAGCCGCTGTCGTACAATCCGGCGATGCCGAAGCCCACGGCGAGAGCGACGTTGAGAAGCATGTTGAGCGCCTTGAGCATCACGAAGTGCATAGCCCTGCCCTGCTCCCTGAGGCGCGAGAAGGGGATCATCGACCACACGTCGATCATCACTATGGCGGCAACGATGGCTACATACTCGGGGTGGGCGACATAGGCGCTACCCATGGCGCGCGAGATTGGCATGTCGAGAAGCCATACGGCGAGGAAGAATATCGCGGCGGTGAGCATCGTCACGCCCCATGTTGTGGCGAAGACCTTGCGCTTGCCCGCGGCGATGTCGCCGCCCTGCTCCTCGGCGCGTGTGGTGAAGCGGAAGTAGCTCGACTCCATGCCCATGGAAAGTAGCACTAAGGCGAAGGGTATGAGGGCATATATGTCGGTGACGATGCCATAGGTGGCCTCGTCAAAGAGGCGCGTATAGTAGGGCGTAAGCAGGTAGTTCAGCAGGCGAACTACTATCGTGCTGATGCCATATATTGCGGTCTGTTTTGCTAACTTCTCTAACATTATCTGCGGCGCTGTTACCTATTTATAGGTACAACGCGGCAAAGATAAGAAAAAAAAGTGAAAAGGGCAAAGAGGACAACTGAAAAGTGTGGTGCGCTTTGCGACGATGGGGTCTATGGGGTGATAAGTGTATGAGGGGTGCGAGGGGCACGCTATCAGCGAAATACCCCTCAGACCCCTAATGCCTCTTGTACCCCTTCTCTATTGCTCTAAAGGAGCAAAGTGGGCTCTCTCTTACTCTATCGCACCCTGATCTTCTGACCCTCGCGGATGCGGTCGGGGTTGAGACCTGGGTTAAGCTCCTTGATTTTGTTTATCGAAGTGCCGTAGTTCGATGCTATGGTGCTAAGATACTCACCTTTAGCCACCTTGTGATAGACCTCGCCTGAGGTTGGTGTGTTCTGCGCCTTGCTATTATCTGTTGTCGAGGTAACCTCCTCGGCACCATATACCTTGATGCGCTGACCCTCGCGAATCTTATCTGGGTTGAGATCGGGATTGAGCTTCTTAATCTTGGCTACCGTGGTGTTGTACTTCTGTGCTATGGTGCTGAGATACTCGCCCTTAGCCACCTTGTGCCACACCTCGCCATCGCTGTTGGCAACGACCTCGCTTGACTTGCTATCCTGCTTCTGTGCGGGCTTCTTCTCCTTTGGTTCCTCCTTGGTCACAGCCTTAGTCTCCTCCTCTGGCGTTGGCTCTGCTGGGCTCTCTTTTTGCTCCTCAAGCTTGCCATCGGCGCGTAGGTCGCGCTCGCCTGGAATGATGGTGACTTCGATATTTGTTCGGTGGGGGTTAATCATGTTGTAGAGGCTATCGAGGTCATCGTTGTTCATGACGATATTTCCCGATGAAGAGCGCAAGCCTACGAGCTCGGGCTCCAGCGTGCCGCATATGCCAATGGTGTTTATATTAGGCACATCAAGGCGGATAAACCAAGGTCCGTATCCGCCCGCAACGCGCTCGTTATCATCGCCTTTCGATGACTTCCAGCTCGCGGCATCTTGTATCTTGCCCGAGATCTTAAACGTACCCTCGGGGGTCTTCATATCGCCATTCTTCTGCTTATTACCATATGCACTACCCACAGCCACGGGGAAGCAGCATATCAGGCGATTATTCTTGTCGTATACCTTCAGGGTCAATGATGCCTTGCTCACCTCGATGCGCGACGCCTCTTCTGCATTGCCGTTTGCGGGCTCAGACTCAGCGACACACTCGGCATCCTCGTACTCGACTGCCTCTTCAGGCGTTGATTTGCTCTTGCTGGTTGAGGCGTTGCATGCGGCAAGCATCAGCGCCGCAACAGCTACAATGTATAATACTCTCTTGCTCATATGTTTGTTTTTATTATTCGTTACTCGTTACTCGTTGTGCTTCAGTACTATGCCTGTGCGCGAGGTGTTATATATATTTATAGTGTAGTACTCCGTGCCATCCTCGCGTGTGTGCGTTGTCGTGAAGTGCTCGCTGCTTATGTCGGCACGCTCATGACCGCCAAAACGCTTCTCGTCCGACGATATTAGCACGGTGTATTTACCCGCCCAGGGCACACATAGCTCATAGTCGGGAATCGATGCCGTAGGGTGCCAGTTGAGCACGAAGAGTAACCCGCTGTGCGAGTATACCATCGTCTTGTTCACCTCGTCCATCATATGGTTGTAGGGGTAGCCATCTCCCATCACACCATACTCCTTAACTACCTCAATCATAGCCTTATCGAAGGCGTTGAGGAAGGAGTATCTGAGGAAGCCATTCTCGGCCAATGACCACTGACGGCGCGCGTGGGCATAGGACCAGCCGTTACCCTCGCGTGGGAAGTCTATCCACTCGGGGTGTCCGAATTCGTTGCCCATGAAGTTGAGATATGCCTCGCCACCTGTTGTTATAGTCATTAGGCGTATGAGCTTGTGTAGCGCCATGCCACGATCTATGAGTAGGTTCTCCGATGCGCGGTCCATGTGGAAGTACATCTCCTTGTCCATCAGGCGGAAGGCGATAGTCTTGTCGCCCACGAGAGCCTGGTCGTGCGACTCGGCATATGCCACCGTGCGCACCGAGGGCAGACGGTTGGTCATCACCGACCACATCTCCCATATGTTCCAATCCTCGTCAGCCTGCTCCTTGAGTAGCTTAATCCAGTAGTCGGGGATAGCCATGCCAAGGCGGTAGTCGAAGCCCATGCCTCCCTTCTCGGGCTCTACGCATGAGCCAGGCATGCCACTGACATCCTCGGCGATAGATATTGCGTCGGGGCGCAGGTCGTGGATGAGCTTGTTGGCGAGTGTGAGGTATACGATGGCATCGCGATTAACACCCTCGTCGAAGAAGCGCTCGCGACAGTCGAAGTCGACATATCCGTGGTGGTGGTAGAGCATCGACGTAACGCCGTCAAAGCGGTAACCGTCAAAGTGATACTCCTCCAGCCAGTACTTGACGTTCGAGAGTAGGAAGTGCTCCACCTCGCGCTTGCCGTAGTCGAAGATCATAGAGTCCCAATACTGCTGATAGCCAGCGCCGCCCTCCTTAGAGTAGAGGTGCTTAGAGCCATCGAGTTCGTTGATGCCCTCGTCGAAGTTTTTAACATAGTGAGCATGCACAAGGTCCATGATGACGGCGATGCCGAGCTCATGTGCTCGGTCGATAAGCGAGCGTAGCTCGTCGGGTGTGCCGAAGCGTGATGATGGCGCAAAGAGGCTCGACACATGGTAGCCAAAGGAGCCATAGTAGGGGTGCTCGGCGATAGCCATCAGCTGCACGGCATTATAGCCCAACTCCTTGATGCGTGGCAACACCTCGTCGCGGAACTCAACATAGGTGCCCACACCCTCTCTCTCCACAGCCATGCCCACATGAGCCTCGTAGATGAGCAGCTCGCCCACCTTGGGAGCTCTAAAGTCGTCGTGCTGCCAGTCGTAGGGGCGCTCGATGACAAACTGCGCGGTGTAGTTCTTCGTGCTCTCATCCTGCACCACACGCTTGGCATAGGCGGGTATGCGATCTCTCCAGCCGTTGTCGCCATGAACGTGTATCTTGTATAGTGAGCCATCCACCAGGCGGGTGTCATACATGCCATCGGGGAGGAATATGCTCCACACACCCTCGCGGTTGCGCTGTAGGCGCAGCTCGGTGCGCTGCCAGTTGTTGAAGTCACCGAAGATATATACATCCTTGGCCTCGGGGAGCCACTCTCTGAACCACCAGCCCTTCATCACCTCGTCTCGCTGCCAACCATAGTAGCGATAGCCATTGGCGTAGTCGACAATCGTGCCAGCAGATTTTTCGATGTTGTTCAAACGCTCTTTATACATGGCGTGACGGCGGTTAACCTCCTCTTCTACAGGGAGTAACCATTCGTCATTAGCCACCATTTCGAGTCTTTTATTTTGAGTATCCATTCTTTTTTTGGCTTGATTTGTAGCAAAGATACAAAAATAATTCGTATATTTGCCCAGTATATATTGTTATTTAAGTAACAAACTATAATATTTATTAACAAAAACTAAATTTTTATGTTCAAAGGACATCCTAAAGGACTCTATGCCTTAGCCCTTGCTAACACCGGTGAGCGCTTCGGTTATTACACCATGTTGGCTGTGTTTGCCCTCTTCCTTCGTGAGAACTTCGGTTGGGAGGCTGGTACTGCTGGTCTTATCTACTCTACCTTCCTTGGCTTGGTTTACTTCATGCCATTGTTGGGTGGTATCATGGCAGATAAGTTTGGCTTCGGTAAGATGGTTACCATCGGTATCTCAGTCATGTTTGCCGGCTACTTGTTGCTCTCAGTGCCCCTTGGTGGTGAGACTCTCGCTGTCATCGCTATGATGGCTGCATTGGTGCTTATCAGCGTTGGTACAGGTCTCTTCAAGGGTAACCTCCAGGTAATGGTTGGTAATCTCTACGACGATCCTAAGTATGCCGACAAGCGCGACTCAGGCTTCTCACTCTTCTACATGGCTATCAACGTAGGTTCATTGTTCGCACCTACAACAGCTATCGGCATGAAGAACTACGCTATGAACGAGCTCGGTTACTCATCTAATGATGCTTACCACTTCGCATTCATGGTTGCTTGTGCTGCGTTGATTCTCTCAATCGCTATCTACTTCGCATTCCGCTCTACATTCCGCCATGTTGAGGGTGGTAAGAAGGGTGGTGCTGCAGCCGCTAAGGTTGAGGATAACCTTACTCCAGCAGAGACTAAGCAGCGTATCATCGCATTGTGCCTTGTATTTGCTGTTGTTATCTTCTTCTGGATGGCATTCCACCAGAACGGTTTGACACTCACATACTTCGCTGATGAGTATACCGCTACTGAGGCATTCGGCTTCACTACATTGTGGTTCGACGTATTCAACCTCTTCGCTATTATCATCGCCGTATACGCTACATTCTCAATCTTCCAGAGCGAGTCAGGCAAGGCTAAGCTATTCTCAGGTGTTATCGCATCTGCAGCCTTGGCATGGGTAGTATATCGCGCTATGGGTTCTGGTAATGCAGAGGTTGCTGTTGATGCTCCTATCTTCCAGCAGTTCAACCCATTCTATGTTGTAGCCCTCACTCCAGTGTCAATGGCAATCTTCGGCGCTTTGGCACGCAAGGGTAAGGAGCCATCAGCACCACGTAAGATCGCTTACGGTATGCTTGTAGCAGCTATCGGCTTCATCATCATGGCAGTTGGCTCTAACGGTCTTAACACTCCAGAGGATCAGCAGCGTGCTATCGCAGTAGATAAGTCTAAGACATTTGCTGAGGTAGGTGCAAAGTATGACCTTAGCGTTGTTAAGGAGGGTGATAAGTTCAAGTTGTTCGAGGCAGACAAGGAGGTTGACGATAAGGCTCTCTTGAGCATGACAACTTCTAAGGATAAGGAGCTCAAGGCTAAGGGCGACGATATAAAGAAGATTAAGGACTACATGGGTAAGCTTACTGAGAAGACTAACCCTGTATTCATGAATGGCTTCAATGCTAATATCCTTGTTCTTGAGGCCGAGGCTACTGAGGCTGCTCGAGTTGAGGCTCAGAAGGCTTACGACGAGGCTGAGAAGGCTCTTGAGGAGGCTCAGAATGCATTTGAGATTGTAGCTGTAGAGGGCGGCGATGATACTGCTGCACAGGCTGCATATGCTGAGGCTAAGGCAAAGGAAGAGGCTGCTAATGAGGCGTTGGAGGCTGCTAACATTGCTGACGCTGCTGCTGATAAGGCTGTGGCTGATGGTAAGGCTAACGAGACTATCAAGGAGCTTGCAGATACAACTAAGGAGCAGACACGTACATCACCTTACTGGTTGATCGTTACTTACCTTGTTCTCACATTTGCTGAGCTTCTCCTCTCACCAATGGGTATCTCATTCGTATCAAAGGTTGCACCTCCAAAGTACAAGGGTATGATGATGGGTGGCTGGTTCGTGGCTACCGCTATCGGTAACTTCCTCGTATCTGTAGGTGGCTTCCTCTGGGCAGGTCTCCCATTGTGGTCAGTATGGGCAGTATTCGTAGTACTCTGCTTGCTTTCTGCACTCTTCATGTTTGTCATGATGAAGCGTCTTGAGAGCGCCACAAAGTAAATTTGTTGTGATAAGGCAGCATCTGCTGCCGCTAACAAAAATAAACGCGAATGGGCAGTACGTCAAGTACAGTCCATCCGCGTTTTTTTTGCCGAGCGTTGCATCTTAATTGAGGTAAAAGGGGGCTGAGGGGGCTCTTTAACCAGTGATAACTGATACCCCAACGCGCAAGCCCCCTATTACCCCTTGTACCCCAATTAGTGAGTTTAGTGAATTTAGGGAAATTAGTGAATATACCCCCCCTAACTTCCCTAAACTCCTTAATCTCTCTAATTACCCACTCTCCCCAGAGTGCGCTTGCGCACGGCTCTACCCAGCACTACCCAAAAACCCAATTGCTCCACCAGGAGCAACACCATTACTAATCGCTAATTTCTCACTACTCATCCCCCAATCACCCCTCTTTCGGCGCTCGCTATTCCACCGCTCATCTATAAAAAACGGCCATTCATCACTTTTTATCCCCTCTGCGTTGCACATCGACAATAAATTTTTTATACCTTTGTATTGACGTGTGTGCGCACACGTATAGCAAGCGGATAATACATTAACCTATAAAACAATGAAAGTCTTACACAATGTTATGGATGAGACAAGGTCTCAGTCCATGTATGAATCCCCTTCTATGGAGATTGTAGAGATCAGTGTTGAGAGCGGCTTCGAGGCTAGCACCTCAACGGAGGATTATGAAGACGGTGTCTTTGAGTGGTAACCTATTAAAACGACAAATGCTATGAAGAGATTTTATGCTTATTTGATGGCTGCAGTTGCTTTGGTAGGCTTTGCTGCATGCGAGAATGACTCTGTTGACAAGTCAGAGACAAAGGCGGAGAAGAGTACTATTTATGCTACCTTCGACGATGATGCTACACGTGTTGTCCTTGGTGACAATGGCTATACTCCTATGTGGGAGGCTGGCGATTGTATTAATATGAATGGTATGGCTTGGTATACGCAGGAGGCTGGTGCAACTGCCAAGTTTACCGGTGGATGGGCCGATATCAATGGTGACAGATCGTTTATGGCTTACTATCCTGAAGGTAATTATCTTGAGGAGTCGCGCGAGGCTGTAGAGAATAGCATGCCTAAGCAGACCCCAATGCTTGCCATTGGTACATACGAGGAGGGCATGACTATCAAGTTTAAAAATATGTCGGCGCTCTTGAAGTTCGTTCCTGAGTTCTCAGGCGATGTAGTATTCAAGGCCGTAGGTGGTGAGGCTCTAACAGGTAGGTTCTGGTATCCAGAGACTTTTGATGGTGAGATTAGCGCATATGAGGAGTACGCAACAGCAACACTTACAGGTTGCCAGGCAGGTAAGACATACTATATCAGCGTCCTCCCAACAACACTCTCTGAGGGTCTCAGCGTAGAGTTTAACGGCGTGGAGATTAAGAGTGGTGCTGTAGGCCAGGTGCTCGAGCGCAATAAGATCTACAACCTTGGTACACTCGCAATGCCTTACGAGGTGTCGGCATACTCTATCCCTGGTACACACAACAACTGGGCTGCAGGTCAGACACCTATGTATATCGTTGGTGACTACTGCGTAGCTTATGGCGTAGAGTTCGCTGCTGCCGATAATAAGTTCAAGGTTCTTGGTCCTAACGACAAGTGGCTTGGTGCTAATGCTCTCACCGTTGGTAAGTGGACAGCTGTAAGCACTGATGGTGGTGATATCACAATCGCCGCTGGTGCATACGACATCTACTTCTCAGAGGCAGAGTCAAAGATTTGCGTTGTAGCGGCTGGCACAGAGGTTCCTGCAATGCCAGTATTCTCTGTTGGCGTGATTGGCCTCGGTGGCAACTGGGATGTTGACAAGGATATGACCTTGGAGGGCGACTACTACACATTGAAGGGTGTAGATGTTGCTGCTACCGATAGCTTCAAGCTTCGTATCAGCGACGACTGGGCCGAGAACTACGGTATTGCAAGCAGCACAACTGCAGACTTTGTGGCTATCGAGAAGGATACCATGTACTCTCTTGTTCAGGATGGTAAGAATATGCAGGTTGCAGCGGGCACTTACGACCTATACTTCAACTATGCAACAAAGGAGTTCTACGCATTGACTCCTGGCACTACTCCTGATGACTTGTCTATCCCACAGTACAAGGTTTATGTACACCCATATAACAACGTATGGACTAAGTTCAACCTCTACTCATGGGATACTGCGGGTGCTAATCCTACAGGCGCTTGGCCAGGTGCTACAACAACAGTAACTGAGACTATCAACGGCTATACATACTACGTATGGACTATGCCACGCTCTGCTACTGGCGCATCGCTCAGCATCATCCTTAACGATGGTTCTTCACAGACTGCAGACTTTGCATTGGGCACCCTTGATAAGGACTACTACCTATTGCTCAACGGCGTTACCCTCAGCTTCGTAGAGGATAAGGAGAACCCAGAGCCAGAGGTTGTTCAGGGTGAGCCACAGCCATCTACATGGGCATTGGCTGGTGACTTCAACTCATGGGGTGACTTGGTGATGTACACTACCGACGTTGATGGCCTCTTCGTTGCAAAGGGCGTTAATATTGGTGCATATAAGGAGATTAAGATTAAGCAGGTAGGTAACTGGAATACAAGCTATGGTGGCGGTATCAACTACCTCAATGCTAACATCTGGACAAAGGTATATAGCGGTGGTTCTAACCTCTCTATCATCAACGCGGGCAAATATGACATCTACTTCGATAATACCAACAAGCGTATATATGTTATGACCGAGGGTACTGACTACGCAACTGCTACCGAGCAGTCTGCTAATGGTGCTGCTCCTGACCTCTCAGGCGCATCTTGGGGCTTGTGTGGTTCTCATAACAACTGGAGTTCACCCGATATCAAGCTCGAGTGGGATGGTACTATTGGCTTATATGTAGCTCTTAATGCTAAGCTCACAGGTGAGTTTAAGGTTCGTGCTAATAACTCATGGGGTGAGGACTATGGTTGTGGTGGTACTATCACAGTTAATGCTACTGCTGGTAAGGCAATGAGTCGTGGTGGTGGCAACTGTAAGGTTGCATCTGGCACCTATGATGTATACTTCGATTTGACATCAAAGAAGATCTGGGTTAAAACCCCAGGCTCTGCAGCCCCAACAAAATAAATCCTCCTGGATCTAATTATTCACTGCTCGGTGCTTCGGCATCGAGCAGTTTTTTTCTCCCTATATGTCTGCCATTAGGATGGCTATTGATTGTGGGGTAGAGTAGTGCTATCAGAGAGAGTACAACAGCAATAGATGTGCTATTTATTGCTATATACGCCTATTATGTATGTATGTATGTATGTATGTATGTATGTATGTATGTATGTATGTATGTATGTATGGCGGCGCTATGGGGGGGCTGAAGGGGTGGCGTGTAGTGCGGTAGTTGGCCTGCTGGAGTGGTTAGCTTATGCTGCTAAGGGCGCTTATAATAAGCGAGAGCCATTCCATTTACGCGCAAGCAATCCTATTACTCCTACGATCTATAATAACCCTCGCGCGAAGCGCACCACACCTCTCACCTTTCACTTTTAAATTGCTCCATCGGAGCAACGCTATTACTAATTACACTCTACTCACTACCAATTAAAAACTAAGGGCTCATTCAACAGAATGAGCCCTTAGTTTTGTCTATCGTAGTATAGACTACTGTGCTGATGCGTCAGTAACGAACTGCTTAGCTGCTGCTGCCTTAGGACCAACAGTAACCTTCTTCATGGCCTCGATAGCCTTGTCCATCTGCTGAAGCTCGTTGTATGCGATACCTGCCCAGTAGTGGATGTCGCCACGACCCTCGTCTGTGGTCTGTGCAGCAAGAGCCTCCTGGTACATAGCGATCATCTTGTTGAAGTCGCGCTTGCCGTAGTATGCCTGCAACAATACCTTCTGTGCCATAGCTGCATCTGTAAGCTGTCCAGCCATCTCGATGATGCCATCGTAGTTCTTCTCCTGTTGCAACTTAGCCACCTCGTTGTTAGTGAAGATCTCCATCTTCTGCTGTGCCTCGACTACTGCCTCGCCATACTTCTCAGGGTTGAGGGCTGCAATCTCGCCACATACGCGCATACCATCCTGGTACATGTCGCTGCGGAAGTAGCTCTCAGCAAGGTTAAGACCCATCTGTGTGTTGCGGTTATCAGCTGCGTAACCCTTAGAGAACACCTCGATAGCTGCTGCATAGTCGCCGCTGTTGAATGCTGTAGCACCCTTAGCCTCGTAGCACTTACCAACGAACTGACGGTTCTTGGTCATCTCTGTGAAGTTCTCGAAGAGCTCTGCGTTGTCAGCTGCCTGTGAGAAATATACGATAGCAGTATCGTAGTCCTTAGCGTTGTAGGCGCGACCACCGAGCATGTTGTAAGATGTCACGATGAACTTCTTTGCCATGGCGAATGCCTTCTCGTCGTTTGATGTAGGCTCCTCGATCTCGTAGTATCCGTCGATAACCTGGTTGAACTGCTCGATTGCAGCCTCGAGGTTACCTGACTGGGCGTTTGCAGCACCCTGCTGAACCAACGCTACGATGTCTGTCTGAGCGTAGAGTGTTGTTGCGCTGAGCATGGCAACAATAGCTAAAAATAGTCTTTTCATAAATGTGTTAGTTATTTTAGTTTCTTTTAGTTTTTCGTTTGTGTCAAAACCAACGACAAATTTACTAATATAATTTTTAATAGCAATAGCTTTTATACCAATTATTTGCGTAGCGATGCAAAAAAATCGCTCATCAGCGCCTCGCACTCCTCCCTTAGCACTCCTGCGACCACCTTCGTGCGTGGGTGCATTATGCGCTCCGAGTATGTCGAGTATCCGCGCTTGGCATCGGACGCTCCATATACCACGCGACCTATCTGGCTCCATGCCAACGCGCCGCCACACATCACACAAGGCTCCACTGTTACATATAACGTGCAGTCGCTTAGGTACTTGCCGCCGAGTGTCGACATCGCTGCCGTGATTGCCTGCATCTCGGCGTGCGCCGTGGCGTCCATGAGCGTCTCCACAAGGTTGTGACCTCGACCTATCACTCTGCCCCCTGCAACGACCACCGCGCCGATGGGTACCTCCTGCTTATCTAACGCTAAACGAGCCTCGTTTAGTGCCATGCGCATGAATTTTTCGTCGCTATTGCCCTCTATGCCTAAAAAATCTGCCATAGTAGTATTATGTTCATTGAAAAATTATTACCTTTGTCAGTTGCAAAGATATAAAAAAAGAGAGACAAAATATAACTAAATAATATCTACTTATGTATAGAACGCATAATTGCGGTGAACTCCGCATTGAGAATGTCGGTCAGAGTGTTACGCTTGCTGGCTGGGTGCAGAAGGTTCGTAACCTCGGCGCCATGACATTTATCGACCTTCGCGACCGCTATGGCATCACACAGATTGCCGTTGAGGAGCACTCACCTGAGGCTGCGCGAGCCGCTGCCCAGGAAGTAGGTCGTGAGTATGTGTTGCAGGTAACAGGTAATGTTATCGAGCGCGAGTCGAAGAACAAGAAGATTGCAACAGGCGATATCGAAATCTCGGCTACCGAGATTAAGATTCTCAACCGTGCCGTGACACCTCCATTCACCATCGAGGAGGAGTCGGATGGTGGTGACGACCTTCGCATGAAGTATCGCTACCTCGACCTACGCCGTCCACCATTGCAGCGCGCCATGATCTTGCGCCACCGCATGGCACAGGCAGTACGCCAGTTCCTCGACAAGGAGGGCTTCCTCGAGATAGAGACCCCATACCTCATCAAGTCAACACCCGAGGGCGCTCGCGACTTCATCGTGCCATCGCGCATGAACCCTAACCAGTTCTACGCTCTTCCACAGTCGCCACAGACATTGAAGCAGCTCCTTATGGTTGCGGGCTACGACCGCTACTTCCAGATCGTACGTTGCTTCCGCGATGAGGACCTCCGTGCCGACCGTCAGCCAGAGTTCACACAGATCGACTGCGAGATGTCGTTCGTGGAGCAGGAGGACGTTTTGGAGATCTTCGAGCGCTGGGCACGCTATATGTTCAAGGAGGTTATGGACATCGAGTTCGCCGAGCCTTTCCGCCGTATGCCATGGATCGAGGCTATGGAGAAGTATGGCTCTGATAAGCCAGACTTGCGCTTCGGCATGACCTTCGCCGATATCACCGACCTTGCACATGGCCACGACTTCGTTGTCTTCGACTCTGCAGAGTATATCGTGGGCTTCGCAGCTGAGGGTTGCGCCTCATATACCCGTAAGCAGATTGACGAGTTGACAGAGTTCGTTAAGCGCCCACAGGTAGGCGCTAAGGGTCTTGTATGGATCCGCGTTGACGAGGCTGGCAACATCAAGTCATCTATCGACAAGTTCTTCTCGGCTGACGATTTGAAGGCTATCGTGGAGCGTACAGGTGCCAAGAATGGCGATATGATATTCATCCTTTGTGGCGAGAAGTTCAAGACCCTCACACAGCTATGCACCCTCCGTCTCGAGGTTGCCGAGCGTCTTGGCTTGCGCGATCCTAAGAAGTTTGCTCCACTATGGGTCGTAGATTTCCCAATGTTTGAGTGGGACGAGGAGACACAGCGCTTCTACGCTATGCACCACCCATTCACCTCGCCAAAGCCCGAGGATGCCAAGTACTTCGACACTGGCGAGCTCGGCAAGATGCGTGCTAATGCCTACGACTTCGTATGTAACGGCACCGAGATCGGTGGTGGCTCTATCCGTATCTACGACGCAGAGCTCCAGGCAAAGGTATTCAACGCTCTCGGCTTCACCCCTGAGGCTGCTGAGGAGCAGTTCGGCTTCCTCATGAACGCCTTCAAGTATGGCGCACCTCCTCATGGTGGCTTGGCATTCGGCTTCGACCGCCTCTGCTCACTCTTCGGTGGCTCCGACTCTATCCGCGACTACATCGCCTTCCCAAAGAACAATGCCGGTCGCGATGTAATGCTCGATGGTCCATCACCTGTAGCGCAGGCGCAGCTTGATGAGTTGTATCTATCTTTGGTTAAACCCGAGTAATTTCTTGTGATAGCGGCGCTACTGTGACGCTTCAATCAATGCCCTGAATGGAATGTACATCTAAGTACTATCCATCCAGGGTATTTTCATGTCATCGCCACATTAGCACCACTCTGACAAGAAATTTCCCGTGCGCTAAATGATGTGGTGACGGAACGCATTGGCGGCGCTTCAGTCAAAAGCTCGAATGGGAAATATGTTTTAGTATGTCCCATCCGAGCCAATTTCATGTCGAGACCAAGCCTAACCCCTTCTATCGCGAAATTAGGTCGTGGGGTTGCCGAGCGTTGTTCCTGCACTCTTCTATCGAGAAATTTATTTCTTGCGAAAAGTTTTGCCAATTCAAAAAAATGCACTACCTTTGCTAAGTATTTGTAAGGGTTCTAACCTCGTAGAGGGGTTGGAATTCATTATTTTTTTATGCTTACGACAAAGTAAATAAAACAAAAATATTATGAGTAACGAGATTATCTATCTTACAGCAGAGGGTATGAAGAAGCTCAAGGATGAGCTTCACCATATGATATCTGTGGAGCGTCCTGCAGCGGCCGCTGCCATCGCCGAAGCACGCGACAAGGGCGACCTTTCGGAGAATGCCGAGTATGATGCTGCACGCGAGGCGCAGGGTCTTCTTGAGATGCGCATAGCACAGCTCGAGAGCACACTAACAAAGGCGCGTATCATCGACGAGACTAAGATTGACACCTCTAAGGTGCAGATCCTCAGCCGCGTGAAGCTCCTAAACCACAATGTTAAGCGCGAGGTGGAGTACACCATTGTGTCGGAGAACGAGGCAAATCTACGCGAGGGTAAGCTCGCCATCGGCACCCCTATCGCCAAGGCATTGCTCGGCAAGAAGGTGGGTGATATTGTCGAGGTGCAGGTGCCTGCAGGTATGCTTAAGCTCGAGATTTTGAATATCTCTATCTAATATAGGATATTGACACATATTGTAGTTGGGGCTTCTACGTTCGCGTGGAAGCCCCATTTTTTTCGGTCGTAAAATCCGGTGGAGGAACAAATATAAAGTGAAAGGTGCAAAGTGTGGTGTCTGCGACGCATATAAACCTCGTCATCGCGAAGAATTGCAACCAATAGCCTTGCTGATACGGATAACGGCCTATGCAATTCTGTGGCGATCTACCTTTGTGTAACAACCTCGCTGATACCGTTTCCCTCTCTATTCTCAACGCTATAAAACAATGGTAGACTTATCTAAAATTAGTAATTTGTTAATTAGTAATTAGTAACAAAATTTATGAGCGCTGATGG
>JAZOLM010000056.1:0-2263 GCA_045652985.1 Alistipes sp. | reverse complement strand
TTACTGATACGGATGATGGTCTATGCAATTCTGTGGCAATCTACCTTTGTGTAATAACTTTGCTGATACAATTGCCCTCTGTATTGGCAGTGCCTATAAACAGCGGTAGACTTATCTAAAATTAGTAATTTGTTAATTAGTAATTAGTAACAAAATTTATGAGCGCTGATGGCGCTCAATTATTACTAATTTCTCACTACTCTTTACTAATTGATTTGCGCCTCCTCGGCATGACGAGGTTTTATAAGGTGAAAAGTATGGTGTCTGCGATGCGTGTCTAAATGATAGGAGTGATAGGAATAATGGGGCCGCTTCGCTTGATAGGAGCGATAGTGAGCAAGAGCCATTCCATTCACGCGCAAGCAATACTATTGCTCCTATTGTTCCTATTGCTCCTACGTTCTATTTAAAAACTCGCGCGAAGCGCACCTTACCTTTCACCTTTCCCTTTCCACTTTATAAGCCACGCTTATATCCCCATAAGAAAATATCTCAAGATTTTATATCGCCATTAACTATTTTTTACTACCTTTGCCCCCGAAAACAATGTGGAGGGATTTGGACTGATTGCAACCACAATAAAAAATTGCTAAAGCGGCACTCTTTTTATTAGCAACTCCCACCTCCATACGTTACGAATAATAGTAAAATTAATATACGTATGGCATTCTTATTTACATCAGAATCAGTATCGGAGGGTCATCCAGATAAGGTAGCCGACCAGATCTCGGACGCCATCCTCGATGAGTTCCTACGCCGCGACCTCAACTCGAAGGTTGCGTGCGAGACACTCTGCACAACAGGTCTCACGGTAGTCTCGGGCGAGGTGCGCTCAGAGGGCTATGTCGACATCCAGGGCGTGGCACGCCGCGTAATAGACCGCATAGGCTACAACCGCAGCGAGTATCAGTTCGACGCAGCATCATGCGGCATCCTCTCAGCAATCCACGAGCAGTCATCCGACATCAACCAGGGCGTTGAGCGTGGCGACGGCGAGGAGCAAGGCGCTGGCGACCAGGGCATCATGTTCGGCTATGCCGTAGACGAGACACGCGAGCTTATGCCCGCAACGCTCATCCTCTCGCACGTAATCCTCAAGGAGCTCGCCGTGATACGTCGCGAGGGCGAGGTGATGCGCTACCTACGTCCCGACTCAAAGAGCCAGGTGACCATCGAGTATGACGATGAGCGTCGTCCTAAGCGTGTGCACACCATCGTGGTGTCTACACAGCACGACGAATTCATCCTCCCAACACACACACGCAGCGAGCAGGAGGCAGAGCGCGAGATGCAGCGCATAATAGCTGACGACGTGCGCAACATCCTCATCCCACGCGTCAAGGCACGCCTCGAGCGCGCCAACGACCGTCTTGCCGACCTTATCGGCGAGGATTACATCCTCCACGTTAACCCAACGGGTAAGTTCGTGATCGGCGGTCCTCATGGCGACACAGGCCTCACGGGCCGTAAGATCATCGTCGACACCTACGGAGGTCGCGGTGCTCATGGCGGTGGTGCCTTCTCAGGCAAGGACTCATCGAAGGTGGACCGCTCGGCAGCCTACGCAGCACGCCACATCGCCAAGAACATGGTTGCCGCAGGCATCGCACGCGAGGTGTTGGTACAGGTGAGCTACGCCATAGGTATCGCTGAGCCACTATCTATATATGTAGATACCTACGGCACAGCAAATGTCAAGATGACCGACGGCGAGATAGCAACCAAGATAAGCAAGCTCTTCGACCTACGCCCAGCAGCCATCGTCGAGCGCTTCGGCTTGAAGTACCCTATCTTCGAGGCAACAGCATCATACGGTCACTTCGGTCGCCGCCCATATACCGAGATCGTGCGCTTCATCGGCGAGAAGGGCAAGGAGTTCGCCAAGGAGGTTGAGTTCTTCTCATGGGAGAAACTCGACGAGGTGGACCACCTAAAGCAGGAGTTCGGCTTATAGGAGCATAAAAAAACTTACACTCACAAATAGCTCAGTAGCTGCACGTTAGCCACTGAGCTATTATTTTTCGCAAAACTTTTATGCAAAAAAATTTGCAGATTGCGAAAAAGTTACTACATTTGCACACCCAAATCTCAGAGCCCAGGTGGTGAAATTGGTAGACACGCTACTTTGAGGGGGTAGTGAGCATTAGCTCGTGCAAGTTCGAGTCTTGTCCTGGGCACTAAAAAAAGAGCAGTCGTTTGACTGCTCTTTTTTTGTGCCCAAACATGGGCAATTGATATAGACAATCCCTCCAAACCTCCCTTT
>JAZOLM010000055.1:0-2388 GCA_045652985.1 Alistipes sp. | reverse complement strand
ACAGCCCATCGCCTCGAAATTCGCCGAGCGTTGTATCTAACCCCTTCTAACAACAAATAGAGTGTTACGATAAGCGGTCATCTACTGCCGCTAACGAATTATCTCAGCAATGGGCAGTACGCCAAAGTACAGCCCATCGCCTCGAAATTCGCCGAGCGTTGTATCTAACCCCTTCTAACAACAAATAGAGTGTTACGATAAGCGGTCATCTACTGCCGCTAACGAATTATCTCAGCAATGGGCAGTACGTCAAAGTACAGCCCATCGCCTCGAAATTCGCTGAGCGAAAGTATCTGACCCCTTCTGACAACAAATAGTTTGTCTTCGAAATGCTCATTTACGCTGAGTAAACTGCGCTTTCTCAGACTTCGTGCGCCTAAAACTAACTCTTGTTATACAACTTCTAAAAAAATGGGGCTGTCCAGCAAATTTGTTGGACAGCCCCCACTCTATGGCACTTAGCACAATATTTTACTTCGCAGGCTCCCACTTGCAGCGCACGGGCGATACGATAGCACCCTCATCCTTGAGCTGCTTCATCGCCTTGTCAACCTCCTTGCGGTCGATGCCGCTGAGCTCAGCGATCTTACCAGCGTTCAAAGGCTCACCTGCCTGCTTCATTGTTGCCAATACCTTATCTTTATTCTCCATAGTTATAAATATTTTATTTGTTAATACTCTTATCTTTTGCTGCTGCAAATATCGTGATAAAATTGCACACCACCAAAAAATAGCCAAAAGAAATAATTATATGGCTATAAGCGCTGCTGATATAACCTGCCGCAGGTGCTTTTTTACGATCAGTCGTAAAAACCTGGTGGAGGAACAAATATAAAGTGAAAGGTTTGCTTTGCGCGAGATTTATTCAGGAGCGTGGGAGTGATAGGAACACTGAAAATTTCCGGTGGAGGGGGCGTCAACAAAAGCACGCCCAACCTTCCCCATTAATAAATCAAGTCATGCCGAGGAGGAGCAAATCAATTAGTAAAGAGTAGTGAGAAATTAGTAATAGTTGAGCGCCATCAGCGCTCATAAATTTTGTTACTAATTATTATACTCATTGTACATTTCAGCAAATCGATGTACAAGCAGTTTGCTCAAAATAACACACCCTCTACTCTTAAAGTGATAATCGATTACAAACTTGGTTGGGGATAACTCTCAGCCATATGTCTAGAATAGCGTGGCACAATTTTAGTAATATAATGATAGATACTTACAAATTCCGATATGAAACAGAACGATAAAAAACATTTGACGGCGGAGAATGGTCGCCCCATTGCCGACAACCAGAACACGCAGACCGCAGGCGTACGAGGTCCTGTAACGCTTCAAGACCCGTGGCTCGTGGAGAAGTTGGCCCACTTCGACCGCGAGGTGATTCCCGAGCGTCGTATGCACGCCAAGGGCTCGGGAGCGTATGGCACATTCACCGTTACGCACGACATTTCGGCATACACCCGTGCCTCGATATTCTCGGAGGTGGGCAAGAAGACTGAGTGCTTTGTGCGCTTTTCGACCGTGGCCGGTGAGCGTGGTGCTGCCGATGCTGAGCGCGATATTCGCGGCTTTGCGATGAAGTTTTATACCGACACAGGTAATTGGGATTTGGTGGGCAACAATACGCCCGTTTTCTTCCTGCGTGACCCGCTGAAATTCCCCGACCTCAACCATGCCATCAAGCGCGACCCTCGCACGGGCATGCGCTCGGCAAACAGCAACTGGGACTTCTGGACGTTGCTTCCTGAGGCTCTGCATCAGGTGACGATTACGATGTCGCCACGCGGTATCCCCTACTCTTTCCGCCATATGCACGGCTTTGGCAGCCACACATATAGCTTCATCGATGCCGACAACCGTCGCACTTGGGTGAAATTCCACCTACGCACCTTGCAGGGCATCAAGAATATGACCGACGCCGAGGCGGAGGCAGTGATTGCAAAGGATCGAGAGTCACACCAGCGCGACCTTTTCGAGGCGATTGAGAGGGGCGATTTCCCTCGTTGGCAGATGCAGGTACAGCTGATGACCGAGGAGCAAGCGAAGGAGTATCACATCAACCCGTTTGACCTTACGAAGGTGTGGTATCACGGCGATTTTCCACTTCACGATGTTGGCATCTTGGAGCTTAACCGCAACCCTGAGAACTTCTTTGCCGAGGTCGAGCAGGCGGCGTTCAACCCGATGAACATCATCGATGGCATCGGCTTCTCGCCCGATAAGATGTTGCAGGGACGCTTGTTCTCGTATGGCGATGCGCAACGCTACCGCTTGGGCGTAAACCACCACCTGATACCTATAAACAAGCCTCGTTGCCCTTACCATTCGTATCACCGTGACGGTCAGATGCGGACCGACGATAACGCTGGACGCACGATAGGCTACGAG
>JAZOLM010000054.1:0-5610 GCA_045652985.1 Alistipes sp. | reverse complement strand
CCGAAATGCATAATTTTAGGGTTTATCCCACAAAAATACAATCAACAATTTCAAATCAAAAAATCAAAGAACGCTTATAACTAACTTATATTTAATCAATTAACTACTGCTTTGCGAAATTTATCGCACCAGTAGTAATTATCTACTACTCTTTCCACATGAGTATCGACGACTTGATATTGTTGTTATCGTCGTAGATGATGTAGCCATTGTCGTCAACCTCGTAGAGCTGTATCCAGTAGACATCCTTGTTGTTGACCTGGAATTGACCCTTAGGGACTACCATGCCACCATAGAGCGTGCCATCCTCAAACTCGACATTAACGATGCCGTCAACAATCTCGGTAGGAGGGGTGAAGGTGTAGGTAAAGCTGCGGCGCGATACCTCCTCGTCGCGTAGTGAGTTAGAGTAGCCCACCATCTCGCCTGTCGTCGTGCCGTAGGTGATGTCGTAGTAGATCTGATTCTTGGTGTCGACGCTAAACCACATGGTATTCTCTATGCTCTCGAGCGGTGGGTACTTCTCGTTAGATATCTGCTCGGGATGCTCACACGAGCTAATGGTTGCTACGAGCATCAACGCCATAAGATAGTTAAATAGTTTCATAATCTCTTATAAGTTTAATCAATCGTTTCGTTGTCAATCTCTTGGCAAAGGTAATACTTTTTGCCGAAATATGCGTTCTATATGCCCTATTGACGTAAAAAAGAGAGCTAAGATGGTGCCAATTAGGAAATTTTGCTTACCTTTGCGAGCCTTTTGCGCGCTCGCGTAATGCGGTGGTGGGCAGAGGGATGAACTATTTATTAATTTTTAACGAGCGATTGTATCGCAAAACTATTTTCCATTATGGAGCAGAACAAAATTGTAGCGAACGAGAATTTCGATTGGAATGCGTTCGAGAATGACCTTGGCGTTTACGACCAGTCGAAGGAGGCGATCGAGGAGGCTTATGGCAAGACCATGTCTAACGTAGCTGTAGGTGAGGTTGTTGAGGGTACTGTTACCGAGATCAACAAGCGTGAGGTTACCGTTAACATCGGTAACAAGTCAGAGGGTCTTATCGCAGCAACCGAGTTCCGTTACAACCCTGACTTGACAGTAGGCGAGAAGGTTGAGGTTTACGTTGAGTCGGTAGAGGATAAGGGTGGCCAGTTGGCACTCTCTCACAAGAAGGCACGTCAGCTCAAGAGCTGGGACCGCGTGAACGAGGCATTGAACAACGACGAGATCATCAAGGGTTACGTTAAGTGCCGCACTAAGGGTGGTATGATCGTTGACGTATTCGGCATCGAGGCATTCTTGCCAGGTTCACAGATCGACGTTAAGCCTATCCGTGACTATGATGTATACGTTGACAAGACTATGGAGTTCAAGGTTGTTAAGATCAACCAGGAGTTCCGCAACGTTGTTGTATCACACAAGGCTCTTATCGAGGCAGAGCTCGAGGCTCAGAAGCAGGTTATCATGTCTAAGCTCGAGAAGGGTCAGATCCTTGAGGGTACCGTTAAGAACATCACATCTTACGGTGTATTCATCGACCTCGGTGGCGTTGACGGTCTTATCCACATCACAGATCTTTCATGGGGTCGCGTAAATCACCCTGAGGAGGTTGTTACCTTGGACGAGAAGCTTCAGGTTGTTATCCTCGACTCCGACGAGGCAAAGAAGCGCATCGCTCTTGGTCTTAAGCAGCTTACAGCTCACCCATGGGAGGCACTCTCAGCAGAGCTTACTGTAGGTGACAAGGTTAAGGGTAAGGTAGTTGTTGTTACTGACTACGGTGCATTCGTAGAGGTAGCACCAGGTGTTGAGGGTCATATCCACGTATCTGAGATGTCATGGAGCCAGCCATTGCGTTCAGCACAGGAGTTCATGAAGGTGGGCGACGAGATCGAGGCTGTACTTCTTACTTTGGACCGCGAGGAGCGCAAGATGTCTTTGGGTATCAAGCAGCTTACTCCAGATCCATGGGCTGAGATTGAGAAGAAGTACCCTGCAGGCACAAAGTGCACAGCACGCGTACGCAACTTCTCTAACTTCGGCGTATTCGTAGAGATCGAGGACGGCATCGAGGGTCTTGTACACATCTCTGACCTCTCTTGGACTAAGAAGGTTAAGCATCCATCAGAGTTCACTCAGATTGGCGCTGAGTTGGAGGTTGTAGTTCTCGAGATCAACAAGGAGAACCGTCGTCTTTCACTCGGTCACAAGCAGCTCGAGGAGAACCCATGGAACGGTTTCGAGAGCCAGTATGGCGTTGACTCAGTTCACGAGGGTACTGTAATCGAGGCTAACGACAAGGGTGTTGTTGTATCTTTGGCTGAGAACATCGAGGGCTTCTGCCCTGCACGTCACGCAGTTAAGGAGGATGGCGTTACTTTGAAGGTCGGCGATAAGGTTGAGTTCAAGGTATTGGAGTTCTCTAAGGCTACTAAGCGCATCACTCTCTCACACAGCCGTCTCTTCGAGGAGGCTAAGCGTGAGGCTGTTGCTGCTGAGAAGGCTGCACGTCGTGCTGATGCTGACGCTGCTAAGGCAAGCGTTAAGAAGATCAACGCACAGGTCGAGAAGACAACTCTTGGCGATATCGCTGGTCTCGCAGAGTTGAAGGCTCAGATGGAGAATAAGTAGTCGATACACGACTGACGATATTCCGAGAAGCCGTCTAACAAGGTTATTTCTTCGTTGCACTTGTCTTCGAAATGCTCATTTACGCTTAGTAAACTGCGCTTTCTCAGACTTCGTGCGCCTAAAACTAACTCTTGTTATACAACTTCTACAAACAATGGGGGTGGCCGAGAGGTTGCCCCTTTTTTTGTGCGGTGAGCGATGGGTATTATGGGTAGACTGGGTATAGCCGTGCGCAAGGCGCACTCTGGGTAGAGTGAGTAGATAGGGTAAAAAAATACCCAGAGCGAAGCGGAACTACCCATAATCCCCAGAGCAAGCTCTGCTTGCGGAACTACCCATCCCCATTGCTCCAAAGGAGCAACACCATTACTAATTACTCACTACTAACTACTTACTCACACTTTCCACGGGGTGTGTGGTAGTGTAAATCGTGTGAAACGCGAAACCCACAAACATATTTGGAAATTGAAGATAATTTTATTAACTTTGTAGTGTTGTACGCATGTGTGCGTGCAGCGAACATATGTAAAGAACTATATTTCACACACTTATAAACTAAAACTCTAAAACAATTATGGCTAATACCAAAGAAAAGTTGTTCGCGGAGTTCCCACCAGTATCTACTGAGCAGTGGGAGGCCGTCATCACAACTGACCTTAAGGGCGCTGATTATGAGCGCAAGTTGGTATGGAAGACTGGTGAGGGTTTCAACGTACGCCCTTACTACCGTGCTGAGAACCTCGCCGAGGTAGAGTATCTTGGTGCTGAGGCTGGTGAGTTCCCATACGTTCGTGGTGTCTCTAAGGACAACACATGGCGTGTACACCAGACCATCGCAGTAAAGTGCGCTAAGGAGGCTAACGAGGAGGCTTTGAAACTTCTTAACTCTGGCATCGACTCTCTCGGCTTCTGCTTCTGCGAGTCATGCGCATGTGAGGTGGATGTTGACGCTTTGTTGAAGGACATCGTGCCTACAGCTGTTGAGCTCACCTTCTGTGGTGGCGAGGCTGAGGCTTTGGCTGCTTTGGCAAACAAGGTGTTGGCAAAGTATGCTGCTGAGCCTAAGGACGAGCTTCGCATCAACTTCTGCATCGACCCAATCATCAAGAGCCTCTCAACCAAGGGCGAGTGCCCATGCCAGGCTGGCGAGAAGAGCTGCATCGACACCATCGCAGAGCTTATCAAGGCTACTGCTGAGTACAAGCGTATTAAGGTGGTTAACGTATCGGGCGCTACATTCTCTAACGCTGGTTCTACCATCGTTGAGGAGCTCGGCTTCACCCTTGCAGTGGCTCACGAGTACCTCGTGAAGCTTATGGAGAAGGGTCTCTCAATCGACGAGGTGGCTCGCAAGATCCGCTTCACCTTCGCCGTTACATCGAACTACTTCCTCGAGATGGCTAAGTTCCGTGCAGCACGTATGCTCTGGGCTAACATCGTGAAGGCTTACAACCCAGCTAAGGACTGCTCTATGAAGATGGTTGCACACGCTGTGACATCTACATGGAACCAGACCGTATACGACCCATATGTGAACATGTTGCGTGGCACTACCGAGGCTATGTCGGCAGCTATCGCTGGCGTACACTCATTGGAGGTATTGCCTTTCGACTACTGCTTCGAGGCACCAACCGAGTTCTCAAAGCGTATCGCTCGTAACGCACAGCTTTTGTTGAAGCACGAGTCACACTTCGACCAGGTAGTAGACCCAGCAGGTGGTGCTTACTACATCGAGTCACTCACTAAGAGCATCGCTGCTGAGGCATGGACCTTGTTCCGCGAGCTCGAGGAGAAGGGTGGCTACATCGCAGCATTCAAGGAGGGTTATGTTGTTGAGCGCGTAAGCGCCTCTGCAGCATCTAAGGATAAGGCTATCGCTACACGCCGTCTCATCCTCCTCGGTGCTAACCAGTATCCTAACTTTACTGAGGTTGCCGACGAGGCTATCTGCGAGTGCAAGGTTACTCGCAAGGCAGCTGAGGGTAACGTTCTCGTACCTTACCGTGGCGCTATGGCCTTCGAGGCAATGCGTATGCAGGTAGACCGCTCAGGCAAGACACCTAAGGCCTTCATGCTCACATGCGGCACCTTGGGTATGGCACGCGCACGCGCTCAGTTCTCATGCAACTTCTTCGCATGTGCAGGTATCCGCGTTGAGGATAACACCTTCTTCAAGTCAGTTGAGGAGGGCGTAGAGGCAGCGTTGGCATCAAAGGCAGAGATCGTTGTTGTATGTGCATCGGATGACGACTATGCAACAGTAGCACCACGCGTTAAGGAGCTTCTTGGCGACAAGGCTATCTTGGTTGTTGCAGGTGCTCCAGCATGCGCTGCAGAGCTCGAGGCTCAGGGCATCACCAACTTCATCAACGTGAAGAGCAACGTTCTTGAGACCTTGAAGGATTACTTAAAGAAGTTAGGCATCTAATCAATAAATAGCTATGAGAGCAAAATTTTCAGATTTAGAATATAAGGCTGCAGCCGCAGAGTGCTGCGCCACAGCTAAGGCTCCCAAGGAGGATTGGTTGACTGCCGAGCGTATCCCAGTAAAGGAGAACTATACGGCTGCCGACCTCGAGGGCATGGAGCACTTGAACTACGCTGCAGGTATCGCTCCTTTCTTGCGTGGTCCTTACTCAACAATGTACGTTATGCGTCCTTGGACTATCCGTCAGTATGCAGGTTTTTCTACTGCTGAGGAGTCTAACGCATTCTACCGTCGTAACCTTGCAGCAGGCCAGAAGGGTCTCTCTGTAGCGTTCGACCTTGCAACACACCGTGGCTACGACGCCGACCACCCACGTGTAGTAGGTGACGTAGGTAAGGCAGGTGTGTCTATCTGCTCTGTAGAGGATATGAAGGTGTTGTTCAATGGTATTCCATTGGACCAGATGTCAGTATCAATGACTATGAACGGTGCCGTACTTCCCGTATTGGCATTCTACATCGTTGCAGGTTTGGAGCAGGGTTGCACC
>JAZOLM010000053.1:0-44274 GCA_045652985.1 Alistipes sp. | reverse complement strand
AAGGTATCTACGGCGGAAGATTCAGCGGAGCGGGATTCAAAGGTTGTGCAATGGCTCTTGTGAATCCTGAATACGAAGAGCAGATAAAAGCCGAGGTAACAGAAAAATATCTCAAGGCATTCCCCGAACTTGAAGGGAAATTCGGCGTTTACTTTGCACAAACTGCAGATGGTATAGAATTAGGCTAAAGGAAGTAGAAATTATGGCAGACTTTAAAAAGTTCCGTCCACAGATTATCCCAGCGGTGCCACGTCTGTGGGAAGTGTTCCGCAATAAAATCATCGACAATATCAAAGAACAAAAAATATTTTAATAAAATTTTTCGCACCAGTAGTAATGAGTAATTAGTAATATGGGGGATAAATTGGAGGGTAGAATGAAGGAGAATATATTGGCGGATAAGAGTAAACGTTTTGCATTAAAGATTATCAAGCTGTGCAAATATCTCAATGACTCGCATCGAGAATATACCCTTTCGAGACAATTACTAAAAAGCGGTACAAGTATTGGCGCAAATGTAAAAGAGGGAGCATTTGCCCAGACAAAGGCTGATTTGATTACGAAATTGTTCATTGCTCAAAAGGAGTGTGCTGAAACGGAGTATTGGTTGGAGCTACTATGCGAGAGTGGTTATATCCCCAAGGAGGATTTTGCAGAAGTACATGGTGATTGTCAAGAATTATTACGCATTCTTGTTGCATCTACAAAGACTCTGCAGGGTAAAAACCTCAATGTTGAGTAGTAGAAAGGTGTCCTATAAATAGGTTTAGTTTCATCCGAATTAGGACGCCAACGCAGTGAATAACTAATATGCTAACTTTATAGAGCATAACAAAGTTGAATTATAATAGTATAAATTAAATAACAAACGGAACCGACAAAAGTTGTTTGCAGTGTGTAAGTATTACTAATTACTCATTACTAATTACTAATTGTCGGTGCTATAAACAGATTCTTATGGCTTTACAATGTGGAATTGTAGGACTACCAAATGTTGGTAAGTCGACACTTTTTAACTGTTTGTCGAATGCACGTGCTCAGGCGGCAAACTTCCCTTTCTGTACTATCGAGCCCAATGTGGGCGTTATCACTGTGCCCGATGAGCGTCTTAATAAGCTCGTCGAGATTGATAACCCAAAGCGTGTTGTGCCAACAACAATCGAGATTGTCGATATCGCAGGTCTTGTGAAGGGCGCATCTAAGGGTGAGGGTCTTGGTAACAAGTTCCTCGCAAACATCCGTAACACAAACGCTATTATCCACGTGTTGCGCTGCTTCGAGAATGAGAATATCACGCACGTTGATGGCACCGTAGACCCAGTGCGCGATAAGGGTATCATCGATACCGAGCTTCAGCTCAAGGATCTTGAGACTATCGAGAACCGTATTGGCAAGTGCCAGAAGCAGGCTACGGCGGGCGATAAGAATGCAAAGCGTCAGTACGACATCCTCTGCCGCTATAAGGAGGCTTTGGAGCAGGGTCTGTCGGCGCGTACCGTGGAGCTTACTGCGGAGGAGCGCAAGACGGTATGGGATTTGAACCTACTCACCGATAAGCCAGTGCTCTACGTATGTAATGTCGATGAGGCGTCTGCCGTAAATGGCAATGTTCACACCGAGGCTGTGCGTGCTGCTATCGCCAGCGAGCATGCAGAGATGCTTATCGTGGCGGCATCTGCCGAGGCCGACATCGCCGAGCTTGAGAGCTATGAGGAGCGTCAGCTATTCCTCCAGGATATGGGTCTTGAGGAGTCGGGCGTAAGCCGTCTTATCAAGGCTGCCTACCGCCTTCTCGACCTTCAGACATTCTTCACTACGGGTGCTGATGAGAGCCGCGCATGGACCTTCCGCCGTGGCATGAAGGCTCCCGAGACTGCTGGTATCATCCACACCGACTTCGAGCGTGGCTTCATCCGTGCCGAGGTTATCAAGTATGCCGATTACGTGGAGCTCGGCTCGGAGCGTGCTTGCCGCGATGTGGGTAAGATTGGCATCGAGGGTAAGGAGTATATCGTTGAGGATGGCGATATCATGCACTTCCTATTCAATGTGTAAAGTATACAAAGTAGCAATAACCTAAAAATAATTAAAACTATGAGCGAGAATAATAATAACAAGAGTGTGATGACTGATTTGTGGAAATATGTCATCATAGCAGTCGCAGTGGTCGTATCTGCAATCGTACTATCAATGGCATATACCGAGAAGCATCAAAAAAAGGATGAGAAGAACGGTACAATTACTGTTACAGGTCTTGGTGAGATGCAGTTTACATCGGACATGATATCAGTTCAGGGTGCTATCTCTGTGAATAATGTCGATGCTGCTGAGGGCTATCGCCACCTTATGAGCCAGCGCGAGCAGCTCGTTGCCTTCCTTGTAAAGAATGGCGTCAAGGAGAGCGAGGTGACCTTTGACCTCCCAAGAACATACAAGAACACAGAGACCATATGGAATGAGCATGGTGAGTATGCTGGTACTCGCTTTGTGGACTATACCGTATATATCTCATTCGTCATCGAGTCGCCAAACTTGGATGTTGTCGAGGGTGCTGCGCAGTTGCTCCCATCGCTCATCGAGCAGGGTATCGATATCTCAGTGAGCGATCCTAACTACTTCTACACTCAGCTCGATAGCCTCAAGCACGACCTTATCTCACAGGCTGCTGCCGATGCCTATGAGCGTGCCCAGAAGATTGCGATTAGCTCGGGTGCTGAGATTAAGACTCTCGAGTCGTCACGCGCTGGTGTCTTCCAGATTACATCGGTAAATGGCAATGAGGAGTTCTCGGCAGGTGGTACCTACAACACTACCTCACGCGAGAAGAAGGCGCGTGTCACAGTTCACTCAGTGTTCGTCATCAAGGAGAAGTAATCCCCCAATTAATTAAAATAGAAAAAACATATGAATCGTGAAGTAAGAGTGCGTTTTGCACCAAGTCCTACCGGACCTCTACATATCGGTGGCGTTCGTACCGCCCTTTATAACTACCTCTTTGCTCGTCGCCATGGCGGTAAGATGATTTTGCGTATCGAGGATACCGACTCGCAGCGCTTCGTGCCTGGTGCCGAGGAGTATATCATCGAGTCGTTGAAGTGGTGTGGCGTGGAGATCGACGAGGGTGTGGGCGTTGGTGGTCCACACGCCCCATATCGCCAGAGCGAGCGTAAGGAAATCTATTTGAAGTATGCTAAGCAGCTTGTCGATGCTGGCTGGGCATACTACGCTTTCGACACCCCAGAGGAGTTGGATAAGCTTCGTGCCGAGGCTGAGGCTGCAGGCAAGACCTTCGCATATAACTACGAGGTGCGCGAGAAGCTACCAACATCGTTGGCACTCTCTAAGGAGGAGGTCGAGGAGCGCATCGTGCGTGGCGACCAGTGGGTTGTCCGCTTCAAGATGCCTGAGAATGAGGTTGTGAAGATGGATGACCTTATCCGTGGCCATGTGGAGATTAACACCTCGACGTTGGACGATAAGGTGCTCTATAAGTCGGCCGATGCACTTCCAACATACCACCTCGCAAATATCGTCGATGACCACCTCATGGAGATTTCGCACGTTATTCGCGGTGAGGAGTGGTTGCCATCATTGCCTTTGCACTACCTCCTCTATCGTGCCTTCGGCTGGGAGGATACACAGCCTCAGTTCGCACACCTTCCTTTGTTGCTCAAGCCTACGGGTGGCGGTAAGCTCTCGAAGCGCGATGGCGATAAGATGGGCTTCCCTGTATTCCCACTATTCTGGACATCGCCTACGGGTGAGACTGCTCGTGGCTACCGCGAGGATGGCTATCTCCCAGAGGCATTCATCAATATGTTGGCGTTGCTCGGCTGGAACCCTGGTACCGAGCAGGAGATATTCTCTATGGCGGAGCTTGTCGAGGCATTCTCGTTGGAGCGCGTCTCAAAGGCTGGTGCTCGCTTCCAGCCCGACAAGGCTAAGTGGTTCAATGCGCAGTATATCCACAACCTCACTGCCGAGCAGTTCGTGCCTATCATGCAGCCAATCCTCAAGGAGCATGGCGTGGAGACTACCGATGAGCGTGCCGGCAAGGCGGCAGAGATTATGAAGGAGCGTGTGACCCTCACAACCGAGTTGTGGGATCTCACATCGTTCTTCTTCGTTGCTCCCGAGGACTACGATGAGAAGCTTGTGAAGAAGCAATGGAAGAGCGATAATGTAGCGATGCTCAAGTCTCTGAAGGAGCTTCTTGCTACTATCGAGGACTTCTCGAAGGAGAATACCGAGACAGTTGTTCGTGCATGGATCGAGGCTAATGGCTACTCGTTGGGTCAGGTGATGAACACCTTGCGCTTGGCGTTGGTAGGCGCTGGCAAGGGGCCAGGTATGTTCGACGTTACAGAGTTCCTTGGTCGCGAGGAGTGCATCAAGCGTATCGACAATCTATTTGATAATGTAGCACCTCAAATGTAACGATTATGGAGATACTACAGCATATATGGGGTTCAACACCTGAGGGTGAGGCTATCATCCTCTATACCATGCGTAACGACCGCGGCTCTGAGGTGCAGCTATGCAACGTGGGCGCGGCTATCGTGAGCGTTAAGTTTGCCGACCGCAATGGCAATATTGACGATGTGGCTATCGGCTATAAGGATGCCATGAGCTACTTTGGCGATGGCGCGGCGAGCGGCAAGAGCGTTGGTCGTGTGGCAGGACGTATCGCACGTGGTCATATGGTCATCGATGGCGTGGAGTATCGCCTCGAGGTAAACAATGGTCCTAACCACCTCCATGGTGGCACTAAGGGCTTTGCCAATCGCTATTGGGAGGGTCGTGTCGAGACCAATAGGGTAGTCTTCTCATATGTCGCTGAGGATATGGAGCAGGGCTATCCTGGTGAGCTCATTGTCGAGGCTATCTACGACTTCGATGATGAGGATAACCTCGAGATTACATATGTTGCCAAGAGCAATAAGACGACTGTTGTAAACCTTACGAACCACCTCTATTGGAACCTCCATGGCGAGGGCTCGGATAAGACCATTCTTGACCATGAGCTACGCCTAAACTGCTCTAAGGTGTTGGAGATGGACACCGTGCAGATACCTACAGGCAAGCTACTCGATGTTAAGGGTACGGCTCTCGACTTCACCTCGTGGCGCAGATTTGGCGATGAGATAGATTCGGAGTTTAACAATATCCGCAACTACCGCGGCTACGACCACTGCTTCGCTGTGGATGGCTATGAGAAGAATATCCTCAAGGAGGTTGGCGAGTTGCGTTGCGAGGCTACGGGACGTAGGGTGACAATCCTCTCGTCGCAGCCTGCAGCAGTGCTCTATACCGGCAACTGGCTTGCTGGTGGCTGCCCACTCACCAAGTCCGATAAGTATTATAAGGATTATGCAGGTGTGGCCATCGAGTGCCAGGGCTATAGCGATGCTGTGAACCACCCAGAGTTCCCATCTATCGAGCTTCAGGCAGGCGAGTTGTACTGCAATAAGATTGTATTTAAGCTTGGCACCTTTTAGTGCTTAAAATTAGGTGAATGATGAAGAGATTGTTTTGCATGTTGCTCACCGTAGCAACAGTGGTGGCGTGTGTTCAGGAGCCAGAGGTGGAGAGCGTATCGAGACCCTCGGCAAAGATAGTTGGCTCGAGCGATAATGCGGCTAAGGGTCTGCTTATGGTGCGCCTTGCAGATGCCAATGCGACCCTTGAGGTCGATGGCGCGACGGTTACCCCTATGTTCCCTGCCAATGGCAGCGATATGGATTGCTGGCGCTTGGTGCGCTTCGATGAGAGCGCCTCGCTCGATAAGATGGCGGAGAGAATAGCAGCTATCGATGGCGTCGAGGTCGTTGAGTTTAGCGAGTATATAGAGCGCCCTCGTGTGCAGTGTGCCCCTATGCCTGCGTCGCGACCAGAGCCAACACGCGCTGTGGAGTATCCGTTCGATGACCCCGAGCTTCCATGGCAGTGGCACTACTACAACGATGGCTCGCTCTCGGATGATGCTAAGGCGGGTGCCGATATCAACCTTCTTAATGCTTGGAAGTATACCGCGGGTGACAATCGTGTTATCGTGGCGGTTATCGATGGAGGTATCATGGCGGAGCATCGCGACTTGGCCGACAATATGTGGGTCAACGAGGCTGAGAAAAATGGTCTTACGGGTGTCGATGATGATGGCAACGGCTATGTCGACGATATACATGGCTGGAATTGCGTGCGTGACAGTGGCAACATCACGGCTGATGACCATGGTACGCACGTGGCTGGTACTATCTCGGCGGTGAATAACAATGGCTATGCCGTTTGTGGTATCGCTGGTGGTACGGGTAATGGCGATGGCGTGCGCCTTATGTCAATTCAGATATTCGATGGCGAGGATGGCTGCTATTCGCACCAGATTGCCGAGGGTATCCGCTACGCTGCCGACAATGGAGCTGTAATTGCCAATAACTCATGGGGTTATAGCCCTACGGCATACTACAACGATGGCGAGTATGAGCAGTATTGTAGCGTTGTGCAGGATGCTATTCGTTACTTTAAGGAGAATGCCGGCTTGGAGAATGTGATGGATGGTGGCTTGATGATATTCGCTTCGGGTAACGACTCGGTCGACTATGCCAACTACCCAGGTGCCTATAATAGCAATGTCTGCGTAGCCTCAATGGCACCAAACTTCACACCTGCGTTCTATACCAACTACGGCCCAGGTACCAACCTATGTGCTCCAGGTGGTGACTCTACCTATGGCACTATCATGGCGGTATCTTCGACCTCGGTGCAGTATGCTTCGGGCGATGGTTATGAGTATATGCACGGCACGTCGATGGCAACGCCTCATGTGTCGGGCTGTGCGGCTCTCGGATTGTCATATGCCCTCAAGCAGGGCTACCACTTCTCGGTAGATGAGTTCCGCAATATGCTTATCACCTCGGTGCACGATATCAACCAATATATGACAGGCACGCGTCCATATTACGATTGGGAGGCTGGTAAATACCTAACAATGTCGATCGATAAGTATAAGAATAAGATGGGTACGGGATATATCGATGCCCACCTCTTGCTTATGCAGCTCGACAGCACGCCATGCCTCTATCTGAGCGCTGGCGAGCAGAAGTCGATATCTCTCGAGGAGTACTTCGGCGGTGGCGCAAAGGATATCACCTACAAGGGCGTGGAGATTAGCGACGAGGTGAAGAGTAGCTTGGGCATTACCACAACACCAACGGTCGAGAAGGGTGTTCTTACTATCTGCTGCACAAAGGCAGGCATCGGTCGTATCAAGGTGAAGGCTATCGCTGGCGATGCGCTTGTTGGTGGTAATATGATTATCGGCGGCATGGCAATGGAGCGCGAGATAGAGGTCGTGGTGCGTGAGTCGGTGGCAGCAAATGGCGGTTGGTTGTAGTCCTAAAATGTGGAGTATTATGAAGAGATACCTATATATATTACTATCTGCTGTTGTGATGTTCGCGGCGTGCGACTCTAAAATCAGCATTGATGTCAAGAAGATTATCGCACACGTTATTAGCGAGCCTATCACCATCGAGACTACCGATACAAGCGCAATCATCTCGACTGCCAAGCCTCACATCGTTGTGAATGGCGTGAAGGAGGAGGGTACTACAGTATACATGGAGTACTGGGTCGAGGGCGATGAGAGCGCTAAGCAACGCGTTGATACATTTACCGAGAATAGTCTCACTGTCATCACCTTTACACTCGAGAATCTCGCGCCAAACACCACCTACTCTGCGCATTTCGCTGTGGGTAACGCGGAGTATGGCGAGAAGAGTGGCGACATATTCACCTTCACAACCAAGGAGCATATCCCCGAGGTGGAGATGACCTCTGCTCTGACGGTTGATGCTAAGGGTATTGTGGCTACTGCATATCTTCGTAATGTTGCCTATATGGTGGATGGCGCTAATGCGGCGCTAAGTGCTGCTACGCTTGAATATGCGCGTATGGGTAGCGATGAGTGGGCAGTAAAGGAGCTTAAAGGTAGTGACCTTGGTAGTGGCTCTATGAGTGTGGCGCTTCCGTTTGAGGGTTGCGACTACTTAGAGGAGAATCGTAATTACCAGTTGCGCCTTACGCTCTATCCCGAGGCCGATAACTTCGAGCCTTTGACCAGCGACATAGTTGAGTTTAAGACCCAGTTTGCCGAGATTACTGCCAATATTGCCAAGCCTACGCTGGAGGTGAATGGCGAGAATATCCGTGCTTCGGTCGAGAATATTGAGGTCTTCTACGATGGCATCTCTGAGAAGGAGTATCAGGATAGTCGCAAGGTGAAGTACTACTTCTACTATCGCGTCAAGGGCGAGGAGAAGTGGTCGATAATTGAGGTTGAGGCAACTGCTGGCAATATCAGCGCTACTATACAGGCTAAGGAGGGTAACACCTATGAGCTCATGGCAGTTATCGTAGCTGGCGGTATGCAGAAGGCTCGCGAGTCAGAGGTCGCTGAGATTAATGTGCCAAAGAGCGATACACCAGCGCCTCCAGTTGTTGGCGCGGGCGACACATCGGATATTGCAGGCACATGGCAGCTTACCGAGTGGCGTGGCGCAGAGCCTTCGTTCGACATCTACCTCGATATTACGGCTGATGGCGTGGTTACTTTGTGGCAGCGTTTGGAGAGCCGCGAGTGGGAGTGCTACTATAGCTCAGCTGACTTTGTCGATGGCCTGCTATGTGGTACCTATACCGATGGCGTTGCGTGGGGCGCTTCCTATAGCGTGACACTTGGTGATGATACGATGACATGGGTTGATAGCAACGATACAACAGATATTTCGGTCTATACCCGTGCAGAGCTCCCTGAGGATATGAGTGTTGTAGTAACACGCGCAGCGGAGAGCCGAACAAGATTTTTGTAGCCAATGTCATCTGCGGTTAAATATCTATCGGCGTTTCTATGCTCTATTCTCCTTGTCGGTTGTGGCAAGGAGGGTGGTGACATGAAGCCTTCGGAGCAGGTGCCGGCGCCCCTTGATAGGGTGTATGCTAACTTCGAGCAGCCCGATACGCGCACCTATGTCGATGGGCGCAAGATATTGTGGAGTGCCGACGATCGCATAACGCTATTTGCTAAGAGCGATGCCAATATGGAGTATCGTTTTGAGGGCATGACGGGCGATGCCGAGGGGTCGTTTGCCCGAGTGTCGGCGTATGATGCCTCGCAATATGCCATTGCGCATAATGTGGCAGTATACCCCTATAGCGCATCTACCACTATTGATAGCCAAGAGGTGGTAGAGTTCACGTTTGCCGATACACAGAGCTATGCCGAGGAGTCGTTTGGTCTGGGTAGTAATGTTATGGTTGCGCGTAGCGAAGATGCTACGTTTGGCTTTAAAAACTGTTGTGGCTACCTTAAATTACAGCTATATGGTGATGCGACAATCAGCCATATAACGCTTCGTGGTAATGGTGGCGAGACGATTGCTGGATTCGCCACAATCGCGCTCTCTGAGGCTGGCGTGCCCGATATGAAAATTGTCGATGGCTCCACCACGCTTACTCTCGATTGTGACCGTGGCGTGACCCTTAGTGGGGATAAGTCTAAGCCTGTTGCCTTTTGGTTTGCACTTCCACCTACGACCTTTAGTCGCGGTATTACTGTTGATATATACGATGTCGAGGGGCGTAGCATTACGAAGAGCACTTCAAATGTTGTCGCCATAGAGAGAAACGTTATCCAGCCTATGAGTAGCTTCGAGGTCGCTTTCGCGGATGTCGAGGAGAGTATGTCAGCGATGGCGGGTATATGGCACTTGACCGAGTGGCGTGGCGCGGTGCCCTCGTTCGATATCTATCTCGATATTACTGCCAACGGCGATGTTACACTGTGGCAACGCCTCGAGAGCCGCGCGTGGGAGTGCTACTATAGTTCGGCGGACTTCGTCGATGGCCTGCTCTGTGGTATATATGCCGATGGCGCAGCGTGGGGTGCTTCCTATAGCGTGACACTTGGCGAGAATGCGATGATATGGGTAGATGCTGCAGATCCTGCCGATATATCTATCTATTCGCGCGCGGCGCTGCCTTCGGATTTGCCAATCTCCACGACCCGTGCCGCAGCATTAGACGAAAGATTTTTATAGGTCGAATTATAACAGATGTAACCTTGGGGCTGACTAACAACTTGTTGGACAGCCCCTTCGCTTTTGTGGGGGGATATGCATTTTGTTGATACTTGAGATATAGAACCCTTAAAAACAGAAACTTCCCCTGCTTTGCGGCAGCCTTTTTGAGTGCCTATGCTGTCCCTTTAGCCATCCACTCTCTCGAGCCTCTTCCATAAGTTGTGGGTATCTTTTTGAGTACCTATACCATCCCTTTAACCGTCCTCCCACAGAGTCCCTCTCATATGTTGTGGATATTAAAAAAGATACCCGCATGACCCTTGAATGCGCAAATACAATCCAAGGGCACCCCCGACCACATGGGTGTCTTTTTGAGTACCCATGCTGTCCCTCTGACCATCCTCCTACGTGTGCCCCCTCATATGTTGTGGGTATCTTTTTTAATACCCGCATCCCCCAGGGGACACAAGTACGAATCACGAATACCCATAACCACATGGGTGTCTTTTTGAGTACCTATGTTGTCCCTTTTACCATCCTCTCAAAGAGTCCCTCCCATATGTTGTGGGTATCTTTTTTAATACCCACACAACCTGGAATAAGCAAATACAATCCAAGGGCACCCCTGACCACATGGGTATCTTTTTGAGTACCTACATCCTTGCAGTATATCCGCTGTACTGAGTGCGTATCTTGCAGTTGAGGCTGACTAAAAAATCCTTTTGGACTTTAGGTCAGCCTCTTTGCATATAGTCCGCAACATCCATTCTTATTCAAAAATTAAAATCCGTAAAATAGTAATAGTGTGCTTATCCATGGCGTTAAAGTTTGTCCAGATCAAGATGGGGCTAAGCAAGGAGTGTGAAAATAAAAAAAAATACTTTGACACAAGTTGTCAAAAAGCACCTCTATCTTTGCACCAAGAAATAAGAGATAAACCTAAAACCGATGGCTATGAGTGTTACATATAATATTGATTGTCAGCACTGCGGCTCGCATAGCGAGTATGCGACATGGCTCGATAGCAGCTCGGCGCGACATGGCGTGGATGAGCTGGTGCGTAATATCGATACGGAGTGTGCTATACGCTGCCCCGTGTGTAGGGCGAAGCTAAATAGTAGTGCCGATGCCTTTCGTCGTCAGGTGACGATAACAGCAATAAAATAACGAATGCTTATAGCTCTATAAATAAAAAAGTGGACAGCTTATTTCCGCATTTCAGAAAAATAGTGTAACTTTGAGAATGATTTAATGAATAATTGTAAAAACGATATAACTATGATAAATATAGGTGATCAGATACCACAGTTCGCAAGTACAACTACCGAGGGCGCGGAGTTCACGCTCGACAACCTCATCGGCTCTCCAACCATCCTCTACTTCTATCCCAAGGATAACACCTCGGGATGCACGCTCGAGGCGAAGAGCCTGCGCGATGGCAAGGAGGAGCTGCTCAAGCGTGGCTATAAGATTGTGGGCGTCAGCCCCGACTCGGTGAAGTCGCACCAGAACTTCTGCGCGAAGCACGACCTTAACTTCACCCTGCTTGCCGACACCGACCACTCGCTCGCTGAGGCGGTGGGCGTATGGCAGCTCAAGAAGATGTGCGGCAGGGAGTATATGGGCATCGTGCGCACGACGCTCCTCTTGGATGCTGAGGCTCGCGTTACGCACATCATCAAGAAGGTGGATACTAAGGACTCTTATGGTCAGATTATTAAGTTGTTGGATAACAAATAAAAACGATATATTATGGCAGAGAAAGTACAGGTTAATGCCGACAAGCTAAAGGTGCTATCGGCAGTGATGGATAAGATTGAGAAGGACTTCGGCAAGGGCTCAATCATGCGTATGTCGAGTGAGTCGGTCACCGATGTTCCGGTCATCCCTTCAGGCTCCATCACGCTCGACATGGCGTTGGGCGTGGGTGGCTACCCCAAGGGACGCGTTATCGAGATCTTCGGTCCCGAGTCATCAGGTAAGACAACCCTTGCGATACACGCCATCGCCGAGGCGCAGAAGGCGGGAGGCATCGCAGCGTTCATCGACGCGGAGCACGCCTTCGACAGCTACTATGCGCAGAAGTTGGGCGTAGATGTGGATAACCTCCTCGTCTCGCAGCCCGACAATGGTGAGCAGGCGTTGGAGATTGCCGACTCGCTAATTCGCTCGAGTGCCATCGACATCATCGTCATCGACTCTGTTGCGGCGCTTACGCCTAAGGCGGAGATTGAGGGCGATATGGGTGACTCGAAGATGGGTCTTCAGGCGCGCCTTATGTCACAGGCATTGCGTAAGCTAACAGCCTCGATATCAAAGACTAAGACCGTATGTATCTTCATCAACCAGCTGCGCGATAAGATTGGCGTTGTCTATGGCAACCCCGAGACAACAACCGGTGGTAACGCCCTTAAGTTCTACGCCAGCGTGCGTATCGACATCCGCCGTACATCCGTGATCAAGGATGGCGAGGAGCAGCTCGGCACACGCACCAAGGTGAAGGTCGTTAAGAACAAGGTGGCGCCTCCATTCAAGAAGGCTGAGTTCGACATCATGTTTGGTGAGGGTATCTCAAAGCTTGGCGAGATCATCGACCTTGGCGTGGATTATGATATTATCCACAAGTCAGGCTCTTGGTTCTCATACGGCGACAAGAAGATAGGTCAGGGTCGCGACTCTGTGAAGGAGGCGCTCAAGAACAACCCTGCGCTTATGGAGGAGATAGAGTTGCGCGTACGCGAGGCGATGTCTTCGGCGAGATAAGGCAGACATCTGCTGCCGCTAAAGCGAAGTCGTCTAACAAGGTTATTTTGGTGTTGCACTCGTCCTCGAAATGCTCATTTACGCTCAGTAAACTCCGCTTTCTTGGACTTCGTGCGCCTAAAACTAACACTTGTTATACAACTTCTATATTTCCCAGTGGGTGGCAACATTCTTGCCATCACGAATACCACTAACCGAACACGACTGCCGATAGGGTAGTCGTGCTTCGGCATATAACGATATATAAACCATTTAGCTATGGAGTACACACCACAGGATGAAATATTGATTGAAGAGAAGTGGCAAGAGCTTGTCGAAGCGTGCCGTGAGCATAAGGTGTGCCGTCGTGAGGATGACTGGCAGTTTGTTCGTCGCGCCTACTTCTTAGCTAAGGAGGCGCACAAGGGTGTGCGTCGTCGCTCGGGAGAGCCCTATGTGATACACCCCATAGAGGTGGCGCTAATCGCCGTCAGAGAGATACACCTCGGCAAGAAGTCGGTGGTGGCGGCTCTCTTGCACGACGTGGTGGAGGATACGGAGTACACCGTAGAGGACATTGCGCGTATTTTCACGCCCAAGATTGCCTCGATGGTGGATGGTCTTACGAAGATGGCGGGCGTATTCAATGCCGATAGCACCGAGCAGGCGGAGTACTTCCGCAAGGTGCTCCTCACGCTATCGGACGATGTGCGCGTCATCATCATCAAGATTGCCGACCGTCTGCACAATATGCGCACGTTGGGGTCCATGCCCCACAACAAGCAGATAAAGATTACGAGTGAGACGATATACCTCTTCGTGCCATTGGCATACCGCCTTGGTCTGCACGCCATAAAGACGGAGCTCGAGGATCTATGTATGAAGTATCGCTTCCCGAAGGAGTACGAGGAGATACGTCGCAAGATAGATGAGACGGAGCCTGAGCGCCAGCAGTACATCGAGCGATTCATGGCGCCTATCAAAGAGGTGCTCGACAAGAATAAGTTCCAGTACGAGATGACGGCGCGTGTGAAGAGCATCTACTCCATATGGAACAAGATGCGCCGCAAGGAGATACCCTTCGAGGAGGTATACGACCTCTTCGCCATACGCATAGTCTTCAAGACGTTGCCCTTCCCTTCGGAGAAGACGCAGTGCTGGCAGATATACTCGTGCGTTACGGATATCTACACCCCGAAGCCCGACCGTCTGCGCGACTGGATATCGATCCCCAAGAGCAACGGCTACGAGGCGCTGCACTCCACGGTGATGGGCCCCGATGGCATATGGGTCGAGGTGCAGGTGCGCACGGAGCGCATGGACGACATTGCTGAGCGTGGCTTCGCTGCCCACTGGAAGTATAAGCACGCCTCTATCACGCAGGATGAGGATAGCCTCGATAAGTGGCTCAAGAGGGTGCGCGATGCGCTAAATAGCCCTACGGAGAGCGCTCACGAGTTCCTCGATAACTTCAAGCTCTCGCTCTATAAGACCGATGTTGTGGTCTTCACCCCTAAGGGCGAGCCGCAGACGCTTCCCTATGGTGCCTCGGTGCTCGACTTCGCCTATGAGATACATACGAAGATTGGTAACCACGCCATAGGTGCCAAGATAAATCATCGCATAGTGCCCGTCACGGAGCGCGTAAATAGTGGCGATCAGATAGAGGTTATCACAGCCGAGAATGCCCACCCTAAGGCGGAGTGGCTCGATGTGGTGGTGACGAGCAAGGCACGTTCTGCCATCCAGGACTATCTTAAGAGCGAGCATCAGAATAGCGTTGAGTATGGTATGTCGCTGCTCGAAGCGCGCCTGGCGGAGTGTGGTGTGATGCTCAGCGGTAGGGTGCTACGCAAGATTATGCCTGCCTATGACTGCCGTAATAAGGATGAGCTCTATAGCAAGATAGGTGCGGGCATCGTGAAGCTCGACAACCTCGATAAGCTCCTTAAGGAGAACTCGTCGAAGAAGATACTAAAGTTCTGGAAGCTCCTTATCCCAGGAATGGGTGGCAAGGAGGAGACGGATGCTGATTTGGATATCGATGATGAGGCGTTGTCGTTGGATGACACGGTGGCCTCCGTGCCGAGCGATGAGCCAGATTTTGTCATGGCGGAGTGTTGCGAGCCAATACCTGGCGACAATGTCGTTGGCTACCGCGATCCGCAGAGTGGGCGTATCATCGTTCATAAGTCGACGTGCGATACGCTAATTCGTCTTGCGGCGCAGTATGGCGAGAATATCGTTAAGGATGAGATCAAGTGGTCGCAGCAGAAGGCGGTATCATATTTGGCTACTGTCGAGATACATGGTATTGATCGTGCTGGATTGATCTTAGATTTAGCACGACTTATCACTTCAGACTTTAGCATAAATATGCGAGCCATCAGCGTTCAGTCTCACGACGGCATCTTCGAGGGAACGATTAGTCTCTATGTTAAGGACATCGATAGCCTCAACTCGCTGCTCGACAATATCCGTAAGATTAAGGGTATTGAGAGTGTGAAGCGACTCCTTAGTACATAGCTGGCGAGGAGCTAATGTTTTGGAGTATCTACCCACTGATCTACTACGGTGGGATGGAAATATTAATCGCAGAATGTGTAGACCTCGTGGTTAATACCGATTTTTAATCTGTGAGTAGGGTAGTTCTTAAATTTGATATAATTTGTTAATTTTACTTATAGAATTATGGCAACAATTTTTTCACGTATTGTAGCGGGGGAGATCCCCTGTTATAAGGTTGCAGAGAACGATCGTTTCTTTGCGTTCTTGGATATCGCACCTCTGGCAAAGTATCACACTTTAGTAATTCCAAAGCGCGAGGTTGACTATTTCTACGACCTCGAGGATGACGAGCTCCAGGAGATGATGGTTTTCGCAAAGCAGATTGCGAAGAAAATCAAGGCAACTACATCGTGTACGAAGGTCGCAACAGTGGTTTTGGGCCTTCAAGTACCCCATGCACACATCCATTTGATCCCAATGAACAGCGAAAAGGATGTAGATTTCAGCCGCGAGAAGCTTACTTTAACACAGGAGGAGTTCCAAAAACTTGCTCAGGACTTGCGCGAATAGCGACTGTTAATAACTTTATAAGTCGTTGACTATTAGTAGGGTAGTGTGTTATTAACATGCTGCCCTATATTGTTTATTAACATAATATTCTCTTTGAGGTTATAATATCTATTTTCGCGCTTTAAACCATCTTTTTTCGCATTATTTCTGTAAATTTTACACTCCCCATATTACAAATGTTAATCAGTTACAATTGTAACCTTAATCAAATATGACAAATGTAACCAAAATAACAGCTGTTCACAACTGTTGATTGTTACAATTGTCACAAATTCAACTGCGTTAAGATCTCGCCAAATATCCCTTAGATTTGCAATGTTAAAATATTGCACACGATTTTTTAAGTAGCTATAATAGAGTGATATAGCTATAATTACTTTAATCCAAATGTAGATTTTACGCCATTAAAGGCTCTTTTGGTGCTTTATCTGTTAAATGTCCTCTATTCATATGTGTAATATGCTAAAATAGTGGGATATATCTATTATTATATTATGTATATTGTATTACGGCTGAATTTATTGATTTTACCATAATATTGTAAATTACAAATGTAAAGGTTATTAACAGTTACTAACATTTTACTTTTGTATAAAATATTTGCATTACAAAAATAAAATGTTTATATTTGTAAAAATTATAAATATGAAGGAAAAAATCGAATTTTTGCTGCGAAATAAGGGGCTCACTTCGACTCAGCTTGCCCGCCTGTTAGAGATACAGCCATCTGGAATCTCTCATATTTTGTCGGGTCGCAATAAACCGAGCTTCGATTTGGTAGTGAAAATTCTGCGTGCCTTCCCCGATATTAATCCTGATTGGCTTCTGCTTGACGAGGAACAGATCTTCAGGTTGGAGTCCTCATCTGCTGCTGCGAAGCCTGAATCTTCCACCTCGGCTGACCTCCCACTATTCGATGCTCAGGAGAATAACGAAATCTCGGAGAGTTTATTTCAAGAAAAAAATGTGCAGTCGAACATTTTTCCAGGTCGCCAAATATCGCAAAAAACGATAAAGCGTATTATAGTTCTTTACGCTGATAATACGTTTGAGAGCTTCACCGAGCTTTAGCGCTAGTTGGTTAATATAGGAGGTCGTACACCTATGCCTCTATATTTTATTTATAGCTTAGCTGCCTGGACTCAACTTCCGCACTCTCGCTCTGCTGTGATGTTTGTCGCTCTCTAATATCGCATATCTGCTATCCGTACAGATTTCTCTTATCTTTATTGATATTCATCTAACATGCATAATATGCAATTATATTGCATAGATATGTTGGTTGGTTTTGTGAAGGATTTTCATCAAAATATATAATTAATGGGGAGTGTTGCGCTCCCCATTATCTCTTCATATAATCTGATTATTTCTGCTCCTCTTGGAGTTTTTGCAGGCGGTACATCTCGTCGCGCCAGCGCGCAGCTTGTTTAAATTGTAGGTTCTTCGCTGCGCTCTCCATCTCCCTCTTTGCCTCGGCGATAAGCCTCTCAATATCCTCGCCCGATGTCGTATACTTCGATCTCTCCTCCATTGCCTGAGGAGCGCTGTAATGCTCCTCATAGATGGGGTATACGGTCATATCCGCAGGCTTATTCGCCTCCTTCTCGCTCAGCAGGGCGCTCGCCTTTGTACCCTTGTTAATGCTTCGCGGAACAATGCCATTGGCGATGTTGTAGGCTATCTGCTTCGAGCGTCTATGGTTGCTCGCCTCAATGGTCTTTCGTAGTGAGTCGGTCATAGTATCGCCATATAGTAGCACGCGTCCGTTGCGGTTACGCGCAGCGCGTCCTGCAATCTGCGTGAGGGCACGTTCGTTGCGTAGGAAGCCCTCCTTGTCGGCGTCGAGGATAGCCACCACGCCCACCTCCGGAAGGTCTATACCCTCTCGCAGGAGGTTGACGCCCACGAGTACATCTATGAGGTCGTTGCGTAGGCTGTCGAGTATCTCTATGCGCTCCAAGGTGTCTATGTCGGAGTGTATATAGTTATTGCGCACGTCTATGTTGGTGAGGTACTTAGAGAGCTCCTCGGCCATGCGTTTGGTGATGGTCGTGACTATCACCTTCTCGCCATTGTTCACCGCTATGCGCACCTCCTCCAGGAGGTCGTCTATCTGGTTCTCCGTGACGTGAAATCGTAGTGGTGGGTCAATGATGCCCGTCGGGCGTATGAGCTGCTCCACAACCTCGCCCTCGGTGCGTATAAGCTCCATGTTACCAGGCGTGGCGCTCACATATATCTTATTCTGTGCCAGGGCGTCAAACTCCTCAAACCTCAGCGGTCTATTATCCTTGGCGGCAGGTAGTCTAAAGCCATACTCCACAAGGTTCTCCTTGCGCGCCCTATCGCCGCCATACATGCCGTGTATCTGTGGCAGTGTGACGTGACTCTCGTCAATGACCGTGATGAACTCCTCGGGGAAGAAGTCCAAGAGGCAGAAGGGGCGTGTTCCGGCAGCTCGCGCATCGAAGTATCGCGAGTAGTTCTCAATGCCCGAGCAGTAGCCGAGCTCCTTGATCATCTCGAGGTCATACTCCACGCGCTGCTTTATGCGCTTTGCCTCCGTGGGGCGCTCCTCGCGCTCGAAGTATGCTATCTGCTTGCCGAGGTCGGTGTATATCTCTGATATGGCGTTGTTTATGCGCTCCTGTGTCGTCACGAAGAGGTTTGTGGGGTAGAGTGTTATGCTATCCACGCGGCTCCTCTTCTCGCCCGTTTGGGGGTCGAGGATAAATATTGCCTCCACCTCGTCGTCGAAGAACTCTATGCGGAATGTCTGGTTGCCAAACTCACCGAATGCCGCCATGATATCTATTGTCTCGCCCCTCACGCGAAATGTCGCGGGCTGTAGCTCAAGCTCCGTGCGCGAGTATAGCGCCTCCACTAAGCGGCGTAGAAACTGGTTGCGTGGTAGCGTCATGCCTAACTCCACGCGTATGGCGGTCTTGTGGAAATCTTCGGGGTTGCCGCAGCCGTAGATGCACGATACGCTCGACACCACGATGACATCCTTACGCCCCGAGAGGAGCGTGGCCACGGTCTTCAACCTTAGGCGCTCGATCTCGTCGTTTATTGATAGATCCTTCTCTATGTAGGTATCTGTTGTTGGTATGTATGCCTCAGGCTGGTAGTAGTCGTAGTAGGAGACGAAGTACTCTACGGCATTTTCGGGGAAGAAGCTCTTAAACTCGTTGTATAGCTGCGCCGCGAGGGTCTTGTTGTGCGATAGCACGAGTGTTGGGCGGTTCATCTGTGCGATGACGTTGGCTATGGTAAATGTCTTACCAGAGCCTGTTACGCCCATCAGAATGTTGTCACTCTGCTTGCGCTCCAGTGCCTCCACCAGTTTGGCTATTGCCTCTGGCTGGTCACCCATAGGTGCATATTCCGATACGAGCTTAAAGTCCATAATGCAAAGGTATGAAAAAAGATAGATAAACGACACCTAAATATTAAAAATAATACTCAATTAGTGTAATATAGGTAATCCGATATGCCACATTTTCACTATCTTTGTGATAGAATGTGTTGTATTATCAACTCATATATAGTCAGAACAACCCAAATAATATAAATTAAATATGGAGCTACAGAGTGGTACACATCTTCAGGAGGGTAGATATCGCATCATGCGCACATTGGGGCGTGGTGGTTTTGGTATTACCTACCTCGCGATGGATGAGAAGGATGACAATATGGTGTGCATCAAGGAGTTCTTTCTTAAGGACTTTTGCGCCCGTGATAATGGTTTGGAGGTGATAAGCGTTGTTAGTGAGAGCGCACGAGTAAATGTCGAAAGGCTCAAAGCTAAGTTCGTAGAGGAGGCTAGAAAGCTCAAGAGACTGAAGCATAACAACATCGTGGGTGCGTATGACCACTTTGAGGAGAATGGCACCGCCTACTACGTCATGGAGTATATCGATGGCGAGACCTTGAAGAGTATGGTTGATAGGCGTGGTGCTCTTCCTGAAAGCGAGGCACTCCGCTATATCACCCATGTTGCATCGGCGTTGAAGTATATCCATAAGCGCGATATAACCCACTTGGATGTTAAGCCCGCCAATATAATCGTTAGTAGCGAGGATGATGCCGCTATCCTTGTCGACTTCGGCTTGGCTAAGCACTACGACCCCGAGACTGGTCACCAAACAACAACCTATCTCGGTGCCCAGAGCCCTGGCTATGCTCCACACGAGCAGGGACTTATTAATGGCATGAAGGAGTTTACGCCAGCTACGGATATATACTCCCTGGGTGCAACGCTCTATACGTTGGTTACGGGAAAGGTGCCCCCTGAGGCTGCCGTTATCCCCAGCGATGGTCTCCCTGCGTTGCCATCACACCTGAAGCAGAGTACGTGCGATGCAATAACAAGGTCTATGTCTTACGGAATAAGGCAGCGCCCACAGAGCATAGATGAGTTTATCTCTATACTCGAGGCTAATAGCTCGCCAAGCACCCCTGTGAAGTGTGGTTGCGAGGCGACCATGCCTATTGGTGCCGATGATGCTACAATACCACTATCTAATAACACCCACGCAGCACCTAAGAGCAGCGGAGCTGTGCATAAGGTAGTATCAGCCGTTGAGAAGCACTTTAAGGAGCTTACCAAGCATGGCATCTTGATGGGTATTAATAAGAGGGATAAGATTGTTACCGAGATAATGCTCGATGGTGGGCGATTGTTTACCATTGAGTCTAAAGCCGGCAAGTTTGCTTATGTGAAGCTCCAGCTTGATACTCCTCAGGTTACGGAGAGTTATACTAACCTCGTTGCTCGTAACGTTATTAGTGGCAATATTCATAGTGGCTTTGCGCTTGGCAATGACCCTCAGCGCCTGGCGGATATGGTCACAGCACTCCTCAATGAGTTAGACCCCAATATGGGCGCTGGTAGGGTAGAGACAAAGACAACCTTAAGCGAGAGTGTCAACTTCTATAAACCATTGTTGATTTCATTCATATGTGCGTTAACTCTATTTATTGTTGGAGATAGTTTTCATAATTATTACCAAGAATTACAGTGGTATATTTTATTGCTCTCATTCCCCGTTTTGTATATACTTTTTTCACCGATGATAACCTCCTGGGGGCAGAGGTATTCTAAAATGGAACGCTTGGTTAAGTTTGGCTCTATTTTAATAATGTTTTGTAGCGGTTGGTTTTTATATTTTCTTGTGGAAGGTTCTGAGGTATTAATATGGGTGGGAGATAAAATTGTTTCTCGTGGATATTATTATATGGATAGTGAGGGTATAATCTCATTTGGATTATTTTTCATGTTATATTTCTTGGTGCTAATAGGTTATACCTACATCAGGGTGTTTAAGATTGGAGCTAAATCGCGTTCTCTGCATAATATGATGGAGCTTGCCCCTTCGGTCGTAGGGTTGCTACTAACGTTAACACTCTTTATTAACGAAACAATGTTTATTTCGACGGATTTTTTTGATCCTAAGGACGGGAGAACTTACTTGCAAAATAGTGATGTTGAATATTTCACCTTATTTGTAGTATTCTTTGCATTTCTGCAGCCTATATTCTCAACACTCTTCTCGCCTTATCGCAAGATTTTAGATTAAGAATTCTTTAAAGTTAGTGATAGATTTAGATTGTGAAGTACCTCTATAACTACAAAGCAAACAAAAATTAACAATTAAAGGGAGGTTCTATAAATTAGTTCGAGATGATTTTGAAAAGTATTTTGAGGATATTTCTCAGCTCTTTGGAAGGCGCAATGCGAGCATTGTAACTGAGGAAAGATGAGAAATATACCAAAATAAATTCAAAAGTAGCCGAAATAGAATTTCCCGAAACAATGCAGACTTTTTTACTAATTTATAGAACATACCTAAAACTAATATTATTATGAAAAAGTTATTTTCTTTAGCAATCGTAATGCTCGTAGCAGCAATCTCAGTTAACGCATCGGCACAGGAGTCAAAGCTTGTCGGCACGTGGAATGTTGATGTATCGCAGATGATGGATGGGTCTTTTAATGGTAATGTGAAATTGGCATTAAGGTTTGATGCAGATAATGAGGGTGAGCTTCGAGCCCTCTTTACATTAAATGAGCCTGTTGAAGCTGGCGTGTCACTCTATGTGGAGATGGCTATTAATGCTGACTTAGAGTGGGCGTTGTCGGGTGATGTGCTTGCTATGCAGTCAACAGATGCCGATTTGTATATCAAAAAAATAGAGGTGTCGCCATCGCGCCCTGAGTATGAGGCTATACTACCTCAGTTGAAGGAGATGCTTCAGCAGCAGTTCGAGGCAGAAAAGGGGAGTATGATTGAGGGTTTTGAAGGCCTGGTAAAGGTGCGCTTCATTGATAATGATAGAATGGTACTTACCAATGATAGTGGCGACGACCTTCGTTGCAAGCGTATCCGCTAAGCGCTACTCCACGCGTGGTATATGATAGCTCCTCAACTCCTTGTTGAGGAGTTTTTCTTTGCCCCCAACGCAGCTGTCGAGCAGCGCATGAAAGGCGGCAGAGTGGTTGTGATGGCGGGTGTGGCATAGCTCGTGGAGAATCACAAACTCGCGCAGATGCTCGGGTAGGAGCATCAGAAAGAGCGATAGCGATATGCCATTCTTACCGCTGCACGACCCCCAGCGTGTGTGTGCCGAGGATATGCGTATGGAGGTGTACTTGAAGCCATGCTCGCGTGCTAAGCGCTCCAACGTGGCGGGTAGGTATTGGCGTGCCGCCTTGCGTAGCTGTGCCACATCGGTGGCGCTCACCGAGGGCGCGCCGCCTATGCGTTGGCGCGTAGCCTCTATCCACGCTCGTTTGCTCTCCATAAACTCAATGGCGCGCGAGCGTGTGCAGAAGAGGGGGTAGGTGAGTCTTATCGAGAGGTCGCTGCACACCTTAAGACGGATGGAGCGTGCGCGCCATGAGCGCACACACTCCACCTTGCCAAATATCTTATGGTTGATGATAGCCATTAGTCGCCTATGCGCTGACGTACCACCTCGAAGAGCATGATGGCTGCCGCAGCGGCTACGTTCAACGACTCGGTATGTCCGATGAGCGGAATGGCGAGCTGCTCGTCGCAGAGCTTCAAAAGCTCCTTCGAGATGCCCGTATCCTCAGCGCCCATGACAATCACCGTAGGCTTCTTAAAGTCGGCATCGTAGAGCAACTTGCGACTCTTCTCCGACGCAGCAACAATCTGGAAACCCTCTGCCTGCAACATTTTTGCGGTGTTGCGTAGCGAGCCCACACGACATACGGGGATGTTGTGCAAGGCACCTGCCGATGAGCGTATAGCGTCGCCATTTACGGGTGCTGCATTCTTCAGAGGGGTGATAAGACCGTGAGCGCCAGCGCACTCTGCCGAGCGTGCTATGCCGCCGAAGTTACGCACGTCGGTAACGCCGTCGAACATCACGATGAGTGGCGTCTCATCCTCGGGTACGCGCTCCAAGATATCCTCCACCGATACATACTCTATGGCTGCCATCTGCGCCACAACGCCCTGGTGGTTACCCCTCGTTAGGCGGTTGAGCTTCTCGATGGGCACCTCCTGCCAGCGTAGGTGGTGGCGTGCCATAAGATCCTTGAGGTCGTTCATCAGCGCTCCCTCGGCATCCTTCTTTATATATATACGCTCTATCTGCTTGCGTGCCTCGATGGCCTCGGCAACAGGGCGTATACCAAAAATAATACTCTCTTTCTCCATATCGTCTATTAGCTTTGTTCGGTTATCTCCAATTCATACGACGCCTTCTCCCACTCGTGCATAAGGTGGTCGTAGTGCTCCTTGAGGGCGTTATACTTAGCGTAGTCGTCGGCGTTGTACTCCGTGGCTGTGGCGAAGCGAGCGTCGTAGTCGGCAATCTCCTTTTCCACCTTTGCCAACTCCTCCTCTACTGTCTCCACCGCCTTGCGTAGCTTGCGCAGGAGCTTCTCCTGCTCCTTCTTCTGCTCATATGTCAGCTTGCCGGCGTTGTTGTCTGCAGTCTTGGCTGTTGTCTGAGGCTTATCCTTGCGCTCGATATCCTGCAGCGACTCCACCTTGCGCTTCTCGAGGAAGTACCATATGTCGCCCAGGTACTCTCTAACGCCACCATCGCGGAACTCATAGATGCGGTCGACAAGACCATCCAAGAACTCACGGTCGTGCGATACCACGACTACTGTGCCGTCGAACTTCTGTAGCGCATCCTTCAAGATATCCTTCGAGCGCATATCCATATGGTTCGTTGGCTCGTCGAGTACCAAGAGGTTGTATGGCTCGAGCATCAGGCGTGCCATGGCAAGGCGCGAACGCTCGCCACCCGACAACACCTTGACCTTCTTGTCGATATCCTCGCCGCGGAATAGGAAGGCTCCGAGGATATCTCTGAGGCGTGTGCGTATGTCGCCCACAGCCACACGGTCGAGGGTGTCGAACACCGAGAACTCACCATCCATAAGGTCGTCCTGGTTCTGCGCATAGTAGCCTATGTTGACATTTGCGCCGAGCTTTATCTCGCCCTCGCTCTGCTCCAACTCGCCGATGAGCATACGCGCAAATGTGGTCTTACCCTCGCCATTGCGACCCACAAGAGCTATCTTCTGTCCGCGCTCGATGGTGAACTCAGCGCCCGAGAATATGCGCTTCTCGCCAAATGCCTTGCCCACACCCTTCACGTCGGCGACAATCTGTCCCGAGCGTGGCGCTGGTGGGAACTTGATATTGAGGCGCGATAGATCCTCCTCGTCGACCTCTATGCGCTCAAGCTTCTCGAGCTGCTTCACGCGCGACTGCACCTGGTTGCTCTTCGTAGGCTTGTAGCGGAACTTCTCAATAAACTCCTCGGTCTTCTCTATGAGGCGCTGCTGGTTCTCGTATGCCGCCATCTGCTGTGCGCGACGCTCAGCACGCAACACCACATACTTCGAGTATGGCACCTTGTAGTCGTATGCCTTGCCGAGCGAGATCTCCACCGTGCGCGTTGTCACATTGTCGAGGAATGCTCTATCGTGCGATATGAGCAGTACCGCGCCATTGTAGTTCTTGAGATACTCCTCCAACCACTGAATACTCTCGATGTCGAGGTGGTTGGTAGGCTCATCGAGCAGGAATATCGATGGTCGCTTGAGTAGCAATTTCGCAAGCTCGATACGCATACGCCAGCCACCCGAGAACTCGCGTGTGGGGCGCTCGAAGTCGGTGCGCTTGAAGCCCAAGCCGAGCAACGTGCGCTCGATATCCGCATCGCGCGTGTCGCCACCGAGGATGTGGTAGCGGTCGTTGGCGTCGTTGAGACGGTGTATAAGCTCCTCATACTCTGCCGACTCGTAGTCGGTGCGTGAGCCTATCTCTGCCGTAAGACGCTCAATGTCTGCTTCGATGCGTAGCACCTCGTCAAAGGCCTTGGCTGTCTCGGCAACAAGGGTTGTTGTATCTGCCACGCGCATCTGCTGGGGTAGGTAGCCTATGGTGCACTCGCCGTTGATGGTCACAACGCCCTCGGTGGGCTGCTGCTCGCCGGTGATGACACGTAGTAGGGTAGTCTTGCCGGCACCATTCTTACCTACAAGACCTATACGGTCCTTGGGGTTGATCATGAATGATATGCCGTCAAAGAGTGTCCAGCCGCCGTAGCTTATGGTAAGGTTGTCTAATGAAATCACTTGACAATTAGTAATTAGTAGTGAGTAATTAGTAATGTTTTATATACATTACCTATTACCTTTATGAGTTAATCATATCCACGATTGCCTGCTCTGGGTCTGGTGCGCCAAATACTGAGCTGCCGGCAACGAGTGCCTCGGCACCTGCGTCGAACAGTAGGCGTGAGTTGGCTGCCGAGATACCGCCATCAACCTCGATGATAAGCTCCTCAAGACCAAGCTCCTGCTTCTTCTTGTTGAGGTACTCGCACTTGGCAATTGACGAAGGCATGAACTTCTGACCGCCGAAGCCTGGCTCCACGCTCATCACAAGGATAAGGTCGAGCTGGTCGATCCATCTATCCAATGCCTCAGGCTCGGTGCCTGGCTTGATGGAGATACCCACCTTGGCGCCCGCCTTGCGGATAAGGTCAATACACTCCTGAACATTCTCGGTAGCCTCCAAGTGGAAGGTTACGTAGTCGGCACCCGCCTCCACGAAGCGTGTTACGTACTTCTCGGGAGCGGTGATCATAAGATGCACGTCGAGCACCTTTGTAGTACCCTTGCGCAGAGGCTTCATAAGAGGGAAGCCGAACGAGATGTTGGGCACGAAGACGCCATCCATAACATCGACATGTACCCACTCAGCCTGTGAGCGCTGGAGCATCTCCATATCCTTGTTGAGGTTTCCGAAGTCGGCAGAAAGCACCGAAGGAGCGATAATTCTTTTCATAGTTATATGTTATCTTTTTTGAGTTGGCAACTATTATTCGACAAATTTACGAAATAAGTTTCAAATTCTCGCCTATTATATCGCATTTGTTTCGTATCTTTGTCCTAAAAGATAGAAATTAGGAGTATGATAGGGTATATTATAGCAATTATCATCGCGCTTGCAGCAGTTGTGGCTGTTGTTGTGATGTGGCGTCGTGAGCGCGTGTCGCTTGGCGAGGAGCTTAAGAGACGCAATGAGGAGCTGCAGAGTAGGGATGCGGCATTGGCAAAGATTAGCAAGGAGCTTACCGACGAGCGCGTAGCCCATGCGCGCACCGAGAGCGAGCGCAACCAGCTCAAGCAGACCATCGACGAGGGTCGCCAGAGGGAGGAGACTATGAAGAGCGAGTTTAAGAGCTTGGCAAACGAGATCCTCTCGGAGCACCAGAAGAGCTTGCGCGAGACAAACCGCGACTCGTTAGACCTCCTATTAAAGCCGTTCAAGGATAATATCACCGAGTTCCGTGAGCGCGTGGAGCGCATCTATGCCGCTGAGAACGAGCAGCGTGGAGCGCTCAAAAACGAGCTCGACAACCTCGTGAAGCTCAATCAGCAGATGACCTCCTCGGCAGCCAACCTTACCGATGCCCTCAAGGGTAACTCTAAGGTGCAGGGCGACTGGGGTGAGGCATACCTCGAGACCATCCTTGAAAGTACAGGCTTAGTTAAGGGTATTCATTACCATCTGCAGCATAGTATCAAGGGCGAGGAGGGTCAGAATCTACGCCCTGATGTGCTATTGTCGTTGCCCGAGGAGCGTAGCATCATCATCGACTCTAAGGTGTCGCTCACGGCATATGTGCGCTATACCGAGGCGGAGAGCGAGGTGGAGCGTCGTCAGGCGCTTGCCGAGCATGTGCAGTCCGTGAAGAAGCATGTTCAGGAGTTGGCGGCTAAGGAGTACCAGAAGCTTATCAACTCGCCCGACTTCGTCATCATGTTTATCCCTACCGAGCCCGCCTTCCTGGAGGCTCTCAAGGAGGATAACACGATATGGTCAGATGCCTACCGCAAGAAGATTATCATATCCTCGCCCACAAACCTCTTCGCGCTTCTGAAGATGGTGGGTGATATGTGGCGTCGCGATGAGCAGACCAAGAACCAGGCGGAGATTGTCGATAAGGCAACGAAGCTCTATGAGCAGTTGGTGGTCTTCACCGAGCAACTTGATGGCGTAGGTGCGGCGTTGGATAGCGCTAAGTCGAAGTACGACGAGGCGTATAAGCGCCTGCATACGGGAAATAACAATATCGTGCGCCTTGGTGAGCGCCTTAAGAAGTTGGGCTTGCCAACCAAGAAGCAGCAGTCGGCGAAGGCACTTGCTGAGGCGGATATGGTTGAGGAAGAGTAGTGAACGGGAAGGTATCTGCGACGCGGAGCTATTGCTCCTATCACTCCCATCAATTAGACACGCGTCGCATACACCACACCTTTTACCTTATAAACCCTCGTCATGCCGAGGAGGCGCAAATCAATTAGTAAAGAGTAGTGAGAAATTAGTAATAGTTGAGCACCATCAGCGCTCATAAATTTTGTTACTAATTACTAATTAACAAATTACTAATTTTAGATAAGTCTACAGCTGTTTATAGACACTGCCAATGCAGAGGGTAATCTGTATCAGCGGTGGCAAGACACAAAGGTAGATTGCCACAGAATTGCATAGACCGCCATCCGTATCAGTAAAGCTCTTAGATGCAATTCCTCGCAATGACGATATTTTATATGCGTCGCATACACCACACCTTTCACCCTTCACTTTTCACCTTAAAAGCACTGGAGCTGTCTACGAATGTTAGACAGCCCCAGTGCTTTATATATCACCCTGACTACTCTATGCGTGTGAGGGTATACTCCATAGGTATATACGCGTTGTCGAAGCTAATCACAACCTCATCGTTTGTGATAAATTCAGCGCCGTAGGTTAGTGCTACGCCCTCGCCCTGGGTTAGAGCATCCTGGAATGTAGCCTTAATCTCATCAAGCATAGCGTTCATCGATACATCAGAGAACTGAATATCGAAGTATATAATCTCAATATCATTGACTGTTGAGGTTAGCTTATTGCCGTTAAGCGTCCAGCTGGCTGTCGACTTCACCTCAAGAGTCATATCCATCTTAACACCCATCACATAGGCCGAGGCCTTAGTATTGTCGTAAGACTCAGATGTGCCATTAGAGTAGAATGTCATCGTCGACACAGATCTCTCGATCTCGCCGCCTACAGCCTGCAACATCGCTGCCTGAGCGCTATTAGATACCTTCCACTTACCCACAAGCTTGGATGACTGTGCCGAGGCGTTGATTGAAATTGCAGCTACAAGTGTTAGTGCTACTAATGTAAATAACTTTTTCATGGTTTTATTAAGTTTTAATGTTTCTGTTTGTAGTTATAGAGTGTGTAGAATTGCTAAATCTATCATCACTCCCGAAAAATATTACATCTGCTCGATATGCACAAACGTATCGTCGTCGGCAGTGATTGTGGGACGCTCCTCGAAGATGCCGAATAGGGCAGAGCCCGAGCCCGACATGGCAGCATATGTCGCCCCCTTGTCGTAGAGCATAGCCTTAATCTCGGCGATGCGTGGGTGCGCCTTGAAGATATGCGGCTCAAAGTCATTGACAATACCCTCTCGCCACCTGCTTGTAGGCGTGCTTACAAGCTCCTCCAACCCCCTCTCGGGTAGGCGTGGCGTCACACCACCATATGCCTCGGCTGTGGATACACCCTCGTTCATGGGCTTCACCACCGCAAGCCATAACCCTTTGAGCGGCACTTCGATAGGTGTCATCACCTCGCCACGACCACGGCATATCATAGCCTCGTCATAGACGAAGAAGGGTGTGTCGCTGCCTAACTCTGCTGCCAACTCTGCCATGCGCTCCTTCGTAAGCCCAAGGGCGTATATCTCGTTTATGGCGACGATAATGGCTGTGGCATCTGCCGAGCCACCACCAAGACCTGCACCAAAAGGCACCCTCTTATCGAGCTTAATGCTCACACCGCCAATGCCGTAACGCTCCTGCATAAGGCGTGCAGCGCGCACACATAGGTTCTTCTCCGCAGGGCAGTCCACAACGATGCCGCTCTGCTCAAACGCAATGGCGTCGCCCTCCGTAGCCGCCACCTCAATCTCGTCATAGAGTCCGCGTACAGGCACCATGATAGTCTCAATATCGTGGTAGCCATCCTCTCTGCGTCGTAGGATGTTAAGACCAATATTTATCTTGCAATGAGCCTTGATTTGCATAATATTACATTTGAATTTATATTACAAAGATACGAAAAATATATTTATTCATCTATATAAATCATTTGTAAAAATTTGGAATTCCAAATAGAAATTTATATCTTTGCGTTATTGAACAATTAAATAATTAATATAAAATTCCATTTACTATGGCAAATCTACGAGTTTTGAAGAAGGAGATCGACTACCGTTTGGAGGAGTTTGTCTTTGATTGCGAGATGGCAGCATTCGTGCAGCCTAATAAGGAGGAGCAGATTGTTGAGCTTATGCAGAAGAGCCTCGAGCTCCGTAACGCTCTCTATTGCAAGGCTAACAACCCTGCAGAGCCTAAGAACCGCTCACTCGTGCGCAAGCACTACTCAGCACTCCGTCGCGACATGGCCGAGAGCTATGCTGCGTTGTTTGCAGATCTTAGCGCCGTTTGCGAGTAATTTCTTGTGATAAGCCGCACTCTGCGGCACATCCCTAAAAGTTGACTACCCGAGGCTGTAGGTTTACTACTATCCTCGGGTAGTCCCTTTTGTGATGTGTCGCATAGCACGACTTCTGACAAGAAATTAGGTCGTGGGGCTCCAGCAGGTTATTCAATAGGAACTAAGGAATTTAGGGAAATTAGTGAGTTTAAGGAGTTTAGAGAGTTTCTAATAATTCTACCCTTCACTACTCTTCACTACACTCACCCTTCACTCCCCATATTACCCATTCCAATCACTCCGTACAAGATACCCCCATAGAGCCTACTTATATATAGCACCAAGCATCGCGACACCGCCGAAGTGTAGACCCTCAAGGTAGGCAATCTTATCGGGCGTAACACCACCCAAGGCGATGACCCTCTCGTCGATGATGCCGCACTGCGATGCACTCCGCAGCGCCTCGTCATCAAATGCCGACCCATATCCACTCTTCGATATGCTATCAAAGATGGGGCTTAGGAAGAGGTAGTCGTACTCCCCCTTATAGCGCACCACCTCATCAAAGGTGTGGCACGAACGGCTCCGAGATCCACGATAACCCTCGGGTAGGGTAGTCACCTTATGGTTTATGTGGATGCCCATGAGCGAGAACTCGTCGTATAGCTCGGGGTAGTCGTGAATAACAATCCTCGCACGATGCTCTGCCGAGAGCGCGGCTAATATTCCACGGCACGCCTCGATATCCGACTCGGGCTTGCGGAGGTGGACGATGTCGATGCCCCCATCAAGCAGTCGCCTGATGATAGGGACATCGTTAGGCGTCACTCGTGGTGTTGTTATCGCAATGATCCTCATTACTTTAGCTTTGCGATGATAAGGTCGGCTACCTTCTTGCCCGAGAGCAACATACCGCCGAAGATAGGACCCATGCGTGGTGTGCCGCTAACAGCCGAGGCTGCCATGCCACAGACATAGAGACCAGGGTATATCTCCTTGGTGCCGTTCACTACCTCCTCTTCGCCAGAGACAACATCCAACGAGCGCTCGCCAATCACGGCGCCGGTATCCGTTGCAAGGCGGATGCCATTCTTGCGCGCCACGGTGCAGCACATCTCGCTATCGTGACCCGTGCCATCGACGACGCACTTAGCCATGATGTTGAGAGGGTCTACATGCATGCCCTCGCGAAGCACTGGTGTCCAGTTGACAACAACGCCGCTAACCTCGTTATTCTTGAAGATGACATCCTCCACCGAGTAGCAGTTGAAGATTGTTGCTCCGGCGTGCACAGCCTTATAGAGGAGTGCCGAGGTGCTCTCCACAGAGTCCATGACATAGAGGTTGTCGTCGTACTGTTCGTAGTTGATGTCGAAATCCTTGATTATGTGCAGCGCCTCCCCCTGGACGACAATCTGGTTGAACATCATTGCGCCGCCCCACATACCGCCACCTGGCGATAGCTTGCGGTCGAACTGCGCAACCTTCAGCCCTGCCTTGGCGAGGTAGTAGGCGGCAACAATGCCCGAAGGACCGCCACCAACGATGGCAACGTCCAAATCTAAGTTACGCTCCAACTTGTTGAAGTAGGTGCTGATAATACCGTGTGATACATTTCTTTCAATCATAATCTATTTGTGTTTATATGTTATGGGTAATTACTCTTCGCATAGTGTGTGGCTAATCCTCATAGCACAGAAGTTAGGGCCACACATCGTACAATATCGACCTCCTACATTATTCGAGGTCTTGTAGTATTCAAGTGCTCTTTCGGGGTCAAGGCTGAGGTTAAATTGATCTTTCCAGCGGAACTCATAACGCGCTTTGCTCAATGCATTATCCCTAACCATAGCCCCAGGGTGCTGCTTTGCGAGATCGGCAGCATGGGCCGCCAACTTGAAGGCAACAACTCCCTCACGTACATCCTCCTTATTAGGAAGAGCAAGATGCTCCTTAGGTGTCACATAGCAAAGCATTGCCGTGCCATACCAACCAATCTGTGCTGCTCCAATAGCTGAGGTTATGTGGTCGTAGCCAGGCGCTATATCTGTCACCAATGGGCCGAGAGTATAGAATGGCGCATTGTGGCATTTCTCGATTTGTCGCTCCATATTCTCCTTGATCTTGTGCATTGGCACATGCCCAGGACCCTCGATAAATACCTGAACATTTTTCTCCCAGGCCCTCTCCACGAGCTCTCCCATAGTATCTAACTCAGCGAACTGCGCTCTATCGTTTGCATCGTAGATACTTCCAGGGCGCAATCCATCGCCCAACGATAGGGCCACATCGTATCGCGCTGCAATATCGCATATATCATCGAAGTGTTCATAAAGAAAACTCTCCTTCTGATGTGTCTGACACCACTTCGAGATGATGCTACCGCCACGGCTCACAATGCCTGTTAGGCGATCTGCGGCCAACATTACATTCTTAAGGCGAATGCCGCAATGGATGGTGAAATAATCGACACCCTGCTCACACTGCTCCACAAGCACATCACGATAAATCTCCCAGCTTAGCTCCTCAGCCTTGCCATTGACACGCTCCATAGCCTGATATATGGGCACAGTACCGATAGGCACAGGGCTATTACGCAAGATCCACTCTCTCGTCTCATGTATATTTGGGCCTGTAGACAGATCCATAATTGTATCTGCGCCCCACTTACAACTCCATATAGCCTTCTCTACCTCCTCCTCAATGCTTGATGTAGTTGCCGAATTACCAATATTTGCGTTAATCTTAGTTAGGAAGTTGCGGCCAATAATCATTGGCTCGGCCTCAGGGTGGTTGATATTGGCAGGGATAACGGCACGTCCCTCAGCCACCTCCTTGCAGACAAACTCTGGGGTGATATGCGTATCGATGCCGAGCATGGTGCAATTCATATTCTCGCGTATGGCCACATACTCCATCTCAGGTGTTATAATACCCCTCTTGGCATAATACATCTGACCGATGTTTGCAGCATCCCTATCTGCGCGCTCCTTAATCCACGCTTTACGCAGATGGGGCAATCCACGCTTTAAGTCTATATCTATGTTTGAGTCTCCATATGCACCGGAGGTATCATAGATATAAATAGCAGGATTTGGCTCCTCTACTCTCACGCCATCACTAATTGTGACCGTAGGCATCTGCCTCACGCGTCGCATCGCCACACGAATGTCGGGGTGAATAACGCCCTCCATATACACCCTCTCCGACTCTGGATAGGAGATTTTCAAATTCGTTTTCATATTCTACGGTTATTTGTTAATAGGTTTAGTCTACTATTTCAATAAAATCTCTGCGATATCGCGCATCTCCTCTATAGGCTCTTCTGCATTGATAATACTACCACTAAGGGCAATACCATCAACGCCACACAGGAGTAATTCGGGGATATCGCTCTTCGTAATGCCACCAATGGCTATAAGGGGGATGGCGATATTGTGCTCACGCATTTTGCCTATTATATCGCGATAGCCTTTGTTGCCAAGTATTGGGGCGAGGTTCTGCTTTGTTGAGGTGTAGCGATAGGGACCGCAGCCGAAGTAGTCGGGCGTAGAGTTTTGCAAGGTGCGCACCACATCCTCGAAGCTATTCACCGTAGCCCCAATGATATATCCCTCGCCAAGCACTCTTCGCGCTTCGCAGATAGGCATGTCGTTTTTGCCGAGGTGCACGCCATCAGCGCCAATCCTCTTGGCGAGTGCCACATCATCATCGATGATAAAGGTTGCGCCATGCTCCCTGCACATCTGCTGTGCGGCGATGGCAGTCTGCTCCATAAGCGCCTCGTCTGCCCCCTTCATGCGTAGTTGCACCCAGCGGCAGCCACCCTCAAGCGCTATGCGCACAGAGTCGAGGTAGGAGTATCTATTCGTGTGGTGCGTGATAAACTGCAATCTGTACCTATTACTCTTCATATGTCACCATCTTTTGAGGGTTAAAGCCATGATTTACAGGTCCGAAGCCATGCCCAATCTCGATATCAGCACCAGCGCGTATAGCCTCGCTGATATACCTCTTAGCTGCGGTGATAGCCTCGATTATGTCGTAGCCTCGTGCCATATATGCAGCGATAGCCGACGAGAGTGTGCAGCCGGTGCCGTGAATATTTTTAGTGTCGATTGTCTCGGATGAGAGAGTGTGTGACTCTATGCCGTTGGGCGACATACGAAAGAGCGTGTCGCTCTTTACGCTCCCAGCCTCGTGGCCACCCTTTAGAAGAACAGCCTCTGCTCCGAGGTCGAGGAGGTAGCGTGCCGCCAACTCTTTGTTCTTCGTCGATGATAGGTGCATGGCGCATAGCGCCTCAGCCTCGGGGATATTGGGCGTAAGGAGGGTGGTGAGTGGGAGAAGTCGTTGCTTGATAACCTCTTGTGCCTCAGTGGATAGTAGACGGTGACCGCTGCTCGAGATCATCACTGGATCGAAGATTACCGAGAGGTCGTAGCCGCTGAGTGCCTCGGCTACGGCATTGACGATGTCGGCATTGGCAAGCATGCCTATCTTGACATGGCGAGGGTGCAGGTCTTCGACAACAGTGGTAATCTGGTCGTAGACCATCTGTGGGTCGATGGCGAGCTGGGAGCGCACGCCGATGGTATTCTGTGCAGTGAGGGCTGTAATGGCTGTTGCGCCATAGACGCCAAGTGCCGAGAATGTCTTCAGGTCGGCTTGCACGCCAGCGCCGCCCGATGAGTCAGAGCCAGCGATTGATAGTACGATGGGATAGGATTTCTTTGCTTTCATACCACTATTTTACACTTAGTTATGCTCAAAATAGTGGTACGGCGTGTACCTTGAAGAGGACTCCAAACTTCCAGCGTCAGCATTATCTGTACTGGTGCAATGTGTATAATCTCAGCCACGGAACCTTTCGGGATACCGGGCACCACCATTCGAGTTCAACCACAAAGATAGTAAAAATAATCTATATTGCGTCGCCTAAGGGAAATTTTTTTGTGTCAAAAGTTAATAGGAACGATATGAATAATTGGAGCGCTTCGCTTGATAGGAATGATAGAGCGAGAGTTACGTAATTCATGCGCAAGCAATCCTATCGTCCCCATCAGTTATAGCATCATAACGGTTACAACTTCTGACAAAATGGGGGGGGGTACAAAACTTGTTGTACCCCCCCATAGTTAGATTGGAAGATTACCACGCGAACAATGGATACTGCTCCATCATGGCATTAACATCCTTGCGTACTGCAGCGATGTTAGCCTCGTTCTCTGGGTCTGACAATACGCGGTCGATAAGCTCTGCGATGTAGTCCATCTTATCCTCCTTCACACCACGAGTGGTGATTGCTGGAGTACCGAAGCGCAAGCCAGATGTTGTGAATGGGGTGCGTGAGTCGAATGGCACCATATTCTTATTTGTGGTGATGTCGGCAGCCACCAAGCACTTCTCAGCAAGCTTACCAGTGAGCTCTGGGAACTTAGTGCGCAAGTCAACCAACATAAGGTGGTTGTCAGTGCCGCCCGATACGATCTTATAGCCACGCTTTGTGAGTGCCTCAGCCAAAGCCTTAGAGTTCTTAACAACCTGCTGCTGGTACTCCTTATACTCTGGGGTGAGTGCCTCGCCGAAGGCAACAGCCTTAGCTGCGATGACGTGCTCCAATGGACCGCCCTGGATGCCTGGGAATACTGCAGAGTTCAAGATCTGAGACATCTTCTTAACCACGCCCTTAGGTGTTGTGTAGCCCCATGGGTTGTCGAAGTCCTTGCCCATAAGGATGATACCGCCACGAGGACCACGCAAGGTCTTATGTGTTGTAGATGTCACGATGTGTGCATACTTAACAGGGTTGTCCAACAAGCCAGCAGCGATAAGACCTGCGGTGTGTGCCATGTCGATGAGCAACAATGCGCCTACCTTATCGGCGATCTCGCGCATACGCTTGTAGTCCCACTCGCGAGAGAATGCCGAAGCACCACCGATGATGAGCTTTGGCTTGTGCTCGAGAGCAAGTGCCTCCATCTCCTCGTAGTCGATGTTGCCGGTCTCCTCCTTAAGCTTGTAACCTACAGCGTTGAAGTACATACCCGACATGTTCACAGGTGAACCGTGTGAGAGGTGACCACCGTGCGATAGGTCGAGACCCATGAATGTATCGCCTGGCTTGAGGCAAGCGAAGAATACCGCCATGTTAGCCTGAGCACCTGAGTGTGGCTGTACGTTTGCATACTCAGCGCCATAGAGCTTGCAGATGCGCTCGATAGCGAGGTTCTCAATCTTATCAACCACCTCGCAGCCGCCGTAGTAACGAGCAGCAGGGTAGCCCTCAGCATATTTGTTAGTACATACAGAGCCCATAGCAGCCATTACCTGGTCGCTCACGAAGTTCTCCGAAGCGATAAGCTCGATGCCCTTAGTCTGACGTGAACGCTCCTCGGCGATCAAGTCAAAAATCTGTGTGTCTTTGTTCATTTTAGGTTGTTTTATTTCGGTTTAATTTTTTGCTTTTGCTTTACTAACTAACAAAGTTACGAAATTATTTTGAATGAACAAAAAAAAGAGAGTAAATAAAAAGTGTATTTTGTCGTTACGCTTGCCCTCAAAATGCTCATTTACGTTTAGTAAACTCCGCTTTTTCGGGCTTCGCAGCCTAAAACTACATCTTTTTATTTACTCTCTGAGGTTGTTGCAGCTGGTTAAAGAAGGACTTAGTCAGCCCCATATCTCGTTGTCTGTATCTACAACTCTAATAGTCCCTCTGGAAGCACGAACTTTATTTTGCCCCCCTCAAAGTCGATATGTGCGATAAACTCCTCCTGCGCAGGTATCAGATGGCGCTTGCCATCGAGCTCTATCTCGAAGAGAGGGTTGGCATCGCTATCGTAGTAGTCGACAAGCTTACCACGCTGCTTGCCCACCATGACCGTAAAGCCTATGAGGTCCTCCATATAGAACTCGTCATCCTCCTCCGCCTCCTCCTCGGCGATGAATATCTCGCGACCAACCAAGTAGTTCTCAGCGCGATACTCCGTGTCAATGTCGTCGAAGTGCATGATGGCGCCACTCTGTCCGCGACGCTCCATGGATGATAAAAATAGAGGAACCGCAAGTTCGTCGATAACAACGAACAGCGGTTCCTCGTGTGAGAAATCGTCGGGGAAAGCAGTGTAGAGCGATACCATCACTCCGCCATCGGTGCCAAAGAGGCGACCTATGCGACCCACGGCGATCATAAGCACCTGTGAGATTAAGCCTCAGCAGTCTCCTCTGCAGGAGCCTCAGTTGCCTCAGCAGCAGCCTCAGCAGCAGCGGCAGCCTCAGCAGCCTTCTTCTCAGCGATTGCTGCAGCGCGCTCCTCCTTGATCTTAGCCTCAGCAGCGAGCTGTGCCTTCTTTGCAGCGTTAGCGTCAGCAGCAAGCTTGTTGCTCTTAGCATCGATCTTACCCTGCTTCTCAGCTGCCCACTTGTTGAAGCGTGCCTCAGCCTCAGCCTCGGTGAATGCGCCCTTAGCAACACCACCCAAGAGGTGCTTCATATACATTACACCCTTGTACGAGAGAATTGCTCGACAAGTATCGGTAGGTTGTGCGCCCTTGAGTAACCAATCCAAAGCTCTATCGAACTTCAAATCAATTGTAGCAGGATTCGTGTTGGGATTGTAAACACCCAATTTCTCGATAAATCTACCATCACGTGGCGCTCTGCTATCTGCGGCAACGATGTGGTAAATAGGAGCACCCTTCTTACCGTGACGTGCCAAACGAATTTTAACAGCCATTTGCTATAAAATTTAATTAGTTAATAATAAACGCAAACCCTACACTTTGGGTTTTGTGGCGCAAAGGTAAGAAAAATAAATTCTAAATTCAAAATTCTAAATTCAAAATTGTTGATTTTGAGCGAAAAAAGATGGTCGGAGAGTTGAAAAACCGCTCCGACCACTCTTATTGGTTGTGAATTTAATCTCTATCGCAATGCCACGTCAGCCTCGCCGATAAGTTTACCGTCGGTATAAATCTCTACGTGGTAAGTACCAGCCGTGAAGCCACTACCGTCAACGAAGATGTGTACGGGCAGGTCATCTCCCTTGTACTCAACCTCACGCACGTTAGAGAATACTTTCTGCTCGCCCTCAAACTCGAATGTAGCAGCATCGGGACGTGAAAGCACATAACCCTCAGGCGACTTAACGCAAACGTAAACAGCCTTTGCTCCTGGCTCTGCCAACTCATTACCAGCCAAATAGCACTCGATACGCAGACGTGCAGCACCCTTCACACGAGTAACCTCCTTGCTCTTGGCATTAAGCGGTGTGATACCGATAGCTCGAGCGCGGATAACAGAACCAACGCGTACTTTGTTGTTGAGCTCCTCGGCACGCTCCTCTGCCATCTCGGCACGCAACTTAGCCGATGAAATCTCCTTACGGTATGAGATATTCTCCTTGGTAAGTTTCTGGTTTATATTGTTCAAAGAGTCAATCTGACGCAAGTAGCCCTGCATTACGGTCTTGAGCGTACCTACCTCCTTCTCGTATGCACGAATCTTGGCGTAGTTCAAACGACGCTCATTCTTGAGTTGCTCCATAATCTTGTTAGCCTCCTCGAGGTTAGCTGTGATAGAGTCGTTCTGGATTTGAAGGTCATCAAACGAAACAATCAAACTATCCAAATCGCCCTGGATCTTTGTTCTATCCTCCTCCAAAAGCGCATACTCAACCTGCTGCTGGCGGTGCATATTGAAATAAACAACCGACAATGCAACCAAGATTACTGCCAAGATGATGATTACAATACGGTAACCGCGTACGGCCTTATTATCGACCTGTTCTTCATAGCCATACTCGTCGTCGTAACGAGTATCGTCATATTCATTATATTCTTCTCTCATAACAAGTGAGGGTTTTTATTAATTTGCTATTCTAAAAATAATGCTGTAATTAAGCGAGTTTCAATTTCGCACTGCAAATATAAGTTATTTTTTTATAAAACAATCCAATGGATAGCGTAAACCTTCATAACTTGATAAATAAGCGCATACGCTACCGACCTTGATGGGCGATTCGATATAGAGTGGAATTTTGTTCCTATCGTCCGAAATCCATACCATAAACTCCGTGCCGTCGGTAAATGAAAAACCGTCGGATGTGGCTATCTTGCAACGGAATTTAATGGTGTTAAACTTACCTAATCCCTTGACTTTCTTGACCTCACGGCCATCGTAGCGGAAACTCAAATAACGCACCGTATCCTCCAGCACCATCTCCAAGTCGCGGGCAAATCCCTCCTTGATAATCGAGTCGGGTACGGTTCGCAAGTTGTAATACAGTGATACGGCATCCATTCCCGCGGGCGATATGTTCATAGTCTTATGTTTTTCGGGGCGGTTGCGGCTCGACCAGCGGGTGTGCACCTTAAGATTCTCCCAATCGAACACAAATGCGCTCTTGAATGTATAGTCGCCTTCGTGGATGTCGGCCTCAAAACGCTTTGTGCGTAATGTTGTGGGGTCTACCCATACCATATATGTATCTTTGACGGGCAGAATCCAACTAAAGGCTTTGGCCGTTTCGCCGTGACCGTGAACTTTGTATGCAGGTTGCCCATCGAGTGTAGTCTCTGTGGTGCGCATCGTAACCTTGGCAACTTCCGTATTAGGAAATAGTTTCGCGCGATAACTCATACGATAATTCAGCGTCTCTCCAGGAACATATAATTGCGCATTTGCCGAAATCGCAGCAACTGCAAAGGCTATGACTATCAAAAAAAATCGTCTCATCATTCTCTTGTTTTTCCGTTTTCAGGTTTAACCTAAACTTAAAACGTCAGTTTTCTTTAGTTTATTATATTACTATTTGTTTATCTGGTTGATTGTTAGGTTGGGATAATACTATGAAATCATAGAGAAATCATATCGTTGGCCTCCTGCGTGGCGGGCTCGCAAAAGGCGCAGAGCATAGTTTTCGGGCTTCTCTAATTTTGCATCCTGCTCTAAAATCGTAATTGCCGCCTCACGCGCGCTCTGCAAAAGAGTAGAGTCCAATGTCGGGTTGGCAATCTTCAAATCAAATGCCATACCACTCTGCTGTGTGCCGTTTATATCACCCGCACCGCGCAACTTCATATCCAACTCCGCCAAACGGAATCCATCAGTTGTCTGGCACATTGCCTGCAGGCGCTGACGTGCTTCGCGCGATAGTTTCTCGCCCGACATCAATATACAGAACGACTCACCACCTCCTCGACCTACACGCCCACGCAACTGATGAAGTTGCGAAAGACCAAAACGCTCGGCGGATTCTATAACCATAACCGTAGCATTAGGCACATCAACACCCACCTCTATCACGGATGTCGCAACCAATATATCGGCCTCGTGCTCCTTGAACTGACGCATCGACTCCTCCTTGTCCTGCGGCTTCATCTTGCCGTGACATACCGACACTCGATAATCGGGCAGAGGGAAGTCGCGTGTGATAGATTCAAAGCCATCCTCCAAATCCTTGTAATCCATCGTTTCCGACTCCTTGATAAGTGGATAGACCACATATACTTGTCGTCCCAAGGCAATCTGCTGACGCAGGAATCCCCACAACTTGAGTCGTGCGGCATCGGTATAGTGATACGTGCGGATAGGCTGACGACCAGGAGGCAACTCGTCAATTACAGATACATCCAAATCGCCGTATAGCGTCATCGCCAACGTACGAGGTATGGGCGTTGCCGTCATAACGAGGATGTGTGGAGGTTGCTGATTTTTGGTCCACAACCTTGCACGTTGCTCCACACCGAAACGGTGTTGCTCGTCAATTACCACAAAGCCGAGATTCATAAACTGCACGCTATCCTCAATCAATGCGTGCGTACCGATTAATATATCTATCTCGCCCGATGCGATACCCTCCAATGCCTTACGGCGCTCGGCTGCCTTTGATGCGCCCGTGAGTATTGCCACACGCAGATTCATACCTTCGGTTTGGCGGCTTATGGTAGCAAAGTGCTGGCGCGCAAGAATCTCTGTCGGGGCCATCATACAGGCTTGAAAACCATTATCTACGGCCAGAAGCATCGACATCAATGCAACCATCGTCTTGCCGCTACCCACATCGCCTTGCAGCAGACGGTTCATCTGGAACCCCGAAACCGTATCCTGGCGAATCTCCTTTATTACACGTTTCTGCGCTGATGTAAGGCTGAACGGCAATCGTTCGTTGAAGAATGAATTGAACAATTCGCCCACTTTAGGAAATGTGAAGCCATCTTTTCGAGTCATTCGCTCCGTACGACGTGACTGTATAGCGAGTTGGACTCCCAAAAACTCATCAAATTTCAGACGTCGCTCTGCAGCGTGTAGTTTTTCGGCTGACTGCGGAAAATGTATGTTATAGACCGCCTCCCGCAGTGGCATAAGGTCGTATGCCGTGCGTAACCATTGAGGCATATATTCATTGATATACTCCTCTGCCACACTCCACGCATTACATACTATTTTATAGAATCCCTTTGCGCCAAGCGCCGAGCCAATCTTCTCGGTAGAGGGGTAGATGCCCTGCATACCGCTATGGAATTTGCTGTTTGCGGCCTTTTCGACAAGGTCTAATTCGGGATGAGCCATACGCAACTCACCACGATAGAACATCGGGCGTCCGAAAATAATATATTCACGCCCGACCTCAACACTCTTTTCAATCCATTTTATGCCTTGAAACCAGGTAAGTTCTGCCGAGCCTGAAGAGTCCGACACATAGGCGGTAAAGCGTTGCTTGCGACCTGTTCCTGCGTATGCGACACCCGTCACACGGGCGCGAATCTGCACGAGCGAAGAGGCCATCTGTTCGCCCACTTCGGCAATGCGGTAAATCTTCGTGCGGTCGATATATCGGAATGGGTAGTGGCGCAAAAGGTCGCCAATGGTAATGATGCCCAACTCCTTTTCGAGAAGTTTTGCACGAGCCTCGCCGACTCCCGCTATATACTTTACACTATTATTGAGCACATTTCCCATAATACAAAGATAAAAATAAAACGGCACAAACCAAAATTGGCGTGCCGTTTTACTGTCTATTTAAGCAATTTATTACTTCAAGTCGATAGAGTTAAGCATCTCCAATCGGCCATCGTTAATCTGCTTTACGATAAGCTCGCCGAAGAGAGTATTCTGCCAAGCAAACCACTTGCGAGTAAAGTCTGAAGCATCCTCTACGTTGAATGACTCGTGCATAAAGCCTGTACCTGCGTCGGTCTTCATCAAAAGCTCGATACACCACTTAATCTCCTCCTCGTTGTCGCTCGTAAAGGCCTTCATCATAATACTCATAGGCCAAGCCATATCGTAACCGATGTGCGGGCCACCGATACCCTCACCAGCCTTACCACGGAAGAAGTAGGGGTTATCCTCGCTCCATACATAGCGGCGAGTATTCTGGTAAATCTGCTCATCGATAACCTCGGGGTTGAGATACTTCATAGCCAAGAGGCTGGGTACATTGGCGTCGTCCATCATATACTGGTTACCGAAACCATCTACCTCGAATGCGTAAATCTCACCATACTTCGGGTGGTTGTATGTAGCATAATCCTTAAGTGCAGTCTCAACCTCAGCAGCCAAATCCAAGCACTCCTTTGCCAACTCCTCGTTCTTGTTAACCTTTGTCAAAACATCAGCAGCCTTGCGCAAAACTGATACAGCAAAGAAGTTTGAAGGGATAAGGAACTGCAATACAGTAGCATCGTCAGAGGGACGGCAGCTTGATACAATCAAACCAACGGGATTTACGGGAGCACCCAAACCATCGTTCGAAAGAGTATCGAACTGACGGTCAGTCTTACGACGGAACTTGTAAGGGCCTACACCATCCTTACGCTGCTGCTCCTTGAAAGTCTTGAGCACGTTGGCAATAGCCTGCAACCACTCGTCACCGAAGATAGAAGCATCGCCTGTTACCAACCAATAGTAGTAAGCCAAGCGGATAGGATAGCACAATGAGTCAATCTCATACTTACGCTCGTGCAACTCCAACTTCATATCGGTGTGGTCTGACTGCCAATGGCCACCTGTGGGGCCATCGTTGAATGCGTTAGCATAGGGGTCGATGTTGATAGAGAGGAACTGACGGTTGATAACGCCAGCCAACATAGCCTTCAACTTCGGGTCCTGATTAGCATACTGAACATAGGGCCATACCTGTGCACCAGAGTCGCGCAACCACATTGCGTGGATGTCGCCTGTGTAAACAAAAGTATCGTCCTTGCCATCCTTCTCGCGATAGTGAACTGTTGTATCCAAAGTGTTGGGGAAACAGTTAGAGAACATCCAAGCCAAACGCTCGTTGGTAAGCATAGAGCATACCTTCTTAATCTCGGCCTCGATAGCCTCCGATGTAAACAAACGCTCCTCCTCGGCGGGACGCTGGCAAACGAACTTGCCATCCTGCATAGGTGCCTCGGCGGGCTGCAATGCTGAATAATCTGTCAATGGTTCCTCAGCACAAGTCTGAGTCGAAGATGTGTTGTCACACGCTGCAACAATAGCAACAATGGCAATCGCCATCAAAAGTTTAATGATATTTTTCATTGTCAAAATATTGGTGTTAGTTAATACTTTCTGCGACAAAGGTACACCTTTTTTGTAAATGGAAAGACTTAAAAGTAAATATTTTAGCCGTAAGGTGGCAAAAATCGATGCGTAATTCGTATATTTGCATAAATTATTAGGCCTAAAAATGTAGTTTTTTTCTACATTTTCGGCCGTTGAAACTGAAAATTATGAATTTGAAAACCTATTCGCGTCGCGTGGCGCACGAAGTAAATGTGGGCGGAGTCAAAATCGGCTCATCTCACCCGATTCAGATACAATCAATGACCAACACTCCGACGGCTGACACTGTGAGCAGTGTCGAGCAGGTAAAGCGTATAGCCGATGCAGGTGCGCCTATCGTGCGTCTGACGGCTCAAGGACGTAAGGAGGGTGAAAATCTCGAAAACATCGTGGCTCGATTGCGCGAGGATGGTTATTCGACGGCTATCGTTGCCGACATACACTTTGTGCCCGAGGTAGCATCGATTGCAGCTCGTTATGTCGATAAGGTGCGTATCAATCCCGGAAATTACCGTACGTCGAATGGCGAGTTGGAGGCCTTGATAGCACAGTGCCGCGAGCGAGGCGTTGCGTTGCGTATAGGTGTAAATCACGGCTCATTGGCCAAGCGCATATTTGACGAGTGGGGCGACACCCCGCAAGGAATGGTCGTCTCGGCTATGGAGTTTTTGAGAGTCTGCCGCCGCGAGGAGTTCGACCAGGTGGTCGTGTCGATGAAGTCGAGCAATACGCGAGTTATGGTGCACGCCTATCGTCTGCTGGTTGAG
>JAZOLM010000052.1:0-4789 GCA_045652985.1 Alistipes sp. | reverse complement strand
TTACTGATACGGATGATGGTCTATGCAATTCTGTGGCAATCTACCTTTGTGTAATAACTTTGCTGATACAATTGCCCTCTGTATTGGCAGTGCCTATAAACAGCGGTAGACTTATCTAAAATTAGTAATTTGTTAATTAGTTATTAGTAACAAAATTTATGAGCGCTGATGGCGCTCAACTATTACTAATTTCTCACTACTCTTTACTAATTGATTTGCGTCTCCTCGGCATGACGAGGGTTTATAAACTGAAAAGTGTAGTTAAGAGTAGCGCGCGAACTACCCCTCGCTACTCTCGCGCGAAGCGCACCACACCACTCACCTCAAAAAAAACACTCCCCGCAGCCGAAACTGCGAGGAGATTAGTCAAACAGACTTATTTTCGTCCTAAGACTGGGCGGATTGGACGCCCGCGATAGCAGTAGTCCCATTCTGTATCTGGACAACCGCTACCAAAGTCGAGATAGCTCGCGTACAGAGTATTCTCCGAGTGCTGAGTAGAACTCCAATAAAAGCCGTACGAGCCACCATGGTAGAGCAACTCCATATCTCGATAACCTGCAGCGGGCAGGAAGATGCTCTTACCATTCTTCTTGCTGGTCACCTTATAACCACTCTTACCATCTCTCGTCACCCATTCCCATGAGCATTTCTTTCTCAACTCATTAAACTCTGTCTTAGTCGGCATACGCCAATCACCACCCCAATTGGCAGTGGCAGCATCGTAACGTGCGTCTCCTGATATATCACCTAAATCTAAACCTATATATTCTGACACAGTATCTTTTAGCAATCCGAAAAAGGAACTTTTCTTCACTTTAACAGCCTCAAGAGTCTTGCAATTTTCATCAACATACCTTCCCTTAGTAGTAGTCTCACCCCAAGCGAAGTAGTTACCATACTCATCTGGCTTATTAGCGCCGACATTACATGTCGCCCACTTAACACTTAGACCCAAGTCTACCGCCTCATGATTGTTATCATCTAAGGGCGTATTGGCAAGCTTAATCGTATTATTAACACCAATATTAAGAACTGTATTCTCAGATAAACTTACCTTAGGAACAATTACAGTTGACTCATTATAACCGTCTGGCGCATCGTTGAGTAGTAACACAAACTCCGCCATACTATGCGGGCGACGCTTGCGCTGTGTCTCCATAGAGCGTTCGATGGCGTTGCGAACGCCACTTGATAGGTGCGATGGCAACTCGGGAAGTCCCTCATCTGCTATGTTCGCAGCTTGTGGTGGTATATCCCCAGTCGCAAGATAGTAGAGCGAGGCTGCCAACGAATAGATATCGGTCTCGGGCGAGAACTCCTTAACGCCACCCTGCTGATACTGCTCCATTGGGGCAAAGCCATGGCTAACGCCCACAGGGGTGGTAGAGGTCGCCTCACCACTCTTATCATCGTAGTGTTTCGACAAACCGAAATCGATCAATATAGCACGGTCGTCATCCCTGCGCACCATGATATTACCCGGCTTAACGTCGAGGTGCATAATCTGTCGATGGTGGATATACTCCAACGCAGCAGCTACCTGGCGGATATAGGCGACAGCCTTAGCCTCGGCGAGCGCACCACGCCGCTTGACGATATCGCTAAGCGACTCACCCTCAATATACTCCATGACGTAGTATGCCGTGCCGTTCTCCTCGAAGACGTCAAAAATATGGGTGATATTCGTATGCTCTAAGGCGGCGATGGTCTGCGCCTCCTTGATAAACTTCGCCTTATACTTATCCATCGTCTCGGCAAAACCATCGGATGATAGTATCAGGGCACTGGTATCGCCATCGCGCTTATAGTAGTCCTTAGGAAAAAACTCCTTGATGCAGACCTTGCGTTTTGCCATCACCTGCTCAGCAAGGTAGGTGATGCCGAAGCCACCACGACCAAGGCTCGATATTATGCGATACTTGCCATGCTCAAGAAGAGTTCCAGTTTGTAGTTTCATGGTTTGGGTTAATTGTTGTTTGTGTCACAAAGATAGTAAAAAAAGTGAAAAGTCAAATCGAAGCGCCCCCCCACTACTAATCCCCTCCTACTCCCTTCCCAGTAATTTGTGGGTATTAAAAATAATACCCAAGCACTTTGCAGCCACAAAATAGGCGACTCTACAAAAAAATTATATATATTTGTAGCATGAACAACAGCATCACCACACATCTGCGCGAGCAGGTGGCAGCGCTCCCCAACGCCCCTGGTGTCTATCGTTTTGTGGATAGCAGCGGCAAGATAATATATGTAGGCAAGGCTAAATCGCTCAAGAAAAGGGTGTCGTCCTACTTCGTGGATAGTCGCGACCATAGCGCCAAGATAAGGGTCATGGTCGGGAAGATTGTCGACATACGCCACACAGTGGTCAACAGCGAGCAGGATGCCCTACTACTCGAGAACTCACTAATCAAGGAGTTGCAGCCGAGGTACAACACACTGCTCAAGGATGATAAGACATACCCATGGATAACAATCACCAACGAGCCCTTCCCACGCGTTGTCTCGCGCCGCGATATTGTCCATGATGGCACCGAGTACTTCGGTCCATACAGCTCGATAACGACGATGCGCGCGATACTCGATTTCATCCACACCATCATCCCCGTGCGCATATGCAAGCAGCAGCTTACCGAAGAGGGAATAGCCAAAGGCAAATACCGCGACTGCCTGCAATACCATATCCACAAGTGCAAGGCACCATGCATAGGCATGCAGAGCCGCGAGGAGTACGATGCCAACATATCGAAAATAAGGATGATCCTCAAGGGTAACATTCGCCCCGTTGTCGCATGGCTCGAGGAGGAGATGCTCCGCGCGTCACACGAGCTACGCTTCGAGGATGCGGAGCAGATGATGCTACGCCTGCAGGCCATAAAGAGATATCAGTCGAAATCCGTTATCGTGAGCTCCAAGATTGTCGAGTGCGACGTCTTCACAACAATCACGGACGATGATATCGCCTTCTGCAACTTCATACGCATACGCCACGGATCTATCGTCGCCATACACACCATACGCCTAAACATCGGCATCGATAGCGCCGAGGAGGATATCCTCGCCACCGCAATAAACCATGTTGTGGAGACGACGGGCATGCCCCTTGCCAACGAGGTGCTGGTGACAACCATACCCTCCACAGCACCGATATTCGACAACATAAAGTTTCATATCCCTCGACGAGGCGAGAAGCTGGAGCTGATAAACTTCTCACGCAAGAGCGCCGAGACCACCCACGCGAAATATATCGCCGACAAGGAGCTGCTACAGACCAAGTTAAGCGATAGCAGCCTCATGGAGGAGATGAAGCAGGAGATAGGACTAAATCGCGAGCCACGACATATAGAGTGCTTCGACAACTCCAATATACAGGGTGTTGACGCCGTAGCCTCATGCGTGGTCTTCCGTGATGGTAAGCCCTCGCGCAAGGAGTATCGCCACTTCAGGGTAAAGAGCGTTGAGGGCGCTAACGACTTCGCCACGATGTATGAGATAATCTCGCGCCGCTACTACCGCGTGATGGAGAATAACGAGGAGCTCCCCGACCTAATTGTCGTCGATGGCGGCAAAGGACAGCTCTCGAGTGCCTGCATGGCGCTCAAAGATCTGGGCATCCTCGACAAGGTGAATATCATAGGCTTGGCGAAACGTATCGAGGAGGTATTCTTCCCCAATAACCCACAGCCACTATACCTAAATCGCTTCAAGCGCCCCATCAAGGTGATATGCCATATCCGCGATGAGGCACACCGCTTTGCCATCACATTCCATCGCGCGACGCACCGCACAAAGATGACCGAATCGGAATTCTCCAACATCAAGGGTATCGGCGAGAAGAGCCGCAACGAGCTGCTCAAGGCGTTCAAGAGCATCAAGGTTGTTGAGATAGCGACAGAAGATGAACTCGCCGCAGTAGTGGGTCGCGCCAAGGCAAAAATCGTCAGAGAGTATTTTGCTAACAAACAGGCTGTTAGCAAAAATAATGAGTAAATAGCATAAAAAAGTTACCGAAAATTTTGCAGGATACAAAATAATATCTATCTTTGCGCTCGAAATCAGTCAAACGCTGATGCCCAGATGGCGGAATCGGTAGACGCGCTGGTCTCAAACACCAGTAGGTTCACCCCTGTGCCGGTTCGACCCCGGCTCTGGGTACTGAAAGAGAGAAACAAAAGTTTCTCTCTTTTTTTGTTTTCTAGCGTGGCGAAGAGCACTACGTGCCCGAGTACAATGTGTGTGTTCATTCGCAAGTAGTAAACTTGCCATAACACCCACATTGCCCTCAAAGCTACGCTTCATTCTTCGCCACTAATTCATAACTTCAGCCGCGGTGCTCACCTTAATTTGCGGTTGCGCGAACTGAGAGGTGTTTATTGCTCGACCTCTCGGTCTGCGCCATATTGGTGTTCGCGCGAGTGCTTTGCACTTCGACCCGGCTCTGGGTACCGAAAACCCTCGTAGAACGCATTCTACGGGGGTTTCTTCTTTTCAAAACTTCAAAAATGGTCACTTTGGGTCACCACTACGCAAAAGGATACCTAAAAAGCACCTTGAAAAATCTACTTATTTAGTGAGGACAAACAAAAATAATTTTTATTTTGTTACACCGAGATTTTTTATATTACGCTTCGGTTGCCATATAACTCAAATGGTTGTTAGATTATTTAGTGGGACTGCGTTTGAATGTTAGATGAATAAAATGACAATAATTTACTCTTGATTTCATCTCTTACTCGGCGAAACTCGTTTATGTCGGTTGAGTGTGCAGGGTCATCAAAGCCAATGTGTA
>JAZOLM010000051.1:0-6365 GCA_045652985.1 Alistipes sp. | reverse complement strand
TTCTTAGCTTTTGTGAAAGCGCAATGCGAGCATTGTAACTGAGCAAAGATGAGAAATATGCCGAAATAAATTCAAAAGCAGCCGAAATGGAATTTCCTAAGATAACGAAAACTTTTTTACTAATTTATAGAACATCCCTTAAATAGGAGTGATAGGAACAATAGGTATAGGAACGATGGTGAGCGAGAAGTGCGTAATTCACGCGCAAGTTCCCACGCTACACTTCACTACTCCCTGAGAAATGCCATCGTGTCGACGCCATCGGCATAGTCCCAGAGTGTTGGGCGCTGGGCATTGCCAAAGGGTATATAGCCCTCGACGTGAGATACAACACACTGAATATCATCTCGATGCTCCTCAATCCATAGCCTTGCATCGTCGATAGTCGTATACTCGTGAAGGGTGACGGCGGCAAGCGTCGTGGAGAACGAGGTGCCGTAGATGCCGATGTAGCCTCCGCAGTCAACAAATGGGCGCTGCTGCATGGTGAGCATGGCGCGCATAGAGCGTATGTTGTTATTGAGTTTGGCGTTCTTTGCCGAGGTGTGGGGTAGTCGTGTATTTGAGCCTTTAGGCACAAGGAGCATCGACACCGAGCGGCAACCAAGTCCCGAGTACAGGGTGATATCCTCAGATAGTGCGAGCAGCTCCGCCTCGCTCTCTGTGCCGTCGAGGAGGGCTACGGAGTGGCGACTGCCGCGTAGCAGACGGCGCGTTGTGGCGAAGTGCTCCTCGAAGTAGCGGTTGGCATCATCACCACCCGTAGCTATCGCCATGTCGTAGTGTCTATCGCTATTATAATCAAAGATTTGTATATCGCTGTCTATCTTGCATAGCTCATCCACCACGAAGCGCATCAGTATGCTATCCTTGCTCGATGGTTTGAGGTGTAGCCTATGACCACTTGCCACGACGCATAGCAGGTCGAAGAAGCCAACCAACGGTATGTTACCCGCCATGATGACTGCCACATCCTTCGGCTCGCTGATAGGTGCGTAGTGCGATAGCCACTCTTCGAGCTTGTCGCGCTGCAGCATATCCTCGCTGATTGCCTTAACGGCGTGGCGTATCTCCTCCACGGTAAACCATGGGTTTTGCTCTATGGCGCGCTCCATGAGGGCGCAATCCTCTGCCGTGGTGCCGAAGTGGCGCAGACGCTCACCGAGCGTGGCGAATATGTCGACCATCCCTCTCATTAGTTTAGCTCTCCATGTATGCTATTACATTCTCAATATGCATCACATCGATGCCATCCTTTATAATCACACGCTTCTCGCTATCAAGTAGATAGAGCGATGGTATGGCACTGAGGTTGTATAGGTCGTTGTTGTCAATTATGCAGCCGTCATCGTAGCTCACAATCCATCGACGTGGCATCTGTGAGCGGTATCTGTGCCATGCGTCGAGGTCGCTATCGGGGTACACAGCGATGACGCGCACACGTCCCATCTCCTGCAGTTCGTTGAGCAGGGGCGAAGCGCCTATCTCCTCGATAATCTCGCGACACATAGGGCAGTCGGGGTTGTTGAACATCAGTATTGTGTAGTTCGCCTCGATGTCGTGCAGTCGTCCCGTAGTGCCATCGGCAAGCGTATATACGAAGTCGTTTGCTATGGTGCCAATACGGTTTTGTTGCGCAATCTTGAGGTCGTGCTCGGGGATGAGACGCTCATACTCGTCAAGGAGTGGCGATACGGCAAGACGCTCAAGGATAGGTATATACAACTCGTCGTTGCGCATCGGTGAGTTGGGGTCGTGGAGGACAGTCTCGCAAACCTTCCACATGAAGTCGAGTACCGGACGGCTCGCCTCTGCTCGCTCGATGATTGTCGCCATATGATGAGGATCGCGCGAGGCGATGACATACTGCGTGTAGTCTATCAGCGCCTGACATATATCGTTGATGTCGTACTCAGAGACCCTCTCGCCACATTCGAAGTCGAAGCCATCCCAGTAGTGCTCAAGGGCGTAGTTTAGCTCCTCGATGCTGCCAATCTCGCCTATGGGCGCCACTGTGCGCTCCATACGTCGGGTGCCCTCCTCGTAGATTGTTGGCGTGGGGGTATCCTCAGCTGCTCTCTCCTGTGTGGTTACAAGCTTGCCGTCGTTATTCTGCTTCTTGGCGGTGTTGTTACACGCAACACCGAGGATGAGCAGCGCCACCAATACGTATATCTTTCTCATATCCTCCTCTTGTAAATAAACCGAGGAGTGCCCCGCGACCGAAGCACTCCTCACTATTATCGTTGTTACATTCGCTCTGGAACATTGATACCCAAGAGTGCCATCGCCGAGCGTATCACGCGTGCCACCTCTGCGGCGAGCTTCAGACGCAATGAGCGCACTGCGCTGTTCTCCTCCTTGAGTATTGAGTGGTCGTGGTAGTAGCCGTTGAACTGCTTAGCAAGCTCATAGGCATATGCCGCAATCACCGATGGTGCAAACTGCTCACCTGCGGTGCGAACGGCAGCAGGGTAGTCGTTCAACGCCTTGATGAGCTCAACCTCCTCGGCGAGGAGTGTAGCCTCGGTGTAGTTGTCGGTTGTGATGCCAGCCTCCTCAGCCTTACGCATGATTGAGCGTATGCGGGCGTGGGTGTACTGGATGAATGGACCTGTGTTACCATTGAAGTCGATAGACTCCTTAGGGTCGAAGAGCATTGTCTTCTTAGGGTCTACCTTCAAGAGGAAGTACTTCAACGCGCCAAGACCTACCATCTCAGAGATCGCTGCTGCCTCCTCCTCCGATGCGCCATCGAGCTTGCCGAGCTCTGCTGACATCTCGCGTGCTGTGCCCACCATGTCGGCAATAAGGTCGTCGGCATCAACCACCGTGCCCTCGCGTGACTTCATCTTACCCTCAGGCAACTCCACCATGCCGTATGATAGGTGGAAGATGTTGTCGCTCCACTCGTAGCCGAGCTTCTTGAGTACGAGCTTCAACACCTGGAAGTGGTAGTTCTGCTCGTTACCCACAACATAGACCATATCATCGAGGTTGTTCTCCTCGAAGCGGCTGAGTGCTGTGCCGAGGTCCTGAGTCATATATACCGATGTGCCATCGCCACGAAGTAGAAGCTTCTGGTCGAGACCATCTGCCTCAAGGTCAATCCATACAGAGTTATCCTCCTTGCGGAAGAATACGCCCCTCTTAAGACCATCCTCCACGAGGCTCTTGCCAAGAAGGTATGTCTGCGACTCGTAGTATACCTTGTCGAAGTCTACGCCCAACGCTTTGTACGTCACGTCGAAGCCCTCGTATACCCAGCCATTCATGGTCTCCCAAAGAGTGTATACCTCAGCATCCTTAGCCTCCCACTTACGCAACATCTCCTGTGCCTGGAGGAGTATTGGAGCGCTCTTCTTAGCCTCCTCCTCAGAGATGCCCTTCTCAGCCATAAGCTCCTTGACCTGCTGCTTGTAGTGCTTGTCGAACTCGACATAGTACTTACCCACAAGGTGGTCGCCCTTCATGCCCGATGATGCTGGGGTCTCGCCATTACCGTAGAGCTGCCATGCAAGCATCGACTTGCAGATGTGAATACCACGGTCGTTCACAAGGTTCACCTTGATCACGTTGTGACCGTTAGCCTTGAGGATTGTAGCTACTGAGTAGCCGAGTAGGTTGTTACGTATGTGACCGAGGTGTAGTGGCTTGTTGGTGTTTGGCGACGAGTACTCGATCATCATCGTGCGTCCCGATGCTGGTGCCATGCCGAAGTTCTCGGTAGCGATAATCTCAGTAAGGCGGTTTGCCCAGAACGAGGTGTCGACAACGAGGTTTAGGAAGCCCTTGATCACATTGAAACTCTTAATCTCGGGTGTAGTTGCCACAATCTTCTCGCCGAGCTCTGTTGCTGTAGCCTCGGGTGACTTCTTCGATGCGCGGAGTAGTGGGAATACAACAACGGTGTAGTCGCCCTCGAACTCTTTGCGTGTCTTTTGTATCTGAATGTTGTCGCTCACACCATACAACTCTTCGGTTGCACGCTTTACGACATCTGAAATAAACACTTCTATATTGACCATAGTTACCTATATTTATATATTCCGTGCGCAAAGATACAAACTTTTTTCTAAAAAAGCGAAGCGCAGTATTTTTTTTCGGAGGGTTATTGGGGGTGTTGTTGGGGAGGCGCTGTCCTTGTTTGTCATTTCGAGTGAAACAAGGGATCTCCTCCCCGACGGCACACCGTAAACGTCGTCGGTTGTCGGCTCTGAGGAGATTCTTCACTAAAGTTCGTAATAACACGATAAAGAGCGGTCACGGCACTCGGTACTACTCACCACTAACTAAAAAAAAGCGGAGAGCCTAACACTGTTAAACTCTCCAAAACACAAGGCTACTACGCCCCTCTATTTGCGATATGTGATTTCGTAAACCGTCTGACTGTCAGGCAAAGGCGCCTCACCAGAATACACATCCCTCTCAATCATATTTCCCGAGGCGTCGTATTTTAAAATACTCTTCTCACGCAACGAGCCGTCTGGGTTGTACGAAGCAAACTCAATCTTATTTCCCGAGGCGTCGTATTTATAAATATCCTTACCCCGCAACGAGCCGTAGTAGTTGTACAAAGCCTCCTCAATCATATTCCCCGAGGCGTCGTATTTATAAATAAGCTTATACCACAACGAGCCGTCGTCCCAGTACAAAGCCAACTCAATCCTATTTCCCGAGGCGTCGTATTTATAAATATTCTTAATATCCAACGAACCGTCGGAGTTGTACCAATCCTCCTCAATCTTATTCCCCGAGGCGTCGTATTTATAAATAATCTTCCTAGCCAACGAGCCGTATGAGTTGTACCCAGCCTGCTCAATCATATTCCCCGAGGCGTCGTATTTATAAATATCCTTATCCCTCAACGAGCCGTCTGAGTTGTACTTAGCCATCTCAATCATATTTCCAGAGGCGTCGTATTTATAAATATACTTATACCTCAACGAGCCGTCGGACCAGTACGAAGCCTTCTCAAACACATCTCCTGCCTCATTAAAGTAATATTCTTGGGAACGCCTGCTATCTCCTCGTACAACCTCTCCAAATTTCTCTTCGAGCTGATATTTTGTTATAGTGACGGACTCAACATCGCCGTAAAGCGGAATATCTTCCTCCCAACCTTGACGCTCGGGAGCCTCGGGTTTAGAACTTGAGTCACTTTGTGAATCTGTCGCATAAGCCGACATGGATTCAGAGTTTGATTCTTTTTTTGAGTCTGTCGCACAAGCCGACAAGGATAGGCAGCTCACAGCAACAAGCGCGATGGCAAAAAATAGACGCTTCATGGTTTGTGTAGTTTATCTGTTGTTAGAAATTAATTATCACCATACGCAAAGATAGTAAACATTGAAAATAAAAACAAATATTTTGGGCTTTTACCCATAAAAAGAAGAAACGAAACTTTGCAAGCCAAACATTTGCGCTTTGCTCATATTTTACTATATTTGATGAAGTTTGATATAGAATTTATGATTATCAAACCTTTAAGAAGAACTCACGTGAGAATTGGCAATGGATAAGAAAAAATACGATTGTCTGGCTGAGCCATATTCATCACGCTTTTCAAATAACTCTTTTAGTATCTGAGTACAAAAGTACAAATTATTTCTCAAATCGAAGAATCTATCGGTAGGAATCTTACTATCCTACCAAAGAAAATGACATAACAGATTCGTAGCCGAGTTCACCAAACCACAGGCAAAGGTAGTTTCGAGGCATTCAAGAAGGAAAAAGGCGTAGTGTTCCACCACGATGTAAACCACTACCACATTGACAACGATGACACTCTCACCGACAGAGCCAAGGAGGTGATGAAGAATGTCTGCGACTTTGTGATGTCGTACAACTTCGATGATAGCGATCCGATGACAGACTACTTCTGCACCAACTTCTACCTCACATTAGGAGTCGGCACCTACAAAAAGCCATACAAAGTAGAACTGCCTAAATTAGATTGCAAAGGCAAGAAGCCTGATGTGTTCAAGCACCCCGAAGGTGCTGCACACAAGGCAATACGCCAAGCATTGGGCGGTGCATACTTCAGTTTTCATAACAGCCAACGATTGCAAGGCAAGATGGTACTTGGCGAAGACTCATACGGACATAGTGGCGATAAATACTTCTGGCCACTATCATACTCAAGTGCCAAGACTGCACAAAAACGAATGGATAAGTTAGAGAAAGCTGGCATCCGTTGCAAACTCACAGGCTACAATGGCGGCTGCATCGAGTTCCTCGGCTACACTCCCGAAACGGAAGCCCTACTCGAACAAGAGCGTCAAGAGGTCATTATTGCACATCAGGCGTGGCAAGCTAAGCAGGTGCAGATAGCATAAAAGAGAAGTCGGTTGTCCTTGAGAACT
>JAZOLM010000050.1:0-54686 GCA_045652985.1 Alistipes sp. | reverse complement strand
GGAAAATAAAAAATCCCGATTTTCGTTGAAAATCAGGATTTTACGTTGTTTTGCTTTTCTTTGCTGTGGTGCCACCGGGATTCGAACCAGGGACACAAGGATTTTCAGTCCTTTGCTCTACCAACTGAGCTATGGCACCATCATATATCGCCTAACCTTGGTTAAGCGAGTGCAAAGATAAGCACATTTTTTAATTCTGCAAACTTTTATCACAAAAAAATTACAACAAAAATTAATAAAATTACACCATCACCACAATATGCACTGATATTCAGGATATTACAAAACAAAATAATTTACACTCTCATGCAGCAATAATGCGATTTTTTCTTAGCTAACAAGCCATCATGCTACAAACAGCCCTCAATTCTAAGCGAGAGGTGGTTGCAGATTTGTATTATCCAAATAAAAACGCTATATTTGTATGATATAACAATTTCAACACGAGGAAAATGAAAGGTATCGTACTTGCAGGAGGTAGCGGCACACGCCTCTACCCAATAACAAAGGGCGTCAGCAAGCAGCTGCTGCCCATCTTCGACAAGCCGATGGTCTACTACCCCATCACCACACTTATGACTGCAGGCATACGCGATATACTTATCATATCCACACCCGACGACCTACCCCTCTTCAAGCGCTTGTTGGGCAGTGGCGAGGAGTTGGGCATGCGCTTCAGCTATGCTGAGCAGGCGCAGCCCAATGGCATTGCCGAGGCATTTATCATCGGTCGCGAATTTATCGGCGAGGATGATGTATGTCTGATCCTTGGCGACAATATATTCCATGGTGCTGGCATGGATAGGATGATGCGCCGCGCCGCGGAGAGCGTTGCCGCGACACGTCGTGCCACAATCTTCGGCTACAAGGTGGACCACCCCGAGAGATATGGTGTGGTGAGCTTCGACGCTGAGGGCAGGGCTACGGAGATTATCGAGAAGCCCAAGGAACCTAAGTCGAACTATGCCGTTACGGGTCTATACTTCTACCCCAACAACGTCGTGGATATAGCCCGCACCATCACCCCCTCGGCGCGTGGCGAGCTTGAGATAACCACTGTGAACCAGCGTTACCTCGAGCGTGGCGAACTCGATGTTGAGATTATGGATAGGGGCTTTGCATGGCTCGACACAGGTACTCACGACTCGCTTGCCGAGGCATCCATCTTTGTGGAGGTCATCGAGAAACGTCAGGGCATAAAGATTGGCTCGCCCGAGGAGACGGCGTTCAACAATGGGTGGATCACGCGCGAAGAGCTACACGCCATAGCAGAGCCTATGGCAGCAAACCAATATGGACAATACCTTCTGAAGCTATGAAGCTGATAAAGACAGGCATAGAGGGCGTGGTAATCATCGAGCCTAAGCTATGGGAGGATGAGCGCGGATACTTCTTCGAGAGCTTCCAGAGTGAGCGTTTCAAGGAGCTAACGGGGCTCGACATAGCATTCGTGCAGGACAACGAGTCGCGCTCGAGGGAGGGCGTGGTGCGTGGTCTACACTTCCAGCTACCACCCTACGCACAGTCGAAATTGGTGCGCGTCATAAGGGGCGAGATACTGGATGTCGCGGTCGATATTAGGCGCAGCTCCCCCACCTTTGGTCGCTCGGTGGCAGTACGTCTCAGCGAGGATAACCACCGCCAGCTATTTATACCGAGGGGCTTTGCCCACGGCTTTGTGGTGCTGCGCGGCGATGCCATAGTGCAATATAAGATGGACAACTACTACAACCCTGAGAGCGAGGGGTCGATACTCTGGAGTGATCCACAGCTAAATATCGATTGGGGCATTGACGCGCCTATTGTATCGGCAAAGGATGCTTCAGCGCCAAGACTCGCGGAGTGTGATAGACTATTTGAGTAAGATGCGCAAGGTATTAGTTACAGGCGGCGGTGGTCAGTTGGCGCGCGCTATAGAGTATGTGGCACAAGGACACGATGTGGAGGTATGCGCCCCCACGCACGCGGAGTGCGACATATGCGACCCAGCGAGCATAGAACGAGCGATGCAGGGCGTGGATGTTGTGGTTAATGCTGCGGCATACACCAATGTAGACGGCGCTGAGAGCAACCCTACCGAAGCGCAGAGGGTCAATAGCGTGGGAGCAGCCAATGTCGCGAACATAGCGGCAAAGTGTGGCGTTAAGGTAATCCACATATCTACGGACTACGTATTTGGCGGGGATGACAAGCGACAAACACCCTATAGCGAGAGCGAGTGCATAAAACCCATCAACGTGTATGGAGAGACAAAGGCTGAGGGCGAGGCTGAGGTGGTCAAGGTGGGCGGCATTGTATTGCGCACATCGTGGCTATACTCGCCATGGTGCAAGAACTTCTGCCTAACGATACTCCGTAATGCCAAGACACGTACAGAGCTTCGCGTGGTAGATGACCAGCGTGGCACGCCCACATCGGCACTAAGCCTTGCGAGGTGCATCATAGCACTTATCGAGGGTGGCGACTACCTTAATATGGAGGGCATATACCACTACGCGGACAGGGGCGAGGCATCGTGGTATGAGTTTGCTCGAGAGATTGTGGTTCAGGCAGGCATCGAGGGCTGCACTATCACGCCATGCACAAGCGAAGAGTGGCCCACGGCGGCACAACGACCCAAATACTCGCGTCTTGGCACAGAGCGCATAGCTGCAATCAGCAGCGTTGTGATGCGTGACTGGCATGAGGCGCTTAATGAAGTGATAACAATAATAGGTCAACGCGATGACATTTAAGAATATACTTATTACCGGTGGCGCAGGATTTATCGGCAGCCATGTTGTTGAGCACTTGGCAACTAACTACAGAGAGAGCCGCCTGATAATCCTCGATAAGCTGACATACGCAGGTAGCCGCGCTAATATCGACGCCTTTGTAGATGACGAGCGCGTACTATTTGTTGAGGGCGACATCTGCGATGCGGAGCGCGTGGAGAGACTCTTCGCGGAGTATGGCATTGACGCCGTTATGCACCTTGCCGCCGAGAGCCATGTGGACCGCTCGATAAGCGCACCTATGCTCTTTGCTCAGAACAACATCCTCGGCACGATTACGCTTTTGGAGGCTGCTCGCAAGGCGTGGCATGGTCGTGAAGCGGAGTGCCGCTTCCTGCACGTGTCGACAGATGAGGTCTATGGAGCTCTTGCATTCGACGCCGAGCCTTTCACCGAGCAGTCGCGCTACGAGCCACACTCACCCTACTCGGCATCTAAGGCATCGTCGGACCACTTCGCTCGTGCCTACCACGACACCTACGGTCTGCCAACGATTGTCACCAACTGCTCGAATAACTACGGTCCGCGCCAGTATCCCGAGAAGCTGATACCTCTATTTATAAACAATATCGTGGAGCGTAAGCCGCTGCCTGTCTACGGCTCGGGCATGAATATCCGCGACTGGCTCTATGTGGGCGACCATGCCGAGGCACTCGCCACAGCGCTACATCGCGGCACGGTGGGCGAGACATATAATATAGGTGGCAATAACGAGTGGTCGAACATCGAGCTGATAAAGGAGCTCATACGCCTCACGGACAAGGCACTCGGCAGGGCTGAGGGCGAGAGCTTGACGCTGATAAGCCATGTCGAGGACCGTGCTGGCCACGACCTACGCTACGCCATCGACGCCTCGAAGATAGAGCGCGAGCTCGGCTGGAGACCACGCACTTCGTTCGACAAGGGTCTGCAACATACCGTTGAGTGGTATCTCGGATAGTTGATGTTCAGTGGATATTGTTCGATAGGGAATTTAGGGAAATTAATGAGTTTAAGAGTTAGATATCATTAATCTCCTTAAATTCACTAATTTCCTTAAAAAAAAGAGAGCCGCATCTTCTAAAGATACAGCTCCCAACCTTGCGAGTAACAAGCAACTATTACTTGTTCTTCTTATCGTAGCGCTTTGCGTAACGGCTCATAAACTTATCCACACGACCGGCGGTGTCTACCAACTTCATCTTACCTGTGTAGAATGGGTGAGATGTGTTAGAGATTTCCATCTTATACACGGGATAGGTTTCGCCGTTCACCTCGATGGTCTCCTTTGTCGAAACGGCGGACCTGCACAAAAACACGTGGTCATTCGACATATCCTTGAATGCCACTAAACGATAATTCTCTGGATGAATACCCTTTTTCATTTCGTCTTTTTGTTATAATTAATATTGCAATAATTAATTCGGCGCAAAGATAACGCTTTTTTTTATATCTGCAACAATAATTCAATAATTTATTTATAAATTAAGGGGTGAAAGTAGAAATTTCCACCATCACCCCCTAAATTATCCTCATTCAGCACTCTACATCTTCACCGGAAGGTTGCTATCGTCGGTATAGATAAGTGCCTCGAAGAGCTCCACCTTGCCGCGAACATCAAGTGCATAGACATCGCTCGTGAGTACCACAGCGTGGAACGACGAGGTCACCTTATGCTTCGAAATCTCCTCACCATCCTTGTTCAAGAGGCGGCAGACAACGCCCTCCTTTGGCAACTTGCCGAGCATGAGGTATGCCATCTTACCACCCTTAGGCATCTCGAAGCTAAGAGCACCTGCGATCTGCACCGCGGTGAATGGATTACCATCCCAGCCGAACTCGCTCTTCGCAACAGGGTTTACCTCGAATGAGCGGATAGCAAGCCAGTTACGCTTCTGCGACTCAAGCTTGCGAAGGCGGATATAGCGCGCCTCAACAGAGCCCTTCCAGCTAATCTCGTAGACACCCGTAAGCTCCTCGGTGAGTGGCAACCACTCCTCGCCATCTACCGAATACTCAACAATGGCGTGGTCGAAGTAGTCGACATCATCCACTGAGTTACGTCCCTGCACGATCTTCACCTCGCGAACCTCCGATACGCCCGACATATCAACCGCCACGTAGTCATCCGTACGCTGTCCCTGACCCGAGTGGTAGTAGGTCTCAGGGTCGTTGTCGAACATATACTTCGACTGTGGCGCCTTCAACGAGTTATATACACCGAAGGTAGATAGCTTGGTGCTATTCATGCCAGTGATGCTCTTGTAGTAAGCAATCGCCATGTCGTTCATCAGCTGCTCATAGAATGGGTGTAGCTCCATAGTACCGCAACGGTGCGCATCGAAGGCAGCTATCTGCTCCTCGGTCATAAGGTTGTCGACATAGGCATTCCAGAAGCCGACAAGATTGCCCTCACGATACATATCGTAACACTCTATAGCCTTGCGGCAACGTGTGGCGAGCTTCGATAGCTCCACAAGCCATGGGCGTAGCTCACCAAGAAGCGCCTTGTTTGCCATAGGCTCCATGCGCTCGTCGATATCCTCAAGGGCCACCATCTCATCGTAGAGACGCTTTGCCACCTCCGAATCGTACTCCGCCATGGTGAAGGTCTCGGTCTCCCACGACTCCCAACGGCGATAACCTGTCTCGGTGTCGCATGAGTGGATTGCGAAGTCGCGATATGCCTCCTTGACCTCAGGGGCGATGGCCTCGATACCACGCTCCCAACTATCTATAGGGTTGTATGCCGCAGTGTTCCATGTGTAGTCGGCAACGCTATACAACGCGAGCTTCGACGCCTCGCCATACTCCATAGGATTGCTCACAAGACCGCGTGTTGTTGTTCTATCGTGCGATGTAGCAAGACCATATACAGGACCCTGCATGACGATGTGACGTGCATAGTCCGTAACGGGGAAGTTCCACCAGAAGAGCGCTGGGCGCTGGATGCGCTCACTAATCCACTCCATGGTCGACTCAGTCATATCGCTACATACAGCATCGCCAGTCCAGAATACATCCACCGATGGGTGTAGCTCGTTACCATATATAATAAGGCTATTACCTGCCCAAAGACGTGTGTAGTCGGTAGGACACACGATGAGCGAGGCGACATCCTTCTTCTTCTTCACGAACTCCTTGTTTAGGCGGTTGAGCAGGGCTGTCTGACGGTATGGGTCGGTACCCTCGCCCGAGATATCGTCGAAGTGGATGGCGAAGGCACGCACGCCGAGGTTATACATCCACTCGAACTTATTGACGAGGTTGTTATAATCCTCCTCTGTCCACTGGATATCCTGTCCGGGGTGGATAGCCCACACGAAGTTCACGTGGTTTGCCTTACAAGCCTCCACAAGCTCCTTGATATTCTGAGCCTCCTCGTCGGGGTATGGCTTACGCCAGTTTGGCGAGCTGTGATATGGGTCATCCTTAGGACCATAGATGTAGTAGTTCATCTTATAGCGACCATAGAGGTCGATGAGCGATAGGCGTGTCTCGTGCGACCATGGCTCGCCATAGAAGCCCTCAACAACACCGCGATAGTGCAACGATGGCCAGTCGATGATGCTCAATGCTGGGAGCTGACCACCCTCAGCCTTTGGGCTCTCGACAATCTGGCGTAGCGTCTGAATGGCGTAGAAGACACCAGCGTCGTCGGCAGCAACGATATCAATACCACCAACACCAATTGTAAGGGCATAGGCCCCCTCCATGCACTCCTCAGGGATGTCGAGACTCGAGAGATACTTCTCGTTAATGACGATGCTGAGCTTTACATCAGACTTACCATGCTTCAAGAAGTCGATACTCTCGGCATACTCCTTTGCCTCGCCTGTAAGCGTCACGCCACCTTGAACATCGAGAGGCACGCTACGCATCATTGCCACACGCTGAGGTGTTGGATTAATCACAAGACCACCATGGTCGACCTTATAGCCGAGCATATTGCCTACGCTCTGCGACTCACCGCGCTGCGAGGCAAGGTCCACCTCCTGCGCCGAAACAATAGTATGGAGCGACAGCGCCGCCACACACAAGGTTAGGGTTTTAGTTAGTCTATTCATAATATATTGTAAATAATTTCTTACTCTGGACAAATATACGAAAATAAATCGGAGATTTAAAGCTTCGGCGCCATTTTATCATCGACTGCCAATGGCGAGCAGTATCATACCCACGATGATAAGCAACATATCGACAGCCTTGGCTCGCAGATTGCGCTCTTTGAAGAGCATCGCTCCCGCGATAAAGGTCACTATCACCGACGAGCGACGTATCATCGACACCACGGCAATCATAGCCCCCTCATCGGCTAAGGCGTGGTAGTAGAAGAGGTCGGCAGCCGAGACGAAGATGGAGATTAGCGGTATTGTCCAACGCCAACTAAGTCTCTCCGCACCACGCTTCGGGAGCCACACAACAGCCGCTATAATGGTCATCATCGCAAGCTGATAGACACCAAACCAACTCTGCACAAAGATAGGCTCGAGGTTGTGCGAGGCGATGATATACTTATCGTAGAGACCACTCACCGCACCGAGCATCATCGCAGCAAAGAGAGCCCACACATGGCTGTTACCACTAAAATGGATACTCTCCTTACGCCCTGCGCGACTGAGCAGATAGAGCGACACGATGGTGATGAGCACACCACCCCACTGCCATAGGTTTAGTCTTTCGCCAAAGAGCAGCGTAGCACCCACAAGCACCATGACGGGGCGCGTGGCATTCACCGGACCTACGATGGTTAGCGGCAGGTGCTTGATGGCATAGTAGCCCAAGAGCCACGAGCTGAGGGTTATGGCAGCCTTGAGCACGACGAGCAGATGCTGGTTTGTTGTACCCTGCACACTCTCGAAGTGCGTACCTGCGAACCACCCTAATTCCAACTCCGCGCTGAGGATTACGGGCATGAAGAGGAGCGTGCAGACAAGCGTATTAATCCACAACACGGGGATCACGGCATTGCCCGCTAGAGAGCGTTTCTTGGCTACATCATAACAACCAAGAAGCATGGCAGAGGCGAAGGCAGCACCTACCCACCACATCGCTAATCGAAGATTAGGATGTTAAGGATAAGCGCCACGGCCAACGTAACGCTCGCCATAGCATTAAGATTGGCAAAGGCGATGCCTATGTTACGCTGCTTGGTGGGCGTCACGAGGATATGCTCCATAAGGAGGATGAGGGCGAAGAGTCCGCACCCTACCCACAACAGCCACGACTGCGTCTGATAGGTGGCAAACCAGACAACAAAGGCTATGGATGCCACATGCAGCAGGGCGCTTATGATGAGCGATGTACGCGCCGAGAAGTGCGATGGGATGGAGTGAAGACCTCGCTTACGGTCGAAGTCGGCATCCTGCAACGCATAGAAGATATCGAAGCCACTACACCATGTTGTAACGACCAACGCCAACAACCAGCACTCCCATGCCGAGGTGCCAGCAACAGCCATATAGGCACCCACAGGGGCTATGCCGAGCGATATGCCGAGGACGATGTGTGCCAAGGCGGTGAAGCGCTTGCAGTAGCTATAGAACATCACGATGGCCAAGGCTACGGGCGAGAGCCAGCCACAGAGGGCATTAATCGTAGAGGCTGTGACGATGAAGAGTATGGCATTCACGACAACGAAGATAAGTGCTCCGCGTGCCGAGACCTTACCTGCAGGGATCTCGCGTTGTGCCGTACGAGGATTATCCGCATCGATAAACCTATCTGCCCAGCGGTTGAAGCCCATAGCCACGTTACGCGCAAAGACCATACACAACACCACCTGAAGCAGGATTACCCATAGCTGATGGTCGTGTGGCGTAGTATGCCAAGCGTAGGTAAACGAGAGTAGCGCAAAGGGCATCGCAAAGATTGTATGCGAGAACTTCACAAGACGAAGGAAATCACCGATAGTAGCCATCCTATATATTACTCTATTTAATTTCAATAATCCAATTTACAATATCGTTGAGCACCTCCTCCGAGATAGTCTCCTCGATAGCTCCGTAGCTCAGCGAGGTCGCAGGGGTGCAGTGCTGGAAGAGGTGGTTCAAGCCCTCATACTCCTTAACCACGCTCCTCCTATTTCGAGGTAGGTTGTCGCAGATAATTGGGAGATTATCGCCGCTGAGCACCTGCAAATCCATACTACCATTAAGCGCCATTACGGGGCACGCTATCTTGCTTATCGCCTCCTTAGGCTCACAACCCAAGAACCATGTTATCCACTCACCACCAGCGGTGACGCACTTGGCAAGGTTATCCATATACGGCTCGGGGAGCGACAAGGCGTGTTGTGAGCAAACCTCGGCAACATATTGCTTAGCATCGGGAGCCTCAATACCTGCTACCATATCGCCATAGATCACCCTTAGGGCAGAGAGGTAGTCGTCAACAATCGTCTGCGGTATGCCCTGCTGCTGCATAATCGCCCCATTCTGACCGATGATCACCTCCAAGCCACTTGCCGCAGCACCAGCAAGCGAGACAAGAAAGTCGACACTACCATTAGCACCCATCATAAAGGCGATAGTGCCACCCTCGCTATGTCCGAGCACGCCCACCTTGCCAAACTTACCAAGCGTGCGCAGATATGCCACGCCAGCCTCCGCATCGGCGAGGTTATTTAGGGTTGTCATACCCTCGGTAGATCCAGTGGACTTGGCAACTCCGCGGTCATCATACCTCAACGAGGCGATGCCATGACGAGCTAAGTAGTCGGCAATAACCAAGAATGGCTTATGTCCAAAGAGCGTCTCATCGCGATCCTGAGCGCCACTGCCCGTGACCATAAGCACTACGGGAACACTACCTCGCTTGAGCTTATCGTAGTTCACAGGATAGGTCAGCGTACCCGACAACACCGCGCCCTCCGCATCGTTACGAAATGTCACCTCCTCGGTCTTATATGTGTATGGCGGCTCGGGGGTTTGTGGTCGTCGTATCTCGATAGCACCGCGCTTAAGGTTAAGCGGAAAGCTCATGCCGTTCTGTGTGAACGTGCCCTCGATAAGCTCCGCAGAGAGCCTACGACCCTCATACTTAGCATTGAGCTGCGCGATGGATATGTTCAACACATCGGCATCACACGCCACCAACGTAACGGGAAAATCCTTGACACCCTGGTCTGGCACATCCATCGTACACATCTGCGAGCCATCAGCCATACTCTTAACAACAAAGCCGATATTAAGCTTGTTTGCGCCAAGGCTAATTGCTCCCGACCAGCTCTCCGTCGAGGTCACCTCCTGAGCGTGAACGGCAGTCGCCGCAAATAGTAACACAAAGTATGTTAATAGACGTTTCATAAGTATCCGATTTTACTATCTGAAGAGTCGTATTATCTCTGGGATGATGACCACGGGCGAGGTTAACAACAATATCCAACCCCAATCAGCGGCAGCGAGTGGCGCCACGCTGAAGAGCTCACCGGCAAAGCTAACGATGAGAATCTGTCCCACGAGTATTACGATGGTGATTAAGAAGAAGTAGGCGCTGAACGACTCAGCCACAGCCTTACGATTGGTAAAGAGCGCGACAATATCGCGTAGCAACGTGCGCTCCGTATTGAAATACTTAGCGTTAAAAAGGTTCCAGAACTGCAACATCACAAACACCGAGAAGAAGATACCCATCTCGTAGGGTGTGATGTGTGGCGCAACACGCTCGGCGCTAAACATCGTAGCCACCGATGTCACATCGGCATGCAACAGCAGCTCCCACAAGGCGATAAGCACGCCGAAGAATATAAGACCCATGCCAACAATCTGCTTAAACATACCACGGCTGACAATATGGCTTGCAGGGTCGCGTGGCTTCACATTGAGCACACCAGCCTCGGCAGGTAACGACGATAGAGCCATGGCGGCAAAGGTATCCATGATGAGGTTTACCCACAACATCTGCGTTACGGTTAGTGGCGACTCCATGCCTATGAATGCGCCAAGCAAGACTATGAGGCAGGCACAGAGGTTGATGGTCATCTGGAAGATGATGAAGCGGCGGATGTTCAGGTAGAGCGAACGACCCCACATTATCGCCTTGTTGATGCTGGCAAAGGAGTTATCTATGATTGTGATGTCGCTTGCCTCCTTAGCACGCGACGTGCCGTCACCCATGGATAGTCCCACCTGCGCCTTGCTGAGTGCCGGTGCATCATTCGTACCATCACCCGTCACGGCTACCACCTCGCCATTACGCTGCAGGAGCATCACAAGACGAGCCTTGTCGTTGGGACGCGCACGAGCGATAATCTTCAACTTAGGCTCAGCGAGCATCTTCAACGCCTGCTCGTCACTCATGGCTGCGAACTCGGGACCTGTGATAACATAGCCCTCATCGTCACGACCTACAAGAGCTATCTGTCGGCCTATCTCCGAGGCTGTTGCAGGGGTGTCACCCGTAACGATAATCACACGAACACCCGCCGAGTGCATACATACCTCTATAGCCTCACGCACATCGTCGCGTATGGGGTCGGCAATGCCCACAATGCCGAGGAAAACCACCTCGCCATCCTCACGCTGCACAGCGAAACCCAATGTACGCATTGCGTGTGACTGGTAGTCGAAGAGCTTTGTCTCTATATCGGCACGCGAGAAATCATTTGCCACCTTTTGGCACATATTGAGGACTATCTCGGGAGCACCCTTAATGAAACGTATATGCTCACCCGTAGCGTTATTACGCACATTGGTAGCCATATACTTTGTCTCGGTAGAGAATGGCTCCTGACTGATGATGGTAAAGCCATCGCGCACCTCGGCATACTCCATACCTCGCGACCTGAGCCACATGAGCAGAGCACCCTCCGTAGGGTTACCCACGGCTACCCTCTTACCATCTTCATCTAACGACAACTCGGCAGTAGAGTTCACAGCCATACCCTCCATGAAGAGGGTCATATGACTCTCATCACACGCCAGGTACTCGACAACCGACATTCTATTTTGTGTCAGCGTGCCGGTCTTATCGGTGCATATAACCGTCGTCGCGCCCATGGTCTCACATGCATGGAGCTTGCGCACCAAGCTCTTTGCCTTGAGCATGCGGCGCATGCTGAGAGCCAAGCTAACGGTAACACTCATGGGCAGACCCTCGGGGACAGCTACAACGATGAGCGTCACGGCGATCATCACCGAGCCGAGGATATACTCCGCAATCTCGAGAAACGATAGATCATCGGCGCCACTGCCAGTGAATAGCAACAACGTGCGACCAATGATAATCAACACTGCCATAACAAAGCTCGCGGTAGATATCCACTTGCCGAGCTTCGCAAGTTGCATATTGAGCGGGGTCTCAACATCGCTACCCTCGCTCGCCTGCGCTACGCCCTTGCCCTCCTCGGTATCGACACCCACTGACGTAACACGCATCAGGGCATTACCCTCGATAATCGTAGAGCCACGCAGCATGAAGTTCGAGGGGTATGTGGCATCCGCATCGAAGTGCGCCTCATCAGTGCACTTGCGAACGTGTGGCTCACCCGTGAAGTTAGACTCATCGACAAGCAGGCTAACGCCCTCGATAAGTTCTCCGTCTGCAGGCACCTCATCGCCACCCTCCAGGCGCACGATATCACCCACGACAACATCCTGCTTGGCGATGCTCTCCACCATAACCCTCGACGTAGCCGTGCGACGACGCAGCACCTTCACGGGGCGCGAATCCTTAACCTTGTTGAGAATATCGAACTCTTTGCCAGCCTTCACCTCGAAGATGAAGCCCACACCTGTTGCCAATATTAGGGCAAATAGCACACCACAAGGCTCCAACAACATGGACATATCCTTGCCCACGACATAGACCTCGTACAGCGCTACGCCGACCGAGAAGAAGAAGACAACGAGAAGAACAATGATGATTGGATCCTTGAACTTTGCGAAGTATGCCTTCCACAGCGACTCGCGCTCCGGGGGAGGGATGATATTCTTACCCCTGCCCTCCATCACCTCCTTAGAGGTTGCGATAAGGGCATGTGCGATATATGACTCTCTACTACTCTGCGACATAAAAATCAAAATACAATTACCTGGCAAAGGTAGAAAAAAAAAGTGAAAGATAAAATATTATCTTTCACCATAATTTCGCAGGCTTTAATCTACCACACTACTCCACAAAGAGGATGCGCTCGGGACCCTCATACTCGGGGAGTGGCTTGGGGGTGTAGTCGGCATAGCCGATAGATATCACACACCACACACGATAACCCTCGGGTATCTCGGGCAGGATCTGCTTCACATAATCCTCACTACGCTGGCTATCAGGGACATCCTTCAATGTTAGGTAGTCACCAACATGCACCCAGCACGACGCTAAACCCTCGTCAACGAGGGCGAGCTGCAAGGTGTTTGCCATAAGCGAGGCGTTGGTCTGCCACATTGGGCTGGCACTCTCATCGCCAAGCACCACGATGGCCGCCCCTGCCTCCTCCAAAAGGCTTGAGCCCCAATCGCGTAGACGACCAAGAGCGTGTACCTTATCGAGGTTCAAGACAGCCATAAGGCGTGTCGAACGAGTATTCTTTGATGATGGAGCACGCAAGGCTAACTCCATGGCGCTCTGCAACTTCTCCCTCTCAACGGGCTTTCCCGTATAGCGGCGTGTAGAGCGACGACGCATTACAGCTTCTCTAAAATCCATATATATTCACAGTTTTTTATATTATTGTTACAAAAATAGTGAAATTTTTTGTATATTTACACCATTATCAATAAAAAACTCAACAAAAACTTTTTTACTAATTATAGTACCTCACTTAAGATGAAAGAGAAGATTACCGTAGCACTGATCTACGACTTCGACGGCACGCTTGCGCCGGGTAACATGCAGGAGTATGACTTTATACCCGCGGTGGGCAAGAGCAACATGGAGTTTTGGCACGAGGCAAACACCCTCGCCGAGGAGCAGGATGCCGACCAGGTGCTGACATATATGGCGCGTATGCTCCAGGCAGCGCAGTCGAAGGGACTATCGCTACGCCGCGAGGCATTCCGCGAGTCGGGACGTAACGTGCAGTTCTACAAGGGTGTTATCGAGTGGTTCAAGCGCATAAACGACTACGGCGCGGAGCGCGGCATCAACATACTACACTATGTTAACTCATCGGGCCTCAAGGAGATTATCGAGGGTACGGCCATAGCCCACGAGTTTAAGAATATCTACGCTTGCTCCTATCTCTACAACGTTGATGGCATAGCCTACTGGCCAGCCGTGGCGGTCAACTATACCAACAAGACACAGTTCATCTTCAAGATTAACAAGGGCGTGGAGTCGGTATTCGACACCAAGGATGTCAACCGCTTCATGGAGGAGAACAAGCGCCCTGTGCCCTTCTCGCGCATGATATACTTCGGCGACGGAACAACCGACATACCATGTATGCGTCTTGTGAAGAACTTCGGCGGACACTCCATCGCGGTCTACAACCCCGAGGAGGAGGGACAGCGCACAATACTCAACGAACTTATACGAGACAACCGCGTAAACCATGTCTGCCCTGCCGACTACTCCGATGGTTCGGAGATAGACACGGTGGTTAAGACAATCATCGACAAAGTAGTTATGGATCAGCGCCTTGCCGAGTTGGAGGTGGCGCGTCAAGAGTAAAGCCTATAGAGATTATGAAGATAGTATTTGCGACAAATAACCAGCATAAGCTCTCGGAGGTGAGAGCCGTACTTGGCGATAGTTTCGAGCTTGTGACACTCAAGGAGGTGGGCATTACGGAGGATATTCCCGAGACGGGAGCTACGCTCGACGAGAACGCCTCGCAGAAGGCGCGCTATGTCTTTGAACGCACCGGCTTGGATTGCTTTGCCGACGACACAGGATTGGAGGTTGAGGCTCTAAATGGCGCACCAGGCGTTCGCTCAGCGCGCTATGCTACGGATGGTCACGACTTCGCCGCCAACAACCGCAAACTGCTCCGTGAGCTCGAGGGCAAGAGCAACCGCAAGGCACGTTTCCGCACCGTGATATCGCTCATACGTGGCGGCGTGGAGCAGCAGGTGGAGGGCATAGTGAATGGCACCATAGCAACCGCCGAGGCTGGTTGCGGTGGCTTCGGCTACGACCCATTGTTCATCCCCGAGGGACACGAGGTGACCTTCGCCGAGATGTCGGCCGACGAGAAGAACGCCATATCTCACCGCGGTCGCGCCGTACAGGCCTTGGTGGAGGTGCTGAAGTAAGGTGACAAGTGAACATTCTGCACAACTTGCACGCTTTGCACATCTTGCACATTCGAACAGGGAGAAAAGAAAACTGCCCGACAGCACAGTCACTATCGGGCATTATCGTTTACAATGCTACAACACTACTCTGCGTAGCGGAAGGCAACCTCGTGCAAGAAGTAGTATGCACCGAGATTATTACCAGTTACATCGTTACAGTCGACGCTGATATATGGATTAGATGCCGACAACTCAAAAGCACTCTGCCATACGCCCTGGCCATGAACAGTGCCACTTGTGCTACTACCACCTGTTGTCTTGAATGAGACTGCCGATGTGTTCGATGTAGTGGTATTTGCCACAGGACCAACATATGTTGTGCGCTCAAGATCGCCACCTGCGTTATAAGAGCTATGAGCAATAGCAGGCTGCACCATCACTGCGCTTGGCAAATCGAACTTTGGCGATACCACATAACCCTTCTCGTGCTCATTGAACAACACGACGAATACCTTAGAGTAGCGACGGTGGTTCAAAACCAATGTCTTAGCACGACCAATCAACGACTCGTTAGTTACATTCAAACCGCCATTTGTAGTCCAGCCAGCATTGCGGTAGGCATCCAACGAGCCATTAACAAAATTGTAGCTATATGGCAGGCCTGTGATATGCACTGTGGCAACATCCACCGATCTGTACTCCTTGCCATCCTTGGTCTTGATGTATGCCTGAACGCTCTTCTCGCCCCATGACGATACGGTAACATTGCCAATGCTCTTAGATGCTGTGTCGATTGCGGCAGCAACATACTCGCCATTGATGATATAGCCCGCCTCGGCAATCATAGCATTCTGAACGCCAGCGAATGTAGCGGTCGAATAGATAGTATTGTTGGCACAAGCATTAGCCGTAGCTGCGTCACCCTGAGCATAGTAGCTATACGATGTCATAGGTGTACCGAGGGTAACAGTAGGGATGTTCCACTCGATGTTCACACGTGTTGTGGTGCCCTTAGCGAAGGTCTTGCCGTTATATGCCTTAGAGCATACGTTACCCGCTGCATCGGTGAGGCTCACGATATAGCCATTAGCCATATCCAAGTCCGCTGGCAACGAGAAGAAGAATGAGGCAGCTGGGCTCTCGATAGTGTAGGCAGCAGTCTCACCCGACGCTGAAGCGCTCTCCTCAGCGAAGTTATATGTAAATGTAGATGCGATAGCCGAGCCGTCGAACGCCTTGAACTCAGCCTTAACAAGCTCTGAAGCACCGCTCACGGCAACGTGCAACAAGGCATTTGCAGGCCTGAACGACATATCGATAGAGCCCTTAGCAACACCCACAGCCTTAGCTACCAAAACTGCAGCATCGTCGCCCGACTGATTAGCAAGGTCGATAGTAGCAACGCCACCATCAATAGTCGTTGCAGGATAGATAGCGTAGTAGGTATCTACATCAGCGGCATAGACGCCCTCGCCAACGAAACGCACCTTATCACCAGCCTCCGTAGCCGACAACGTAGTCGACATACCAGACTCAGAGGCAAGCGCCACCATATCGCCCTGCTCCCACTTAACATCTGTATACTTCTCACCCTCGACAGTAACACGTGTAGCGTCAACGTCGATTGATGCGTTGATAGCGATGCTCTCGCTCTTAGTCTCAACGCCCTGTGAGTTATTCTCCTTAGAACAACCCACCATAGCAGCAACGGCTGCCAATGCAATAAAAATCTTCTTCATAGTAGTGAATTGTTTAAGTGTTACTCCATCTCGCTGCCTTCGCCGCCATCGCCATAGTCGCTACCATCGCCAATGCCTGAGAGCGAAAAGCCCTGCTCAACCCCAATCTCCAAAACCTCAATCTCTGGGGTCGAATAAAACATCTTCTTCATATTATTGAACATTTAAATATATTTCCTTTTTCGATGCCTTGTATATGTTGAAAATCAGTTATTCCCTAAGGCGCGGCAAAGGTAATATCTTTTTTTTGTCCACCAAACGATTTTCAACAAACACCCCTATTTTATCATTATAAAATGATAAGATAAACAAAGCAAGGAGTCTGAGGTGCATTTTCGCAATCCTCAGACTCCTTGAGTCATGTAAATATCAGCCCCCAGCCGACTACTCTATGTCGTCCATAACAATATAATTAAGGTCATCCATGCAGATGTAGAGCGGTGTATTGGCACCCCACTCACCCACATCCGAGGTCTCGATGGTCACTCGCACATTGCCATACGCCATAATGCCGAGGTAGAACGCCTGCCAGTTGTCGGCAATAAAACGCTTGCCATCACGGTAATCGACAACATAACACTCAACGCCCTCACCCACAGGTCGCTCAAAGTCATCCAATGGTGTAAAGACAACCTTAAGGTAGTCACCCTCATCGAACTTACGTGCAAAGGTATTAATATCCTCGTCGGTAATCGATGCGTAGGTATATGTCGATAGGTTGAGCTTTATGTAGTTGAGCATTACACTCTTGCTAAAAACCATATCGCATGGCTCATTGTAGCTATCGTAGTAGTACAACAAGAATGTATCGCCCGATGCGGCAGCGCTATTATACACAGCATACTGGTTGGCAAATAGACCATTAGCAGGGTCGGTATCTTTAACCTTCGACTGCATAAAGCCACCCCAATATGCGAACTCCTCGTTATAGAAATACTCACACTTCAAAATATCACTCTCATAACCATAGCTATACTCCGCATCACCTACAAAGTCGTCGAACGTTGCAACCTCGGAAATATCTGGACGCTGATCCACGCTATCAGGCTCACACGCCACAACACCCAAGAGAGCCATAGCAAAAAGAAATCTTCTCATATCTATTCAAATAAAAGGTTAATTACAAAAAGGATACAATATCGTAGGCCTTATAGTTGCTCTCATTCCACACGGGAAGCTTCCACGCCTTATCGCCGTACTCGGCCAAAGTGACTACCACCTTATCGCCATCGTAGTCATAGCCTATCTGCTTAGGATATACCTTATCACCCTCACGCTCAAGGATAAGCACAATGGTCGTTACGCCATAATCCTTATCGCGGGGTGTGAGATCTATACGTGCAATCTCATCGTTTTGGCTAAATTTCAACGCCATATCGAACTCCTCAGGGGCGAACATAAAGGCACGAGTAGGATTAGTAAGCAGGTCGTGCGAGGTAAGGTCTACCCTATCCTCGGTAACCTCCTTACGCTCGTTATTCACCTCATAGCGCAGCTTGCCATTGCTATACACCTCCATTGCCTCAAGCGACATATAGTAGCTATCGCCCTCGACCATGACGCGCCCCGAAAGGGTTGTCTTTGAGTCACCAGTCTTAACCGCAACATTGAGCGTATAGGCATAGCGCTCACCCATGGAGTTCTCGAGCTGCTTAACCCACTCCTTGGCTGTTGTCTGCGCCGATAGTGTTGTTGCCATGCAGATGGCCACAATCACAAATATAATCTTTCTCATAATATGCTAATTAATGATTAATCGACACCCAACTCCTGGAGGCGTGCCTCGAGGGATGGAAGGTCATAATACTTAATATCGCGAGGCTTTGAGCCCACCTGTGGACCTACGATGCCCGCTCTCTCTAGCTGCAACATGATACGTCCTGCACGGTTGAAGCCCACCTCGAAGTTACGCTGTATCATAGAGGTAGAGATTATGCCGCTCGACACTGCCTCACGCGCAATCTCACCAAACTTAGGGTCGTACTTCTGTGGTGCAGAGCTCTCCTCCGAGCCAAATGTCACCGAGAAGTCGCCACTACCACCCTCTGGAGTGTAGTCAGGGAGTGCATATGCTGAGGTATAACCCTGCTGTGAGCCGATATGTTCAACGACATTCTCAACCTCTGGTGTATCAACAAAGGCACACTGTATACGTGTTAGCTCACCACCATTCGAGAGGAGCATATCGCCACGGCCTATAAGCTGGTTGGCACCCGGCTGGTCGATAATCGTACGCGAGTCGGTCATCTGCATAACGCGGAAGGCGATACGCGCTGGGAAGTTAGCCTTGATACCACCTGTAATGACACGTACATCGGGGCGCTGCGTAGCCACGATAAGGTGAATACCTATAGCACGGGCCTTCTGCGCAAGACGCATAACGGGGGCCTCCACCTCCTTAGCCGTCATGATAAGGTCGGCAAACTCATCGATGACAACTACGATATATGGCATGAAGCGATGACCATGCTCGGGGTTAAGGCGGCGCTTGAGGAACTTGGCATTATACTCGACAATATTCTTGGCATGCGCCTGCTTGCACAACTCGAGACGGTTTGCCATCTCGGTACATAGCGAGTTGAGAGTATATACCGCCTTCTTGGGGTCGGTGACAATAGCCTCATCCTCCGACTCCATCTTCGCAAGGAAGTGCTTCTCCAAGCGGCTATAGAGCGAAAACTCAACCATCTTAGGGTCAATCAACACGAACTTAAGCTCGGCAGGGTGCTTGCGATAGAGCAACGAGGTGATGATGGCGTTCAAGCCCACAGACTTACCCTGACCCGTAGCACCCGCAACCAACAAGTGCGGCATCTTCGCCAAGTCGAAGGTGTAGTTCTCATTCTGGATTGTACGACCGATGACCACAGGCAACTCCGCCTTTGACGACTGGAACTCCTCGGAACATATCGACGAGTACATCGACACGGTCTGCTTTGTCTTGTTAGGCACCTCGATACCCACCGTACCACGACCAGGGATAGGGGCGATGATACGGATACCCAAAGCCTTGAGGTTCTGAGCTATATCGTTCTCCAAGCCCTGAATCTTCGAGATCTTAACGCCCTGCTCCTGCACTATCTCATAGAGCGTGACAGTAGGACCTACCGTGGCGTGCATACTTCGGATAGGGATACCGAAGTTGAGTAGTGTCTCGCGGATGCGCTCCTTATTCTCGAATATCTCCGCCTCGTCGATGACCGCCTTAGACTTATGGTCGGTCAAGAGCGATGGCATAGGTGGCACATAGCTATAAAGGTCTCGCATAGGGTCGTAGACGTTGTTCTCTATATCCTCTGCGTCAAGCTGATGTATAGGGTTCTCCGTAACTGTCACCACAAGGTTATCATCCTCCGCCTCCTTATCATCGTCACCGGCAACCGCTGCACCAGCGCCAGCAACGCCCAAAACAGCGGCAACATCCATAGGCGACATTGGTGTAGATGGCTCAACGCCAGGCGTCTGCATAGGCTCTGAAGGATCCTTGAAGGGATACTCATCCTCGACTGTGGCAACATTCGCCGCAGGGATCTCAGTCGCTGTTGCTGCAGGTGTAGGCTCATCAAGTGTAGCGACACTCTCGGTGGCAGCGACCTCGGGAGTGGCGTTTAATGGCATTGAGGTCTCTGCCTCAGCAGCAGTCTCCTCGCCACCCTTACGCTTAGGCATCTTTGCCCATAGCCACTGACCAGCGACCACAGCGCCCGCCCATGTCTTCTTGCTTGCCGAATCTACCAAATCGAGGAAGTTACGATTGATGAAGAGTCCCGTAAGCACCCAACCCGATAGGATGAGAAGAAGAGCTCCGATAAAGCCAAAAGCACCCACAATCTTATCGGTCATAGCAAGACCATACTCGCCACCAAGACCCGTACCAAATAGATTACCATTAGTACCGAAGATTAGAGATAGGGTGAGCGAGCCAAGGATTATGACAAGCGCCGAGCTAAGGGCTATATAGTTGAAGTGCAATGGCTTATAGCGAAACAAACGCCAGCCAAAGAGAATCATAATCACAGGAATGCCTAAGGCGAAGATTCCGAAGCCCTCGCCAACGAGCGATGAGGCGATGACAGCACCCATCTCGTTACACATATTGCCATACTTGGGATTTGCGCCAGGCATATCGCGCATTGCTAACGCGCCCATATCCTCCTTCCAATAGAAGAACGACGACACGATGGCGCATAGCAGGAATATGCCGACAGCCAAGAGCACGAAGGCACCTATCCAGCGCACATTATCGATGGCTGTTGGGGCCTCAGCCTGGTTGTTATCTCTCTTTTTAGACTTAGTTGTTTTTGCCATAACTTTCAACGCTTGATAAAATCAAGCGAAGTTACAACTTTTTTTCGAGAAATAAAAGCAGAAACAAAGAAAAGTAGGAAAAATTAATGAGTAATGATTTTGCTTCGGAGGAGCAATTGAGAAGGGGTCAGAGGGATCTGAGAGGAGTTTTATTGACAGCGACTTGATAGCCAGACTCCGTACCCCTAATACCATTTCTACCCCTTGTACCCCATCATTTTTGCTCCGGAGGAGCAAGGGAGATGGGTAATTCCGCTTCGCTCTGGGGATAATGGGTAGTTCCGCTTTGCTCTGGGTAAAATCCCCCACACTTTCCTCAACCACTCTTCGCTACCCTCTCACCTTAAGATCAGCGAGTATCTGCTCGCCACGACGACTGAGGCGAGCAAGGTAGTCGGCATCGCCAAAGCTCATATAGTCGAACGAGGGCGCATGGTGACCATCGGCAGCAATATCGTAGCGCTCCAAGAGCCACTCAACACGGCGAGCAACAGCCTCACCCGAGTCGATGACACGAATATCTCTATCGCTGATAACACGCTCTATCTCAGCACGCAAGAAGGGGTAATGTGTGCAGCCGAGGACTACCCTATCGATGCCCCTATCGAGCAGCGGCTCAACGACCCTACGCACTGCCAACGCGGCACGCTCGCTATTCTCCTCGCCAGCCTCGACAATCTCAACGAAATCCTCGCCCACGACCTTCAGCACCTCGACATCCTTGGCGTAGTTGGCAGCCGTACGTAGGAACATCTCGCTCTGCAGGCTATGTGCCGTGGCAAGCACCGCAATACGTCGTGTCTGCGTAGTTAGGCAGGCGGGTTTAACGGCAGGCTCAAGACCCACGATTGGCATATCTGCCCACTTGGCACGAAGGTGGTCGATAGCTGCCGTAGTGGCGGTATTGCACCCCACAACAACCATCTTAGCACCAGCCTCAACAAGGCGCTCGACAGCCGCCTCAGCAAAGCTAATAATCTCCTCGCGAGAACGACCTCCATAGGGGCAGTTCTTGCCATCACCCAGGTATATGAGCGACTCGTTTGGGAGTCTCTTATGCAGCTCGCGCCACACCGAAAGACCACCAAAGCCCGAATCGTAAACACCTATGGGTGAGTTATTCATACTACTTTGTATCTATCTGTGCTACAATATATTCAACCACCGCATCATCGCTCAGATTATCGCACTCGACGCGCACCTGTGCCTCGGCATAGAAGGGTTCGCGCTCCGCCATCTGCTGGTGCATGAAGGCGACAAGCTCCGCGTCGCTCTTACCACGAAACATGGGGCGTTTCTCGCGACCATACTCCGTGAGGCGTGGGAGAATACGCTCGGCACTACGCGATATATAGATGGTCATGCCATGGTCGTTCATCCACGACATATTATCGCTCCACGTTGGCAGTCCGCCACCTGTAGCCACGACAACATTGCCACTCATTGTGGCAAGACTCTCAAGCACACTACGCTCTGCACGACGGAAATACTCCTCACCCTCGTAGTAGAAGATATCGGCGATGGGAGCACCCACCTGCTGCTCGACGAGGTTGTCGGTATCGACAAACCTACACCCCAAGCGGCGTGCCAAGCGGCGTCCCAAGGAGCTCTTACCCGAGCCTGCATATCCGACCAAGAAGAGTAGTGCCATAGCCGTTCGTTTAGAAGAGGTTTAGCTGCGAGGCCTTAATATCTCTATCATCGACATCGGCACGCTGCGTGTAGTCGACATTAGGGTCCACCTTGATATCATTGCCCATAAGCTCATCTACATCGATAGTCTCATCATCTATGATATCCTCCTCATCCTCAGCAATCTCAGGCTCGATGAAGCTCAATTTATCGACATCATAGGTGGTGATGCGCTTACCTTTAGCCCTATGGCTCTTCACGGCGATAAACTCATCGACATCGATGCTCTCCATAGGTCGCTGCGCATGCTGACCACCGAACTCCACCTGGAGCGTTGCACCCGGCTTATCGGTGATAGCCACAAAGCGCATTGGTGCGCCCTCCTCCAAGAAGAACTGCGTCTTGTCGGTAGCCTCGAGCTGGAAGCGCTTCATATAATAATACTTCTGCTCGCCATCGTAGTAGCACACCGCATATACCCTCTCGGCGATGAAACGCTCAATGCGGATGGTATCGTCGGGGAAGTGCTGCTGTATGTCGTAGCCCGTGATATAGTACTGATTCTTAGCTGTCCACACAACAATCTTATCGTCGCCCTTGAACTCGCCAAGCAGGATACCGCGACCATCGGCATTCAGACGGCGTACATCCTCGTCGTACCATATATTCTGACCACCGAGAGTCGAGGCGCCACGCTCCTTGAGCACAATCTTATTTATCGGATAGCGCGTAACGAGGTTACCCACACTCTGACGACCCTTGATAGCCAAGGTCGAGAGGTCGAGGTCGATGATGCACTTCTTCAAACGGGCGCGTGGGCGCAGGTATATCTTGAGGGTCTCAGCCTCGCCATTAGGGTTGACAGAGAGGTACAACAACTCACTCTTTGGCGTGCCCTTCGTGAGGTCGTACTCCTTATCGCGCGTTACCGACATGATTGCACAGCGCTTCATCATAATGGCACCACCACGACCATCGCGGTAGAGCATATTATATATCGTGCGCTCGTCGTTACGCTTATATATACCTATATAATATATACCCTTGTCGAAGAACGCCTTCTCCGAGATTTTCGTAATCTTATAGCGACCATCCTTGAGGATAATGATTACATCATCGAGGTTAGAGCAGTCGCAGACAAACTCAGCATCCTTCATGCTCTTGCCAAAGCCGAAGAAGCCCTCGGCACGGTCGACATAGAGCTTAGCATTCGACGACGCCACCTTCCAAGCCTCGATAGTGTCGAACTCCCTAATCTCAGTACGGCGCTCATGACCCTCGCCATACTTCTCGCGGATACGCTCGAAGTAGGCAATAGTATACTCCGTAAGGTGGTCAAGGTCGTGCTTGGTCTGCTTTATATCCTTCTCAATCTGCTTTATCTCATTGTCCGCCTTGTCCGAGTCGTAGCGCGAGATACGGATGAACTTCAGCTCCGTAAGGCGCTGCACATCCTCCATCGTTACCTCGCGGCGAAGCTTCGCCTTGAAGGGCTCAAGACCGCCATCCACGGCTGTGTATGCCTCCTCACGCGTGCGGCAACCCTCGATAAGCTGGTAGAGCTTATTCTCGATGAAGATGCGTTCCAGGGACGCAGCGTGCCACGCCTCGTTGAGCTCGTCGAGCTTTATCTGCAGCTCCTTGCCCAACAACGACTTGGTATGCTCTGTAGAGTAGCGCAATATCTCGCTCACGCCCATGAACACAGGCTTATTATCGACAATCACGCAGGCATTAGGCGAGATGGATACCTCGCAGTCGGTGAAGGCGTACAACGCATCGATAGTCTTATCAGACGACTCATCGGCAGCCACCTGAATGACAATCTCCACCTTCTCGGCAGTGTTGTCATCCACCTTCTTAATCTTTATCTTACCCTTATCGTTAGCCTTAATGATAGACTCCTTGATAGACTCCGAGGTGGTGGTGAATGGTATCTCGGTAATCGCCAACGTGCGCTTATCTATCTTCGATATGCGGGCACGCACCCTCACCGAGCCACCACGCAAGCCGTCGTTATAGTTGCTCGCATCCATGATACCTCCGGTCTGGAAGTCGGGGACGAGCGTGAACTCCTCGCCACGAAGATGGGCTATAGAGGCATTGATAAGCTCCACGAAGTTGTGGGGCAAGATCTTCGATGCAAGACCCACGGCGATACCATCGGCACCCTGCGCCAAGAGCAGCGGGAACTTAACAGGCAAGGTCACAGGCTCCTCCTTGCGACCATCATAGGCGAGCATCCACTCGGTAGTCTTCTTATTGTAGACAACCTCAAGGGCGAACTTCGATAGGCGAGCTTCGATATAACGAGCCGCAGCCGCCTCATCACCCGTGAGGATGTTACCCCAGTTACCCTGCATATCGATGAGCAAGCCCTTCTGACCGAGCTGCACAAGGGCATCCTTGATTGAGGCATCACCATGGGGGTGATACTGCATAGCCTGACCTACGACATTGGCAACCTTATTATAGCGACCATCCTCAACGCACTTCATGGCATGGAGGATACGGCGCTGAACGGGCTTCAGACCATCGGCCAAGTGGGGCACGGCACGCTCCAAGATAACATATGAGGCCTAGTCCAAGAACCAGTTCTTGTACATACCCGTAAGGCGGCGCACGCTATCCTCCGCCGAGGTCAGCGCGCCATACTTACCCTTAGGGGCATCATCACCACCCTCCTGCTCATCTACAACCTGAGGCACATCGACCTCTATAATATCTCTCTTATCCTCCATTAGTCAACATTTTTCAAATTCTCGACAATATCCTCCTCCACGCGTAGGTTGCCTACGATGAAGTCCTTACGGTCGGGGGTGTTCTTACCCATGTAGAACTCAAGCATATCTTGTATAGGGTCCTCCTTCGTGAGGCGCACCTTGTCAAGGCGCATACCCTCGCCGATGAACTCCTTGAACTCGGCAGCCGAGATCTCACCAAGACCCTTAAATCGCGTAATCTCCGCCTGAGCACCACACTTTTTAATGGCTGCTACACGCTCCTCGTCCGTATAGCAGTAGTGCGTCTCCTTCTTGTTACGCACACGGAACAGTGGCGTCTGCAAGATATAGAGGTGACCCAAACGTATCACATCGGGGAAGAACTGCAAGAAGAAGGAGGTCAGCAGTAGGCGTATGTGCATACCGTCGACATCGGCATCCGTGGCGATGATAACCTTGTTGTAGCGCAAGTTATCCATATCCTCCTCGATATTCAGGGCTGCCTGCAAGAGGTTGAACTCCTCATTCTCGTAGACCACCTTCTTGGTAAGACCATAGCAGTTGAGTGGCTTACCGCGCAACGAGAATACCGCCTGAGTACGTGGATCACGGCTCGAGGTTATAGAGCCCGAGGCTGAGTTACCCTCGGTGATGAAGATCATGGTCTGCTCCGCAAGCTCCGACTTATCAGTATAGTGTATCTTGCAGTCGCGAAGCTTCTTATTGTTGAGCGACACCTTCTTGGCTGCCTCGCGTGCCTTCTTCTGAACACCCGAGATCGCCTTGCGCTCCTTCTCGTTCTCGACAATCTTTCGCTGCAGCGTCTGCGCCGTCTCGGGGTGCTTATGTAGGTAGTTATCGAGGTTTGTTGAGAGGAAGTCACCAACGAACTGACGCATGGTGAGTCCCTCCTCCTTATCCTTAGAGCCGAGCTTAGTCTTTGTCTGCGACTCGAAGATGGGGTCGTTGACGCGTACCGAGATAGCGGCTATGATGGATGTTCGGATATCCGAAGGGTCGTAGTCCTTATGATAGAACTCCTTGATAGTCTTGGCTATAGCCTCACGGAAGGCTGCCTGATGCGTACCTCCCTGGGGCGTATACTGACCATTGACAAAGGAGTAATACGCCTCACCATAGCCATTGCCGTGGGTGATGACCACCTCGATATCCTCGCCCGAAAGGTGCATAGGGGCATACATAGGCTCGCTCGAGAGGTTGTCGTTGACAAGATCGAGAAGACCATTCTTCGAGGTGTATGGCTGACCGTTGAGCACCACCGTAAGACCAAGGTTTAGGTAGGTGTAGTTCTTGACCATCTGCTCGACATACTCCATATTATAGGCATAGTCGCCGAAGACCTCCCTGTCGACAATGAACTCCACATAGGTGCCGTTCTGCTCCGCAACGCCACTCTCCGAGCGGTCGGTGAGCTCCAAGCCCTGCGAGAATGTCACGGTGCGTGCCTCGCCCTGACGCACAGAGCGCGCTACGAAGTGGCTCGAGAGCATATTCACAGCCTTGACACCGACACCATTGAGACCCACAGTCTTCTTGAAGGCATCGCCGCCATACTTACCACCCGTATTCATCTTGCTCACAGCATCCGCCAACGCCTCCAACGGAATACCTCGACCATAGTCCCTAACAGATACCCTATCGCCGTCAATCTTTATCTCTATACGCTTGCCTGCGCCCATGATAAACTCATCGATGGAGTTATCCACGACCTCCTTGAGGAGGACATAGATACCATCATCGGCCTGTGTACCATCACCGAGCTTTCCGATATACATACCGGGGCGAAGACGTATATGCTCGCGTGGCGAGAGGGTCACGATAGCATCTTTGTTATACTCCGCTGTGGGGGTTGTCAAATTGAGTTCTGCCATACTTTATAATCTAATGAGTAATTAGTAGTGAGAAATTAGTAATACTTCGCTCCTACAGAGCGATTGGGAGAGGTCTAAGAGGTTGAAGGAGGTAAGGGAGGATAGCGATTTTGATAGTCTACCCCTTATGTCCTTTATACCTCAATTACCCTTTGTACCCCATTGCTCCTATTGGAGCAAACCATTACTAATTACTCTTTACTAATTACTAATTTTTTCTCATCTCCGCTAATGTATCCACCATCTTATCGTGTACCTCGGCCATCACCTCCTTAACAGAGCGCTCTGAAACCTCCTCCGCAGGGATTGGTGGCAACACCTTGATGGTAATCCTGTTGCTCCAGTTCATGAAGAAGCCCTTGCGCATCATCTTATCGGTATTATCCATGACGATTGGGAGGATTGGCACGCCTGCATCCTTAGCGAGGATGAAGGCACCAGCCTTGAAGTTATGAATCTCGCGATCCTTAGAGCGTGTGCCCTCAGGGAAGATTGCCACCGAGGCACCCTTCTTCAACCACTCCTTACCCTTGGTGTGAACAAGGTTCATCGCCTCCTTGGTGCTTGCACGGTTGATGACAATATCGCCATGAGCAAACAACAAACGGCCGATGATTGGTATTCTATAAACCTCCTTCTTTGATACCCACTTAAAGACCAATGGGAGATTATAGATGGTGATGATGTCTGCCATTGAGTTATGGTTAAGGACCATCACATAAGAGGCTTTAGGATCGATATGCTCCATGCCTATAACCTTACGCTTGATGCCCGAAAGACCAAATACAGCATCAGTAATCCATATAGATAGGCGATGCACAACAACGCGTTTCTTATCAAATGGATAGCACACCACAAGGGCGATGAATGATGCTACGTATAGCACCAAAGCAACCGCAAGGATGACGATGAAATAGAGAAAAGTTAACATAATAAACTGCGTTTAGAGCCAATATTTATTTCAATTTGGCAAAGATACAAAAAAATTAGTAATTAGTAAAGAGTAATTAGTAATATTTCGCTCTGGTGAGCGATTGGTTTTTTTATGAATTTAGAGATAGTAGTGAAATTAACGAAATTAGTGATTTTGCTTCAAAACTACTTAACTTCCTTAAATTCTTTAATTTCCCTAATCCTATTGCTCCAAAGGAGCAACACCATTACTAATTACTCTTTACTCTCTACTAATTCCTACTTCCTTCCCCTCTTGTATATCTGCCAGCTATTGACGAAGTTCTGCCAGATGATATAGGCTGTGGGGGCAATAGAGGCTACGGGGTCGAGGAAGTTGAGCGACATCCATATCGCAAGGATGGTGTTCTTCTGACCTACGGACTGAGTGCCCGCCACCCTATCGCCCGACATGGCGCCCATGTTGCGACCCAACGAGAACTGCGTAAGGCAGAGGATAAGGGCTACGGCAGCGAGCTCCACCTCGACCATAGGCTCGGCATCGGTATCGAGGATGAAGCAGGTGGTGCGTCCCATGACGAGGATAAGCGAGAAGAGCCATAGGTAGAACGACATCGAGGAGTGCGCGGCAAACCAATCGGCACCACGACGCCACACATAGCGGCATATCTGCGCCACGACAAAGGGGGCGATGAGCGTTGGAGCCACACGCGAGATAATCTCAGCGAAGGTGCACGACCCATTGCCAAAGGCATGCAGGAGTGTTGGTGCGAGCAGCGCCGTAACGAGGTTACATACAAGGCTATAGGTCACCATGGGGGCGACATTCGCGCCGAGCATGCCGGCAATGACTGGTGCCGCCATGGCAATAGGTGCCATAACACATATCATAGCGCCCTGCGCCACGGTATCGCCGAGGAGGGGCTGCACAGCATAGTATACCGCCACAGAGCCAACGAACTGCACAACGAGCATCCATAGGTGTATCCACCTAAGGCGCATATCGCGAAGCTCGATGCGACAAAACGTGAGGAAGAGCATCGCAGCGATAAGCACGGGGGTGAGCATATTAGCACTCGCCGTCTCGAGCGACGCTAAGGGGCGGCATAGCAACACACCCACGACCATTGCCAGGGGCATGGCTATACTCTTTATGGTCTGTTTCGATAGTGCCATATTATCTCTTTGTCATGTATCTCAGTATGTTACGCATGAGCACATCGCGCTCATACTCATCAATAATAGTCTCTATGGGGAAGCCGAGGATAGCCCTATGGCTACCGCCATGGTTGGTGATAACCGCGGCGCTATGCTCCGTGGCATCGTAGCACATAAACGTCATAGCACCCTCCGCTACGGGGGTTACTATGTCGCACGCCTCCACAGCATAGCACTCAACACCAAGCAGTCGGTTTACCTTCGCCTCGAAGCTGCGGCGCTTGATGCTCTTAGCCCTTGAGCGCACAATACCATCCCCCTTGTAGCTCTCGCCCGAATACTCCACACCGAGCTTCTCGCGTGCCCACGCCCTATCCTCTGCCTCGGCAAGGGGTGAGTTCCACATATCGCTCAGGGCGTAGCTTCCCGAGATAAGGAGCGAGCCACCACCCTCCAAATAGCCGTCGAGTTGCTCGCGCAGGGCATCCGTAAATGCCTCATGACGATAGCCCATCACGCCACGACCTATGGGCGTTGTACGCTGCTTGCCCATGATGACATCCACGACATCGTAGCTCGACATATCGACCACGCCAGCCTCAACGGCAGCACGCGATGCCGAGGCATAGCTGAAGCCTGCCTTGGCGATGGAGCGACCATGTACAGCGACGTTATCGAAAGTATTGCCCGAGAGGATATTGGCGGCATAGTTATCGTGGCTAAGACCGAGGTTATCGCTCAAAGGGTCATAGTCGTGCTGAGCACCTATGTAGGCTATATCCTCGATATATCCCACGCCACTATCCTCCTCAACATGGAAGCCCACACTACCCTCCTCGCGGCGGCTTATGGGCGCAGAGACCCTGTCGAAGCCATTTATAATCATCACCCTACTCCTCTCACGCCTAACGCGACAGGCAGAGACGATCTCCGAGTCCATGCTCTCGCCACCACGGTTGACCGCAGTAATCTTATAGCTATATACCACGTCGGGACGCTGCTCGAGATATATAGACGTGCCCTCCACACGACGCCCCGTATCGAAGCCACCATCGCCCACGCGCGTATATAATATATAGTAGTCCGCCGTGGCTGTAGGCTCGCTTTCGTCCTCCGTAGGCTGCCAGCTGAGCATAACACCCTTATCCATAACGTGAGCGCTAAAGACCTTCACGGGCAGGGGTTGCACGACATACTCCATATCGTACTGCGCGGCAACGTGGCGCAACATACCCTTATATATTGCACGGCTCACGTCGAAACGGAAAGCGGGGTCAAGACCCAAGCGCATCTCGGCGAAGTTCTGATGCGACAGTAGCTCCAAGAGGAGCGTTGGGCACTTCGGTATGCGTGCCTCGTAGTAGGCTCTATCCCACATACCACGACGCTTCCACGCGGGCTCATAATTGGTGCGTATAGCATCGACCACCTCGCTCATCACAGCGTCGGTAAGTTCGCGCGACAAGAGGCGCGAAGCACCGCCAACAAACTGACCCTCATCATCCTGCGTGCAGTAGATACCCAGCGTGCCTATCACATCGTCGTTATCTCTACGTCCTGCATCCGAGTGCAGGGCAAAGGCGAGGTCTATGGGTATTCGCTTACCCTCGGCATCGGGGTTATGCTCCGTGCCACCCATAAGGTGATTTACCCAGTGGGCACGCGACATATAGTCCTCCTTATAGTCATCGGTGCCACCCTTGGGGGCATAGACATCTGTCGGGAAGCCCGACCACTGCAGCCAGTAGCGCGCACCCTCCACGAAGCGTGGCATATCGCTCGTAAGCTCCTTATCGCCACGATAGATATTACCCATGCCACCGCCAATCTTCACCGCGTCCGCCGTCACAACACCCGTGCGCGACGAGAGGTTATCCAGTGTGACGAGCTTATCGTGACACCCCGCCTCAAAGTAGAAATCGCCGAGACATATCCACATACCGCCACCCATGCGCTGGTTGACGCGAAACTCCCTATCGCCACCCGAGGCGTGCACCGTATAGTGGGCATCAGTGATGGAGCGTGGCAACGTCTTATAGGATACATATACGCTATAGATGCCCGACACGGCTATCTCGCCACCCCACGACGCACTACTTAGGCGCGAGGCGTTTGTCGATGCCTCAACCTGACGCACTGTGCCATCCTCAAAGGGGTTGTGTTCCGAGGGGTAGGTGTGCTGAAGATGTGCGAAGCCCACACCACCCGACTCCCACTTATAGCGGCGCGACTGCTCGCTATATGTCGTAGCATCGATACCCGGATCATTGTCGATGATAAGCTCCTCGGCACGCATACTGCGCTCACGAGGCAACAGCACCGAGGCACCAGCACGCTCGAGCATGGGCACGAGGTAGGGCACGATGAAGCTCTGCGTGAACAAATCCTCGACCGTAAGCCAATACTGCGGACGCTGCCACACCCATGCGCCACCCTTAGGCTGCCATATGCGACCATGGCTCTGCCAGAGGGCTATATGTCGATTGGCAAGGGCACTTGTGGGGTGCGACGGCGTGCTTAGGCGCGTGATAAGGGGTGGTTGCTCGGCATATCTAAAGTGCTCACTATCAGCATACCCCGTGATCAGAGCCTCTAAGGGCTTGTTATCGACATAAAGACGTAGCGCGTAGTCGGCATACTTCTCGGGCAGGAGACTGCGCACGACATCGTAGACCGAGGCGATGTTATCCTCGCGCCAGGGGTAGTATCCCAACTCCGCCGAGGCGTATATCTCGACGGTGGGTAGGGTATCAGCGCTGATACGGCTATTAGTTATTGAGACCTGACCACCACTAACCTCCGTGCGTAGGAACGTAGTGAGTTCGTTAGCCACCTTGCTATGCGTAGTGCGTGGCAATGACGACTGCGCCAACACCTCGAGGGGCATCAGCAACAGCAGTATATATATAATAAGTCTACGCATCGGGGCAAAGGTACAAAAAAAATGGTAAAGAGTAATGAGGAATTAGTAATGGTGTTGCTCCTCTCTCTTTCCACTTTCACTTTTTTTTCTTATCTTTGCGACAAAACAGATAAACTAATAGCAACTATGAGAAAACTACTATCGTTAGCACTCCTACTTATGGGTGTGACAATGGCTAATGCCCAGTCTTTCGACAATAACTTCGAGGATAAGACACTGCGCATCGACTACATCTTCTCGGGCAATGCCCAGGAGCAGAGCGTGGCACTGCGCGACCTATCAGTGACCGACAACTGGTGGGGACGCCGCGTGAACCTCAACAACGTACCCCTCAAGGGTAATGGCGACCTCACGCTCACCGACGCTGCCACAGGCGAGGTGATATACAAGACATCCTTCTCATCGCTCTTCCAGGAGTGGATAACAACACCCGAGGCGCAGCAGATAGAGAAGAGCTTCGAGTTTACGCTCCTCGTGCCTATGCCACAGCGCGCAACCATCGCCGAGGTGGTTCTGCGCGACAACCAGGACAAGGAGAGCCGCTTGCAGCACACGATAAATCCCAACGACGTGCTCATCCGCGACCGCTCGCAGCAGGAGCCAATACCCTACACCTACATTCACAAGGGTGGCGACTCTAAGGAGGCTATCGACGTGGTAATCCTCGCCGAGGGTTACACCGCCGAGGAGATGGAGCTATTCATGGAGGATGCTCGCATCACCGCTGAGGAGATACTCTCATACGAGCCATTCAAGAGCCATGTCGAGAAGTTCAACTTCATAGCCGTGACAAGCCCATCGAAGGATAGCAACGTCAGCGTACCTCAGGAGGGCGAGTGGCGCGACACCGCCGTAAGCTCACACTTCATGACATTCTACATGAACCGCTACCTCACAACATCGAACGTCTACGATATGTTCGACATAGCTACGAACATCCCATGTGAGCACTTCATAATCCTCGCCAACACAGACACCTACGGCGGCGGCGGTATCTACAACTCATATACGCTCACCACAGCTCACCACCGCGACTTCCGCCCTGTGGTTGTTCACGAGTTCGGACACTCGTTCGGCGGCTTGGGCGACGAGTACTTCTACGATAATGGCGACAGCACCGAGGATATGCACTCACTCGCTCACGAGCCATGGGAGCCCAACATCACAACCCTTGTGGACTTTGACTCTAAGTGGGCAGACATGATAGATAAGGGCATCGAGATACCAACAAAGGTTACCGAGAAGCGCACCAAGAACTATGTTGTGGGCGCCTATGAGGGTGGCGGCTACCGCTCGAAGGGCATCTACCGTCCAACGGACATCTGCCGTATGCGCAACAACGTAGCAGAGCGTTTCTGCCCTGTATGCGAGCGTGCTTTGGAGCGCGTGATACTCCACCAGACAGAGAGCAATTAGTAATTAGTAAAGAGTAATTAGTAATTAGTAATGGTTTTGCTTGGAGCAATAAAAAATGGGGTACAAAGGGTAATAGTGGTATAAAGGACGAGGGGCAGACTATCAATATCGCTATCAACAGAACTCCCCTTTAACCCCTTTAACCCCTCAGTCCCCTTCCAATCGCTCCATAGGAGCGAAATATTACTAATTACTCTTTACTCACTACTATTTGTTCAACTTTTGCCCGGTATTTGCATATAACCGTACCATGATGACAGATAGACAACACGGTCTGCCCGAGATGGAGAACGTCTCAGCAGAGGATAGGGCATTTATGAAGATGGCCATAGAGCTATCTATAGAGAATATCGACGAGGGAGGCGGTCCCTTTGGAGCCGTTGTCGTGCGCGATAGCAAGGTGATAGCCACGGGTGCCAACCGCGTGGTGCCCAACAACGACCCCACGGCACATGCCGAGGTGGTGGCAATACGCAACGCCTGTCGCGAGTTGAACACCTTCGACCTCTCGGGGTGCACCGTATATGCCTCGTGCGAGCCATGCCCCATGTGCCTTAGCGCCCTCTACTGGGCGGGCGTGGAGCGCATATGCTATGCCAACACCAAGCGCGATGCCGCAGCCATAGCCTTCGACGACTCGTTCATCTATGACCAGCTGCGCTTAGACTACGATAGACGCTCGATACACTGCGAACACTTCATGCGCGACGAGGCACTGGAGGCATTCCGCAAGTGGAGCGACAAGACCGACAAGATAGCATACTAACGATAGTGTAACTATGAAACTTAAATATAATGTCGATGACCGTCTGCCCATGGGGGCACTCATCACCTACTCGCTGCAGTGGTTTGTGTTATGCATAGCCGTGGTATCCACAAGCGTATTCATAGCACAGGGAACACCAGAAGAGAGGCTCTTCTTCGCGCAGAAGCTATTCGCCGTAATTGGTCTTACGGGACTAATACAGGTGATATGGGGTCACCGTCTACCCATCGTTGCAGGTCCAGCCTCGGTACTCCTCGTCGGCGTAATCTCGGCACTCGCCTCCAACGCCTCGATAGATGGCATATACACCTCGATAGCCATTGGCGGTGTCATCGTCGTGCTCCTCACCTTAGGCAACACGATGCACTATGTGCAGCGACTCTTCACGCCACGCATCATTGTGGTGATACTCATGCTCATAGCCTTCACGCTTGCGCCAACGATATCCAATAAGCTACTCTTTGCGCCACATGCCTCGCATAACGAGCACACCTTCGCCCTTATCTTCGCCATCGTGGGCACCTGCATCATGGTGGTGATGAACCGCACGTTGAAGGGTGTTGCCAAGAGCCTCATAGTCCCCGTAGCGCTCATCGTCGGCAGCGTGATATACTTCCTCTTCTTCGCCATGCCCGAGCGCCACTCGTCGGCAGTATCCTTAGATAATATGTTCATCGACGAGGTGTCGTTCGACGCCAGCCTTATTGTCGCCTTTGTGGTGTGCTACATAGCCCTAATCATCAACGATATAGGCTCCATAGAGTCGCTCGGCAAGATGCTCCAGTGCGACAATATGCCCCGCCGTCTGAAGCGTGGTATGGCAATCACCGGCGTGATGAACATCGTGGCGGGTAGCATGGGCGTTCTCGGACCTGTCAACTTCTCGATGAGTCCGGGCATCATCGCCTCTACGGGATGCGCCGCACGTCGTGCTCTTATCCCTGCCACCATAGCCCTTATGCTATGCGCCCTATCGCCCGACATCATATGGGTGCTCACGGCGATACCTATGCCCGTAATCGGTGTGATACTACTATATCTTATGGGTACACAGCTTGCCGCCTCGTTCGAGATGCTGCAGTCAACCAAGTCGGCAGAGAGCTTTGCCGATGCGCTGACCATGGGACTACCGCTGATGTTTGCCATGGTATTCCAGCTCATGCCCCAGGGTGTAGCTCCCAAGCTCCTCGAGCCACTCATGGGCAACGGCTTTGCGATGGGTGTTTTGATGGTAATCATCATGGAACACCTCATAAATCGCCGTAAGAAGTAGTAAAGGTTTATAATCTGTTGATAAATTAGCGCACTTTATTGCGTGTTATTCTACAAAAATTACTAATTTTGTAGCCGTAAAATTATGCCACCACCCCAAGGTGGGCAGATGGCGAGACTAAACAGTTATATATTATGAGTAATACATTGGTAGTTGTAGGCGCTCAGTGGGGCGACGAGGGTAAGGGTAAAATCACAGACTTCTATGCCGGCGGTGCCGACGTTGTAGTACGCCACCAGGGCGGTAACAACGCTGGCCACACCATCGTCTTCGATGGCAAGAAGTTCGCTCTTCAGTCGATACCATCGGGTGTCTTCAACCCACATATCATAAACATCATGGCCAACGGCATGGTCATCAACCCTGTATCGTTGTTCGAGGAGTTGGACCGCCTACACAAGGTAGGTATCACCGACTACAAGCTCTTTATCTCGGACCGTGCAGCCTGCGTAATGCCATACCACTCGATGCTCGACGGTGCCTACGAGGCACTCAAGGGTGGTCGTCAGATTGGCACAACAAAGAAGGGTATCGGTCCAGCATATACCGACAAGTATAGCCGCGTGGGTATCCGCATGGGCGACCTGCTCAACAAGGAGTACTTCGCTGAGCGATTGAAGGATGCCCTCGCACAGAAGAACATCGAGCTTCAGGCACTCGGCATGGAGCCTTGCGACTTCGAGACTATCTACAACCAGTATCTCGAGCTCGGCGAGCGTCTTCGTCCAATGATTTGCGACACATCGGTACTCCTCAACCGCCTTATCGAGGAGGGCAAGAAGGTATTGTTCGAGGGTGCTCAGGGCGTAATGCTCTGCATCGACCACGGCACATATCCATTCGTGACATCATCAAGCCCTACGGCAGCAAGCGTTCCTGTGAACACTGGTATCGCACCACGCTATGTCGACAACGTTATGGGCGTTGCTAAGGCATACACCACCCGTGTGGGTGAGGGTCCATTCCCATCGGAGCTCTTCGACGAGCGCGCAGAGTACATCCGCGAGCGTGGCCACGAGTATGGCACCGTAACGGGTCGTCCACGCCGTGTGGGTTGGCTCGACACCGTAGTTCTCAACCATGTGCGTCGCATCAGCGGCTTGAACTACCTATCGTTGATGCTCTTCGACGTGCTCTCAGGCTTGGAGACAATACGCATCTGCACAGGCTACAAACTTAATGGCGAGCACATCGACTATGTTCCATCTACTATCGCCGACTTGGAGAAGGTGGAGGCTGAGTATATCGAGCTACCAGGCTGGAGCGAGGATATCACAGCCATCAAGAGCTACGATGAGCTACCAGCAAATGCCAAGGCATACATCGCCAAGCTCGAGGAGCTCACAGGCGTAGAGGTAGCAGTAGTATCGGTAGGTCCCGACCGCGAGCAGACAATCATCCGCAAGGAGATATTCTAACCCCAAGGGGCGAGAGATTAAGGGGGAGGGAGAATTGAGAGAGAGAAAAAAAAACTAAAATTATATTGAGAGCCTATCCAAGTGTTTGGATGGGCTCTTTTTTAATGAGTAAAGAGTAATTAGTAATGTTTCGCTCCTGCGGAGCGATTAAGATTTGGGGTAAATGGGGGACAAGGGGTATTAGGGGTACGAGGGGTACGAGGGGCTGACTATCAAGTCGCTATCAACAAAACACCCCTCAGACCCCTCAGACCCCTTCTCTTTTGCTCCTGCGGAGCGATTAAGATGCGAGTAGTTAAGGGTAGTGAAGAGTAGTTGAGAGTAGTGAAGTGGTTTTCCTCAGAGCGAATCGGAATTACCCACAATACCCAGAGCGAAGCGGCAATACCCATAATACCCAACGCGAAGCCAAGTAAAAAAAATCCCCCTTTCGGCATTAAAATAAATTATTTTTCGTAACTTTGGAGTGTTTAGTGCATATAGAATTTACTAATAAAAATATTATAACGATGAATAACAAATATCAGCTACCAAAGCATGGCGGTCTTGCCCAAGAGTCAGCACCAAAGGATATAGTACACCGTTATGAGCGTATGCCAACACGCGTCTTCGAGAGCGAATACCATGGCGTACAGTATATTGCCGACATCATCTGTCGCCTTGTGCGCAACCACAGCGAGAACGCCTCGGCACGCGACATCTACGAGGAGTTGCCTCCATTTGTGCTCGGTCTAACCACCGGTCGCACGCCGCTGGGTCTCTACCGCGAGTTGGTGAAGCGTCACAAGGAGGGTGAGATATCGTTTGCCAACGTTGCTGTATACACCCTCGATGAGTTCTACCCTATCAAGCGCACAGAGCAGCAGAGCCGCAACTATCGCATACACGATGAGTTCCTCAAGCATATAGACATCAACCCTGAGAACATCCATATTCCGAATGGTTCAATCCCCGAGAGCATCGTCTCAGAGTACTGCGCCGAGTATGACAAGTCTATCCGCAAGATAGACCTCATGATTATCGGCATGGGCGAGGATGGTCAGGTAGGCTTCAACGAGCCAGGCTCATATGCCAAGTCGCACACACGTCTTGTGGAGCTATCGCACAACTCGCGCAAGATACAGTCGGAGCAGTTCTTCGGCTTGGAGAACACCCCAAAGTTGGCAATCACGATGGGTCTTGGGACCGTGATGCGTGCCGACCGCATAATCCTCATGGCATGGGGCGAGCAGAAGGCGGAGGCTATACACCGCGTTGTGGAGGGTCCTATAAACGACCTTATCCCAGCCAGCCACCTACAGGAGCACCCAGCAATAGAGGTTGTCATCGACGAGAATGCCGCCGAGCACCTCACACGCGAGCAGACACCATGGCTCGTGGGTCCTTGCGAGTGGACACCTAAGTTCGTGCGTAAGGCTGTGGTATGGCTCTGTGGCAAGGTAAACAAGCCTATTCTGAAGCTCACCTACCGCGACTACATCGAGAACTCCTTGGGCGAGCTCTTGGAGAAGTGCGGCACCTACGACAAGATTAACATCCGCGTATTCAACGACTTGCAGCATACCATCACCGGCTGGCCAGGTGGTAAGCCCAATGCCGACGACTCTACACGTCCAGCACCATCGCTACCCTACCCTAAGCGCGTGCTTATCTTCTCGCCACACCCCGACGACGATGTAATCTCGATGGGAGGCACGTTCATCCGCCTTGTGGAGCAGAACCACGATGTGCATGTGGCATACCAGACATCGGGCAATGTGGCAGTACACGACGATGTGGTGTTGCAGAATGTGGACACCGCCCGCGAGTTGGGTCTTGGCGACACGTACAACGAGGTTGTCCAGCTCATAGCCTCGAAGAAGCGAGGTAAGCCCGAGCCACGTCGTCTGCTCGACATCAAGGGAGCTATACGTCGTGCCGAGGCGCGTGCTGCGGTGCGCTCGTTCGGTCTTAACCCCGACACCAACGCCCACTTCCTCAACCTTCCATTCTACGAGACTGGCGGTATTAAGAAGGGTGCTATCACCGAGAAGGATATCGAGATCATCGTCAAGCTTTTGCGCGAGATACGTCCACACCAGATCTACGCTGCGGGCGACCTTGCCGACCCTCACGGCACACACCGCATGTGTATCGAGGCGCTGTTGGAGGCTTTGGATCGCACCAAGGATGACGATTGGCGTGAGGAGTGCCACCTATGGCTCTATCGCGGAGCATGGATGGAGTGGAACCTCGGTATGGTGGATATGGCAGTGCCCCTCGCCCCCGACGAGGTACTCAAGAAGCGCCACGCCATCTATCGCCACCTATCGCAGAAGGATATCGTTCCCTTCCCTGGTAGCGACACCCGCGAGTTCTGGCAGCGCGCCGAGGAGCGTACGCAGAATACAGCACAGCTTTACGACAAGCTCGGCATGGCTGAGTATCAGGCGATGGAGGTATTCGTAAAGATGTGGTAATGACAAAACTAAGTAATCATCAACCAAAAAAATATGAGAGTAATTATTAAGGATAAATCGACAGAGGTTGCAGCATGGGCTGCCGCCTATATCGTCAACGAGATTAAGGCTAAGGCAGCACGCACCGATGCCCCATTCGTGTTGGGCTTGCCTACAGGCTCCACACCACTTGAGACATACAAGGAGCTTATCCGCCTACACAAGGCTGGCGAGGTGTCGTTCCAGAATGTCATCACCTTTAACATGGACGAGTATGTAGGCTTGGCGGAGGAGCACCCCGAGAGCTACCACTCATTCATGTGGACCAACTTCTTCAGCCATGTCGATATCAAGGCTGAGAATGTGCATATCCTCAATGGCAATGCCGAGGATCTTGTAGCAGAGTGCGCAGCATATGAGGAGGCTATCGTCAAGGCTGGCGGCATCGACCTCTTCATGGGCGGTGTTGGCGAGGATGGACATATTGCCTTCAACGAGCCATTCTCATCGCTACAGTCACGCACACGCATCAAGACCCTCACGTCGGACACCATCGCCGTTAACTCGCGCTTCTTTGGTGGCGATATCTCGAAGGTGCCAACACAGGCACTCACTGTAGGTGTGGGCACAATCCTCGACGCTCGCAAGGTGCTTATCCTCGCCACTGGTCCTAAGAAGGCACGCGCCCTACGCCATGCCATAGAGGGCAGCTACAACCACCAGTGGACACTCTCGGCACTGCAGATACACCCCGCAGGCATCATCGTCTGCGACGACCGCGCTGCCGAGGAGCTTAAGGTTGTCACATACCGCTACTTCAAGGATATTGAGAAGTAGTATCCACGATAGTAAAGTATTCAGGGGTGTTTAACAGATGTTAGACACCCCTATACTTTTTTAAAAATTAGTAATGAGTAATGAGGTGCAGCGTTAGGGTGATTAGGGAGGTTAGGGAGGCACGGACGACATTAATGCTTAGTACTCTTAGTAATCTCAGTATCTAACGACATTCACATATTTCATACAATAATCCCACTATTTAATACAATAACCTACTAATTACTTGCTATACTACGTAATAGTTTGTATCTTTGCTATAGATAAGTTAACACTACACAACTATTTATAGGAACTATTAACCCGATATAGTTATGAACCTAAAACCTGGAACAACACTTCGCAACGGCAGTTATAAAATAATAGAGACCATTGGTCGTGGCGGTTTCGGCATTACATATCGTGCCGAACAGGTCATGGCACACCGCATTGTGTGTATCAAGGAGTTCTTTCCTAAGGACTATTATAAGCGTGAAGATGACACCGACGACCTTTCTCTTCTATCTCAGGGACAGGCCGAGATGATGGATAGGCTTAAGAGTAAGTTTATTAAGGAGGCGCAGACAATAGCTAACCTCAACCATGCACACATTATTCATATCTACGACGTCTTTGAGGAGAATGGCACGGCATACTACGTTATGGAGTATATCGAGGGTAAGTCGTTAAATGATATTATCAAGGAGCAAGGTGCGCTTGGTGAGGATATAGCTGAGAGGTATATCAAGAAGGTTGCCTCGGCTCTAAGCTATATACATGATCGCAAAATAAACCACCTCGATGTAAAGCCTGGCAATATAATGGTGCAAGATAAAGATGATAGTGCCATACTAATTGACTTCGGTCTTTCGAAGCACTATAATGCTGCAGGTGACCAGACAAGCTCTACGCCTATTGGCATAAGTGCAGGATATGCTCCTATAGAGCAGTATCAGTTGGGTGGTATGAGTACGTTCTCTCCAATGACAGATATATATGCATTGGGTGCTACATTATACTATCTTGTGACAGCCACCGTTCCTCCACAGGCAACAAGTATAGGAGAGCGCGGTTTACCAGAGCTTCCCGCCCACCTGTCAGATAGCATGCGCCAAGCTATATCAAGAGCTATGCAGTACTGGCGTAAGGATAGACCTCAGAACATAGATGAGTTCTTGGCTTTGCTCGATGATCAGACAGCTACCATGGCCTTTATTCCTATGGATAGAGATAGGAAGAGTAATTCTTCACCCAAGAGCGATGAGCCTAAGCCTAAAAAGCAATCGCGACGCATAGGTTTATGGATACTGCTTCTTATTCTACTTATCATTATAGGCACTGTAGTAGTATTATCTTTAGGTGGCAAGGAGGGTGCTACACAGCATAATCCTCAGAATATTAATATGCCTAAAAATATTATAAAGGTCGATACTATTACTCCGCCAGACTCTACACGTCATAAGGATGAACCTAAAATTAAGCAGGATAGCACAATTACCGCTGTTCCGATTCCTGATCCTATTCCTGCCGCACCCGAACTTATCCTAACATCTGCAAACGATGTCACTATAAAGCCACAGGGAGAGAAGGTTAAGTTCAAGTTCGAGATTACGAACCCTATTTCAGATGCGGAGATAGAGTATGGCACATACGAAGAGTGGATAGAGATTGAGGATATAAAGATTGACCAGGATAGCGGTGATAAGATAAGCTATATTGGATACTATACAGTACCTCAGAATGATAGCGATAAGCCTCGTGCAGATAATATTGTCGTTACCTACTGCGAGCAGAGTTTCAATATTATAGTAAGACAGTTCCCCGCGGCAACACTAACACTATCTACAAATTCAATAAATGTATCGGCAGAAGGTGGCAATGAGATTATAAACTATAGCGTAGGTGGTACAACAAAGAGTGTAGATGTAACACAATATTACGATTGGGTAAAGATTACACATGTGGGCAATGACACTATACACCTAACTATTGACCCTAATCCAAGTAGCTCTCCCCGCAACAACACTATTAAGATAACATGCGGTGATATAGTGAAGAGTATTGATGTCAAGCAGAATGGAAGAACTGAAACTCCTGTGCTTATTCTTAAGAGTGACGCTATTATAGCAGCCCCCGCAGGAGAGAGCATCGAAATAGGCTATACGATTGAGAATCCTATCCCGAACGGAAAGATAACAACATCAAAACCCGATGATGCGTGGGTTGCTGTTACTGTATCGTCAAGCGACAATAGCATAAAACTCAATGTTGCCGAAAACTCCACAAAAGGGGCGCGCAATACTAAATTCGATGTGTACTACAACGGCGTTGCATACCCTGTAACCGTTCATCAAGAGAGTAATTATGTTAAAGTAACCATTACTTACAAAGTGACTGAAGTATATCCCGACATAGAGGAGTATAAGCGATTTGCACGCAGATGCCGAGGAAGATAATTAAAGATGTGGGTGGCTAAAGAGTAAAATTAGCCACCCACATTTTGCTGTGAGACTATCACTACAAAGAATGCAAATAGGCTCTCTATTAATCACTCAGCTTGCGTATCGCTCTTCCACGACGGCTTACGCATACTATATATAATAAAAGGTATCACCACGACGATAAGAGCACCGATGATAAGCACCGAGAACCATACCGTAGTGCTGCCCACGGCGATCTGCGATGGTGGGATGAAGCTGAGCACAAAGGCGAGCAGCGAGCCACAGAAGCCAAGACCACCGAGAAGCCACATCACACCATTGCCACGCTTGCCAAGACGATAGGGTCGTTCGATGTCGGGACGCTTATAGCGTAGGGTAATGGCTGCTGAGAACATGAGCATATACATTATAAGGTATAGGAGCACCGTGAGCTGCGAGAGTATCTGATAGAAGCTCTGCACCGAGGGCATGACGACGAACAACATGCCGAGGATGGTGACGATAACACCCTGCACAAGGAGGATATTACGCTGCACGCCCTGCTTATTCGTACGCTGGAAGAATGGGGGCAGATAGCCCGCCTTACCCACAGTGAAGATACCCTTCGAGGGTCCCGACACCCATGTTAGCACACCCGCCAAGACACCAAAGACAAGGGCTATGGCGACGATAGAGCCAAGCCATGGTATGCCGAGGAAGCGGAAGTAGCTGTCGAAGCCTATGAGGAGAGTCTGCGTGAGGCTTATCTCGCTCTCGGGGACGATGATGCCGAGCGCAAATGTACCGAGGATGAAGATAAGCACCGTGATGAGCGAGCCAAGGAGTATGGCACGCGGATAGTTACGCTTGGGGTTATCGACCTCCATAACGTGGATACCCATCATCTCCATACCGGCATAGAAGAGGAAGATACTACTTGCAAGCACCAGGTTGCCGAAGTTCGAGAAGTCGGGGATGAAGCTCTCATCGACATTCAGATAGCTATGACCTCCCGAGGCGACATAAATTATGGCGAGGAGGATGAGCAATCCTGCAGGAATGATAGTGCCTATCACACCACCCCACTTACTAACCTTACCCACCCAGCCAATACCGCGAAGGGCGATGATTGTCGCAATCCAATAGATGGCAAGCACCACGACAAGGGTGAAGAGACGGTTCGAGGCGAGCGCCGCATCGGCATGAGGGTCGAGACCTATGAAGGCGATGCTCACAGCTCCGAAGGTGAGCACCGTGGGATACCATATCGTCGACTGTATCCACTGCAACCATATCGCCAAGAATCCCCAGCGATCACCAAAAGCCTCGCCCACCCAGCGGAAGACACCGCCCTGCTTGTTCGAGAACATCGCCGCAAGCTCGGCAGCCACCATCGCCGTGGGGATGAGAAATACCAATGCGGCAAAGAGATAGTAGAACGCCGACTGCACGCCATAGATAGCCTCAGAGGCGAGGCCACGAAGGCTCACAACGGCGGTAACATTCATAATGGCAAGCGTCATGACGCTTAGTTTGAAGCCATTAGATTTATTTGCACTATTCATACATTAATGTTTTTTGATTGTTCAGTACTCCCCATGCAATTATAGTGCAAAAACAATAAGGGGACCATAAAGCCCCCCCAATAATCTATATTCAACAACTACTTTCCATAGTAGAGAAGTCCCTCCTCCTCTAACTCTGCTGCTGAACGCTGTGACCACGACTCGAAACGATAGGCGTTCCTATTATATCGCTCCTCGAATTTTTCTTGTTTAGCCCTAAGTATAGGCATTCCCGCACTCTTCACCTCATCCGAGGTCTGCTCCGTCAGAAGATATAGCGAGTAGTGAGCATTCTTGAAAGCATCATAGTCATTCACCTCAACAGCGTCCAACATACGATTCATATACTTCATCATCTTATCTGCAAAGTCATTTGGAGTTTTAGCTTCAACCTCACTCTTCTGATTAGTCTCATCTGAATCGCTACTCTTCTTCTCACCACCGCATGCTACAAGCATTGTAGCCACAAACAAAATTGATAATAACTTTTTCATAATAGAACTTTAATATTAGTGTATAAAATAAGGTCTCATCCTAATTAGTAAGACATTATACTTCCTTTTATCTACATAAGGACACTCACTTACCGAATGGCAGAGTCGCAATACTTCTCTGCAGCCACCTCATTATCTAACATCCTAAACGACGTAACGCTATCAACCTTACTCATTTCCAAGACACGTCGCTTTCAATATTACTGGTAGTCTCTCTTTGAATTTCATACAATAATTGCATTAAACTTTGAAATAGTCAAATTATTATATTAGTACAAAGTTAAGAAAAAATTGTTTAAGTACAAATGATGTCCAATAAATTACATAAATAACACAACAATTACATGATATTAAGTACGTCAGGCATCATATTCAATCAGCTATGCCTACAATATAATCAAACATCATAAGCAAATGTTATAATGCAATAAAATAACACAATCAAAATCCTATTGCAGATAACAAAATTACTATTATCTTTGCATTAGGAAAAGGGAAATAAACTAAGAAAGATAATTACAAACCTATAAAACTAAAAACACTATGAAAGATTTGAAAGGCACTAAGACTGAGAAGAACTTGTGGGAGGCATTTGCGGGTGAGTCACAGGCGCGTAACAAGTATACATATTTTGCATCTAAGGCAAAGAAGGATGGCTATGTTCAGATAGCTAAGATCTTCGAGGAGACTGCAGCTAACGAGAAGGAGCACGCAGAGATCTGGTTCAAGCTATTGCAGGGCATCGGCACAACTGCTGAGAACCTCAAGGCAGCTGCCGAGGGGGAGAACTACGAGTGGACAGATATGTACGACCAGATGGCTAAGGATGCTCGCGAGGAGGGCTTCGACCACATCGCATTCCTCTTCGAGGAGGTTGGCAAGATTGAGAAGGAGCACGAGGAGCGCTACCGCAAGCTCTTGGCTAACGTAGAGGGCGGCTTGGTATTCTCACGCGACGGCGATATGATCTGGCAGTGCTCTAACTGCGGTCACATCCACGTTGGCAAGCAGGCACCTGAGGTATGTCCAGTGTGCGTTCACCCTAAGGCATACTTCCAGATTAAGGCTGAGAACTATTAGTAGATTCGGAGAATCTACTATGGTTCTCCAAATCATACATACAATCCCTCCAAACCTCCCTTTGATAAGGGAGGCTTTGTTATAAGATTACAACTGGTACGGTATTGGTATTTAGTGGATTATGAGCTGGCTGTCAATAATATTAATCCCATTCGCAGGCACGCTGGTGGGTGCTTCAACGGTGCTGTTCACACGCAATAGGTCGCTCGAACGCACACAAAAGATATTCATTGGCTTTGCCGCTGGCGTGATGGTGGCTGCCTCCGTGTGGTCACTCATAATGCCATCGATAGAGCTATCCGAAGATATGGGGCGTCTCAGCTGGCTACCCGCCGCCATAGGCATAATCCTCGGCATGCTCTTTCTACTCATGCTCGACAACTTGGTACCCCACCAACACCTTAGCTCCGACACCCCTGAAGGACCACGCTCGGCACTCGGCAAGCGACATATGCTGATGCTCGCCGTCACGCTGCACAACATCCCCGAGGGCATGGCCGTGGGTGCTGTGGTGGCAGGAGCACTTAGTGGCAATGCCGATGTGAGCATGGCAGCAGCCTCGGCACTCGCCATAGGTATGGCGATACAGAACATCCCCGAGGGTGCTATAATATCGCTACCACTGCGCACCGAGGGCATGACACGCCGCCGCTCCTTCCTCTACGGAGGTCTCTCGGGCATCGTAGAGCCCGTGTCGGCACTGGTAATGATACTCCTCTTCGAGCATATCTCACCCGCGCTACCCTACCTCCTATCATTCTCGGCAGGAGCGATGCTCTATGTTGTTGTCGAGGAGCTTATCCCCGAGACGCAGCAGGGCAAACACTCCAACATAGGCACTATCGCCTTTGCCATAGGCTTTGTGGTGATGATGATATTGGACGTGGCGCTGGGATAGCATAACATATAAGAGATATGGCACTTAGGTTCTCTAAGTGCCATATCTCTACTTTATGCGGATGAGGTTTATGCCATCGCGAATAGGGATTATAACATTATCTACCCTATCGTCCTCCTTGACCATGCGGTTGAACTCAACTATCGCCTCAGTATGTTTGTCGTTATGCGCTATGGGCTGCGCCACCTTGCCATACCATAGGATGTTATCGGCAAGAATGAACGAGCCGCTCTTAACATAGCCGCCATCCATCAGCATACGGTAGTAATCGGAGTACTCTCTCTTGTCGCCATCCATGAAGACCATGTCGTAGCACTCGCCGAGACGTGGCACAACATCCAATGCCGAGCCTATATGTTGGCGTATGCGATGCCCATACTCCGAGGCATCGAAGTATTTGGCGGCAATATCCTCCAGCTCGTCATCGACCTCTATGGTGTCGAGGATGGCGTCATCCTCCAGACCACGCGCTATGCTCAGCGCCGAGTAGCCAGTGAATGTGCCTATCTCCAACACTCTCTTGGGGCGCATCATGCGCACGAGCATCTCGAGGAGCTTGCCCTGCAGGTGTCCCGAGATCATGCGTGGGTTGATAACGCGTAGGTATGTCTCTCGCTCGAGGCGGTGCATAAGCGCCTCCTCGGGCTTAGTATTATCAAGGATGTATTGTTCTAAGTTATCCATAACTATCTATATATTAGTCTTGACAAATTGCCGAAGTTGTCGTTGGCCACCTCCATAATCTGCTCGGCGGTGATGCCCATAACCTTCTTATACGCCTCCTCAAGGGTCTCAATATCTTTATACAACAGGTAGCTCTTGCCAGCACCAAGCATATAGCCCTCGTTCGACTCCATCGATATTGCCATCTGCGCCACAAACTGACGCTTGGCAATAGCCAAACGACGGGGCGATATAGGCTCGCGCATGAGGTGCGCCACCTCGCTCTCGATAAGCTCGACGCACTGCTCCGCATTGTCGTGGTCCGACGAGAAGTATATGCCCACAATACCCGTATCAGAGTATGGTGTATAGGTTGCCTCAACATTATACGACAGACCATGCTTCTCGCGCAACACGAGGTTGAGTATGGAGTTTGCCGAGGGACCACCCAAGATGTTTATCGCTAAGGCGAAGGGCAGGCGGCGGTCATCCCTAATGCTATAGCCGCGCGTGCCTATGATGCCATGTGCCTGATGTGTGTGACGCGACTGCACAACGCTGAAGGGCTTATACTCTGCCGTCGCATGACGCACATAGTTGCGCGTAGTGGCAGCCTCCAAGGCGAGATATCGCTCCGCAACGCGCTTAGCGGTGGCCACCGAGAAGTTACCAATAGAGGAGAAGACCATCTGGTCGGTGGTATAGGTACGGCGCACAAAGGCGTGCATATCTTCCGACGTGATACGCGCAAGGCGTGCCTTGCTGCCGAGGATATTGTGTCCGAGTTCCGAGCCCTGGAACATCAAATCCTCAAAGTCGTCATATATGCGCTCCGAGGGCGAGTCCTTATATGAATTTATCTCGTCGGCGATGACCTCGCGCTCCTTTCTTAGCTCCCTCTCGGGGAACGACGAGTGGAAGACGACATCCGCAATAAGTTCCACGGCACGCTGGAAGTCACGACGCATGACCGTAGCATGCAGCGTGGTATCCTCCTTGGTGGTGTAGGCATTAAGTTCGCCACCGAGGTTCTCGAGGCGGCAGTTCACTTGATAGGCACGACGACGCTCCGTACCCTTGAATAGGGCGTGCTCCGTGAAGTGGGCGATGCCATACTCACTCGCAAGCTCATCGCGACTACCGGCATTTATGACCATGGCGCAGTGGACAACGCCACTACGCACCTGACGGTGGATGCCGCGTATGCCATTAGGCAGTATATATGTTTCAAACTCCTTCATTGTGATTCTTTAAGAACTGACCTGTGTAACTATCTGCACAAGCCATAATATCATCGGGTGTGCCTGCAACGACCACCCTACCGCCATCCGCTCCCGCCTCGGGACCGAGGTCTATAACCCAGTCGGCACACTTGATAACCTCCATGTTATGCTCCACGACAACGACGCTATGTCCTCGTGCGATAAGTGCATCAAAGGCACCCAAGAGACGACCAATATCGTGGAAGTGAAGACCCGTGGTAGGCTCATCGAAGATGAACATCAGCTTATCACTCGAGCGCTCCTTCATGAGGAACGAGGCGAGCTTCACGCGCTGCGACTCACCACCCGAGAGGGTCGATGAGGACTGACCGAGCTTGACATATCCCAAGCCCACCTGCTCGAGGGCACTTATGCGCTCCACGATACGCTTGCATGTGCTATTTGTCGTATCCTCCTTGAAGAAGGCAACAGCCTCGCTCACGGACATCTCCAATATATCGTATATCGACTTACCGCGATACTTAACCTCCAATATCTCCTGCTTGAAGCGCTTGCCGCCACACGCCTCGCACTGCAGCTCCACATCGGCCATAAACTGCATGCTCACCTTGATGACGCCCTCACCCTCGCACTCCTCGCAACGGCCACCCGGCATATTGAACGAGAAGGCTGTGGCAGCAATGCCATTATGCTTGGCATAGGGCTGGTCGGCAAAGAGCTTGCGTATCTCGTCATACGCCTTGATATATGTCACTGGGTTGGAGCGCGTAGACTTGCCTATGGGCGACTGCGACACCATCTCGACACCCTGCAAAAGGTGCTTGTCCACCTCCAAGCTATCGTGGTCACCAGGGAGCAGCGTTGTCTCGGCAAGGCGGCGCTTGAGGGCTGGGTAGAGCACATCATCGACCAACGACGACTTACCCGAACCACTGACACCCGTAATGCAGGTGAAGACACCCAATGGTATCTCGACATCTATATTTTTGAGGTTATGGTGGCGCACACCACGCAGGCACACATGTCCTGCTGCGGCACGACGACGCTCCGGGATGGCTATCTTGCGACGCCCTGTGAGATAGTCCGCCGTAAGCGAATTCTGAGCCTTGGTGATATCTGCCGCAGAGCCATTATATACAACCTCGCCACCACCAATGCCCGCCTCGGGACCCATATCGACAATCCAGTCGGCAGCACGCATCACCTCCTCCTCATGCTCCACGACGATGACCGTATTATCCAGGTCGCGCAGCTGCTTCAAGACGCCGATAAGGCGGTTGGTATCGCGCGGATGAAGACCGATGCTCGGCTCATCGAGGATATACATCGAGCCCACGAGGTTGCTACCCAGCGACGTGGATAGGTTTATGCGCTGCGACTCACCACCCGACAAGGTGGCAGAGAGACGGTCGAGTGTTAGGTAGTGCAAGCCCACATCAATAAGGTAGCCCAAGCGGTTGCGTATCTCAATCAAGACGCGCTCCGCCGTGGTGCTATCAAACTCATCGAGCTGCAGGTTGGCAAAGAAGCCATCCAACTCGCCGATGGTCATCGTAACAAGCTCGGCGATGTTCTTGCCTCCGACACGAACATACAACGCCTCGGGGCGCAGACGCGTGCCGTGGCACTTGGGGCATAGTGTCTTGCCCATATATCGCGATTTGAGCACTCTATATTGCACCTTGTGGCGCTGCGTATCTACATAGGCGAAGAAGTCATCAAGACCATGGAAGTATTCGTTACCACTCCACAACAAGTCACGCTCAGCATCCGTGAGGGCGTGGTAAGGGGTATGTATCGGGAAGCCGAACCTCGAGGAGTTCAAGATAAGCTCCTCGCGCCAGCGACCCATAGTTGCGCCATTCCAACAGGCAATAGCGCCATTATATATGCTCTTAGACTTATCGGGTATCACCAAATCCTCATCGACACCTGTAACCTTGCCATAGCCCTCGCACTCGGGGCAAGCACCAATGGGGTTATTGAAGGAGAAGAGGTGCTCCGTGGGGCGCTCGAACTCCATATCGCCATCCTCGAAGTGCGACGAGAAGCTCTCCACATCATCACCAACGATGAGATACATGGTACCCGCGCCATAGCCCATGGCACGCGCCACAGAGTCTGTAATACGCGACAAGGTATCCTGCTCGGCACGCTTGGCAACACGATCGACGATAACCATGACATCCTTGATCTCCATCTGATCGCTCACCCTTGGCATAAACTCCTCAATCGGCATCACCTCGCCAGCATAGCGCACACGGCTAACGCCATCCTCCATAAGTGTCAAGAGGCGCTCAACAATACCCTCGGAGTGCTTCAGAAGCAGAGGGGCAGCAATCATAATGCGCTCTCCATCCTCAAGGAGTTTTATTCTATCGACAACATCGTCCACCTCGTAGCAACGCACCTCGCGACCAGTCGTTGGCGAGTAGGTGCGACCAATACGCGAGAAGAGCAACTTCAGGTAGTCGTAGATCTCGGTTGTTGTGCCCACCGTAGAGCGTGGATTACGCGAGATGACCTTCTGCTCGATGGCGATAGCTGGGGCTATACCCTCAATCATGTCGACATCAGGCTTCTCTACCCTGCCAAGGAACTGACGTGCATAGGCTGATAGCGACTCGACATAGCGACGCTGACCCTCGGCAAAGATGGTGTCGAAGGCCAATGTGGACTTACCCGACCCCGAGAGACCTGTCACAACAACGAGGTTGTTATGCGGTATCTCGACATCGATATTCTTGAGGTTGTGTACCCTCGCGCCCTTTATTTTTATCGTATTATCCAAAGAGTATTCGTCTTTAATTTTCGTCAGACATCACCTCCACCGTTGCACCCTCGACCTTATCCAAACGGTTGATAAGCTGTTCGGAGTCGCTCTCGCGGATGCTCAGATGCATGGTGCAAAGGTTATCGAATATCTGCTCGTGGATGCGTGGCTGCATATCCTTGACAATGCGCATCACATCGTTCATGGCAATATAGCTAAACTCCACCTTGATATTCACATCCACCGTGCGCTCCACAATCTCGCACTCCGAGAGCACCAACGCTGTAGACTCCTTATATGCGGCGATGAGACCCGGCACACCAAGCTTGGTGCCACCAAAATAGCGCACAACGACAACCAAGCAGTTGGTTACCTCCTGCGACAATAGCTGACCAAGGATTGGCTTGCCAGCAGTAGATGAGGGCTCACCATCGTCGTTGGCACGAAACTGCTCGCCATGCGGACCTAAGCGCCATGCGTAGCAGTGGTGCGTAGCGTCGAACCACTTTTTGCGCAGTGCGTCGAGGTACTCCTTAATCTCGCCTTCGCTCTCCACGGGGTAGGCATAGACCAAGAACTTACTACTCAGCTGACGGTAGGTGGTCTCGGCAGCTCGAGCAATGGTCTTATAACTATCCGATGCCATTACTCAATCTTGGTAAACATTCTATCCCAACGAATATCGCCCGTATTAGGGTCGATAGAGAACCATATATACTTCGCCTTACCTACGATATGATCCTCTGGAACAAAGCCCCAGAAGCGTGAATCCATAGATAGGTGGCGATTGTCACCCATCATAAAGTAGTAGTCCATGAGGAACTTATACTCGGTAGCCTTCTGACCATCGATATAGTATGTCACATTGCCCTCAGCGTCACGCTCCTCCTTTACGGCACGATGCTCATAGGCGGTGATGCAACGGCCATATAGCGCCATGTTGTATGGGTTAAGCTCGATGGTCTCGCCAGCCTCGGGAATCCACACAGGACCGAAGTTATCGAGAGTCCACGATGCAGAGACACCCTCGCTAAGGTGTGGAATAAGAGCCATCGCCATATCCTCCTTATTATGCGGACCCTTATCGATGTTTGTCGATGAGCCGAGCTTTGTAAGCACATACTTTGTCGTATCGCTATACTTCGACAAGTCCTTATCGGCGATAAGCTTTACGCCCTCGGTCTTGCCGCTCTTCTTGTTGTAGACATCATAGATGTACTGCTTGTTTGGCACATACTTCTCAGGCTCGTTGTCGTGATATACCACGCCATCAACAACCTTAAGCCAGTCACCAGGCATACCTACGCATCGCTTGATATAGTTCTCTTTCTTGTCCATAGAGCGGATGGCGATAGTATAGTGGTTGCGGATATACTCTCGACGCTCGGCAGGGGTCTTACCCATAACGCTATCGCGTGGGTCACGAAGTATCTGATAGTAGCTCTCCGCAGCGCGCTCCATGATCACGGTGTCGCCCTCAGGGAAGTTGAAGACAACAACATCGCCACGCTCGACCTGTCCTGTGCCCGCCAGACGACGATATGAGCGCTCCCACGATGTTGAGAACGACGCCTTGGTATCGTTCAAAGGCATGGTGTTATGCACAAATGGGAACGATAGTGGTGTCATTGGCACACGTGGACCATACTCCACCTTATCGACAAGGATGTAGTCGCCCTGCAATAAGGTACCCTCCATAGAGCCTGTTGGGATGACAAACATCTGGAACCAGTAGAGCTGGATGAGGGTCGCCACCACGGTAGCGAAGACAAGGGCGTGCACCCAGCCATAGATCCATAGATAGATCTTCGTCTGCCCCTTAATCTCGTTCCACAGAGCATAGCCACCAACAGCGAGGAAGGTGATGAGGAATGGCACATTCCAACGGAAGATGAGCATCTGAATGATAACGCCCACAACCAGAGCGAAGATGATAGCACACCACACGGCCCACGCTATGCGATACCAATTATATCGCTCGAGGAGCTGGCGGTGATATGTGCGTATCTTACGCGTGATGTAGTAGTCGTAGATGAGTGGCAGGGTGATGACAAGCGTCCACCAAGCGCCATACCAGATGGCAAACACGGTCACCAAGACCGACATTATAGCACACCACAACCATGGGTGCGAGATGTAATACTTCATCTTATTGTAGATCTCCTTAATCTTTTCCATATCTCAAATATTGTTTAGTCGTTTCTATAGTAGGTCATCCATGGTATGCACACCCTGCTTGTCCTGAAGGTACTCGCCAGCGATGACGGCACCCATGGCCAAGGCACGACGGTTGGTGATCGAGTGCTTGAGCTCCAAGTAGTCATCCTCCGAGGTGTATCGCACGGTGTGTATGCCTGGCACCATGCCCTCGCGGTGCGAGATAATGGCAACCTGCGCTGCGTCGTCCGTAGCACTGTTCACCCATCCCTGCTTGCGCTCTACGCCCTCGATGACACCCTCGGCAAGGGTGATGGCGGTGCCGCTGGGGGCATCCTTCTTCCACATATGGTGGGTCTCATCGATGGTTATCTCATACTCCTTGTATGGGTTCATAAGCTCCGCCATGCGCTTGTTTAGGCGGAACATCATGTTTACGCCTATCGAGAAGTTCGAAGCATAGAAGAGAGCACCGCCACGCTCAATAGCAAGAGTCTGCATCGCAGGAAGCTCCGAGAGCCAGCCTGTGGTGCCCGACACTACCCTACAACCAGCCTCGAGCACCGTGCGCACATTGTGTGCCGCAGTATCGGGTGTTGTAAACTCGAAGCAGACATCTATGTTTTTGAGGTTCTCAGCAGTAAGCTCCGCAGCATTCTCCTCGTCGATAACCAACTCTACACTATGGCCACGCTGAGCGAGAATACGCTCAATCTCGCGTCCCATCTTACCATGTCCTATAATCGCACACTTCATAATTTCTGATTTATTTATATATCGCACAAAGATAGTAAATAATTTCTATTATTTACCAAAAACGGAAAAGCTTTCGCTTTTCCCTTTCAGTACCCCCTCAGGGGCTCGACTGCGCTACTTGCAGTAGGCAGTCGTATGCTCGATAGTTTACACCCTCCCAACCTCCCTGAAAGGGGACCACTGAAAATTTCTGGTGGAGGGAGCGTCAACAAAAGCACGCCCAACCTTCCCCATTAATAAATCAAGTCATGCCGAGGAGGCGCAAATCAATTAATAAAGAGTAGTGAGAAATTAGTAATAGTTGAGCGCCATCA
>JAZOLM010000049.1:0-22487 GCA_045652985.1 Alistipes sp. | reverse complement strand
GTCTACCGCTGTTTATAGGCGCTGCCAATACAGAGGGCAATTGTATCAGCAAAGTTATTACACAAAGGTAGATTGCCACAGAATTGCATAGACCATCATCCGTATCAGTAAAGTTTTCAGTTGCAATTCCTCGCAATGACGTAATTTATAAACCTGCGTCGCAGACACCACACCTTTCACCTTTCACTTTACACCTCCCTCCCGGGGTTTATCTGCTTTTTGCTTCGGCGTAGATGGAGTGCAGCTTGTCGGACATGAAGTATTGGAAGACTCCGCGCACGAACATAAACATCGTGAACGCCATCCATATGGCATTGTTGCCCAATATGCCGCTCAGACCGTAGAGGATGGCGAAGTAGATAATCGTTGAGTAGACCATTGAGTTACGCATAATGCGGCTACGCGTGGCACCCACCATGATGCCATCCAGGATGAAGGGCAGTGCCGAGGCAAGGGGGATGACGATAATCCAGCCGATATAGTCGCCCGCAACGCTGAGTAGGGTAGTGACATCGCCCTGCTCCTTGTTCACCAAGAGCATAAATATATCCTGCCACCAGCCTACGTAGGCACCAACATAGAGGAACGACACCACGAAGCTCCATATGACACACAGCTTGATGCACTTGCGCAGCGACGCCTCATCCTTAGCGCCTATAAAGCGTCCTGTGAGTGCCTCGGCAGCAAATGCCAAGCCGTCGTTCATGTATGAGAAGAGGGTGAAGAGCTGCAGTAGGATGGCATTCACCGCAAGGATGGTATCGTTACCCGTGTCTGCCGATGCCTTGGTGAAGAAGGTGTAGACGGCAACAAGACAAAAGGTGCGCACCATGATATCGCCATTGATGGAGAAGAAGCGCTTCATGGCACTCATGTCCATAACCTCGCGAAGGGTGACTCTGACGATGCGTCGGTGGTATAGTATCCATATGGTTATTGCGATTACCGCCACGCCTGTCCACTGCGCCACGACCGAGGCGAGGGCGATGCCCTGAAGTCCCATGTCGCCAACGATGGAGAAGAGATAGCTGCACCCGATATGCAGCACGTTGACAAGTATCGCCACAGCCATCGGAAGCACTGCATTCTGCATGCCCGTGAGCCAGCCGTTGAAGGCAAAGAGCATGATGCCAGCAGGAACAGCCCATATACGCGTATAGAAGTAGTCGGCAATCATACGATTAGCCTCGGCGCTCTCCATGCCCATAAAGCCGATGGCAAACTCGCCAATGGGGCGCTGCAGTGCAAAGGAGAGGATGCCCATGCCGAGGGCCACCACAAGGGCGCGCCACAACATCAGTGTATACTCCCTATGCTGCTCGCCACCAAATGCCTGTGCCGTGAGTCCCGAGGTGCCCATGCGTATGAACGAGCAGTTCCAATAGATGAAGTTGAATATCGACACGCCGATGGATAGCGCACCTATGGCCAAGGTGCCATTACCTCCGCAGGCATGACCAGCGATGATGGTCGAGGCGATGCCCATAAGGGGTACGGTGATGTTGGAAATGACATTGGGGAGCGCTAAACGTAGTATCTCTCTGTTCATATTATCATCTATTTATGTCACAAAGGTACTATTTTTTTTAGAATTTTGTGGCACGAATGTTGGTGTGATGGTGAATATCAAAAAAAATGGTTACCTTTGCCGCACAATTTTTAAGAAGTATATAGAATGAAAAACAACAACACAGACTCAACAGCCAATCTTTCGCGTTTCGCACGCGACAAGCGTCAGCGCGTAAGCTCTACGGAGCGTGTTGAGCGTACTCCCCGTCCCCGCCGCGATGGAGGCAATGAGGAGTTCACAGAGAGCCGTCGCCCAGCAAGAGCGACAACAGCAAAGCGTTCATCGTACAACCCACACTTCACCGCCGACAACCGTCTACGTCCCGAGTATGAGACGCGTGGTCGTGAGGAGCGTAGCTTCGAGCGTGGTGAGGAGCGTGGCGAGAAAGGTGCTCGTGGTGGCAACAGCTACCGCACAAAGAACGATAAGCCAGCCTTCGGCAAGAAGCCTGCGTACGGCGAGAGACGCGACTCAAAGCCATCGTTCGGTGAGAAGCGCGAGGTGAGACCAGCGTACGGCGAGAAGCGCGATTCTAAGCCTTCATTTGGTGATAAGCGCGGTGCATCAAAGGGTGGCTTCAAGAAGAACTACTCTTCAAAGCAGGATGACAAACCACGCTCATATCCAAAGTATAATCCTAACAAGCAGACAGGCGAGATTCGCCTAAACCGCTTTATCTCACAGTCGGGCGTATGCTCACGCCGTGAGGCTGATGACTTCATCCTCGCAGGTGTGGTAACAGTAAACGGTCAGGTGGTTACCGAGCTCGGCACTAAGATTCTGCCTACCGACGAAGTGCGCTTCAATGATGAGAAGCTCCAGGGCGAGAAGAACGTATACCTCGTGCTAAACAAGCCTAAGGGCTATGTTACATCGCTCGACGATCCTCATGCCGACAAGACCGTCATGGATCTTGTGAAGGGCGCGTGCGCAGAGCGCGTATATCCAGTAGGTCGTCTCGATAAGAACTCACTTGGTCTTCTCCTTATCACCAATGATGGCGACATCACACGTCAGCTAACACATCCATCATACCACAAGAAGAAGATCTACCAGGTAACCCTTGACAAGCCTCTCACCCGTGCCGACATGGACACTCTCACCGAGGGTATCACCCTCGAGGATGGCGACATCTTCGCCGATGAGATTGCCTATGCATCAGAGGATAAGAAGACCGTAGGCGTTGAGATTCACTCAGGACGCAACCGTATCGTGCGTCGTATGTTCGAGCACCTCGGCTACACCGTGCAGAAGCTCGACCGCGTATACTATGCAGGTCTTACCAAGAAGAACCTCAAGCGTGGTGCTTGGCGTTTTCTCACGAAGGATGAGGTTATGCGACTTAAGACGGGTCAATACGAGTAATTTGTTGTGATAAGGGGTTATCTTCGACCCATCCCTAAAAGTATAACTCCCAGGGCTGTAGGTTAAACTACTATCCCTGGGAGTTATCTTTTGTGATGAATCAAAACTAACCCCTCTGACAACAAATTAGGGTAGTGGGGTTGCCGGGTGTTGCGCAATATGGGATAATGAGATTAGTGAAATTAGTGAATTCAGCGAACTTGGCGAAGTCACTAATCACTAATTTCCTTAGCCTCCTTAACTTCCTTAATGAAATCTCAATGTGTGTATTGCAAAAAAATAGCACCCGTAAAGAGTGCTGTATTAATTAATAGTCTACTTGCCGATGCAGAACTTGGAGAAGATGTTTTGGAGGATGTCGTCTGAGGTGATGTCGCCAGTAATCTCGCCTAAATGGTGGATGACACGGCGGAGATCCTCCGATATCAAGTCTGTTGGTAGCGAGTTGTGCATGGCACGACGTGCATCGTCCAATGCCTCATGGGCGCTGCGTAGCGCTGCATAGTGGCGCATATTCGATACGACAATATTGCCGGCACTAAGTTGCGTGGTGTCCGTAATCTCGCGAATACGTTGGCGAAGAGCCTCTATGCCAATGCCATTTTTAGCCGAGATATAGAGTAGGGTGGCATCTAGCGCGTTAGTTGATGTGTTCGTATCTATCTTGTTGATAATGCGAATATAATGTTGGCGTTCGTTAATCTCTATTTTAGTGAAATTGGGGTGGTTGACAGTGGCAAGGTGTAGGATGATATTAGCATTAGCAATGGCGCGGTAGCTGCGGTCGATACCCATCTGCTCCAACTTGTCGTCTGTCGTATGTATACCCGCAGTATCGACAAAACGATAGCGTATACCGTCGATAATTGTTGTGGCCTCGATGGTGTCGCGTGTGGTGCCAGCGACATCGGACACCATGGCGCGATCATCCTCAATAAGAGCATTAAGAAGTGTGCTCTTGCCGACATTTGGCTCGCCGACAATAGCCACATTTACACCATTTTTAAGGGTGTTACCTAATGCAAAAGATGAGCATAGCGAATCAATCTCCTTCTCTATGCTATTTAGAGCTGTATAGAGCGCCGTGCGGTCGGCAAACTCGACATCCTCCTCCGAGAAGTCGAGCTCGAGTTCGAGGAGCGAGCATAGGCGTAGTAACTCTGAACGCAGCCCCATAAGGCGCTCTGAGTAGCCACCATGCATCTGCGTCGATGCGACGTGGTGTGACCATCGCGAGTCTGAGACGATAATATCTGCCACCGCCTCGGCACGGCTAAGGTCCATCTTGCCGGCGAGGAAGGCGCGGCGCGTAAACTCTCCGGGTGTTGCCATCGTTGCGCCATGCTCTATGGCAAGGCGTAGCACCTCGGCGGTGATATACTCCGAGCCGTGGAGTGTGATCTCGACCGTATCGTCGCCCGTATAGGAGTGTGGAGCGCGGAAGAGTGCAACGACAACATCGTCAAAAATCTCGCCCGTGGTGCGTATGATATTGCCATAATGAAGGCTATATCCCGCTGCATCAGCGAGTTTGGTGCGACCTCGAAACATCTTGTCTGCAATAGCAATAGCATTGCTACCACTGAGGCGTATGACCATAACTGCTCCGCCCACAGCCGTCGCTGGGGCTACAATGGTCGTTGTTGTATCGAGAATATCGTGGTGCATGCTATACTATCATGGGCTTACGCGAATCTTCTGATTAATGCTCAAGGCGTCTGGATTCTTAAGTTTATTCCACTCCATAAGCTGCTTCACCGTGCGACCATACTTGCGGGCAATAGCTCCGAGTGTATCGCCCTTTTGAACAGTATGATATTTGGCTGGAGGAGCCTCTGTGCGTTTCTTCTCAATATTCGCCTGCACTGTATACTCCTTCAGGTATTCCGCATCCTTAGCGTGTATCGCCTCCTCGTTTGCCCAATACTCCGAGACAAGCTCCGCAGGGAGTGTTAGGGTGTACTCCTTGGTTGTTGCAGGTATTATCAGCATTGTATATTGAGGGTTAAGCATCTTAAGTGTCTCAATGTCAACATTTATGGTTGATGATACTTGCTCAAGGTGCATAGGCTTCGATACTATCACGTCATCCGTAGCCAAAGGCATAGGTGGTGTGGCAAGGGTCATGCCGTGTGCCTTATGGAAGGCAAAGGCGTAGGTAGCGCCCATATAGAGCGGAACATAGGCGCGAGTCTCATTGGGCAGATGTTCATAAATATCCCAAAATGCACCGTCGTAGTCTGATAGAGTGCCTCCTGCGCGAATAATCGCCTTGTTTACATTGCCCGGTCCTGAGTTGTATGCAGCGAGGGCAAGGGTCCAATCACCATACTGTTCGTACATACTCTTCAGGTAGCGCGCCGCAGCACGTGTTGCTAAGACTGGGTTGCAACGCTCGTCAACCATCGAGTTTATCTCAAGACCATACCCCTTGCCGGTCTGCGGCATAAACTGCCAAAGACCAACGGCTCCAGCCTTGGACTTTGCTAATGGATTGAGACCAGACTCAATGAAGGCAAGTGTGCGTAACTCAATGGGGATGCCTGCCTTGATAAACTCCTCCTCGATCATCGGGAAGTAGTAGTAGGCATAGCCCATGCTCTGCTCGTAGATCTTTTTTGTGTATCGCTCAATAGCAGAGCGTACCTCATGGTTATACTGCAGCGGCATGGGTGAGATGATAAGCTGCATACGTGCAATATAGACAGAGTCCATATTGTCGGTCGTAATTGTGCTATCGATGCGCTGCGATGCTGCGAGCATCTCATCGAAATATCTGTTGTACGCCTCCTGTGTTGATGTGGTGCGCCACATAGCTACTGCCTCATCAATCTGCTGAGGGGTATTCCTCTTAGGCTTTGTTGGCTGAGGGGTGACCTCAATTGAAGCGGTACTTGATGTGTCCTCGACTACCTTAATCTGACTCTTGATGTTAGCGGTGCTATCTTGTTGTGGCACCACAACCTCTTCACTCTTCGCTTGTCTTCTCTTTTGGCGCTTAGGACGTTTGTCTATATACGAAGCATCTACGGTGCTTATTGCCACTATCATCAATAGGCATACTAATAGGTAGCGTCCCAAAAACTGGCTCTTCATATGGGAGGGTTATCTAAAATTTAAGGTTAAGGTTTAGTCCAAATACTGGTTGCGAGGCGACTGCCGCATAATCAACATATGGCTCGAAATTCATCGATAGATCGTCAGAAATATCGTAGTCCTGGAGGTGTGCATCTACATGGGCATCTATGATCTGTAGAATATAGACACCTGCGGTTAGAAGTATACATAGATCTCGGTTACGACGATAGCTATCCTTGAGGTTCTTCAGGAAGGTCTCGGAGTAGGCTCCGCGGAACTCATCGGGGGCGCCATTAGGATATTTCTGAGGATTATTCTTGTAATCCACGCTTAGGGTATAAGCCGTCTTAAAACGTTGGTATCCACGATTATTCCAGTCGATGGTGTATATCGTCGATGCCAAGCCTCCAATTACTATTGGTACGCGCCAGTAGCTCTTGTTGTAGATCTGTCCGGCTCCTGGGCATATTGTAGATAGGGTAGTGGCCTTCTTTATTCGAGATACCTCATTGGTGGAGTAGTTTATTGCTGCATCACCAATGAAGTATATATATGTAGCAATCGCCAAACCAGCATATATCTGCTGGCGTGTATTGCTGCGTATCATGCGTGTTTGAATTGCATCAAGCTCCTTGGAGCGCATATATCCATGATCAATGAGGTATTGGTCGTATTCAGCCTTGATGGGTTTATACTGCTTATTCTCATGGATAAAAAGACCCAATGTTGTGCCGACAACGGGGTATAACACTCCGAGTTTCCAATACTGCTTATTGTAAATCTGACCGAAGCCAGGCAGTGGGAGAGATAACCAACACACCTTCGAAAGGCCCATCGAGTCGCTGATGAATGGCTTTCTTACCTCGCCATGTCTATTTAGCCTAATTCGCTTGCCATCAGGAGATATGCTATCGCCACGACTATGGATGAGTGAGTCGCGCTTGAGCTGTGCTGCGACTGTTTGACGCATAGAGTCGCGCGACTTAATGCTTAGCATATCGAAGTCGTTAATCTTAGTGCGACCAATAGAGTCAAGCATATTGTAATAGATCGAGTCACGACGGGCTATCTCGAGCTCTTTTTCGCGCTGAAGGGCAACGGAGTCAATGGGAACTAATCCTCCGTTGTTGATGGTGCGCACGTTGCCGCGTAATCTTTGACGATTAAAATCCTGCGCATACACACTGTCGGTGGTTGCCATGAGGGCAAACACTGCAACTATTATGGTTATGACTCTTTGTATGCTCATATGTTCTTTAAACGTCAAAAGGTGAGTTTTATTTTACGCTCTTAAGGCGCTCAATAAGTCTCTCTATCTCATTGTCTGAGGCACACTCGATAGTTATTCGGCAACTGCCACTCTTCGTGCGCTTAATCGAGATGTTGTCTGAAAGCAGGCGCTCAAGTTCGTCGATAAGCGTTGTATAGCTCTCTGGATACTCCTCATCCTCAATATTTGGTGTGGTGTTATCGTTGAGCTTGCGCACCATCTGCTCTATCTGGCGGACTGAGAGGTCGCGCTTGACACACTTCTTTAGTAGCTTGAGCTGCTCTTCAGCTGGTATGCTTGCAATAGCCTTTGCGTGACCCACGGTGATAAGACCCTCCTTGAGGGCGAGCTGAACCTCAGATGGGAGCGATAGAAGACGTAGGTAGTTTGAAACTGTAGAGCGCTTCTTGCCCACCTTCTCAGCCATCGCCTCCTGTGTTAATCCGCACTCCTCAACAAGGCGCTGCATGCCGAGCGCTATCTCTATAGCATTTAGATCCTGTCGCTGTATGTTCTCGACAAGAGCCATGGCGTGTAGGTCCTCATCATCAACCTCGCGAATATATGCAGGAAGAGTCTCAAGTCCGGCGATCTGCGAAGCACGCCAGCGACGCTCACCGCTGATGATGATATATTTGCCATTGGCACGCTGCTTAAGCGTGATAGGCTGTATCACACCGAGTTGTGCGATAGATGAGGCGAGTTCTTGTAGCGACTCATCATCGAAATCGGTGCGAGGTTGTAGGGGGTTAGGCTCAATATCGGATATGGCAACTTCTGCCATCTCTGACATAGGCTTGCTCTTGGGTGATATGTCGCCAAAGAGTGCATCAAGACCTCTTCCTAATCCGCGTTTTTTTTGTGCAGTCATCTTATTATCTGATGTTTGTTGTTTATTACTTACGGTTGCGCTTTAAGAACTCACGTGCAAGGTTGAGATAGTTCACCGAGCCCGATGCAGCTGCGTCGTAGAGCATGATGGGCTTGCCGTGAGATGGCGCTTCACCGAGGCGTATGTTGCGCTGGATAATCGTCTCATAGGCGAGTTCGCCAAAGTGCTCGCGTACCTCGTTTACCACCTGGTTGTTGAGCTTATTGCGCATATACATAGTTAACACAAAGCCCTCAATCTGCAGGTTGGGATTAAGGCGACTCTTAACCACCTTAATTGTATTGAGTAGCTTGCTCAATCCCTCCAAAGCCAAATACTCGCACTGCACAGGGACCATTACCGAGTCCGCAGCGGTAAGGATGTTGACAGTGGTAAATCCCAACGATGGCGAGCAGTCGATGAATATGTAGTCGTAGCTGTCGCGTATAGAGTCAACGATGCCCTTAATAATGTGGTGGGCATTGTCCATGGTGGATAGCTCGGTGTCGGCAGCAACAAGATTTATGGACGATGGAAGTAGCCACAACTTCTTAATGTCGTTGCTATGCTGAATGACATCCTCCGCCTTGCACTGGCCAACGATACACTCGTAGATGCCGTCCAATGTTATGTCAAAGCCTAAGCCCGATGTGGCATTAGCCTGTGGGTCGGCATCTATGAGCAATACTCGTTTGCCGAGTAGTGCTACCGAGGCGGCGAGATTGATCGCTGTTGTGGTTTTGCCAACACCTCCCTTTTGATTTGCTAAAGCAACAACTTTTGCCATGTATATCTCTGTGTTTACGTTTCTATGGTCAATAATAGGTGCAAAAATAATAAATTTATCCGATTTTATAACCCTATGTTGATAAAATAATATATCTTTGTGTGATTTTTGATGCCGCGTCACTCGCCATAGTAGGGTAGCGCAGGTGTGATTAATAGTTGATAATAGCCATGAAGAGAGTTATCAAAGAGAAGTTGCGCTCGCTGAGTGTAGATATATTGGCCTTTGTATTGATGTTTATATTGCTGCAAGTGGCTGTTGTACTTATCGTTGTTAATGTAGACCTGGGTCTGTATGACGCGGGTGGACACCTGGTGGATTACGGCTTCTTTATCACCTATTTTTGTGCCATGGTGCCATTGCTTATTCTTGCTACAAGGTACGAGAGTTGGCGATATAAGTGCTCTACTCCGATCAAGGCGTCGTGGCGGGGTTTTGACCCTACGACAATACTCTATTGCTTCGTATTTCTGATTGCGGCAAATATCACATTATCACCTATATTGGGTGCGTTACCTCATGCGGAACGTGCTATACCAGTGGGAGGGTGGACTCTCCTTACAACTTGTGTGGTTGCACCTATTTTTGAGGAACTCATCTTCCGCGGTAGACTGTTCCATACGCTTAATCGTTCGGCGTCGGCTCTTACATCTGCCGCGCTTACCGCTTTAGTCTTTGGTGCTATTCATGGCGATATAGCAGTGATGATTGAGGGTTTTGTGGCGGGTATGATCTTTAGTTATGCCTATATTCACAAGGGCTCAATCATAGCTCCGATAATACTGCATATGTGTAACAATGCGATTGCCTATGCACTGATAATTCTCTCATACCAGGATAAGAGTATGCTTGAGCTCCTGAGTGAGTCAGTAGATATGTCGCTAATATATATAGTGTCACTCATCATTACCATCATTGGATGTTTTGTTGTGGTTAGGGGAGTTCGCAAATATGGCAACTATGCTATTGTGGAGGAGTAGGTGAGTTGATTTAATGCATTGTAATATAATAAAATAGCCTGACCGGAGTCAGGCTATTTTTGTTGTGCGTGGTATTGAAATTAGAGCAATGCCTCGATCTTAGCCTTGAGCTGCTCCTTGTCTGCAGTACCTACGTGCTTGTCAACCTGCTGACCACCCTTGAAGAAGAGAATAGTAGGAACGTTGCGTACACGATACTGAGCTGCGATCTCATCGCCATCCTCACCAACATCGCACTTGCAGATGATAACCTTGCCATCATACTCCTCTGCGAGCTCGTCGATGATAGGGCTTACCATACGGCAAGGACCACACCATGTTGCCCAGAAATCAATAACTACAGGCATACCCTTGCCCATTACCTCCTCAAAGTTTGCGTTGTTAAGTTTTAGTGCCATAACAAATAAAGTTTTAAATGAGTTAAATGTTTATAAAATAGTTAATATCATTGGTTTCTAAAAAGTTTATGAACTCGGTTGATGGCTCCACCTTCAGCGTGCGTGAACGAAGTTTTACCTTGACATCGTTGCTGTGATCTACAATCGTGAAGCATAGTGATGCCTTGCCTTTACTCTGCTTCGCAGCGGTAGTTATCATCTCTATAAGCGCCGGGTTGATATCGTGTATATCAAGCTCGATGCGTATGGTGTCGATATTTTCGGCCACATCTGCAAGATGTTGTATCGAGGTTATCTTATACTCCAACTCCATAGGCTCGCGGTATGGGCGTGGCTGCACCTTGCCACGTAGGCAAAGGAAGTTGTCTTTCTCGATAAGCATGCCGAACTTATCATAATCCTTGCTAAAGAGGGTGAACTCGTGCTGCGAGTTATAATCCTCGAGCACAAAGCGCGCATACTTGCGTCCATCCTTAGTCGATAGGGGAGTCACCGAGGTTACAACACCCGAGAGTGTGACCTCGCGACCATTTAGCGGTGTGAGATCCTGCATATCGGCGAGCTCCACGTCGCTCATCTTGGTTATCACAAACTTGAAGCGATCCAGCGGATGCGACGATAAGTATAGTCCAATGACCTCACGCTCTTTATTAAGTATGGTGAGGTTGTTCCATTCCTCAGCGGCTGGAACGGCCGGAGGTTGGATATTTCCACCTGCGCTATCGCCCATCATGCCGAAGAGACTCTGCTGCGCATTTTGCCTCTCTTGCTGCACACGCTGACCATAGCGCATCAATGCCTCAAGGTAGATCAGCGCACTATTGTTTTCAAGGGCAAAGAAGCGCGAACGGTTGAACTCTATAAGTGAGTCGAAGCCACCAGCATAGGCGATGCTCTCCAAGCACTTACGGTTGACAACGCTATAGTTCACGCGCTCCATAAAGTCGAAAATCGACTTGTATGGTCCATTCTCCCTTCTCTCCTTGATGATAGACTCTGACGCCGCCTCACCCACACCCTTGATGGCTGCAAGACCAAAGCGAATATCGCCCTTCTTGTTTGTCGAGAACTTAATCATCGACTCATTAATATCGGGACCAAGCACCGCAATACCCATATTCTTGCACTCGGTCATATAGACCGTCACCTGCTTGATATCGTTAAGGTTGCGGCTGAGCACCGTCGCCATATACTCAGAAGGGTAGTGCGCCTTGATATATGCCGTCTGGTATGCTACCCATGAGTAGCATGTCGCGTGCGACTTATTGAAAGCGTATGATGCGAACTTCTCCCAGTCGGCCCATATCTTCTCCAATACTTTCTCATCGTGACCATTATCCTTGCCGCCAGCGATAAACTTAGGCTTCAGCTCGTCAAGCTTCGACTTGATCTTCTTACCCATCGCCTTACGTAGAGTGTCGGACTCACCACGCGTGAAGTTACCCAACAGGCGCGATAGGAGCATGACCTGCTCCTGGTATACCGTAATACCATAGGTGTCCTTCAGGTAGCGCTCCATGATAGGTATATCGTAGACAATAGGCTTGCGACCATGCTTGCGGTCGATAAAGTCTGGGATGTAGTCCATAGGACCTGGGCGGTAGAGCGCATTCATCGCGATGAGATCCTCGAAGGTTGATGGTTGCAACTCACGAAGATACTTCTGCATACCAGCAGACTCAAACTGGAATGTGCCTATAGTGCCACCCTTGCAATAGAGCTCGTATGTCTTCTTATCATCGATAGGTATGTTGTCGATGTCTATCTCAACGCCGTGTGTAAGTTTAACAGTCTCGACAGCATCCTTTATGATAGATAGGGTCTTAAGACCCAAGAAGTCCATCTTGATAAGTCCCGTATCCTCAATCACCGAGCCCTCATACTGCGTCACGAGCATATTCTCGCCCGTCTCCTTATCTACGGCTGTGCTTACTGGCACCCAGTCGGTGATGTCGTCGCGGCAGATGATCGTACCACAAGCGTGTACACCCGTGCCTCGGACGTTGCCCTCAAGCATCTTGGCATACTTGATGGTGTCGCGCATTATTGGATCTTCGGACTCCTCGGCAGCCTTCAACTCAGGCACCGCCATGATGGCATTCTTAAGGTTTATCTTAAGCTGCTTATCCTTGTCATTAGGGTCGGTGATACGGTCGGGAACCAACTTACACAATTGGTTTGCTTGAGCAAGTGGAAGCTTCTGAACGCGAGCAACATCCTTAAGCGCCATCTTTGTGGCCATGGTGCCATAGGTGATGATGTGCGCCACCTTCTCCTTGCCATATTTCTGCGTCACCCAGTTGAGCACTCTACCACGACCATCGTCATCGAAGTCGATATCGATATCGGGCAACGATATACGGTCGGGGTTTAGGAAACGCTCAAACAGAAGGTCGTATTTAATAGGGTCGATCTGAGTGATACCAAGACAATAGGCAACGGCCGATCCTGCTGCCGAACCACGACCAGGACCCACCGACACGTCGAGCTCCTCGCGCGCCGCACGAATAAAGTCTTGCACGATGAGGAAGTAGCCAGGGAAACCCATGGTCTTCATGATGTGTAGCTCGAACTTTAGACGGGTTGTGGTCTCCTCGTCAAGCTCCTCGCCATAGCGCTTCTTAGCGCCATCCATGGCGAGTTTAGCGAGGTAGTCTGCCTCAAGCTTTATTCGATATAGCTTGTCGTAACCTCCAAGTTTATCAATCTTTTTCTTCGCATCATCCTCCGACATTACAACATTGCCGTTCTCATCCTGTGTGAACTCGTCAAAAATATCCTTCTCGGAATATTTCTGGCGGTAGCTCTCCTCGGTGCCGAAATCTTCGGGGATGGCAAAGGTTGGCATGATAGGGGAGTGGTCGATAGAGTAGCTCTCGACCTTATTGCACACCTCCACAGTGTTACTCAATGCCTCGGGGATGAAATCGAAGATGGCGTTCATCTCGGCCGTTGTCTTCATCCACTCCTGCTTAGAGTAGAGCATACGATTAGGATCGTCGAAATCCTTGCTCGTACCCAAGCAGATAAGGCGATCGTGCGCCTCGGCATGCTCCTCGTCTACAAAGTGCACATCATTGGTGCACACAAGCTTAACGTTGTGCTTGCGCGATAGCTCGATGAGGTGCTCGTTGACCATTTCCTGGATCTTGTATGTCTCGTGGTTAGCACGCTCAACCGTTGGCTTATGTAGCTGAAGTTCAAGATAGTAGTCGTCGCCAAATAGGTTCTTATACCACTCGATAGCCTCATCGGCAAGCTCCATCTCATTGTTATATATGCGTCGTGGTATCTCGCCACCAAGACATGCCGAGCAGCATATCAACCCCTCGTGATACTTCTCAAGCTCGTTGCGGTCTGTTCGTGGACGACCATAGAAACCCTCGGTATATGCCTTAGATACAATCTTAATGAGGTTTTTGTATCCCTTCATGTTCTTGGCAAGGAGGATAAGGTGGTATCCACTGTAGTCGCCCATCGCCTTCTCGCGATTGTAGAGCGTGCGGCGTGCTACATATACCTCGCAGCCGATAATTCCCTTGAAGTCAGCCTTGGGGACTGCATCGAGGTCTGCTCGAGCCTTGGCAAGTGCAGCTTGTGCATCATCGCCAATCTCTGCCTCCGTGGCTGTGCCATTCTCCAGGCGCTCAACCAATCCTTGTAGCGACTTTATCTTATCTTTGCGTGCGCCGTTCTTCTTCTTAACATAGTTGAAGAACTCCTTGACGCCGAACATGTTACCATGATCGGTTAGGGCAATGCCTGGCATGCCATCCTCAATGGCTTTATCCACAAGCTTCGATATGCTTGCCTGACCATCAAGGAGGGAGTACTGACTGTGAACGTGTAGATGAACAAACTGTCGCATTGCCTCTTTTTCGATTTTATATATATTAGCGTACAAATATAAACATTATTTTTTTCAAAAAATAGTCATACTTATTTCATTATTTCAAATCTTTGTTGTATCTTTACAAAAACCTTTAGAACTATGGATGAGCGTCGTGATGATTTGGTTGTTCTCAAGGAGTTTGACAACCTTATGATGGCAGAGATTGCCAAGTCAATTTTGGAAAGTGCAAATATCTATTGCACGCTTTATGATGAGTTTATGTCAGCCTTTTACACGCCAACGGCAATTCCAGTCCGACTGATGGTTCGTGCCGAGGATTTAGAGGAGGCTGAGCATGTGCTCAATAATCGTTAACTTTACATTCAAACAAATGATAAGCGGGAGGTGTTGAAGACCTTCCGCTTTTTGCTTAAATAAAGTGTTATGCATGTGTCGTATAATTTACATTATGTTAAATCGCATTAGGGTCACAATATCTTATCGCTCCACTGTGTGGTACTGGTGATTCTATTTCTTTTGTATAGATATTAACGAATAACAAATCTGCAAGTTGTAATCATTAATGGCTACAACTTGCAGATTTGTTATTGAGATTTCTGTGTAACGCTTAGTTATTTTTTATGACAGGGCGAACTAGCTTACCATTATAGCGTTCGAAGGAGTGCCAAGAGCGGTGCCAACTTTCAAGAATTACATATGGCGCCCATGATTCATAACTTGGATCAGGGTGGCTATTGGAAGTCCAATACGCTCCATAATTATTATATGGTGCAGGTAAAAAGATTTGTTTGTTATTTTTCTTGCTAATAATTTTATAACCGCCTCTATTTTCATCCCATTTCCAATCGCAATTTTGATTATTCATCAACTCGCTAAATTGTTTTTCTGTGGGCATGCACCATTGATCGCCCCAGTTTTTAGTTGCGGCATCATATTGTGGATTACCAGCAATATTCGACTGAGGAGGAACCTTCTTTGCCTCAAATTCATAGTTATCATCAGTAAATTCCTGCTTTGTCTTAGTCTCTCCCCATGCAAAGAGGTCGCCGCCCTGTTCAGAAGTGCTGGCGCCGATGTTGCATGTCGCCCATAAAGTACCAGATTCCAAACCCAAATCGACCCACTTATAGCCATTAGCATAGCCTTCTAAGGTTTTTGCCTCCTGGGTTATTTTTACACTAAATGGCTTGCAGTCCGCATACGTTACAGTAAGAGTCACATCACGGGGCTCAGTTAGGCTATTTTTCTCAATCGTACATTTAATTTTATCATTCGACACCGAGGTTTTAAGCCAGTCAACACTCTTGCTTGTTGCCACAGATAGATTCTTACCCTCTAATTTGTTGGTTAACATATACTCGATATTGACAATGCCACCTTTGCTGCTAATCTGTTCAGATTCTTTTGATAGTAGTAATAATTTAGGCTTTCCCTGCTGGATGATTTTTGTGGTAATACTCTGATCTCCATATGTTAACGTAATAGTAGCCTCGCGCGTGTTATCACCATCATATTTTGATATATTATAGACTATTGCATTGTCGGACATGGCGTCTCTCTTAATCCATGATGCTCCATTGCTATCAATAGATTCATCAATATGTAGTTCACTCTTTTTATTTGTGATGCTATACTTAATCGTGATACGACCACCTTTGCAGTCAATGGATTGTTGCTTATCTGACTTCAGCGATAGCTTTGGCTTAGGACTCTCTTTGACAGGCTGTGTTGTATCGTTTATCTTATCAACCTTCTCATCGCCACTGTAATTATCATTCCCACTATTAGAATCAACTTCAGGTGATGACGAGGATGATGATGTAGAAGAGGACGTTGCCTTCTCTGAACTATTCGAAGAATCACTGCTACTATTATTGCCTAATATCGCGTAGGCGGCTGCGGCAATGAGTAGCAATATCCACACCCATTTGCGAGATTTCTTCTCACCCTTTTGGGTGTTGTTGTGCTTTGGCTGTGGAGTATTTGCCACCTTAGGAGTGCTTGGCTTGATGGGCGCTTGTGGTCTCTCATTCCCAGGTGTGACATTGTTTTTTATTGAGTTATGTTCCTCAAGTGGATTAGCGGCACCTTGCACATCCAACGACGTATTCACATCTATTAAATTGCCACTTACACCAAAGGCGGTGTTCTCATCTGCTACCACTGGTATGGGAGTAGGAATAGGCGCAACTCCCCTACTGTTGTTGTCTAACAAAGATAAGAACTCTTTGATGGAGTGTGGTCGTTGTTTGCGCTGCGATATCATTGAGCGCTCAATAGTATTGCGCACAGCACTTGATAGATGTGTGGGTAGCTTGGGTAGCCCCTCATCTGCGATATCTGCGGCCTGTGGCGGTACTAATCCTGTTACTAAATAGTATAGTGTGGCGCCCAATGAATATATGTCTGTCTCGGGTGAAAATGAACTAACACCACCCTCCTTATACTGCTCAATGGGGGCGTATCCAGCACTAATGCCTACTGGAGTGGAGCTAGTCTGATTTCCAGCAGTGTCGTATTGCTTGGCAAGACCGAAATCAATGAGGATGGCGCGATTGTCCTTCTTGCGGAGCATAATGTTGGCAGGTTTGATGTCGAGGTGCATAATACTTCGTTCATGTATATATGCAATAGCCTCAGCTGCTGCGCGGATATACATAATTGCCTCAGGCTCACGCAGAGCGCCACGGCGCTTGACTACATCATTTAGTGACTCGCCATCTATATACTCCATTACATAATATGCAGTATTATTCTCCGTAAAGACATCATGGATATGGATGATATTGGGATGGTCAAGACGCGCAATGGTCCTTGCCTCCTTCACAAACTTGTCCTTATAGCGCTCCATGGTCTCTGCGCTACCTTTGGTGCCAAGAGATATGCTTCTCGAGTCCTCATTACGGTTGTAGAAATCCTTGGGGAAGAACTCCTTGATGCATACGTATCGCTGTGCAAATTCATGTTCTGCAAGGTATGTGATGCCGAAGCCTCCATATCCGAGACTACGTTCTATACGATACTTGTCGCCTTGTAGATACGTTCCAGGTTGTAGTTGCATGGTTAGTCTATTTATTTATTACTTGAATAAACAACGTCTATATCGTCTACTTATTGTTAAATGTGAAATATTTTGCAGCTATGAAGTTATAAATAGCTGTGATTACAGTTGTTAGCATCTTTGAAGGTGTTGCCCAGAGGTGGCAAGGTTCAACAAAGAGCTTCATTAGAATATGGTTAGTAAAATCGTACCACAAACTGAGAGCGCATAGCGGAAAAGTTGTTTTCGGGTGCGGTATGCCGTGACATTGAAGGCCACATATCTATTTACCAAAAAGCCTGTAAAGAAGGTGATTGGAAATACGATAATCAACGAGGCGATATGTGGCGATACGACAACAAAGCCGAGGTCGATAAGTTGTCATAAGCTTATGACAACTCCTTTATTTGCTACTCTAGAAAGATGATATCTCCTTTGTCGTATCCATAATTACTATCTATTACCATTATTGCGTCTATGTAGTAACCATACTCATAGCAGTATCGTGTCTCTATGTATATATCGGTGCCGCATACTTTGTAAAAGTTGCTATCCTCTCTACTTAGCTCTACTTCGTACCTTCCGGTGCTTAATGTCTTTGGAACGAAGACATAATCTATGTCGTCCAGCGAGTATGAATTAAGCACCTTTGATCCATTGGGAAGCTCCATCCTTTCGTATATGCCTATAATATCGTATGACTCAGAGTCTTTCTCGGCATATGCGCTAATTATTGGGAGTGTTATTCCCAATAGCAGTGTAAAGATCTTTTTCATAACTCAACTCTTTGTTATAAATTATTTATTCTTCTTGAAGATTACTCTTCTCGAACACTTATTAGTTAGCGTGTTATTTAATTTAATTTTAGGTGAGTAGTGATGACAATAATATATGCCCTCTATTTCCCATTTATGCCCTTCCCCTCCTTCAATTTAACATAGTGTAAAATATTACAACATTTGTCTATATGAATGAAGATAAGCTCTTTGGTGATCTTATCTTCATTACTACAGAATTATCAACGTTGTATGTTATGCTTTTATTTTGCTTATTCTAACGTGGCGTTCCGTTACGTAATTCCATAGTAGTTTATTTGTTTCAGATAGACAAATATAGCAACAAATTACTTTGTATGCAACTATTTAGCTATATTTTCAGCAACCCAACTACAATAGCTTTGGTATTACATCTTGCGGAAGGTGAAATACTTGGCAGCTATGAAGCTATAAATAGCTGTGATTACAGTTGTTAGCATCTTTGAAGGTGTTGCCCAGAGGTGGCAATGTTCAACAAAGAGCTTCATTAGAATATAGTTGAGTAAAATCGCACCACAAACTGAGAGCGCATAGCGGAAAAGTTGTTTTCGGGTGCGGTATGCCGTGACCTTGAAGGCCACATATCTATTTAACAAAAAGCCTGTAAAGAAGGTGATTGGAAATACGATAATCAACGAGGCGATATGTGGCGATACGACAACAAAGCCGAGGTCGATAAATCGTAGCGCGACAACGTAGTGATATATAAGATAATACCACAGCGTATCAAGAGCCATATTGGTAACGCCACACACACCATAACGGAATAATTGACGTGAGATAATAGACTCTAAGCGCTTGATATATAGGCTATCAATAATATGTGTAATCTTCTCAGCAATAGCCATGGTTTACGTCGTTAGTTCTCCTCAATAGAGTAGACCCATGCCTGTGGGAACTCCGCCTTATGCTCTGCAACAAATGCCTCGCACTCCTCAAGAGTGGCGCTGCCAAAGATTGCGACAGAGTACATTTTACCCCTCTTAATAGTCTTGCTTACTACCCCATCGATATCACGATTGTTAATATCTGATGCCTCGCGCTCAGCATTACGTTTTTTTGAGTAGCTACCATATATCACATAGTGCTTGATATCATCGCGCTCAATCCATGGGCGTGTATCCTCGGGCTGCTCCTCCTCTATAATCTCAACTACCTCAGTGGTTTCTGCAGTGTTATCTACACTTTCAGTTGGGGTAATTTCCTCGGTGTTTTCAGCAACGGTATTATCTGCAACAACAGGTGCTGAATTCGCCTTTTCGGTAGGCTGAGTATCTTCGGTGCTATTTTTATTAGCTGATAAATATATGTAGGCGCCAATTGCAAGGGCAATAAAGACCACGGCGGCAGATATATATAGCGCTATCCTACCACCTCTGTTGCGCTGCTTGGTAATGGAGATAACGCCACACCTATCGGGGTTAATACTCTTTATTAGCTCCTCGTCGGCTACGAAGCTCTTGTCTCGAAGCGCTCCAACGCTAAATATCTCAACTACACCATCTTTATTTGCCTTATCTAACCAAAGCATATAGATGTCTTCCGCCTTCTCAAGCTCTATTGAGGCGTACTCTGCAATGGCATTAACAACGGACAAAGCCTCGCGGCTTGAGGAGTACTCAATGCGATATTCGGGGGCGGCTACCCTACCCTTGCCTATGGGAGCTGCGCTCTTACGGACGATATACAATGTGCCTACGGAGGGCAGTAGAACTGCTCCGTGCGTCAGCAGCGTGTTGCGAATTATCTTACCTACCTCGTTTACCATTACTCTTGCCATTCTTCTTATCCTCGGCTGCGTACTCTTTGTTGGCGCGGTCAACAACTGCGTTAATATCCGCCACCGCAGGGCGACGCATTGAGCGAACAATCATATAGATACCCACGGCGATGAATGGAAGGCTTAGTAGCTGACCCATATCCAATGCCATGCCATCCTCAAATGCCACCTGGCGCTCCTTGAGGAACTCGATGAAGAAGCGTGTGAGGAAGATGCCGATCATCGCTACACCAAAGAGAAATCCTGGGCGACGGCGACCTAAATCTTTGCGGTAGTAGAGGTATAGTATAATGCTAAAAGTCAATATATAACATAGCGCCTCATAGAGCTGCGCAGGGTGGCGTGCGGGGACATCGGCCTCGAGCATTCCTCGATCCTCGAAGCAGCGCAAGAACTTGAAACCCCATGGCATATCCGTAGGATAGCCCACAATCTCATGGTTGAAGAGGTTGCCCATACGTATAATGGCGCCGCTAAGTGGTGCGACGATGGCGATACGGTCGAGACCCCAGATGAATGGTAGGTGGTTGCGCTTTGTGAAGAACCATATGCCAAGCAAAATGCCGATTGTTGCGCCATGGCTTGCCATACCGCCTTCGCGGATGCCTGTTATAATCTTCCATGGCTCAGCGAGATATGTCTCAGGCTCATAGAATAGGCAGTGACCCACGCGAGCGCCGATAAATGTGCCGAGGACAATCCATAGGAATGCCGACTCAAGGGTGCGACCAGGTAGCCCCTCATGCTTGAACGTACGGTGACATATGCGCTCGGCAACAAGAATGGCAATCGCCCACATGAGACCATACCACATGATTGGGGTGTCGCCCAAATTAAAGAATACGGGATCCCAATCCCATGTTATTGTAAAACAGTTCATATCTTTAAATATTAATTAGTCATCACTGAGAGGTTGGCAACCACGCGCCATGCACGACGTATGCTCCTCTTGTCTACATATATGTCGGGAAACTCGTCGCGATTGCGTGCTACGAGCCTCCAGCTATCGGCATCTTCCGCAACGCGTATCTTTCGCCATAGGGTCTGCTCGTCCATGGCGACAACATATTCGTTACCTTGAACAATGGTGTCTGGATCAACGCTCTTGAGGAATAGGTCTGCCGCGGCACACTGCGGAGCTATCATGCTGCGAGAGAATGAGCGTATAACAAAATCGCACTCGCCCATATATGGGATATTTATCTCGCCCGAGGGTGCTATACTCTCGATGCGCATAATAACACGCTCCACATCGCAGTTGTAGAATGGTAATCTACACTCTGGTACCGTCGAATTTTTGAGCATAGACCCAGCACCTGTGAGTAGCCATGTGCGGTCAATCTCGGGATATGTAGCAATGATGCGATCTGCAAGGTCGTGTGAGATGCCATAATTACCCCTCTTGATGTTGTATAGATTCTCTGCTCGAAGAATTCCAATGCTCTTGGCAAAGGAGTTCGTCGAGAGACGCGCCCAGCTGATAACCTGCTCAAGCCTTTCCCAACTCGCACGCTTTGTATTTTCTATACTATTCTCCATATACAACAAAGGTCACTATATTTATTAGCTCAAAAACTCATCGAAGGGTGTTCGTATAGATAAATTTACTATATTTGCACACCGGCTCCGTAGTTCAATGGATAGAATTTAAGATTCCGGTTCTTACGATGAAGGTTCGAATCCTTTCGGAGTCACATTTGGGGTGTCCAACGTTTGGTTGTGGCACCTCTTTTTATCTCATCAATCTACCCGTTCGTAAACGCTATCGCATAATCATGGCAAAGATACAACTTTTTTCTTAATGTTGAGCGCTATTTATGTAAATAGAAGATGTGCGATGTCGTGGGAGTAGTAGGTATAATGGGATCGATGGACGTGCTTAAGCAGGAGTAAAGAGGCTGACTAAAAGTCCTCTAATGACTTAAGTCAGCCTCTTTATATGGAAATAATCGGAATATACGACTTGTTAGAGCTGTGATTATATCATTCCACTTATAAGAAGTATTATTATTATCCAGATTATAATTGTCAATACAATACGAGATATAATATCCTTGACCTTCTTTACATTCATGTCGGTTGCCAAATTGTCTTTGGTTGTCAATATCGCTGATAACCAACCAACTCTATTAAATGATAGCAAGACATAATCCCCTGGTTTTACATAGCATCGAGCTGAAATAAACATGCAGAAAGAAAACTTCAACTCGCAAGGCTCGCTAAGGTTGATTTCCACTTTCGATTTTCTCGCAACACGTGCAACCATTTCACCGCCTTTATATACCTTGATATCAGGGTTTACTACTGAAATAAATTCTGTATATCCACATATTGTTACTTTAGAACTATTCGCATATTTAGGCTGCGCGGGTGTTGGTGTGGAAATCACAGTCTCCTCGTTGACTGTCTGAGCACCAATAACGGTCTCTTCGTTTACTGGAACGGGTGTTGGTGCTGGGATAGGTGCAGCTATATTGCTATTGTCCTCCAGTAGTGCCAAGAACTCCTTGATGGTGTGTGGGCGGCGCTTGCGCTGTATCTCCATAGAGCGCTCTATGGCATTGCATACACCAATGGAGAGGTTTGAGGGAAGTGTTGGTAGCCCCTCATCTGCGATATTCACCGCCTGAGGTGGCACCTTGCCTGTAACCAAGAAGTATAATGTTGCGCCCAGCGAGTA
>JAZOLM010000048.1:0-46677 GCA_045652985.1 Alistipes sp. | reverse complement strand
TTCTTGTCTTCCTAAGACCGCTTGGCCTCCGACTTGGGTTAGAGGGGTTAGAGGGGTTTAAAGGGTTATAGGGGTTTAAAGGGCGCGTTGATAGCGACACTGTGTTACAGAGCGTGAGCCCTACCATAACGCGCAAGCCCCCTAATACCCCTATAACCCCTCAGACCCTCAGACCCTCAAACCCCTCAAACCCCTTAGACCCTCCCGTACAAACTACAAAAAAATCCCCTTTCGCGGTACAACATATAAAAATTTTTCATACCTTTGCATCAGCATTGGTTCTCTGAGGGTGCAGCCCTCGCGAGATTAAAAGGGAATCGGGTGAAAATCCCGGACAGTTCCCGCTGCTGTGAGTCTCACAGAGCTCTACGACATCATATTGTCACTGAGGAGGCATCCTTGGGAAGGCATCGTAGAGCGAGACGAGTCAGAAGACCTGCCAAGCGTTTATTACAAGATTGTGCCTGCGGCGAATGGGCAAGTCTGCAACTTGAAGATTTTCAGGTTTACATACTTAGTGTAGAGTACATGGGAAGGTCTATTTACAATATAGCACCTATATATATACCCTACTGTCGCAATCGCACATCTTGTAGTGTTTAAGTTTACGGAGAATGACCTTTAAACAAAACATTATGAGAAAATTTTTATGCTTGGCGCTAAGCGCAACAGTTGCGCTTATGGCGATGGTAGGATGCTCCTACGACGACACCGACATCTGGAACGAGATTGAGGGTGTCAAAGATCGTGTTGAGACACTCGAGAATGCTGTAATCAAGACCAACGAGGATATCGTTGCGCTACAGACGATTGTCAATGCTCTGCAGAAGAGTGTATACGTGGTATCGGTGACACCTACCGCTGATGGCTATACAATACTATTCTCGGATGGCACGACTGCCGAGATTAAGAGTGGTAAGGATGGTGCGAATGGCACTAACGCCCCTGTAATCTCCGTGAAGCAGGATGCTGACGGCAACTACTACTGGACAATGGATGGCGAGTGGTTGTTGGTAGAGGGCGAGAGAGTACGAGCCAACGGCATCGATGGCGAGGATGGTGAGAATGGTGAGAACGGCATCAACGGTCAGGACGCCATAGCCCCACAGGTACGCATCAACGAGACAACCAAGATGTGGGAGATCTCGGTAGATGGCGGTCAGACATGGACCTCAACAGGCGTTGTTGCCGAGGGTAAGGATGGCGAGAACGGCACAAATGGTGAGAATGGAGCAACAGGCGCTACTGGCGACTCGCTATTTAAGAGGGTGGACACCTCTAACCCCGACTATGTGGTAATCACGCTCGCCGACGGCACAGAGTTCCGCCTTGCACGCTACGATGAGAGCTGCCCTCAGTTTGTCATCGTGGAGGCTCCCGAGGTTGCCCAGGTGGAGTATGACACAACCGTGGAGTTTACGGTGGAGGCGAATAACATTGCCGACTATGTGGTAAACACTCCTGAGGGCTGGAGGGCTGCATATGCAGATAACCATCTCAGTGTGACAGCCCCTGCAAAGGATCTCTGCCACTACGACAAGGAGGGTACAATTGCCATCACCGTGGTATCTGAGCAGGGCAAGAGCGCCATCGTGAAGCTCAACGTTATGGCTGGCGAGTGGATCACCGAGGTGGAGCTTCGCACGCTTTCCTTCGAGGATAAGGATGCCAAGTTCTATCCATACACCCTGGACTACGCTGGTGTGGATATTACAACATGGAGCGACCTTGTGGATGACCCACAGTATGGTGGTCCACTGACCTATGCAGACTATATGTCGGCGATGTATACATGGTGGGACGAGGGTAACACCGAGCTTATGCATATCTTCCCCGACAACTATGCATACTGCTTCTGGGGTGGTGGTCACGCCATATCGAACTACTGGGGCGAGGGCTTCGACGACGAGTATCGCGATATACATATCGCCAAGTACTATGGCGAGGACTATGTTGCGAACAACGCCGGCAATGACACCATGCTCGGATGGTTCAACCTGCAGATGATGGTTCCCGTAGCGCCACACTCGGGCGACAACTTCTGCGTGCACTACGGCTATAAGGACTTCTTCTCGTATGTGGAGAACCTCCCAGAGATAGCCTTTGCCGATGGCGAGGCGCGCGTGATTGACCATATGTATGTCACCAACACAAGCTACACGCTCAACCAACTATATATGGGTGTTAAGAGCGAGGCGGGCAACAGCTTTGGTGGCAACTGGACAGGTCTTACGGAGGATGCGTGGTTGAAGATTGTAGCCTATGGCTTCGATGACATCTACGCCGACGCCTATGCCGAGCCTATCAGCGAGGTGGAGTTCTACTTGGTGCAGGGCGAGGATGTGGTCACCGACTGGCAGAAGTGGGATTTGAGTGGACTCGGCGCTGTAGCCAAGGTGCGCTTCAACTTCCTATACTCGGAGGAGATGGGCGGCAAGTATGGCTTCACCATCCCTGGCTACTTTGCCTATGACGATGTTGCTGTGCAGTATGGCAGCAAAGAGATATTTAAATAATTGTAGATGAAAAGAGTTTTAGAGTTTTTATTATTAAGTGTGATCGTTGCGATCTCCTCGTCTTGCAATATAGACGAGGAGATTACAACAACAGCTCCACCTAAGATTAAGCTTGATAGCCCTTCGGGCGTATATACCGTAAAGCAGGGACGCGAGGTTATCATCGCGCCATCCTATGAGTCGGCCGAGGGGGCGACCTTCAGTTGGACGATGGATGGCAGATTGCTCGGCAATGAATCGTCATTGACATTCATGCGCGAGGAGGTCGGCGAGTACTATATCATGCTCACCGTGACTACCACAGCGGGCTCCGACAGCGAGGAGTTGCGTGTGGATGTGCTGGAGTTGGAGACGCCAGTAGTATCCATTGCAGGCAGCAAAAATCAGAGAGTGGCCTTGGGCACAGTAGTTAAGCTAAATGCTACGGTACGCGAGTCGTCACTCGAGACAGAGGTTAAGTGGACGCTCGACGGCGAGCCTATGGCTACCGATGGGGAGCTATCGTGCAGCTTTGAGACATTTGCTGTGGGCAGCTTTACCATCACCGCTACCGCATCGAACGAGGATGGCACACATAGCGACTCGGTAAATATCACGGTGCTAAATGCCGAGGATATGCCCTTTGTGTGGGAGTTCGACCGCGAGGCATATCACACCGTAGTGGGTCGTAAGCTACGCATCAAGCCATCGGCAGTAAGCTCCGATGAGGATGTTACATACACATGGCAGATTGGTGAGGAGGAGGCTGCAGAGGGCGATGTATCGTATATATTTAGAGCCGAGGAGGCTGGCGAATATACCATAACGGCCACGGCGACAACCACAAAGAGTGGCGAGCAGATAACCCTCACACGCGAGTTCGACATTACCGTCTACGAGGAGGGTGCCTTCTACCGTCCACGAAGCGGAGCGTCAAAGGCTGAGTGGAGCGAGGTCTTCGACTACACACCTGCGCCTGGTCAGTTTATCAACGAGCTGAAGACGGGAGGCTTCGATGGCACGCAGACGACAATGGAGGCGGCTATATCCTATGCCGAGGAGCGTCTGGGAGAGGAGAACTGGGTGTCGTTAGGCGGCTTCGGCGGATATATCGTCGTGGGCTTCGACCATAGCATCGACAACTCGGGAGACTACGACCTTGCGGTACTTGGCAACTCATTCAGCGGCTCATCGGAGCCAGGCATAGTGTGGGTTATGCAGGATGAGAATGGCAATGGTCTGCCCGATGACACATGGTATGAGCTTGCAGGCTCGGAGACGGGCAAGGCAGAGACAATTCAGGAGTACTCCGTGACCTACTATCGCCCCACAGGCACGATGATGCCTGTGCAGTGGACCGACAACCTCGGCAACAGCGGCGAGGTGGACTACCTCAAGCAGTTCCACCGTCAGGACTACTACTATCCGCTATGGATTGAGGAGGATAGTTATACTCTCACAGGTACATGCCTTGAGCCTCGCAACTATGATGCCTCGGGCAACGGCTCGTACTGGGTGAATATGGAGTATGACTGGGGCTATACCGACAACTACAGCCCCATAGACCGACTAACCGACGAAGAGAACAAAGAGGGCGATGTGAATGCCAACCACTTCAAAATCTCGAATGCTATAGATTTCGAGTGCGAGCCTATAGAGTTGGGCTACATCGACTTTGTGAAGGTACAGGTGGGTGTTAACGCCAAGAGTGGCTGGCTCGGAGAGCTATCCACCGAGGTGTGCGGCTTCTACGACTACAATATGAAAAATTAGTAGTGAGTAATTAGTAATTAGTAATGGGGGTGATGCGATTATTCGCTAATCTCCCTAATTCCCCGAAAAACAACTAAACCATGAGATACTACATCGCCATATTCTGTTTGGCGCTATGCTCCTGCATGACATGGGAGTATGGCTTGGAGGAGGAGTTCGACACCTCGGCATCGGGCGAGGGTCTATTCATATGCAACGAGGGTAACTTCCAGTATGGCAACGCTACCCTATCGTACTACGACCCCGAGACCAAGATGGTGCAGAACGAAATCTTCTATCGCGCCAACGCCATGAAGCTTGGCGATGTGTGTCAGTCGATGATTATCCGCGACGGCATAGGCTGGGTGGTGGTGAACAACTCGCACGTGGTCTTCGCCATAGACATCAACACCTTCAAGGAGGTGGGACGTATCACCAACCTCACCTCACCACGCTACATACACTTCATCTCGGACGAGAAGGCATACATCACGCAGATTTGGGATAACCGCATCTTCATCGTCAACCCCAAGCGCTACGAGGTTACGGGCTACATCGAGGTGCCCAACATGACCATGGAGCAGGGCTCTACGGAGCAGATGGTGCAGTATGGCGACTACCTCTATGTCAACTGCTGGTCATACCAGAACCGCATACTCAAGATAGACACACGCACCGATGAGATTGTTGCGGAGCTCACGGTGGGCATACAGCCAACATCGCTTGTGATGGATTGCATGGGCAAGCTATGGACGGTGACGGATGGTGGCTACGAAGGCTCGCCCTATGGCCACGAGGCGCCATCGCTCTATCGCATCGACGCCGAGACCTTCACCATCGAGAAGCAGTTTCGCTTCGACTTTGGCGACTGGCCCTCGGAGGTGCAGCTCAACGGCACGAAGGACAAAATCTATTGGCTCAACGACGATGTGTGGGAGATGGACGTAACGGCAGAGCATATCCCTGTGCGCCCATTCCTACCCTACAACGGCACGCTATACTATGGTCTGACGGTATGTCCTCGTACGGGCGACGTATATATTGCCGACGCCATAGACTATGTGCAGCAGGGCATGGTATATCGCTACTCGAAGGATAGGGAGCTTATCGACACCTTCTACGTGGGCATCATCCCCGGAGCATTTTGTTGGAAATAGAGGAGATAGAGCATGACACTACGCAACATATACATACTCATCGTCGCCCTATGCCTCCCGACGTCGCTCTACGCTCAGAGCGACTACTACGGCAGTGGTCAGGCATACGCCATTGAGGAGATTGCCGTCTATGGCGAGCGTCCCATGAGGGATATAGGCGTGCAGCAGACCAATTTTGACTCGATGGTGCTCAAGGAGAACATCGCCCTCTCGATGGCAGATGTGCTCACCTTCAACTCCTCGATATTCGTGAAGAGCTACGGACGTGCTACCCTATCGACAGTCTCGTTTCGTGGCACCTCACCCTCACATACGCAGGTCACATGGAACGGCATGCGCATAAACAACCCTATGCTCGGCTCTACGGACTTCTCGATGATACCCTCCTACTTCATCGACGACGCCTCGCTACTGCACGGCACCTCCTCGGTAAACGAGACAGGAGGTGGTCTTGGTGGCGCCGTGAAGATGTCGACAGAGCCCGCCAATAGCCGTGGCTTCGGTCTGCAGTATATCCAGGGTATAGGCTCCTTTAAGACCTTCGACGAGTTCCTACGCCTAACCTACGGTAACGACCACTGGCAGCTATCTACACGCGCCGTGCTCTCCACATCGCCCAACGAATACAAATATCGCAACCACGACAAGAAGGAGAACGTCTACGACGAGGATATGAACATCATAGGTCAATACTACCCTGTGGAGTATAATCGCAGCGGCTCGTTTCGCGACCTGCATATCCTACAAGAGATATACTACAACACGGGGCGTGGTGACAGATTGGGTCTAAATGCCTGGTATATAAACTCCAACCGCGAGTTAGCGATGCTCACCACGGACTATGGCGACGACATAGCGTTCGACAACCGACAGCGCGAAGAGACCCTCCGCGGTGTTCTATCGTGGGACCACCTGCGCACCGACTGGAAGCTATCGGCAAGGGCGGGATACATATACACATGGATGGCGTACGACTATAAGCGCGACGTGGGCAATGGCAATATGGCACACATGACACGCTCACGCAGCCGTGTGAACACCATCTACGCACAGGTTGAAGGCGAGTACCACATAACACCACGAATACTACTCACCGCCAACCTATCGCTACACCAGCACTTCGTCGAGAGCCGCGACAAGAACATAGTCCTGCAAGATGGCAACAAGGCGATTGTGGGTTACCGCAAGGCTCGCCCCGAGCTATCGGGCTCGATATCTGCGAAGTGGCGCCCCATAGATAGATTGGGACTATCGATTGTCGTTCGTGAGGAGATGTACGGCAAGGAGTGGACACCGATAATTCCGGCACTCTTCATCGACGGTGTGCTATCCGAGAGTGGTAACATCACCGCCAAAGCCTCCCTGTCGCGCAACTACCGCTTCCCAACGCTCAACGACCTCTACTTCCTACCGGGAGGTAATCCCGACCTAAGGAGTGAGAGTGGCTGGACCTACGACGCGGGACTCTCCTTCGCCGTGGGCAGGGAGGGTATCTACAAGCTTAGCGGCTCGGCAAACTGGTTCGAGTCATATATCAAGGATTGGATTATATGGCTGCCTACGACCAAGGGCTTCTTCTCGCCCGAAAACATCAAGGATGTGCACGCCTATGGTGTGGAGCTCCAGGCAGACCTCAACGTGGCACTAACCAAGGAGTGGCAGTTGGGTCTTAGCGGCACATTCTCGTGGACGCCCTCGATAAACGAGGGTGAGCCTCGCTCGCCAGCAGACCAGTCTGTCGGCAAGCAGCTACCCTACGTTCCCGAGTTCTCGTCGACGGTGACAGGTCGCCTATCATGGCGCAGATGGACATTCCTCTATAAGTGGAGCTACTACTCCGAGCGATTTACAATGTCGTCGAACGACATCTCGCTCACGGGCAAGCTACCGCCATACTTCATGTCGAACATATCGCTCGAAAAGTCGCTATCCTTCAAGTGGGCAGACCTCTCGATTAAGGGGGCTATAAACAACCTATTTGATGAGGAGTACCTCTCTGTGTTGTCGCGTCCTATGCCGGGCATCAACTTCGAGATATTCCTGGGCATAACACCGAAGTGGTAGCGCGGACATTAGGGGTATTAGGGGTATTAGGGGTATTAGGGGTATTAGGGGGAGCGCAGACATATTCTCCTTAAACTCCTTAAGTTCCTTAAACTCCTTAATTTCCCTAATTTCCTTAATCACTCCCCAGCGATTGCTACGTCGGCGATGTCGGCGCCGAAGCGCGCACGCAGCCATCGCTTGTAGTTGCAGTCGTTGCCGAGTGTGCGCTCCATCATCCACCGAGGGATTAGACCATAGGGCTCTCTCTGGGGAGTAACTTGTGGTTTGTTTGTTTGTTTAAAAAACCTATTGCTTTGAACAAACAAACAATTATGTTTGAGCCATGGATTATCCTCAAAGTATTGACGTGGTGTATAGTGATAACCACACTTATCAAGTCTATTACACTTACCCACTCTCTCGTTGACATACTCATTATTATTATGAGTATCAATGTATCGAGTGAATGTATATTTACGCCCACACTGAGGACATACATATCTACTACCTCTACCTCGATACTTCTCTAACTGATATCTAAAATCGTTCATGATTGATGTCTATTTGATGATTTTGTTTGTTTGTTCAAAGCAATAGGTTTTTTAAACAAACAAACATATCTATTCCTCGCCTCTTTTTAATATCTGTGTAATAGACGACCTATTTTTATACCCCAGCGCATCGGCTATCTGCTGGAGGGTTTTGCCCTCGGAGCGCATGGTGCGGGCAAGCTCGGCACGGCTATCAAGGTCGGCATCACGCTCCTTGAGCATGGCGAAGGGCACGCGCTCGCCCGTGGCCTCGAAGTTAAGAGCATCCGTAAACCGCAGCTCGAACGAATCGTGCTTATACTCCTGCGGCAGGTAGTTGCTCTTTCGTAGCAATGGGTTAGGGGAATTAAGGAGTTTAAGGAAATTAAGGAGATTAAGGAGAAGATGTCTGCGCCCTCCCTAAATTCCCTAAATTCCCTAATGTCCGCGCTATGTCCGCGCCCTACCATAACGCGCAAGCCCCCTAATACCCCTTAAACCCCTAATACCCCAATAACCCCTAATACCCTTAACTGCAGCCCTCTCCGCGCCCCGAGAGATACTTTTTTTTGAAAATATCACCAAAAGCGCTACAAACTATTGCTTCTATCGATATTTTTTTGTAATTTTGTGCGCAACATAAAATCATAAACCTGACTGCTATGTCTTTTATTAACGAAAGGGTACTGCCAACAGGTCTCACATTCGATGATGTGTTGCTCGTACCAGCATATTCTGAGGTGCTACCTCGCGAGGTATCGACAGTAGGTCGCTTCTCTCGAAATATTCAGCTTAACATTCCTATTGTGTCCGCAGCTATGGATACCGTCACTGAGGCGACATTGGCTATTGCCTTGGCGCGTGAGGGTGGTATCGGTGTGGTACACAAGAACATGTCTATCGCAGCACAGGCAGCACACGTGCGTCGTGTAAAGCGCGCCGAGAGCGGCATGATCTATGACCCTGTGACCATCAAGAAGGAGAACACCGTAGGCGACGCCCTCCAGCTTATGCAGGAGAACAAGATTGGTGGTATCCCTGTTGTTGATGACGAGGGCATGCTCATCGGCATTGTCACCAACCGCGACCTCCGCTTCCAGAGCGACATGGAGCGCAAGATTGACGAGGTGATGACAAAGGAGAACATCGTGACAACACACGAGACAGACCTCAAGTCAGCAGCCGAGGTGTTGCTCACAAACAAGATTGAGAAGCTCCCTGTTGTGGATAATAGTGGCAAGCTCGTGGGTCTTATCACCTACCGCGACATCACCAAGCTCAAGGATAACCCAATGGCATGTAAGGATGCCAAGGGTCGTCTTCGCGTAGCTGCCGGCATCGGCATCACGCCCGACGCTATGGACCGCGTGGCAGCACTCGTTGCCGAGGAGGTAGATGCTGTTGTCCTCGACTCAGCACATGGTCACACCAAGGGCGTTGTCGACCTTCTTCGCAAGATTAAGCAGACATATCCTAACCTCGACGTTGTCGTTGGTAACATCGCCACTGCCGAGGCAGCAAAATATCTCATTGAGAATGGTGCCGATGGTATCAAGGTGGGTATCGGTCCTGGCTCTATCTGCACAACACGTATCATCGCAGGCGTTGGCGTGCCACAGCTATCAGCCATCTACGACGCCTCAACAGAGGCTAAGAAGGCAGGTGTGCCTATCATCGCCGATGGTGGCTTGCGCTACTCGGGCGATATCGTCAAGGCGTTGGCAGCAGGTGGTAACTGCGTGATGGTGGGCTCAATGTTCGCAGGTACTGAGGAGTCACCAGGCGAGACCATCATCTACAACGGTCGTAAGTTCAAGGCATATCGCGGCATGGGCTCTATCGACGCCATGAAGGCTGGCTCTGCAGACCGCTACTTCCAGAAGGGCTCTGAGGGCAACATCATGAAGCTCGTACCAGAGGGCATCGTAGGTCGCGTGCCATTCAAGGGTAAGCTTGCTGAGACCGTATATCAGCTTGTCGGCGGTATTCGTGCCGGCATGGGCTACTGCGGTGCTAAGGATATCGAGGCGTTGCAGCAGGCACGCTTCATCCGCATCACCTCGAGCGGTGTTACGGAGAACCACCCACACGACATTACCATTACGAGCGAGACTCCTAACTATTCGCGCGGCGAGTAGAAAAACTCAAGTAACCATATATGGAGAAGATATTAATTATAGACTTTGGCTCACAGTATACCCAGCTTATCGCGCGTCGTATCCGCGAGATGCAGGTCTATTGCGAGATATACCCCTTCAACAATGTTCCAGCATTGGACAACGATGTTAAGGGTGTCATCCTCTCGGGCTCACCACGCTCGGTGAGAGAGGAGGGCGCACCACGCATCGCCCTTGAGAACATAAAGGGTCAGCTACCACTGCTCGGCGTATGCTATGGTGCCCAGTACCTCGCCCACTTCTTCGGTGGCAAGGTGGAGGCATCGCCAAGCCGCGAGTATGGTCGCGCACAGATGAAGGTGGTAGATGCTAATGACCCATTGATGTCGGGTCTTAGCGCATCATCACAGGTATGGATGTCGCATGGCGATACCATCACAACCATCCCTGAGGGTTATAACATCATCGCCTCGACAGAGGATGTAGCCTGCGCCGCCTACCGCATCGCTGGCGAGCAGACATGGGGCATACAGTTCCACCCCGAGGTATACCACTCTGAGGAGGGCTTCACCATGATCGAGAACTTCGTCAAGGGCATCTGCGGTTGCTCAGGCTCATGGACCCCTGCGGGCTTCGTGGAGAGCACCGTGGCACAGCTCCGCGAGCAGCTCGGCGACGATAAAGTCGTGCTCGGTCTATCGGGTGGCGTTGACTCATCGGTGGCAGCACTCCTTCTGCACAAGGCTATTGGCGAGAACCTATACTGCATCTTCGTGGATTCTGGCTTGTTGCGTAAGAACGAGTTCGAGGAGGTTATCGAGTCCTACCGCGGCATGGGTCTTAATGTCAAGGGCGTGGATGCCTCGGAGAAGTTCCTCGGCGACTTGGCAGGTGTCACCGACCCCGAGACCAAGCGTAAGATTATAGGTCGCGACTTCGTGGAGGTCTTCGAGCAGGAGGCTAAGAAGTTGCAGGGCGTGAAGTGGCTCGGCCAGGGTACTATCTACCCCGATGTTGTCGAGTCGGCACAGGTTAACGGCACCGCCGTGGTCATCAAGTCGCACCACAATGTGGGCGGTCTTCCCGAGAAGATGGGCTTGAAGGTTGTTGAGCCTTTGCGCCTATTGTTCAAGGACGAGGTGCGCCGCGTGGGTCGCTCTATGGGCATGTCTGAGCACCTTATCGGTCGCCACCCATTCCCAGGTCCAGGCTTGGCTATCCGCATCCTCGGCGAGATTACACGCGAGAAGGTGGAGATATTGCAGAACGTGGATAAGATCTACCTCGACATCTTGCGCGAGACAGGCTGGTACGATAAGATTTGGCAGGCAGGTGCTATATTGCTGCCTGTGCAGTCGGTAGGTGTCATGGGCGATGAGCGCACCTATGAGCGCTGCGTAGCATTGCGTGCCGTGCAGTCTACCGATGGCATGACCGCCGACTGGGTACATATCCCATATGAGATTTTGGCACGCCTATCGAATGAGATTATCAATAAGGTGCGTGGCGTCAACCGCGTAGTCTACGACATCTCATCAAAGCCACCAGCAACAATCGAGTGGGAGTAACTTTTTAAGAAATCAACCTCTTGATTTTCAATAGGAGTTAAATATTAATTCATTTTTAATCAGTGATTTAAGTATCATTTTTACTTAAGTCACTGATTTTCTTTTATCTGCAAATTTCAACCAAAATTTCAAAAATACACCCTAAAAATACACCCTGAGATGAAAATTATTTATACCTTTGCATTATAAAGAATACTGGTATGGCTGGAGCAACAAAATTTAGATTTACTATCAAATCAGAGCCTGACAAGGAGAAGGCAGCATTGCTATATGTGGAGTTCGCTCTTGACACGAGATACAAGTTATCATTAGGAGAATTTGTAAAACCGCAGTGGTGGAACACCAAGCTCCGAAGAGCAATTGTGATTGAGGGTGGAGAACAAAAGCAAGCTGACACAAGAAATGCAAAGAGAGTAAACAAATTCTTGGATGCTCTTGAAAAAGATTTACTGGAAGTTTTTGAGTCTTTTAAGGATTGGAAGAGGGTTAAGCCTAACCCTATCTTTAGACCAATTCAATATTCTATTGTGGATAGTGTTAAGGAGAAAATCCAAAAGTACCACAAAAAAGAGGAAGAAGAGATAGTAAAAATGACTAAAACTCCAACCCAATTCTTCCAAGAGTATATTGACGGGCTATCTAATAAGGTCAATCAGCGCACTGGCACATTGGTTAGTGCTGGCACGATCACCAATCACAAAATAGTATTAAAGAGATTTAAGAACTTTCTCAGCCATAACCGTTATGTAGATAGTTTTGATATTTTCGACAAATACTTTGAAGGTAAGCTGGAGGCATTCCTACTCAAAGAGCTGGGATATACTCCAAACACAGTATGTGCAACCAATAGCATTCTAAAAGTTTGGCTGAAGGAGGCTGAGAAAGAGGGTTTACTAAAAGATACCACCAGCTACAAGTCAATGAAGTCTAAAGGTCCAACTGTAGAACACATATACCTTAATGATGAAGAGCTACAACGTATCTATGATATTCAGTTCACAGATGATGTTAAAAACAAGTTCAAGATAGACAGCAAGAGCAATATAGAAGAAACCCGTGACCTATTTATGATTGCAGCAAAGACTGGGCTAAGGCTTGGTGACTTAGCAAGATTGAATACCTCAACTTGGGATTTGGATAAAAGGACACTAACCATCAATACACACAAAACACAGAAGAGGATTGTCATACCTTTAGCTGATATTGTGGTTGAGATATACAATAAGTACGAAGGCAAATTTCCACTTCCAGCTGATAAGTCACATTACAACAAACACATTGAACGATGTGCAATGATGGCAGGAATTGATGAAGACATATATGTAATCAATAAATCTGGAGGAGAATATAAGGAGGTATATAAGAAGAAGTGGCAATTAGTAAGAAGTCATACAGCAAGAAGAAGCTTTGCCACAAACATGTATTTGAAGTGCGGTGATGCCCATCTTGTGATGTCTATAACAGGACATACAACGGAGGAAAACTTTTTGAAGTACATTTGTGTAACAAAGGAGCAAAATGCTGAACGAGCAAGACAATTCATATAATATTGTTAGTGGGGAGGGTTAGTACCCCCCCCCTTTCATTCATTGCTTAACTATCACCCTCCTCTACTTTTCCACTTTGAGGTTAGTATATTTACTATACCACTATGCAGTGTTAAAATTTTTTTCTGATTTTTTTGTACTTTTTTAAGTTGTCAAAGTATTTATAGTAAACAGACTAACTATGACAAGGAGAATTTATCGTGAACTATCAAATGAAATACGGCAAAAGATTTCAGACGGGATGAAGAAACATCATCAAGAAATGAGCATTGACACCAAAATGGCAGCTAATAAAAAACGTAGTGAGTCTCAGAAAAGATACTGGTGCAGCATACGCCATAAACAAACTGGTGCTACCGATAACGCAACAATGCAGGATATTATGTTGTAGCATCCCCCTCACTGCGTGAGTGTCAATTTTCGTAGATACATTGAGTAATATCTGTGTATCATTGTGCTGTAGATACGGTTACAGCAAGCTATTCAAGCATGGAATTCCATTAAAGACATAGCCTATTACCAACGAAAGGTAGTAGGCTATGAAATTTTTATCTTGTTTTTAATAAGTATCTACAGAAAAGGTTGGGTGTAATCCCCTTGCTTTGTAAACCTCCCTCATTACCTCTTCAATTTGAGATGCACAAACCTCAACCTCAGAGTCAGGAACAACAATAGCATCGTGTATATGGACAGCTGATATGTTCTTCCGATACAACCTTGTTAGTACCTCGTAGAATATATCTGACTCCAAACTCATCATCAAATTAGGCAAGGCAGTCTCTTCATCAACACCATTAACCTTACCATTATACACAACACCCTTATTATTGTCTACTATATACCCACTGAGGTTATCATAACTGAGTGGCGACTTCCATTTGATTACAAGCTCATATACATTGGGATAATCACGCTTAAACTGATTTACAAAGATTGCATCCTTCTGCTTCTTTGCATAGAACACCTGTGCAAACATACGCTTCTTAATTGTGCTTCTGCTATATTTACACTTGTTTTCTTCAACAATGTCATCCCAAAACCTACCTGTAGTAGTCTTCCATATATACATCAACTCATCCTCTGAGAACTTTTCAATAATAAAATCATCTATTTTATTATTTCTCAATATCTTATAGAGATTTTCCCCAACATAATGGTTGCTGATGGTATCGTATATGTTAGAATATGAAATAGTAGACAATATATAAGAAATCTTATAAGCTATATTAGAAGGTATATTCTTACTATAGAATATAAAATAGTTGAATAGTAGAGGATGACTATTCTTACAATCAATAGAGAATTTAATATTTAGATATTGTTTTAATTCTCGCTTAAGAGATGTTAAGATATGGTATATTCTGTTATTAGAATCAACACTAAAAATCTCTAATTTACTATTAAAACAATCTTTTATAAAGTTATAATAGTGTATTTTAGCAGGTTTTCTATTTTTATTTATAAAACAATTAAATGCCTTTGTATCTCGTATCTTAAACTTTCTTAGATTCTTGGTGTATCTCTTTCTAAAATCTACACCATATCTCTCATCAACTCTTTTATGAGCAGCCTCTAACAGCTTATTCTTTACTCTCTCTATATAACCTTCAATAGCCTTATTATAACTACACTGGGTAACTATAATATCCCCAAGAACTTTATATCGTCTTGCCTGTTTGTTTACTTTATACGGAGAATAACATTTAATGTAACCTAACTTATCAAATGCTCTGAGTAGCTCAAAATAATCATCACCGATAACATCCCTGAGAATAGCAGCTTGCATAGTAACACTATCAATACCATCTTCAATGTGTGTAGCTTGCCTATAGGCTATAGCATGTAGCAGATATTTGGCTTTGAACAGTATCTTGAAATCATCATGCAATGGTTCACGGGGCTTGTGTTTTTCATTGTATTCCAACCCATCTGTGGAGTAGACACTAAGACTATCTGAGTCAATTTCCTTAATACCCTCTATACATATCTCACGGTACTTGGCTACCACAGCATCAAAGTCAATTCCATTGATGGAGTATAAATTATATTTTGATTTTACCATTGTATTCTTTTTGATATAATATAGAGTTTATTTCCTAAAAATCAATACTTAATGTGTTTTGTCATACTTGCAGTGCTTAAGTGTATATGTTAATATGAATCGCACTACTGTAAATGGAATTCTCTTTCTATATGTGCCATCATTTCTAAGACCCTTAAAAGAGTTTAAGAAGACATCATTTGTATTACATCTATACTGCTCTAACGTTGTGTTGCATTTTAAGATGAAATCATCAATGTCAATATTGTCAGGTAATCCTGAAACCCTCACTAAGAATCTGCTACTACCTTTAACCTCTGTATCAATGGATTCACCCTTGACAAATCTGATTTTACTATTCTTGCCATCGGCACACACTACACCAATACATCCGTCTGCATCATTAAATACCCATCTGCTATCATTATACTCCTCTAAACTATATTTTGATAGCTCTTGATATGTGCCGATGAATGAGTCTCCACACCAAATATTAAAATCTTCTGATATGTCAGGAGTAAATAATGCAAGACATACTGGATAATCAGTATCAACAAAAACCTTCTTTGGAATGGATATAACTCCATATAACCTATCTGTAAATAGTCCAGACTGGATGAAGCTATCTGGGATGATAGCTGCTACATACTGACAACTATCCAACATTAACTTCAAGCAATGTTTGTATAGATTGTCATAGTCACACTCAGGGTAATTCAATCCACGCCTTGTAGCAGAATTCTTTGCGAGGTAGGGAGGGTTAGTGATACATACCTTAAATCCAGATGGGAATTTCTTAATGGTATCACGTTTAACAATCTTAAAATCACCCTTTCTTGGTTCTATGTCATAACAAGCCCATTTATAAGAGCTGAGCATCATAGGTATTGCACAATCACCTGCAAATGGCTCTAATATGGTAGTTTCTGAAATGTTGGGTATTGCTTCAAGCCATTGTTTGAAAGCTGGACATTCAAATACATTAGCTTGAGTGTAGTATCTGCCAGTGTTTCTGTGATTATCTTGCACAATGCTATCAATAGCATCTGAACAACTTTGAATCTTATCTGCAAGCTCTTTGAGCTTAGCTGAGAGCAGTGCACATTCATCCATTGAAAAACGATACTGAACACCATTTACAATATCATTTTTCATTTTGTGATATAGCCAACTTCTATCCTTACCAATGCTCTTTGCAAGCTGAGATATAGATATGTATTGAGCCACATCTTCTAATGCCTTACCGACCTTATTATCCATTATTTTTTATCACCAAAAGATGATAGTTTTTTCTGCTATAATATCAGAATTATTTTAAGTACGCTCCTATTTATTGCGTACAGTATTCTTGTTATTTCTCATCCACTCCTTCTTGGTGACTGTGCAGATGATACCCTTACGGATTATACACGTGGCATTCTCATAGGTCCTACCATTGGAGAAGTCATAGTTCTTCATATAGTTGTAGCTGACACCAAGTGTCCCATCATTCTCCTCCTTCTCTTGGTTGTCAAATAAAGCCTTCATATTTCCATAGAAATAATTAGCTCCTGTAGCCTTAATAACAAGGTGGACAACTCCACGTTCCTGCTTTACTTTTTCTGTATTGTTTTCCATATAGATACAATGTGATACGCAAATATACAAAAATTAAGTTAAAACACATAGATATGCTACTTTTTATTGCACTACTTAAAAATATTCACTAAAAATGTTGCATAATTTAAATTTATTCCGTATCTTTGACATTGAAATAAGGTAATAACTATGAAGGCAACACTTGGACAATACTATTACGCACCACACAGACGAAACTTTGGGGTTTGGCAGTGGACATCGGTTTCAGAGAATGGTGCGTGTGGAACATTCATCAAGGACTTCCGTAGCAAGGAAGAGGCAAGAGAGTATGTATGGCAAATGAATGGTTGGGGTAAGCCTTCAAAGAGATTAAATTAGTATAGTGTAACAAAAAATATTACAGATATGAATACATTGGTAATTACAAATCAGACAGCTACCCGTATGGTAGTGATTGCATCAAGAACAAATAGTGAGTTGGTTGCAGGAGCAAAGGCAATGATTATATGTGAGCTCAAAAACAAACTCCACAACGGTGTTGCACACTTTCTCTACACCAAGAAGAACGGTGAGATTAGAGAGGCATGGGGAACAACAAATCCTACTCTTGCAGCAAAGTACACCAATGGCAGAGGATGCAGCAGAGAGATGTACGCTACAACAGCCTACTTTGACATTGAGAAGTCTGCCTGGAGAAGCTTCCGTTGGGAGAACATTGTGAAGGTCTTTTAACTACAGGAAGGGGAAACCCTCCCATAAACAACCTCAACTATGAAAGATAACAAAGCATACCGCACAAGTGACTATATGGAGTGGGATAGTATGATGCTCCTTATCCGTAAACTATATAGGGATGGTAACTACCGAATGAGCTTGCTACTGGGTTGTGGCAGCTTCTTTGGTCTCAGAATCTCAGACTTGCTAACACTGAGTTGGGATATGCTTTTGTATGATGACCAGTTTACCATCCGAGAGAAGAAGACAGGTAAGAGAAGAGTTGTGAAGATTAACTCAGACTTCCAACGACACATCAAGAACTGTTACCGTGAGTTGAGGGTTGAGGATGACACAGAAAAGTGCTTCTTGTCTCAAAAGGGCTGTGTATATTCTATTCAACGCATCAACACCATCCTAAAACAGATTAAGAAGGATTACAACCTTAAAATTCAGAACTTTTCAACTCACACTATGCGCAAGACATTTGGTAGAAAGGTGTTTGAGAGTGCTGGAGAGAATGCTAACCTGGCACTAGTGAGATTAAGTGAACTATTCAACCACTCATCAGTTTGCATCACCAAGATATACCTTGGCATCCGTCAAGATGAATTACTTGAGACATACGATATGTTGGATTTTTAGAGATTTAAGCTAAATATCCTAAACAATGCCCCTTGAGTGTTGTTCGTTTAAGAAAATATTTTTAATTTTGTAGTGCTATTAGATAAATAGCAGACATATTGAAAGTGTTTTCGATGTCCTAAAATGGAAATGTGGAAGTTTTCAAGACAGTAGGATGACGAACAGCACTCATTTCTTGTATAGCTATGTGGCTATGCACTCTCTGTGCATGTACCCATACTATCCAAGTGTGGGGCATTGTATTCGTTTGTTACTGTCAGGTCTTTCCACAACCTCCATTTTGATAGACGAAATCAACTCCACACTTTCTTTTTTCATATACTAACCGCATCATATTGGGAGAGTGAGTTGCAGTAAGTTTTATGCTTAATGGCACTTATAGATGTAGTAAAATGTGAAATGGATGGCAGTAGCTTTTGTCAGAAGTTTCCATCCGAAGATTTACGTATAGGCACACAGTTGGTAGTCTATACTGCACAAACAGCCTTCTTTGTCAAGGGCGGTGCAATATGTGATGAGTTTACAGCAGGAACTCATACTCTAAAGACTGCAAATATACCATTACTAAATAAGATTATTAACCTACCATTTGGCAGTGATTCTCCATTTCAAGCAGAGGTGTGGTTTGTAAACCATATCACAAAGTTGGATTTGAAATGGGGCACACCTCAGCCAATTCAACTAGAAGACCCACGATACAACGTTATTGTCCCAGTTCGAGCCTTTGGTCAGTATGGTTTTCAAATATCTGATGCACGAAAATTCTTAGAGACTCTGATTGGAAATATGCAGACTTTCACAGCAGAGCAGATTGATGCCTACTTCAAAGGAAAGATATTGTCATCACTTAATGCTCTGCTATCAAAGAAGATTTCAGCAGAGAAGATTTCAATCCTTGATGTTAACACAATGCTTGTGGAAATGTCTGAGTATTGTGAGCAACAGTTGAATCTATCCTTCGAGAAGTATGGTGTAAAGTTATGTGACTTCAGCATTATCTCTATCAATGTACCACAGGATGACCCAAGCATTATCAAGTTGAAGGCTGCAAAGGATGAAGCTGCACGATTTAACATCATAGGTAGAGACTACTACCAGATGAACAGAAGCTTTGATGTATTAGAGAAAGCCGCAGCCAATGAGGGTGCAGGAGGACAATTTGCAGCTATGGGAGCAGGATTAGGTGTTGGATTGGGAGTTGGTAACACTGTTGGTAATATGGCTTCACAGCTTATAAACACTAATCCATCACAAGTCCCACCACCACTGCCACAGCAGACTACATATTTTATATTTTTGAATGGACAGCAGCTAGGAGGACAAAGTGTGCAGACTATTGCAGCACTACTGCAACAGGGTGTAGCCAATGGTGACACATTGGTTTGGGCTACTGGTATGCCACAATGGGTGAAGCTATCTCAAGTTCCTGAGCTTGCTCAACTATTAAACAATCAGACGCCACCTCCAATTCCAACCCTATAATATGATTGAACTATGAAAAACATAACTCTCATTACTGGTGGAACACTCCTTTTGGTTAACCTAATCATTGGTTTGCTAATAACTGCATATCCGATGTTTAACCTCTGTTTCACCTCAATAGTTATTGCAATTACAACGTTGCTATTATATGCCCTATGTAAGGTTAATTTGAAAGATGGCTTTATCATTGGGCTCTCATCACTCTTCTCTCTATTAGGATTGGTGGAGCTAATCTTAGGTGCTGTTTCAGGTGACTCCTTACAGAATAACGGGTGTGTGATTGCAGCTGTTATTCTAATTGCCTTACAAGTTTTGACACTTGTTATTTGCAATGTAGTGTCAAAGAATGTGTAACCATTTGAGAACAAAAATAAAACATTAAATAAACTATGGAACAAATACACACTATTGTATGCCCCAACTGTGGTGCCGTAACCGCAAGTAACCAAAATTGCGAGTATTGCGGAAGTATGCTGACAAAGGTAGCAACAATCTTATGTAAAGAGGGTGAAGTTGTTGAAACAACCTTAAAGAATCATGGTTTCGGAAAGGGTATATACGTTAGCCGGATGACGCAGAATGTAATAAATAAAGTCTTAAATCAATGCAAAAAACATAATACAAAAGTTAGCTCTAGTAAATGTATTAACGATGTAAAAATGACTTTTATAGCAGAACCAGATTCTCATGTAATATTGACACTACGTTACCCAATGTTTAAGGATAATAGTAGTCGACTCTATTTTTCATTAGAGAATGAACAAAGGCAAATTGGGATGTTATTTAATAAGCGGCAAAGTGCAAGCTTTATGATTTGCTCAGTATTGTTAGATAGCAATATTGAAACTGCTGCTCAATTTGTTCAATTCTTATTAAAAGAACACTTTAACATAACCGACATAGATAGAGTTATGCTTGATTTTGAAACAACTGCTACTATTGATAATCGCGAGATTGAAATTTCAACCTATAAAAAAAAGAAAGTGGATGCAGAAATCGAACAGGATGAAAAAGAATATTTAGAAGCAGAGCAAAGGTATTTAAACGAACTGAAAAAAATAGAAAAAAATATAGAACGTGCTATCATGGACGAGCGTGCAACTTATGTAAGGAACATTAAGAGAGAGTCAATATTGCCGTCCATTGCACAGATATTTGGTATGGTTGCTATTTTGGCAATGGGTGTTTATTGGGGAAAAATGTACTCACTAACTACAGCACTTATTATATTAGGTGCAGTGATTGCTCTTTCAATGATTGTGAAGGGAGTATCTAAAAGCCGCAGAATTAATGAAGTTAACGACTTAGAAACATTTAAGACTAAGTATTCTAAAATCAAGGCATCTACACCAAAAGAATTACCCCAAAAACCCAAACGTCCGCTAAAAATATATCCCAAATACTTGGAAGAATAGCTTTTAACAAAAATGATTTTATGAATGAGGAACATCTACAATAACAATTTTAATATTTACAATGTATGAAAACAACTATTATTACTACAACTGCAGGTGAAAGAGAAGTTGAAATCCTTAAAGAAGTTTGCCTGCATTATGGTTTAGCAAAATGTCTACATAACGATATAGAGGAGTATTACCTTATTGATTTTACTAGTCACAATCTAATTGGAAAGCTGAATGTAAAAGAAAACATAGAGCATTTTCTTGATGAGGTTGAAAAGTATAAACTATAATATTATTTGAGGTAGGAAAACAACAAGAAAGCTTACTCCAGCTGTAGTCAATAATTAATTGGCTACAATCAAAAATACAATATACATTATGTTAGACACTAAGAAAATGATAGGCATATCAGTGGCTGATTATATAATGGAAATTTGGGATTATATAATTTTAGTTAACAGGTCTGATTATGCCCTATATGAACAAGCTTCTGACAATGATGTATTATGCGACCTATTGATATGGATACTTGGGAATGATGTGTGTTTAGCAATACCATATACGGGCAGTAAGGGGGATTTAAGGGCAGAACTTGAAGACTTCCTCGATAGTCAATACTTTATGAATGATGAGTATGTATAGCTAAACCGTGCTCCTATTAAAATCCGAGTATCAAGTAACATTGATATTCGGATTTTTTATTAAAACATTCACTTATATACAAAAATGAATATTCATAAAAACAGTAATATTATCTAAATCAGCATTTTACAAAACACTGAAATAGATAATATTCAATAACCACTCAAAACCGCTGTTTTTGAAATAGAGTTTACGAATAGTTTCGGCACAAATCAATCAACCCTACACAGGGAAACCGAAGATTTATTTTCTAATGTGCGAAACAATTTGGTGGTGTTTTGCGTACTTATTGTAGGAAATGATATTTGCAAGGGGGAATCAACATTTTGTAGATTGCAAAAATTATTTTAACTTTGCACAAATTATAAATGATATTATGGCATTAGCAATTAAAATAGTACCAACATTAAGCGGTGAAGATGCTATCAACTTTGAGGAGAAAGCCAACAAAGTTGAGGAGAATCCTCATACCATTGATTGTTCAAAGGATATTGAGGTTGTGCGTCAATATTTAAATAGCATCAAACTATGACCATATCAGAGTTAATCTCAAAGTGTGATATGTTCATTGCAACACAAGAAAAGCTCGCGACATGCGAGCCTTTTGTTTGTAATGAAGATGACCTAACTGACTTCTTTGCAAACGATGCAACAAAGTATCAGGAGAAGCTATTGGGCAAGACATACATATTCTGCCTAAAGGAGAACCCCAAGGTTATAGTAGCAGCATTCACACTCTCAAATGATAGCATACGCATAACCAACAAACTTAAGGATGAGGACAAAAAGACCTTTCTACACAACACTGAGTTAGACAGTAAGGGCTTGCGTAGGTATCCATCAGTCTTGATAGGTCGTTTGGGTGTAAACAAGGAGTTTGAGAACCAGGGATACGGTTCAGCGGTAATCAGCTTCATCAAGATGTGGTTCTTGTCAGAGAATAAGACAGGTTGCCGATTCATCATTGTAGATGCCTACAACAATGAACACACGTTGCACTTCTACCAAAAGAATGATTTTGAATTCTTGATAGAGGATGAGATAAACGAAGCAAAGTACATGGATATAGGTAGAAACAATCTACCGCTAAGAACAAGACTAATGTTCTTTGACCTACTACAAGTTAAGACTAAATAGCATAAGCCACTCAATATTAGTATTGGGTGGTTTTTGTTTTATGAGGCACAGTTAAATATTAACTAATTTTAAGTTTCAGAAAACATCCTTAATGCCTTGATTTTTAGCAAGTACAGGAATAGTAGATATACACCCTATGAATACACCCTATAACGTAGTAACGCTATATATCATATTGATATACAAATATATAATGCTACGGAATGGGAGTAACGATTTATTGTGATAGTGGCGCGTTAGCGGCACATCCCTAAAAGTAAATCACCCAGGGCTGTACGTCAAGTACTATCCCTTGGGTGATTTCTTTTGTGATGCACCACTCCCACACCACTCTGACAATAAATCCCCTCTCGCTAATCAACACAAGCCTAACCCCTTCTGACATCAAACGAGGTCACGCTAATTAAATATTGAACTTTCAGTGCACCAAACGCACAAAAGTAAATATTAATTAATATTAAATCAGCGATTTATGAGATTTTTACTCATGGGTCGCTGATTCTTTCTTTTACGCATTCTCAACCAAATTCTCAAATATGTACCCTGGAAATACCCCCTGAGCCATGATTTTTATTAAAGCGACATTTTTTATTTGATACAAAAAAATTATATCTTTGTGTTTCATTTTCGGCCTCCGATGCCGCTTCGAAGGCAGACGCGATCTCTGCCCAGCAATCTAAATTGAAATTTGATGAAGAAAATATCGATACTTATTCTCGCTCTGGTGGCGGTGCTCTTGATGGGTGGCAATGATATGCTCTCTATAATCCCCACAGCCTCTGCACAGAGGGTCAAGAAGAGTCGCACTCAGCGAAAAACGGCCACTGTCAGGGCGTCAGAGAATAGCTCATTAGCAACACTTCCCGAAGCTCAAGACTCGATAAATCGCAGAGTCGATGAGACTCGAGCTGCCGACGAGCTAAACGTTGTTGCTCGCACCGACAGCCTCGATCTGCCACGTATCGATTCGGCCTTTTTGGCAAACCTCATCTCCTACATAATGGATCCTGGCATCCTGCGCCGGCAGGCCGCGATGCATGCGAAGGCAGCTAATTCTGTCGCTACGAAGAAGAGATTCGAGAGTAAGGTTGTAAAGTGGGCAGGCCGAGATCGCTACGAACGATATACCGAGCAGTGTGCGGCACACGTCAACGGCCGCCTAAAGAGTGTGGGATACTACTCGCAGGGCCACGCCTATCAGATACCCTACTTCTTTCCTTCGGTTATAAATGGCTATGAGAGTGTGGAGGTTCCTAACATTTCGAAGATGAGTTGGGAGGACGGCTTCCATGCCGTGCTGAATATGCACCGCCAGGCATCAGACTATATCAAGGAGCACCTTGACACTTCGGTGCTTGTTCCTGGAGCCTACTATATTGTTAATATGTATTACACGACGAGCCCCTATATGCTGAAGTTCTTCTATGCAGCCAAAAAGCAGGGCACAGGCAACTATGGCACCCACGTTGGCTTGTTGTACTACGACGCAGAGTACGAAACCTGGGTCGTCGAGCACAACATCCACGGTCACGTCCACTACGACGCTCTGGAGTCGATCCTCGGCGGAAAATCGAATCCGCACAAGTACGGCGTGACATCCATCTCTAAGGTGTCGAAATAGGTCGCGATGCAAGAGTAAAGATTAGCCACTCAACAAAATCAAGCAGGAATAGTCCTACAGCCTCATGTAGAGTAGGGGGAAGGGGCGGCTTTGCTCGTTTACCGTCACCTCCCTAATACCGAAATTCTCAATGCCATACTGCACAATACCGCGTCCTAAGTCTGTGGCTACTGAGATGGTGCCTGCAAAGTTTGTGGGCCTCCTCTCACCATTTTTTCGCAACTCCTACTCGCTATTTCGCAAATTATTACTACCTTTGTATAAAAGGATAATGTGTAAACAAACAATTATTAAACACTACTAACTATGGAGAATAGATGCAACCATTGTGGTACTACCTTTACAGGTACGTATGCCACCTGCCCATCATGCGGCAAACCACTCAATGCCGAGCGTGGCAAGTCTCAGATTAACGTCTACGGTTTTGCAGCAGCCGTTTTGGCACTGTTGCTATTCGTCTTGAGCCTTATCACTGCGCTTATGGATAGCTCAACATTTATCAACCGAATGTACACCACAGCATTAGAGTGGAACATACCATTGGTTGCTATTGCAGCTACGGTGGTTGGCTTTGTTGTGGCACAGAAGGAGGGCAAGAGCGCACTGCTTAGCCTTGCTGCTACTGGTCTGCTCGCTGTGGGCTTCGTATTCAGCAACACCACCAAGAACCGTGTTCAGGACCATATCAGCAATCTCGACAACTACGTAGGTGTCGCATCGGAGGCTGTTCGTGATAATGCTTCAAGCGTTGTAGGATGGTTGGATATGATGGTAGAGAGTGTAGAAGAGGTTGAGAAAGGTGTAACAAAAGATCTCGAGCAATACGCGCAGCGCAAGGAGAAGGAGAAAATGAAAGAGGCAAAAATGAGGAGGCGAAATTGAAAGAAGCAAAAATGAGGAGGACGGAAAAGCAAGAGAGGGTGCCCAACGATTTTGTGGGCGCCCTCTCTTGGTCTTTTAATTGTAGAGACCAGCGCGACGTCGCGCTCTGCTATTACTAATTAATCATTACTCTTTACTAATTGATTATATTACCCCGCGCGTTCTATCATCGAAGGCTGTGAGCGCCGCCTTTGCGCCCTCGCCCATGGCGATGATAATCTGCTTGTAGGGCACCGATGATACGTCGCCCGCAGCATAGACACCTGGGATATTCGTGCGGCAGTGTGCGTCGATGATAATCTCGCCAATGCGCGTCTTCTCCAACTCCTCGAATGGCTGGCTATTAGCACTTAGACCAATCTGCACGAAGATGCCATCCAGCTCGAGAGTCTGCTCCTCGCCCGTCTCGCGGTTCTTCAGCTCCACGGCTGTCACCTTCTCGCCACTGCCCACCACCTTCATGGTCTGTGTCGATGTCAAGATCTCGACATTCGCAAGGCTGCGTGCCTTATCCTGTAGCACCTGGTCCGCCTTGAGGCTATCCATAAACTCGATGACCGTAACCTTCTGGCAGATGCCCGCGAGGTCGATAGCCGCCTCGATACCCGAGTTACCGCCACCTACGACCGCAACCCTCTTACCAGCGTAGAACGGACCATCGCAGTGGGGGCAGAATGCCACGCCACGACCTATATACTCCGCCTCGCCCTCGACATTTAGACGTCGCCAGCCAGCGCCCGTAGCGATGATAACGGCAGGAGCAGTGAACACCTCGCCGCCTGCCACACGCACGATCTTCTCCTTGCCCATAAGCTCCGTAGCCTTGATACGGCGATTCTCGAAGAGCTCGATAGGATAGTGCGTAAGGTGTGTGCGTAGGTTGTCGGCGAGCTCCGCGCCGGTGGTATATGGTATCGATATAAGGTTCTCAATGCCAACGGTCTCCTTCACCTGACCGCCAATGCGCTCCGCGAGTATCGCCACCTTAAGACCCTTGCGCGCTGAGTAGATAGCTGCCGAGGCACCCGCAGGACCACCACCAAGCACCACCACGTCGAAGTGTCGCTCCTGAGGCTCGACAACGCCATTCGCAGCCTCACCTGCTGATGGGTAGCGCGCCTCCATCTTCTCGAGTAGCTCGACCAATGAGCCACGACCTACGTGGAGCAGCTCACCATCAGCAAATACGCTTGGCACCGCCTGCACGCCCTTGGCATTAACCTCATCCTGGAACAGCGCTCCATCGACCATCTCGTGCGAGATATTCGGATTTAGCAGCGCGAAGATGTTGAGCGTCTGCACCACATCGGGGCAGTTGGTACACGTCAGCGAGATATAGGTCTGAAGTCGGATATCGCCCTGCAGTGCACGCACACGGCGCGCTATGCCCTCATCGGGGAGGTTCTTGCCCTTGCCATCGGCATTTAGGAGCGCCAACAGCAGCGAGGTAAACTCGTGGCCATTGGGTATGCCGCGGAAGGTGATGCCCGTAGGCTCGCCACGTTTCAAAAGGTCGAAGGCTAAGGTGTCGCCCTCGGCAGCGTGCTGCTCCACGCTGATGCGCGACGAGGTCGAGGCGAAGTCGTTGAGGAACTCCATGAGTTGTGCCCCCTCGTTGCGGACTGGTGATATGCGAGCTGAGAGTGTATAGTCGGCTTCCAAAGTGCGGAAGATGTCGGTAACTTGCTGTATGATTGATGCGTCTAACATGGTAGTATCGGTTTTTACGGGTCGTTTTAAAAAGGAGAGTATCTAACAAGTTTTGCAGACACCCTCCCATCGCTTAGAAGTTGTATAACAAGAGCTGATTTTAGGCCTGCGAAGCTCGAAAAAGCGCAGTTTACTAAGCGTAAATGAGCATTTTGAGAGCGAGCGTAACGACAAAGCAGCCTTGTTAGACAGCTTCTTTGCTCATGATTAGATCTTACCTACAAGATCAATACTTGGCTTAAGTGTCTCAGCACCCTGCTGCCACTTCGCTGGGCAGACCTCGCCTGGGTGGTTAGCCACGAAGAGGGCAGCCTCAACCTTGCGAACGAGCTCGTCGGCATTACGACCGATGCTGTTGTCCTGAATCTCGGCAATCTTAATCTTACCCTCAGGGTTTACAAGGAAGGTGCCACGATATGCCATGCCGTCCTCCTCGATCATCACGCCGAAGCCGCGGCTGAGGACACCTGTTGGGTCTGCCAACATTGGGTAGTTGATCTTACGGATGCTCTCTGATGCGTCGTGCCATGCCTTGTGTACGAAGTGCGAGTCGGTGCTCACTGAGTATACCTCCACGCCGAGGCTCTTTAGCTTCTCATACTTCTCGGCAAGGTCCACCAACTCGGTTGGGCATACGAAGGTGAAGTCGGCAGGATAGAAGAAGAAGATCGCCCACTTGCCCTTAACGTCGTCGCTCGATACGGTTGTGAAGTTGCCGTTGTGGTAAGCCTGAACCTTGAACTCTGGAAGCTGTGCATTGATAATTGATGTCATAATTGTAATCTTTTTTAATTGTTAATATTTTATTAATCTAACTCTCTTTATAAGTATTCGGTATTATAACCTGTTTTTCTATAACTGTTTCTTATCTGAGTGCAAAAGTACAACAAATAAATTAATCGCGAAGGATTTTAGCTAAATTCTTTAATCATATATTCTTATTGGGTTATAAGCAAAACAAATAGCCTCTAATTTTAGCCTTACCAAATCCTATATAACACAATACAACAAGCCCGCCTAACTCACTGTTAGACGGGCATACGCCTCCTATTTATAATATAATGTATGTTCTATAAAGGTTATCGCTTGGTCGATGCTCTTAGTCCCTCGATAACGCTATGTGTAAAGCCCGAAGCCTCCATCGCATTGAGCCCCTTGATTGTAAGTCCACCCGGCGTTGTCACACGATCAATCTCCGCCTCGGGGTGTGCGCCACTCTGCTCAAGAATGTCGGTCGCGCCACGCAGCGTCTGCATAACGATACGCTTTGCCTCCTCGGGGCGGAAGCCGAGCTCAACACCACCCTCCATTGCCGCGCGTATATAGCGTAGCGCATAGGCTATGCCGCACGAGGCGAGCGACGTTCCGGCAGCTATGAGCCCCTCATCAACGAGCATTGCCTCACCCAGCTCGTCGAACACACCCTTTATATAGGCATCCTGCTCCTGCGTTGAGCGCGCCGAGGCTATAAAGGTCATGCTACTCATTGTCGCAATCGCCGTATTAGGGATTATAAGGTATGTGGCTGGCAATACCCCACTACCCTTATCCAACCACTCCGAGAGTTGCGCGATGCCCAAGCCACCCACCATCGAGGCAACGACGTGGCGCGAGTAGTCCATATGAGGCTTAATCTGCGCGAGCACCTCCTCCACCTTCCAGGGCTTCACGGCGAGCACCACCATATCTGCCGAGGCCACAGCCTCGCAATTATCTGTGGTTATGTTTAACTCGGGGAACTCCTGCTTCAGGGCCTCCAACTTAGGCATCGAGGGGTTTGAGACATATATCTCTGATGTTGGGACCATGGTGCCACGCGCAAGACCACGCACCAACGCACCACCCATATTACCTGCTCCAATAACTGCAATCTTCATATAATATAAAGGTTATGATATCAAAAACTTATAATCTTTGGCGTACATACCTCACACTGCACCTCACGGGTCGAGCCATCGGGAAGACGTAGTGTCACGGTGCACTCTCGTGCGCAAAAGAGCGTCACCGACACTACCCTACCATCACACCAGCTGCAACTCACATCTATGCCTCCACGCGCGCGTAGTCCGCTAAACGACCCTGTGTGCCAAGCATCGGGGAGCGCTGGGAGGATATCGATGACACCATCGTGGCTCTGCAGAAGCATCTCCATAACGCCTGCCGCACCGCCAAAGTTACCATCAATCTGGAATGGTGGGTGTGAGCAGAAGAGATTGGGGTATGTACCACCCCTCTCGCCACCATCTGTAAGCGCTGGCTCAAGTAGCGAGTGTAGCAACTTAGCAGCACGATTACCATCGCCTATACGCGCCCAGAAGCATATCTTCCATGCACGCGACCACCCCGTTCCGGCATCGCCACGCACCTCGAGAGTGCGGCGCGCAGCCTCCAATAGTTCGGGCGTAGAGCGTGTTATCTGCGCGGCAGGATACAAGCCGAAGAGGTGCGACACATGACGATGCTGAGGCTCTGCCTCCTCATACTCCTCCATCCACTCCATGATGCGACCGTCGGAGGATATGCGCGTTGGGACGAGGCGCGCCTCCGCCTTGCGTAGGTTGCGAACCAATGCCCTATCGCAACGCAAAATCTCGGCAGCCTGAATAACAGCCTCGAATATCTCGCGCGTAATCTGGTTATCCATCGTCGAGCCCATGCATATATGTGTGACTATGCCATTTTTCGCATCCTCCTCGTTCAGATAGAAGCCATTCTCGGGGGATGTCGTAGGCGCAGTGACAAGATAGCCACTCTTGGGATCTTCGATAAGTATCGAGCGCAGGAACTCTGCCGAGCCACGCATGAGCGGATAGACTCGCTTAAGATACTCCTTGTCGAGCGTATAGAGGTAGTGCTCCCACAGATGAAGTGCTATCCACGCACCACAGGTATTCGTTGCGCCCCACGACGGGTCCTCGGAGGGCGAGGTGAAGCCCCACGCATTTGCCAATATATGGGCACACCACCCCTTGGCATCGTAGAAGTGCTTGGCAGTATGCTCGCCCGACACCGCCAACCCCTCGACATATCGCGTCAGAGGGATTATCAACTCGCCGAGGTTACCCACCTCCAATGGCCAGTGGTTCATCTGCTGATTTATGTTTAGGTGCATATCGCCATTCCATGGTGTCCATGTACCAGCCGCCCATATGCCCTGAAGATTAGGAGGCAATTCGGCGCGGTATGCCGAAGATATTAGCAGATAGCGACCATACTGAGCATAGAGCGCCGCGAGCGATGGGTCATCACCTGTAGCTGCATACTCCTCCAAACGCCTATCGGTAGGGACATCAAGACTCTGCTCACCAAGGTCAATCTCCACACGGTCGAACATCCAGCGATACGCCTCGATATGCCCATCGCGAATCATGTTAAAGTCGTTAATCTCGCGTCTATACACACCATCCTCTATCATCAAGTCCCGAACTGTATGTTTGGGGGTATAGCAGTTATAAGAGGTCTTGGCTCTGAAAAAGCACTCCACCGCCGTAGCATCGGACACCCTTAGGCGATTCTCCTCAACCGAGACACAACCATCGGTCTCGACCACTAATTGACCATAGTAGGTGATACCCTCCTTGTCGCTACCACTATTTAGTGTGCCCTCAATTGAGATTAAGCCTTTATCGGGAACATTGCTCCACGCCTTGATCGTCGCGCACTCGGGACGCGATAGCGATATCTCATAGCTTGTTGCAGCCGATGTTGTATACCGCGCATTAAACTCACCCAAACCAAACGAGGTGAAGTATTCACGGTGATGCTCCACGCCATCCGCCTTGAACGATGTTGTTGCAATGGCATCACGCAGGCGTAGCTCACGACGGTAGTCCTCAATCTTGGCATCTTCGGCAATATCGCTCTTAACCCACATGTTGCAAAGCATCTGGTAGCATCCATACTCAGGCGATGCCGAGCCACCACCCGAGCAGGTAAAGTAGCGATACATAAGCTCCTCGGCGCGGCGGTTATCACCCTCGAGCAACGCCTCACGGATGCATGGCAGCCACTCCAAGGCCTCGGGGTTGTCGGTATGTTGCACACCGCCGCTCCACATCGTACCCTCATTAAGACCGATATAATCGATAGAGACACCTCCCGAAATCATAGCTCCCAGATGACCATTGCCCAATGGCAGAGACTCCACCCAAAACTCCGCAGGGCGGTCATACCACAATATTAAGGAGTCATTATCTGAGGATTGCTCCGACTCCTGCGCACTACACAGCAGCGGCGAGATTAAAAGTATAAGAAGTGATAATAGATATGCCATACAACACCCTGCGACTATTTCAATTTAGCTCAACAAAGTTAGCAATAATTTTGAAACCACAAGGCGTGTTGCAGCAAAATACTACGCTCCACCTCTACGATAGGAGCCAACGACAAGGGCGACACCGAGAAATATAATAATGGCGAAGAGCACCGTATCGGCGTGCAACCTATCGATGCCCATAGCCACAGCAAGCGATATTGCCACAACGGGCTGTATATATGAGTAGACACTCGACATTGTGGGGGCGACCACGCGCAGCGAGTAGTTCAACAACATATTGGGCAGATACGTAGGCACTATCAATACAAAGAGCGAGGCAAAGAGTATAAGCCCACCCATCGAGGATAGCTCGATGGTGGCAATCTCATGGGCGCCAAAGGGGAGAATGGCGATTGCCGAGGAGCAATATATCCACCTAAGGATTGTCGTAACACGATACTTCGATACTAAGCGTCGCAGCCACACCATATATATTGCCGAGACACACGTTGAGCTAAAAATAAGCATATTACCTATGGTGCTTGAGTGTTCGTGGTGAGCACTCTGGCTGGTGATTATCACCGCCATAGTACCCGCCATTCCCAATAACAAGCCAAGAACTCTCATTCGCGTAAAACGCTCAAAGCCAGCAAACACCGAGAGCAGCAGCACGAGTAGTGGCGTAATAGTGCTTATTATCGAGCCATCGATGGCCGATGTCTGCGCAAGACCGAACATCATGCATAGCTTGCGCCCCACACCCATGAGCAGTGCCGCCCCAAGCATCATTGCCCTATCGGCCGGCTCAACATGCTCATAGCGCTCCCACAGCAGCGGCACAAGCGAGAAGAGTGCGGCTATGAGTAGCGAGGCGGCGACCATAGCCATGGGCGAGACATACCTGCCCAAAACGAGGTTATAGAATGGGTAATCGCACGCCCAAATAATGTTGCAAAATATAAGCGCCGCGTGTGCAGAGAGACCCCTTGAGTTTATCATAATTATACCTATTTTAATCAACCCCTTAGAACAAAACCTATGCCGAAGATTTTTTCACTCGCGCCTACAGACCAAGCATATGTCAATAGCGATTTAGAACAATTGCTAAGTGTTAAAAAGTTAACACAAAAAATCCTATGATTTTTCACATGATTTATGTAACTTTGCGCAGATTTTTGCATATATAGTACTTGCTGAAGGGTGCTACAAATTGAGAGTTAACATCTTAGCATCGGCAAAGCCTTCACAGGCGATATAGTCGAGGGGCATCTCAGCATGGCGTTGGACAAGTAAATTTTACAATTAGGAAAGAAATATGGCAGAGAAGAAATTTATCACATGTGATGGTAACTACGCCGCAGCGCATATCGCATATATGTTCTCGGAGGTGGCAGCCATCTACCCTATCACCCCATCGTCAACAATGGCAGAGCTCGTTGATGAGTGGTCGGCACAGGGCAAAACAAACATCTTCGGTGACACCGTAAAGGTGGTGGAGATGCAGTCGGAGGCAGGTGCAGCAGGCGCCGTACACGGCTCATTGCAGAGCGGTGTTCTTACATCAACATTCACAGCATCACAGGGTCTCCTGTTGATGGTGCCAAACATGTATAAGATTGCCGGAGAGCTTCTCCCAGGCGTATTCCATGTATCGGCACGTGCTCTTGCAGCGCAGTCACTATCAATCTTTGGTGACCACCAGGATGTGATGGCAGTGCGTCAGACAGGCTTTGCCATGCTCGCAACATCATCTGTTCAGGAGGTTATGGACCTCGCAGGTGTAGCACACATCGTAGCCCTCCAGGCACGTATTCCTTTCGTACACTTCTTCGATGGCTTCCGCACATCACACGAGATTCAGAAGATTGAGCTTATCGACGAGGCATCGCTCTCAGCGATGTTCGACCGTGAGGCATTGAAGGCATTCCGCCAGCGCGGTCTCAACCCTGAGCACCCAGTAACACGCGGTACTGCCCAGAACCCAGATATCTACTTCCAGACACGCGAGGCATCAAACAAGTTCTACAATGCAGTGCCTGACATGGTGGCTGAGGCTATGGAGAAGATCTCGACAATCACTGGTCGCGAGTACAAGCCATTCACATACTATGGTGACCCAGAGGCTGAGAACATCATCATCGCCATGGGCTCTGTTACCGAGACTATCAAGGAGTGTGTAGACTACCTACGCACACAGGGTCAGAAGGTGGGTGTCATCACCGTACACCTCTACCGCCCATTCTCAGTGAAGTACCTCTTCAACGTGCTTCCTAAGTCGGTGAAGCGCATCTGCGTATTGGACCGCACCAAGGAGCCAGGAGCAAACGGCGAGCCTCTATTCTTGGATATCCGCGACGCATTCTACGAGTGCGAGAAGCGCCCAATGATCATCGGCGGTCGCTACGGTCTCTCATCTAAGGATACTACCCCAGCACAGATGTTGGCAGTATTCGAGAACCTCGCAGCGGAGGCTCCAAAGAGCCACTTCACCGTGGGTATCAACGACGACGTCACAATGCTCTCACTCCCAGTAGGCGAGGAGGTATCAATGGCTAAGGAGGGTACCTTCGAGGCATTGTTCTTCGGTCTTGGTTCTGATGGTACTGTAGGTGCTAACAAGAACTCTATTAAGATTATCGGTGGCGCAACAAACAAGTACTGCCAGGCATACTTCTCATACGACTCAAAGAAGTCGGGCGGTTACACATCATCGCACCTTCGCTTTGGTGATAACCCAATCACATCGCCATACCTCGTAACAACTCCCGACTTTGTGGCATGCCACGTGCCATCATACGTAGAGAAGTACGACGTATTAAAGGGCTTGAAGCAGGGTGGCTCATTCCTTCTCAACTCGGTTAACGACGCTGAGACAACATGCCGCACTCTTCCAGCACACATGAAGCAGTACCTTGCGAAGAACGGTATCAACTTCTACATCATCAACGCAACGAAGATTGCCGAGGAGCTCGGTCTTGGCTCACGCACAAATACCATCATGCAGGCAGCATTCTTCAAGATTGCCGACATCATTCCTATCGAGAAGGCTGTCGAGGAGATGAAGAGGGCTATCTACAAGTCATACGGCAAGAAGGGCGAGGAGATTGTCAACATGAACTACGCAGCGGTAGACGCTGGCTGCGAGGCTGTTGTCAAGGTAGAGGTACCTGCCGAGTGGGCATCGATCGAGGTTGAGGCATCAGCAGCAGCCATCGACGAGAACATCCCAGCCTTCGTACGCAACGTATGCAAGCCTATCGACGCTCTCAAGGGCGATATGCTTCCAGTATCGGCATTCAACGGCCGTGAGGATGGTACTTGGGATAACGGCACCGCAGCATACGAGAAGCGCGGCATCGCAACCCACGTTCCTGAGTGGAAGATCGAGAACTGTATCCAGTGTAACCAGTGTGCATATGTATGTCCTCACGCTGCCATCCGCCCATTCCTCGCTACCGAGGAGCAGGCAGCAGCAAGCGGCATGGAGTGGAAGCAGGGCTTGGGTGAGACCAAGGCTCTCAAGTTCCGCATCCAGGTATCGCCAATGGATTGTACAGGCTGTAACAACTGCGTTGACGTATGTCCTGCGAAGGAGAAGGCACTCGTATTGCGTCCTTTGGCTGAGCAGGTTGCCGAGGCTAAGAATTGGGATTATGTAACAAAGAATATCGGCTACACAGAGCACGTAGACAAGACTAAGTCTGTGAAGAACCTCCAGTTCGCACAGCCATTGTTCGAGTTCTCGGGTGCTTGTGCTGGATGTGGCGAGACTCCATATATCAAGGCTATCACACAGCTCTTTGGTGACCGCATGATGGTGGCTAACGCTACAGGCTGTACATCTATCTACTCTGGCTCAGCACCATCAACACCATACTGCACAAATGCTAAGGGTCAGGGTCCTGCATGGGCAAACTCACTCTTTGAGGATAACGCTGAGTTCGGTCTCGGTATGCGCGTGGGTGTTGAGAAGCTACGTCAGGGTCTTGAGGATGTTATGCGCAAGGCTATCGCCGAGTGCAACTGCTGCTCTGAGGAGCTTAAGGCTACTATGCAGGAGTGGATCGACAACCGTCACCTCGCTGCTGCATCACGCGAGATCACCGCACGCCTACTCCCAATGGTTGAGGCTTGCGACTGCGACTACTGCAAGACCATCCTCGAGTACAAGAATTGGCTTGTTAAGAAGTCACAGTGGATCATCGGTGGTGATGGCTGGGGCTACGACATCGGCTTCGGCGGCGTAGACCACGTATTGGCATCAGGCGAGGATGTTAACATCCTTATTGTCGACACTGAGGTATACTCAAACACTGGTGGTCAGTCATCTAAGTCTACACCTGTGGGTGCTGTGGCTAAGTTCGCATCTGCCGGCAAGCGCATCCGCAAGAAGGATATCGGCGCTATCGCCATGACATACGGCTATGTATATGTGGCTCAGGTATCTATCGGCGCATCACAGCAGCAACTCTTCAACGTACTCAAGGAGGCTGAGGCATACCCAGGTCCATCACTCATCATCGCCTACGCTCCATGTATCAACCATGGTATCAAGGGCGGCATGACACGCACACAGACCGTAGGTAAGCAGGCTGTGGAGTGTGGCTACTGGCACCTATGGCACTACAACCCACAGCTCGAGGCTGAGGGCAAGAATCCATTTATCTTGGACTCTAAGGAGCCAGACTGGTCGAAGTTCCGTGCATTCCTCATGAAGGAGGTACGTTACACATCACTCCAGAAGGCGTTCCCAGCTGAGGCTGAGCAGTTGTTCGAGGCTGCGGAGGAGAATGCTAAGTGGCGTTACAACTCGTACGTAAACCGCACCAAGTAATTTCTTGAGATAAGGGGTCATTCTCGACCTCTCAATCATTGGGCTGAATAGGAAATACGTCAAGTATGTCCTATCCAGCCCAATTTCATGTCAAGACCAAGCCTAACCCCTTCTATCAAGAAATTCGGGTGTGGCGTTCCCAAAGGTTATTCAGTAGAAGCTAAGGGGTTTAGGGAGTTTAAGGGAATTAGTGAATATAAGGAATTTAGCGAGTATAGTGCGTTTTAATAATTCTTCCCTTCACTACTCTTCACTACACTCAACTACCCTTCACTACACTCGCCTTAACTACCCATTCCAACCACTCCCTAAAATCACTAAATTCCTTATACCCCACCCACCCCACCACAAACAATCATCGGCCGCAGAAGCACATCTTAACGCCGCGGCGACGCGTGTTTATCTCTCGCTCGACGATGCCCGTAACTACATCCGCAGCATCATCGTGTCTATTAGCTCTGAACAAGCGACGATAGGTGGTGAGGTTATTATAAAACTGTGGCCACATCATATTCCAACCTCGGGGCATACGGATATTATGCAGCACGGTGGCGGAGTTGGAGAGTATGCGCGCCTCCTTATTAGCGCTCTGGTGGAACCACTCCACCCTCGTGTGAGGCAGCAGGCGCTGCAGCGAGCGGGCGAAGCCCCTACCGCCATTATTACTCTCCACGACCACCTCGCGCGTATCGCTGCGCTTGAGCATCTCGGCGACGAGCCTCTCGCTAACATCCATAGACTCATCCGTGAAGGTGACATCCGTAACATATATGGCGCCATCGCTATCTACGGCATAGGCCACCGAGCAGAGGTAGTCGCCACCACCATCCGCCGTGTCGGTATAGCTTGCACGACGCACGATATCGCGCGGCAGCTCGTCATACTCCACAAAGCCATCGCCATAGAGCAGTCCCTCACGCGCTATGGGGTGCCCCTGGTACATAGCCTCAAAGCGCACAGGGTCGAGCCTGCGCTTACTCTCCAGCAGCGCTACGCTATGCTGCGCTGCCCATAGCGCCTCGCCACGCTCGCGCGGGTCTATCTCCGTGGGTGGCGACTGCTTGATAGCCTCGAAGTTAAGATAGAGCCACTCGTCATGCTCCAGCTCCTCAACATCGCTCCAGCGCTCGAACCTGCGCACACGCTCCGTGGCCATAAGTCGCCCTATGAGGTCCTCCTCATGCCAGCGTGTGAAGACAATAATCTCGCGCGAGGCGTTGTGCATACGCGTCCTCACCACTGACGTATACCAGTCCCAGCAGTTCTCGCGAACCAGTGGTGACTGCGCCTCCATGGCATCCTTATATAGGTCGTCAAGGATGAAGCAGTCGACACGATTGCCCGTGAGTGAGCCCTCGCGACCTACGGACAACAGCTCGCCCTTATGCCCCACAATCTCCACCTCATCCGAGGTGCGAATGTAGCCCGCCGGCTTCGTTCCCTGCTTGATAGTGGTATCGGGGAAGATGGCGTTATACTCCCTCGACTCCAAGATGCGCTGCACACGGCGGTTGAAGCGCGAGGCGAGAGTCCCCGAGTAGGAGGCGATGGCGATACGCATATCGGGGTCTATGCCGAGCATATAGGCGGGTAGAAGTGTCGACGCACCGACGCTCTTGCCATGCTGCGGCGGCACGGAGACAACAAGTTTTCGTATCTGGCCACGAGCATACATCTCGAGTATGCGGTAGTAGGTGCGATGAAAGGGTGTGATTTCAAGAAAGGGGTACACCTCCCCTGCAAACTGTTCGAACGAACAGATTTCATCTCTCTTTTTCATAGGTTAAATAGGGTTTAAAAGGGGGTTAGAGAGTGGCTTCGATGAGCTCCCTAAACGAGAAGTCGTTGAACATCTCCTCGTCGCTCTTATAGGTGTGGAACTCCCACCAGATGGGTATTAGGCGTGTTATTGGCTTGAAGCAGTAGCCCTCCGCAGGTTGCGCATCGCGCTCGATGATAAGCGTCGTGCGTAGCTCGCAGTCGACATCCGCAAAATTAAGATTGATGCAGCCCGAGAAGAACTCCTTTGTGCCAATAGCCTCCACCAGCCTCTCTCCAACCTCACGGTAAAGTGAAGGTTGAATAGCGTACATAGCTGATTAGGTGTTAAAAAGATTAGAAAAACTTAATAAAAGATTTGCAATTACGGATAAATTGCTTAACTTTGTGGTGCAAATATATATTCAAATATTTATATATGCAATAGTTTCGTACAATTATTTAATATAAAATCTTTTTATATGGAGACTATAGGCGATCGACTAAGGCTTATACGCAGACATCTTAACATGACACAAGAGCAATTGGCTCAGCGACTTGGCGTTGGAAAAGCAGCCCTCTCGATGATCGAGACAGGCAAGGCTCGACTATCTACACGCAACAAGAATATCTTAGTTCAAGATTTTAATGTTAACCCCGAGTGGATCGAGACAGGACATGGGCAGATATTCAATGCCGAGCCCGACCTAACGCCATATGCTCACCGCACAGACAAGTCGCTACCGCTGCAGAGCGTACCTCTATACTCCATGGAGGGTACAGCGGGATTAGTGCCTCTCTTCCAGGATAATGCCTCGGCAAAGCCCGTGAGCCACATCCACATTCCCAACCTTCCGAAGTGCGATGGCGCGATATATGTTGTTGGCGACTCTATGTATCCACTACTCAAGAGTGGCGACATTATACTATATAAGCAGCTCAACGACGTTCGCGATGTCTTCTGGGGTGATATGTACCTACTATCTATAGATATGGATGGCGAGGAGTACATCACCGTGAAGTATGTTCAGAAGTCGGAGCATGAGGGCTACGTGAAGCTCGTAAGCCAAAATCAGCACCATGCCGACAAGGAGGTTGAGATAAGCCGCATACGCGCGATAGCTCTTATCAAGGCATCGGTGAGAATGCATACTATTGGTTAATGTTTGATGAGGGGCATGACAACAACTGTAGATAGATTGTGGACTCGCGATTATGTCTTTGTCTGCATAGCGGCATTTATGATGTCGTTCTCCTTCTTCATACTTGTGCCCACGCTGCCACTATACCTTGCCGAGACCTTCCATATTGGCAAGTCGTTGGTGGGCGTTGTGCTGTCGTGCTATGTCATTGCGGTGCTCTCGGTGCGCCCGATAACGGGCTATGTGGCAGACACCTTTCCACGCAAGAAGGTCTACCTCATCGCCTACGCCACCTTTGTGGCCACCTTCCTCGGCTACTTTGCCATCACGGCGTCGCTGGCGATGTTCATCCTCCTGCGCATCTTCCACGGCTTCAGCTTCGGCATGCTCACAACGGCGGGCAATACGCTCGTCATCGACGTTATGCCCTCGTCGCGCCGTGGCGAGGGATTGGGCTACTACGGCGTGACCAACAACCTGGCAATGGCATTTGGTCCTATGGCGGGACTCTTCATCATCTCTACGGGCAACTATATGTTGCTCTTTGCCACGTCACTCATTACGGGCATCATAGGTCTCACGCTTGGCACCTTGGTACACGTTCCCAAGCGCGAGCTTCCGAAGGGAGACTTCAAGCTATCTGCCGACCGCTTCTTCCTCAAGGAGGGCATCCGCGCCTGCATAGCCTTCTTCCTACTCGCCATACCCTATGGCATGACCACGAGCTACATCGCGCTCTACGCCCTCGACTCGGGCATCACGCATAGCTCGGGACTCTTCTTCACGGTGATGGCGGCAGGACTTATCGCCTCACGCCTACACTCGGGTAAGAGGGTGGACAAGGGTTATATCACCGAGACCATACGCATGGGTATCTGCATCGCCTTCCTGGGCGGTGTGGGCGAGGCGCTACTTGGCGAGGCTGCATCGATAAGCGCGACACTGGGATATGTCGTCTACTTTGTCACCGCCTTCCTATTTGGCTATGGCTATGGCACGATGTTCCCTGCCTACAACACCCTATTCATCAACCTTGCGCCCAACTCGCGCCGCGCCACGGCGAATGCCACCTATCTTACAGGCTGGGACGTGGGCATCGGCTGCGGTATGCTGCTGGGAGGTTATATCTCGCAATGGGGCTACGCCTACTGCTACATGATGGGTGCTATGCTAATTATCATCGCCCTGATATTCTTCATGCGCAGCGTCACACCCCACTTCCACAAGCATAAGGTGCGATAACACACAAAGGCTCTGCCATGATTTCCAGCGAAAGAAGCGCCCATAAAAGCAGAGATAACCATTCCCTTTAATAAATGGTACTGATGCAAAAAGCAGGGCTTTTTTGCATCAGTACCTAATAAACCTGGTCGTCCTGAGGAGGCGCAACCGCGAGGGTATTGAGCTCAATTCGCCCCCATGCGCCGACGTGAGGATCTACCACTGTTTTATAATGCTGTGGATGCTGAGGGTGGGAAGTGTATCAGCGAGGTGAATACACAAAGGTAGATTGCCACAGAATTGCATGGACAGCCATCTGTATCAGCAAGGTCTTATGTTGCAATTCTTCGCAATGACGAAGTTTTAATATGCGTCGCAGACACCACACTTTTCATCATTCACCTTTCACTTTATTTTGTCCCTCTACTTGGTTTTCGACTGATCCCATATAAATAAAGGGAGTTCAGAGCAACGCTCCGAACTCCCCTATTGCAATAAGCTATCTATCGAAAGACTACTTGTTGTAGTTCTTCATGATTGCGATAAGGTCGAGAACCTTGTTAGAGTAACCCCACTCGTTGTCGTACCATGAAACAACCTTCATGAAGGTCTCGTTGATAGCGATACCAGCTGTAGCATCGAAGATAGATGTACGAGCGTCGCCAAGGAAGTCTGAAGATACAACAGCCTCGTCAGTGTAGCCAAGGATACCCTTGAACTCGCCCTCTGATGCCTTCTTCATAGCTGCACATACCTCCTCGTAAGTAGCAGGCTTCTCGAGGTTTACAGTAAGGTCAACAACAGATACGTCCAAAGTAGGAACACGCATTGACATACCAGTGAGCTTACCCTTAAGAGCGGGGATAACCTTACCTACAGCCTTTGCAGCACCTGTTGAAGAGGGGATGATGTTACCGCAAGCTGCGCGGCCACCACGCCAGTCCTTCAATGATGGACCGTCAACAGTCTTCTGTGTAGCAGTTACAGAGTGAACAGTTGTCATAAGACCGTTTACGAGACCGAAGTTGTCGTTCAAAACCTTAGCGATAGGAGCCAAGCAGTTTGTAGTACATGAAGCGTTAGAAACGATCTTCTGACCAGCGTACTCAGATGTGTTAACACCGCATACGAACATAGGAGTATCGTCCTTTGAAGGAGCTGACATAACTACATACTTAGCACCAGCCTCGATGTGTGCCTGAGCCTTCTCAGCTGTGAGGAACAAACCTGTTGACTCAACAACGTACTCTGCCTCAACCTCGTTCCACTTCAACTGTGCGGGATCCTTCTCTGCAGTTACGCGGATAGGGTTGCCGTTTACGATAAGGAGGTTCTTCTCCTCGCAGTAGTCAACAGTACCCTCGAACTTGCCGTGCATAGTGTCGTACTTAAGCATGTATGCCAAGTAATCTACGGGGCAAAGGTCGTTGATACCTACAACCTGGAACTTGTCAGCCTGAGCGCAAGCTGCACGGAATACCATACGGCCGATACGACCGAAACCGTTGATACCAATCTTAATCTGTGACATAGTCAAAAAAGTATTAAATTAATAGTTAATAATTTCGATAAACAGTTTTGCAATTACAAAGTTAAACACTTTTGACCTAACAAGCAAAGGAAAATTTAACTTTTTTAATATAAAAATCCCCCTTTTTGCCACTTATATGCTATCGTGATACACTTTTTGCACGTTTTGCCATCGCCGAGGCGAAGACGAAGTCGTTGAGTTCGGGGTTATCCGACAAAAGGATATCATCCTTTGTGCCCTCCCACCACTTATGACCTTCGTGGATATATACAATCTTTTCGCCAATCTCCATCACCGAGTTCATATCGTGCGTATTTATTATCGTTGTGATGTTAAACTCCTTGGTAATATCGTGGATAAGGTTGTCGATAACCACCGACGTCTGGGGATCGAGACCCGAGTTGGGCTCGTCGCAGAAGAGGTAGCGGGGATTGAGCACGATGGCACGCGCAATGGCCACACGCTTGACCATACCACCACTAAGCTCCGAGGGGTAGAGGTGGTCAGCACCAGTAAGGCGCACGCGCTCGAGGCAGAAGGTTACGCGGTCACGCTTCTCGCCCTCCGACATATCGGTGAAGAGGTCGAGGGGTAGGCGCACATTCTCGCGCACAGTGGAAGAGTCCAACAGAGCACCGCCCTGGAAGATCATACCCACCTCCTTGCGCACCTCCTTACGCTCTTTGAAGTTGAGGTCTGTGTAGCAGCCATCGTCGTAGAATATCTTACCCGAGTCCACATCGTGGAGTCCCACGAGCGACTTTAGAAGCACGGTCTTACCCGAGCCACTACGACCGATGATAAGATTTGTCTTGCCGGTCTCAAACTCAACAGAGATATCGTTGAGCACCATGCGGCCCTCAAAGGCCTTAGATATGTGGTCTGCTCGTATCATGCGCGCATAATTTGTGTTAGGATAAGGTTAAATACCATGATGGCCACAGAGCTCGACACTACGGCACGTGTAGAGGCCTTACCCACCTCGAGTGAGTTACCCTTGGCGTAGTAGCCGCAGTATGCCGAGATTGAGGTGATGATAAAGGCGAAAACGGCACCCTTGACCAGTGCATAGGTTATAGCGAAGGGCTCGAAGTAGTAGAAGAGACCCTGTATATAGTCGCCTGGCAGCACGACACCCGTAAGCACACTCAAGGCGTAGCCACCCAACACGCCCACGAAGATACTAAAGAGCGTGAGCAAGGGGAAGAAGATTACGGTTGCCACGATCTTGGGCAGGATGAGGTACGACGCAGAGTTCACGCCCATAATCTCGAGAGCGTCGATCTGCTCCGTAATACGCATCGTACCAATCTCTGATGCGATGTTTGAGCCAATCTTACCCGAGAGGATTAGCGCCAATACGGTAGATGAGAACTCGAGCACCATAACCTCACGTGTAGCGTAACCAATCATAAACTTAGGGATGAAGGGCGACTCGAGGGTGATGGCCATCTGGAGCGCCATTACAGCACCGATAAATGTCGAGATAATAGCCGTAAGCGATATAGAGTTGAAGCCGAGTGCCTCAATCTCGTAGGCTATACGACGCAAATATATGCGCATCTTCTCGGGGCGCGAGAAGACCTTGCCGAGTAGCAATGTGTAGCGGCCTATGCTCTCTAATAGTTTTATCATACTATGTTGTCTCTGTTTTGTGCGTTACTTAATCTCCTCAAAATCGACATACTCACCCTGGTCGCTAGACTTTTTCTGGCTCTTTGATGCAGAGTCACTCTTGGGCTGCTGCTGGGCACTCGCCTGGCGGGCATCTGCCTGCTGCTGCATCTGCTGCACAAAGTCCTCAAGACGCATGCCGCGTGCAAAGCCGTAGCCTGTAAATCCTGCACCTGGACCCGCATTGTTGCCGCCCATCTTGCCATTCATAGCATCACGATACTCCTTCTCCATCTGACGCTTCATGCGGTAGAACTGCAGCCATATCAAGCCGATAACGATAAGGGCTATGATAAACATACCGAGCATAAACCAGAGCACCTCGGGGAAGAAGATTGGCGGAAGGATTACAGCAGCTAGGAATGCCAATGTAAAGAAGGGGTACTTCTGTGCAAAGGTTAGGAATCCGTAGAATATTATTTTGAGATAGTTCATATCTGTCGTTTTATGGTTATAACGCCCACAATTAAGGCATTACACATTTTGCATCCGACAAAGTTACAAAATAATTCACAAACGACCAACATTTTTCGTCCGTTTGACAACATATTGCACATTTAGAGAGATTCCGCATATTTAGAGAGCGTAGTACATCCTCTAAACGCTCATAGCACCCATGCCCACTAAAAGCTATATAAACCGTGCCCTCTGCCACTTGCCGTTGGAGGCGGGTGTCACCTCGCGCTCAACGATACCCGTCAACACATCGGCGGCATCGTCATGGCGATTAGCCCTAAAGAGGCGACGGAAGGTGGTGAGGTGGGCATAGAACTCGGGCCAGCGCTGCGCCCAGTCGCGCGGCATGCGTATAGTGTGGAGCACCGTGGCTGAATTCGAGAGGATGCGAGCCTCCTTGTTACCACTCTGATGAAACCACTCCACGCGCACCTTGGGTTCGAGGCGCTGCAAAGCACGCGCAAAGCCCCTACCGCCGTTGTTACTCTCCACGGCGGCGCGCAGCGTGTTGTTGGCGCGAAACATTGCCGAAACAAGGCGCTCGGTATGCTCCATCGACTCGCGCGAATACACAACATCCGTAATATATATCACCCCATCAGTATCAACAACATAGGCGACTGCACACAGGTAATCCTCTCCCTCATCCGCTGTATCGACATAGCTCGCTCGCGCCACCACATCGCGCGGCAATATGGCATACTCACGGAAGTTATCACCATAGAGTAGTCCCTCCTTTGTCGAGGGGTGCCCCTGATACATAGCCTCAAAACGCACTGGGTCAAGACGACGTTTGGCAAGAAGTAGCTCCTTGCTCTGTTGCTCGGGCCATAGCGCCTCACCATCGGCGCGGGGATCAAGATCAGTGGGTGGCGAAGCCTTGAGCGCCTCGAAGTTAAGCACAAGCCATGTATCTTTATCCGCCTCGTTGATATCGTCGAGCGAGCGTAGTTCACGGCAAGGCTCGGTGCGCATAAGCGTGCCAATAAGGTCCTCCTCGTGCCATCGCGTAAATACTATTAGTTCGCGCGACGTGTTATGCATGCGCGTGCGCACGACAGAGGTGTACCACTCCCAGCAGTTCTCGCGCACTACGGGCGACTGAGCCTCCATGGCATCCTTGTAGAGGTCGTCGAGGATGAAGCAATCGACACGATTTCCCGTGAGCGAGCCCTCGCGACCCACGCTAATAAGCTCGCCCGAGTGGCCAATAATCTCCACCTCGTCCGAGGTGCGTATATATGCCGCGGGCTTCGTGCCCTGCTTGATGGTTGTATCGGGGAATATCTCGGCATACTCCCTCGACTCTATTATGCGCTGCACGCGGCGGTTGAATTTCGAAGCCAGCGTACCCGAATATGAAGCGATAGCAATGCGCATATCGGGGTCTAAGCCAAGCATATATGCGGGAAGCAATGTGGTAGAACCTACGCTCTTGCCATGCTGCGGCGGCACCGAGACTATAAGCTTAGGTATGCGTCCCTGAGCAAAGGCCTCGAGGATGGCATAGTAGGTGCTATGAAAGGGGGTGAACTCCAAAAATGGATAGACACTTTTGGCAAAGTCACAAAACGATACTCTCTCCATAGACGCACGGGTTATAGTTCAACAGCCTCGAGCATCTCGCACCACGAGAAGTCGTTATTCAGCTCCTCGGAGCCTATAGTCGTCTTGAAGTCCCACCACACGGGCAATAGCGCTACGACACGACTAGGATTACGTCTGTCGCGCTCCACAACGAGCGTGCATATTAGGCGACACTCCACATCGCCATCGTTGAGCGAGACGCTTCCAGTGAAAAAGTCACGCATGCCGATTTGCTCGAATAGCAACTCGGCAATTTTAAGGTAAATTATAGGTGTTGTTTCGTACATAACTGATAATATAGGGTTTATTATTAATGAAAAATTAAACTAATCTACTGAACTTCATATCAAATTTTCTGGTATAAAATTTGTAACTTCAAAATAAATAGATTAACTTTGTGGTGCAAATATAAGTTCAAAAACTTGCTTTGTCAAGAGTTTTATTCAATTATTTAATATAGATTATTTTTATATGGAGACGGTAGGCGAGCGCGTAAGACTTATGCGCAAACAGTTAAACATGACACAAGAGCAAATGGCACAGCGACTTGGCATCGGCAAGGCGGCACTCTCAATGATCGAGACAGGCAAGGCGCGCCTATCGGCACGCAACAAAAATATCTTAGTTCAAGATTTTAATGTCAACCCCGATTGGATTGAGACAGGCGATGGCAAGATGTTCAATGCTGAGCCCGACCTCACCTCCTACAACCTTCGCACCGACCGCTCATTGCCCCTACAGAGCGTACCCCTCTACTCTATTGAGGGTACTGCAGGGCTTATCCCCCTGTTCGAGCAACAGCATCAGTTTGAGCCAATCAACTACATCAACATCCCCAACTTGCCAAAGTGCGATGGTGCGATATATGTTGTTGGAGACTCGATGTATCCATTGCTTAAGAGTGGCGACATCATTCTATATAAGCAACTTAACGATGTGCGCGATGTATTCTGGGGCGACATGTACCTCCTCTCGATAGACATTGACGGCGAGGAGTACATCACGGTTAAGTATGTGCAGAAGTCGGAGCACGAGGGTTACATACGCCTTGTGAGCCAGAACCAGCACCATGCAGACAAGGAGGTGGCCATAGATCGCGTACGCGCCATTGCCCTTATCAAGGCCTCGATACGCATGCACACAATAGGCTAA
>JAZOLM010000047.1:0-6513 GCA_045652985.1 Alistipes sp. | reverse complement strand
GATTGTTTACGATGACACTGGGGACAAGTATGACGAGTACCACGCCCTCTATATCTCTCAAGCTGATATCTATAATTACTCATACTGATATATGTATATATTGTCATTGATATATATTATTGTGTTAATGTCGGTCGGTCGGAATATATAGGGAAAACGACCGACAGTGACCAATTAAGCCGAAAATTTCTTTATAATGTCACTAATAGAGGAGTGACTCTTATATCCCAACACTTCGGCTATTTGCTTTAGTGTCATTCCCTCGCTCTTCATCGAGCATATCATCTCGTAGCGCTCATGCTCCTCATCATCCCTCTCGGTGCGCTCCTTAAGCACGGCAAAGGGCACGCGCTCGCCCGTGGCCTCGAAGTTAAGAGCATATACAACAAATAGGTGTGACACATGGGTATCTTTTTGAGTACCCACGATAGGTTGTAGTGACATAGGGGCGGGTGAAAACATGGGTATCTTTTTGAGCACCTATATTATCAGTAAAAGCACAATACATCCCAACATCTTGGGTACTTTTTTGAGTACCCACAATAGACGGTGATCACTGACTCCGCATAAGGATTTGGGTATCTTTTTGAGTACCCATATCAGATGGTTATCATGAGCTACGCGGTGTGGACATGGGTACTTTTTTGAGTACCTGTGCATTTGTGGCACTGCGAATTTTAAGGGGAATGTGGAACCCACACGGGTATCTTTTTGAATACCTGCAACAGACGGTGGTCACTGAGTTTGCAAATGGGACACTGGCATCTTTTTGAGTACCTATGACTACCAACATCAACAACAGAACTGACCATAAAGGTATCTTTTTGAGTACCCGCATCATCAGCAAAAACACTGTACGCCCCAATACCTTGGGTATCTTTTTGAGTACCCACGTTGCCAGTAATACATGGTACATTCCAACATCTTAGGTACTTTTTTGAGTACCTATGACAAATGGCAGTGACATAGGGTCGGGTGAAAACATGGGTACTTTTTTGAGTACCTACAATTACCAATATGCAATGTTTGTTCAACATAGACTCGGGTGCTTTTTTGAGTACCCGCAACAAAATATAACAAAATAATTTGTTGGTAGAGGAAATAGTACTACCTTTGTATTAGGCATTAACGTCTGCGACAAACAATCAACTAACAACCTAGACGCACCGCAATAGAGAATAGTTTAACAACCTACTCGCACCGCAATAGAGAATAATCCAATAACCTTTACGCCATGTCTTCAGCAAAAAAAGTAAACGTCACGAAGCATCGCAGCTGCATGCCCGATGGCGAAAATCCAATAGGCGACCTCTTCAACCGTTTCCCGATGCTCAACGTCAGGCAGGTATCTCAGGCTATGGGCGTAAACTACTCGCTCATGCAGCAGTATGTGAACGGGCGAAAGAGGCCTTCGTTTGAGCGAGCTATGGAGATAGAGGAGTATATACACTCATTAGGCGAGGCGCTGACAAAGGCGCAAATAAGATAGTTAGCATGCGACACTTCAACTCAGACTACACAGCAGGGGCTCATGCAAAGGTGCTTGAGGCTCTCATCGAAACAAACATGGAGCACACCGCGGGATACGGCAATGACCCATACACCGAGGAGGCGAAGGCTCTTATTCGCCAGGCGATAGGTGCGCCCGACGCCGAGGTTATGTTCCTCGTGGGTGGCACACAGACAAATGCCACGGCCATAGATGGCATATTAGCGCGTCACGAGGGGGTGCTGGCTACCGAGAGCGGGCACATCGCCGTACACGAGTCGGGGGCCATTGAGGCATCGGGGCACAAGGTGCTCACGCTACCCCACCACGATGGCAAGCTAAGGGCTGAGGATGTGGAGCGATATATCGAGGAGTTCTACGCCGACGAGACATATCAGCACATGGTAGCGCCAGGCATGGTATACATATCGCAGCCGACGGAGTATGGCACGATATACTCGCTCGAGGAGCTTGAGGTGTTAAGCGGCGTGTGTCACAAGCACACTATCCCGCTATACATCGATGGTGCACGCATGGCATATGGTCTTGCTGCTGAGGGAGCCGACTACACGTTGCAAGATATAGCGCGTCTGGCGGATGTATTCTACATTGGCGGCACCAAGTGCGGAACGCTCTTTGGCGAGGCGTTGGTGGTGACAAACCGCAATCTTCTAAAAAACCTCTTTCCGCTCGTCAAGCAGCATGGAGCGTTACTCGCCAAGGGACGACTGCTCGGCATTCAGTTTGGAGCCCTATTCCGCGATGGGTTATACGAGAGTATAGGCAGGCACGCTGTGGGCTTGGCGATACGTCTGCGTGAGGCGATGCGCGAGGCGGGGTATGAGGTGGTGATTGAGTCGCCAACAAACCAGCAGTTCTTCCGTCTACCCAACGAGGATATCGACAGGCTACGCAAGGAGGTTGCCTTCGACTACTGGGGACCACGCGGGGCGACACATAGCATTGTGCGCTTTGTCACCAGCTGGGCAACGACAGAGGAGGATGTAGATGCCTTAGTGGCACTCCTATAACAGTAAGGGACGAGATAAATTCTCGTCCCTCTCTTTTACTCTATCTTTGTTCCGCATCTATCGCAATAGCGCTGACCCTCATAGAGAACACCACCGCAATGTGGGCACACCTCCTCTACATCGGAGTGCTGAATACGATACTTCAGCGTGCTATACAGCGTGGTGCGATGGTTCTTGACGATGTCGTAGCCGAGCTTGCGCATCAGGCTGATAGTCTGCATTGCCATCTCCCTATCGTAGAGTTTCTCCGACTCGGGCAGCTGCGCATAGGGCACCATATCGGGAGTCTGCTTGAGAGCATCGTTGCGCTCGAGACCATAAGTCCAACCCTCCGCCTTGCGGTTCTGCGCCCATATCTCGTGGGCATTCTCGGCGATAGCCTCGCGAAGCTCGATGATTTCGGGGCTGAGGACAACATCCGAGATATCGATAGGACGTGGCGAGTACTCCTTGGCATCCTTCGTATTCGAGGTCACAAGATAGTTCTTCGAGTCGCTCCAAGCATCCATAAACTGTGCAAGGGGATAGATATCGAAGCTATTACGGCTATTAGGGTCGTAGACTGTCACCTCCTGCTTAGCGGCATCGTAGCCCAAGACAACAACAGTGTGGTTAGGCGCCATATCGCCCTTCAAGGCCTCGAGCGTCACACCCTTATCGCAGATGAGCACACCCTCGCGCACCGCAACGATGACATCATCACCCTTATCAAGGGCTGCGCTAACGTCCTCGATAGTAGCCTTATAGCGACGCTCGACAACAAAGCCAAAACTCTCCAGATGGCGACCCACGTTAAATAGCGCCGTGCCATCCTCCCTCTGCCACTTATTGCGTAGCGACACCTCCAAGAGGTGCTGTGCATCGTACTCCACACCTCGACGCTTCAAGATATGCTTCTCGCACTCCAAGCAACAGAAGTTGCTCTCCTCGCACAATGCTGCAAGGGCAGCAACATCGAATATCTCGACATCGTCATGACAGATACCAAGGTCGGCATCCACCTCGCCAGCGATGCGTAGTATCTCGCGTAGCTCCTCATCCGTTGCCATGCTCTGGATGATATCCAAACTCTCCTCAGAGGTGGCATTACCATCGATGAATGCTGCCAAGGTCTCGTCCGAGAACCTATTATCATAGAACTTTTTAACCATAACTACCCCAATACTTTTAGCGCGAGCTTCGTAAAATCAGCCATAGCGCGTTTCTTAATATTATACAAATTATCAACCGTCACGCCCATCTCGTCGGCCACCTCCTGAGGGTCGGCATCCTCGAGTACTAATCGGCGAATTACATAGACATAACGGCGATTGGGCATCATGCTAAATACGCGTGCCACGTCCATCTGTGCATCGGTCGACGACTCGTAGTCACCACTCAGTCTGAGCTGTCCTTTACCTATAAGAGGCTCTTCGGACTCCTTTTCTATCAGTTGATCGCGCTTTGCTACAAAATATCTAATCGCAACAATCTTCAACCACGAATAAATCGAGCTACGCCCCTGGAACTGGCGAAGACGGCGAGCATCATCCTCCATGAGGTAGATGTAGAACTCGCTGACAAACTCGTCGTAATCTATTCGATAGGAGAATACGCTACGCATAATACTCCTAAATAGCGGCTCACACTTGCCGAAGAAGAACTCCTGTGTGACCCGACTATCACGCTCTATAAGAGCATTTACTATCTCTTGATCTGTCATCGTAATGATGTATTGTGATACTAAATATCGTGTGAGAGGGGCGCAGGCACGGCATCGCGCATATCGTAGTCGCCCCAGCGCTCAGCCACATAGTCAAGCGTTGCGTTTATCTCGTCGATATCGAACGAGGTTACGAGCTTCAGGCGTGTCTGCTTGAAGTCGGGAAGACCCTTGAAGTAGTTCGTGAGATGGCGGCGCATCTCGAGGACGCCTACCCTATCGCCCTTTATCTCTAAGGACTTCTGAAGATGTTCCTTAGCGATTGCTACGCGCTCAATGACGGATGGCTGTGGCAACAGTTCGCCAGTCTCGAGATAGTGTCTACACTCCTTGAATATCCATGGGCGACCATACGTAGCACGACCAATCATCACGCCATCAACGCCATAAGTATCGAACATCTGCTTACACTTCTCGGCAGAGTCGACATCTCCATTGCCGATGATGGGTATGGTTATGCGTGGGTCGTTCTTAATCTTGCCAATGAGTGTCCAGTCCGCCTCGCCACGATACATCTGGGCACGTGTGCGACCATGGATGGTGAGGGCTGCAATGCCCACATCCTGAAGACGGAGGGCTATCTCCTCGATATTCTTCATCTCGTCGCTCCAACCGAGGCGTGTCTTGACGGTTACAGGCTTATTTACTGCACGCACAATCTGGCGCGTCATCTCCACCATGAGATCGGGATCCTTCATCATTCCCGAGCCAGCACCGCGACCCGCAATCTTCTTCACGGGGCAACCGAAGTTGATATCGATGATATCGGGATTTGCACTCTCGGCGATGCGTGCAGCCTCGACCATAGGCTCAATGAGGTGACCATATATCTGTATGCCCACGGGGCGCTCATAGTCGGCGATGTTTAGTTTAGCGCGCGACTTCCAAGCATCGCGGATAAGTCCGTCCGAGGAGATAAACTCGGTGTATACCACGTCGGCACCAAACTTCTTGCACATATAACGAAACGAGGGGTCTGTGACGTCCTCCATGGGTGCCAGAAAGAGCGGCTGCGAGCCAAGTTCTATATCTACAATCTTCATACTATGCTAATTTTTCTACAAAGATAGAAAGAACTCGCGAGAAAAAGGCAGGAAATTGGAAAATAATGCAATTCGTTGGTAGATTGTTTAATACGCAACGGGCTTCCGTGGTTGTAATGCGGTCTCGAAAGACCGTATATAGATGAGTTAAGATATAGATTTGCTACTAATCCGTTGCCTTTTTTGAGGGCAAAAATCGGTCAGAAAAATCGTTCTTAATCTCCATCGGCATCCCAATAACCGCCTCAAAGAACGCGTGTTTTCCAATCTTTGCTATGACAAAGGTAAGCATTTTTTCTTGAAGTGAGAAAAAATATAGGCTCAGATATTGGGGCATAGTACTTTATTCTATATTCCGCTATATTATTCATGCCTTTCATTTGCTCTTTATACTTTAATTTTGCAACCAAAGTAAAGAGTTATGAATCAGGTAAATGTAAAGGTGGCGTTCTACCTCAAAAAGAGCGAAGCGGATGCCAAAGGCAATTGCCCTGTGATGGCGAGATTGACTGTCGGAAGATACTCCGAAGTGGCGTTCAGTTTGAAGATGTCGGTGCCTCATACGATGTGGCACTCAGGTCGTGCTACGGGTAAAAGTGTAGCTGCCCGTGAGATTAACCGTCAGTTGGATGAGATTCGTGCTACGGCACTCTCCATCTTTCAGGAGCAGATAGCCATACACGATATTGTAACGGCAAAAGATGTAAAATGCCTTCTATTGGGTATGGCATCAGGTCAGGAGACCTTGATGAGTTATTTTCGTGCCTTCATCAAGAACTACGAAAAGCGTGTAGGTGTGAATCGTGTTGCAAGCACACTCAGGGCCTACAGGTACGCATACCAACATATCGAGAAGTTCTTGAATGAGAAGTACAAGCTGACAGACATTCCATTTACGGCATTGGATCGTTCGTTTATCGACAAATACGACCTACATCTGCGTACAGAGTGCCATTTGGCTTTGGGGACTATCAAGCAACTGACAACGAACTTTAAGACTATTATCGGTGAAGCTATTGCCGATGGTATTCTTACTACCAATCCATTCTGGGGATATGAGGCGGAGCGTCCGAAGAGAGAGCAGAAATATCTGACCACAGAGGAACTGCAACTAATGATGACCACTCCACTTCATAATGCCAAACTTTATCATATACGAGACCTCTTTTTATTCTCCTGTTATACTGGTATCCCTTACGGTGATATGTGTATGCTGACCAAAGAGGATTTAGCAACAGACGAAGATGG
>JAZOLM010000046.1:0-1671 GCA_045652985.1 Alistipes sp. | reverse complement strand
AAACCATTTGCTCAGTACACAAGCAACTACCAAAACAGCGTTGGCACATGCCATCGGAATGGATGTGTCACAACTGAGCAAACTGCTTAATAAGCAAGGGACAATTCCTGTGGATTACATCGAGCCGTGGGCTGAATGTCTTGGGATTGATGTCAATGAGCTAATCAACTCCCAACAGACAATAAGCAAAGATTGGGTGCGACCACATGCACACATACATCTGGATATAGATGTGGATATCGAATATGTAGAATCAATATTAAATATCGTGAAGAACTTATGAACAAACAAGAATGTGCAATCAAGTATGTCGAAGACAACTACCTACAATTTAATCGCTTACGACACGATATCATTGCAGATAAGCTGCAAATCCGCATGGCGGATAGTTTAAGTGCACCCCATAACGCCACGAGCGTTATAGGGGACCCCGCAGAGGACGCCGCTTTGAGCGGCTACAGTTTAGAGTTTAAAGGCGGGGAGTACTGGCGTGAGATGACCAAACACGACATCAACTCTATCGTGTGTCACTGTGCGCAGGAGTATGATGCCAATATCACTAGCCGAGAGGTGATGACCGCCCTGCAATCGGATCTTATACCCGATGTACACCCGCTGAGGGAGTATGTGTTGTCGTGTGGAGAATGGACGGAGGAACAGCCTGATTGGATTGATTGGGTTGCTCAGCAGGTGACGGTGCGCGATAGCGCGAGTTCAGGTGTTCAGGAGTTGAGGAGTTCAGGAGTTACTTCTGAACAAGCGCGAAGCGCTACTGAACCTTCTGAACCTCTAACCAGCGGCAGCTCCGCTGACCGCCTCTGGCGGGCGTGCTTCAAGAAGTGGTTTGTGGCGATGGTGGCAAGTTGGATGAAAGATGAGGTGGTGAATCACACCGTACTCGTTCTTGTGGGTCGGCAGGGTATCTTCAAGACTACATGGCTGGACAAGCTTATTCCGCCCGAACTGCGTGCCTACAGCAGCAAACTGCCACTATCGGGGCAGATCAGCAAAGACGACCGTTTGCGCCTCTGTGAGAACGGTATGCTCAATATAGATGAGTTGGATGCTATGTGTGGGCGTGAGATGAATATCGTGAAGTCGCTCCTCACTTCCACCGATGTCAATGTGCGAGCGGCATATGGTAGGTTGAAAGAACGACGAGTGCGGTTGGCGAGTTTCTGTGCGAGCACGAACAAACGCGAGTTCTTGACCGACATCACCGGCAACCGCCGTTGGCTGCCCTTTGAGGTGGAGAGCATACAGAATCCGTTTCATACGATTATCCCCTACGAGCGACTATACGCCCAAGCCAAAGCTCTGGTGGAGGAGGGAATCTTCAGCTATTGGTTTGACATGGAGGAGATGGAGGTGCTGGAGGCGCACAACGAGGAGTTCCGTGCGTTGGAGAATGAGGAGGAGTTACTGAAGGTGTATTTTGCAGTACCTGCCTCGGATAGTATGAATTCGAAGTTCTTGACGACCGCAGAGATTAGCGAAAAATTGATTTCTGCTGGCAATATTAAGCACCCGATGTCGCTCAGTAGGTTGGGAATGATACTCGGGCAGCATGGATTTATTGCCAGCAGGCAAGGAACGCCGGCAAGACGTGGGTGGATAGTGTATGAGCGTGATAGTGAGGAGATTAACGCCGAGAGAAAACTATTATCGAAG